>DASPSJ010000058.1:0-4681 GCA_035623985.1 Allostellaceae bacterium | reverse complement strand
AATTTTCTCGGCACACGACATCCCGGCTTTTCTGTGGACCCTCGTCACGGCGGCTCTGTCGCTCGCGGTCGGCGTCTTGCTTATCTGGAGGCCCGCCGCAGGCGAGATGTCGCTCACGCTGTTGCTGATCGCCTTCTTCGTCGCCGAGGGCGTGTTCCAGATCGTGACGTCGGTCGCCTATCGCGACATCATGGCCGGCACATGGGGCTGGATGCTGGCAAGCGGCATCTCGGATCTGGCGCTCGCCGTGATCATCATTATCGGCTGGCCTATCTCCGCCGCCTGGGCGATCGGCGTTATCGTCGGCGTCAACCTGATCACGTCCGGCTGGGGGATCGTGATGGTGGCAGTTGCCGGCCGCAAATTTGCCCAGGAACTCGAGCAGGCGCTCGGGGGACCCGCGGCGGCGGCACGTCACTGATCGCGTTGTCGCCGGTCGACCGCGGCGCCTCTGCCGCGGTCGGCGGCCCGAGGCGAGGTCAGGCGTCGCATGACGATTTCCTCCCGGGGTTGCGCGAGGGCCGTTGAGGACGAAAAGGAGCCGGAGTCACTTCTCATGCGCGTCACCCCCCACCCCAACCCATAACCCGTTCGCTCGCTCTGCGAGCGAACGGGTTATGCCCTCAAGGGGGGAGGGGGAGCAGCGGGGATGGCCTTCCCCCTCAGGGAGGGAGGGCTATCGCATTTGGCGCCGCGCCCGCGGTAGGAAGAGATTCACCAGAGAGACAGTGAGACAGTGAGGAAAGAAGTACTGGCGCGCTTTGCGCGCCAAAGCCCTTGGTTTTCTCACTGCCTCACTGTCTCTCTGGTCCATCTTTAATAGGGCTGTCTGCTCTCCGTGGTCAATCTTTCCCGCCCGCGGTTCAGCCCATATGCGATTGCCCTCCCCCTCAAGGGGGGAGGGGGAGCAGCGGGTGTGGGCTATTCGGCGGCGGCGGCGCGGGCGGCGGGGGCGCGGAAGGCGGCCAAGAGACTCGCTTCGCGCTCCTTCGCCTTCACCAGGTTGCGCCACTTGATGTGGCCGAAGCCGCGGATCTGCTCGGGCACGCGCGCGATCTCGACGGCAAGCGCGTGGTTGTCGGGACTGAGCGCCGCGCAAAGCTCGGCAATCACCGCGCGATAGTCGAGGATGAGCTGACGCTCCATCCGCCGCTCGGCGGTGACGGCGAAGACGTCGAACCGCGTGCCGCGCAGCCAGCGCAGCCGTGCCAGCAGCTTGAAGGCGCCGAACACCCAAGCGCCATAGGCGCGCTTCCGGAACTCGCCGGTGACGGGATCGCGCCTGGCGAAGAGCGGCGGCGCCAAGTGGAATTCGAGCCTCACCTCGCCCTCGAACTGGCGGCGGAGCCGGCGCAGGAACGCGCCGTCGGTGTAAAGCCGCGCCACCTCGTACTCGTCCTTGTAGGCCATGAGCTTGAAGAGGTTCTTCGCCACCGCCTCGGCAAGGCCGGCAAGGCCCAGCCCGCGCGCCTTCTCCGCCGCCTCGACGGCGGCCACCGCCGCGCGATAGCGGGCAGCATAGGCGGCGTCCTGATACTCGGCGAGGTAACGCGCGCGGCGCTCGATGAGCTCGGCAAGGCCCGGCGCCGGCGCCGCTTCCTCGGGCAGCGCCGGCCGCGCCAGCGCCTCGAGCTTGGCGCGGTCGTGCGCGGCGAGCCGGCCCCAGGCGAAAGTGCGCGTGTTGGCCTCGACGGCGACGGCGTTCAGCTCGATGGCGCGCAGGATCGCGGCGAGGCTCAGCGGCACCAGCCCCTTCTGGAAGGCGTAGCCCAGCATGAAGAGGTTGGTGGCGATGCTGTCGCCCATCAGCGCCGTGGCAAGGCCGGTGCCGTCGAGGAATTCGGTGCCGCTCTCGCCCGCCGCCGCCTTGAGCGCGCGCTGCAAGGCGAGGGTCTCGAAATCGACGTCGGGGTTGACGACGAAGGCGGCGGTGGGCGCGAGATAGGAATTGACGACGGCGCGGGTCACGCCGTGCTCCACCCGCGACAAAGCCGCGGGGCTCGCCGCCACCACCATGTCGCAGCCGAGCAGCAAATCGGCGCCGCCGGCGGCGATGCGCACGGCGTGGAGATCCTCGGGGCGCGGAGCGATGCGCACATGGCTCATCACCGCGCCGTTCTTCTGCGACAGGCCGGAGAAGTCGAGCGCGGTGCAGCCCTTGCCCTCGAGATGCGCCGCCATGCCGAGGAGCGCGCCCAGCGTGATGACGCCGGTGCCGCCGATGCCGGTGATGAGGATGCCATAGGCCTCGCCGAGCGGGCGCTGCACCGGCAGCGGCAGGGCGGCGAAGGGATCCTCGGCGAGCGCGAGCGCGGGCTTTTGGAGCTTGCGCGGCGTCCCGCCATGGACGGTGACGAAGCTCGGGCAGAAGCCCTTGAGGCAGGAGAAGTCCTTGTTGCAGTTCGACTGGTCGATGGCGCGCTTGCGGCCGAACTCGGTCTCCACCGGCTTCACCGAGACGCAGTTCGACGCCTGCGAGCAATCGCCGCAGCCTTCGCAGACCGCCTCGTTGATGAAGACGCGCCTGGGCGGGTCGGGGAACTGGCCGCGCTTCCTGCGCCGCCGCTTCTCCGCGGCGCAGGTCTGGTCGTAGACCAGCACGGTGAGGCCCGGCGTCTCGCGCAGCTCGCGCTGCACCGCGTCGAGGTCGTCGCGGTGGCGGATCTCGACGCCGGGCGCGAAGCCGGCATCGGCGGGATATTTGCCGGGCTCGTCCGTCACCACGACGACGCGCCGGGCGCCTTCGGCCGCCACCTGCTGCGTGACCTGCGGTACGGTGAGATGGCCTTCGACCGGCTGGCCGCCGGTCATCGCCACGGCGTCGTTGAACAGCACCTTGTACGTAATGTTGACGCCGGAGACGGCGGCGGCGCGGATGGCGAGGAGGCCGCTGTGGGAATAGGTGCCGTCGCCGAGATTCTGGAAGACGTGCCGCTCCGCCGTAAAAGGCGCCTGGCCGATCCAGTTGGCGCCTTCGCCGCCCATATGGGTGATGGTCTGGGTGTGGCGCGAGGGCACGTACATCGCCAAGGCGTGACAGCCGATGCCGGCCATGGCGCGGCTGCCCTCGGGGACGCGGGTCGAGGTGTTGTGCGGACAGCCGGAGCAGAAGAAGGGCGTGCGCTGCGTCGCCGGCAGCGGCGCCTCGAGCAGCTTCTCGAAGGATTGCAGCCGCGCGAGGCGCTGGGCGAGCAGCGGGCTCTCTTCGCCGAGCCGCTTCAGCCGCGCGACGACGGCGCGCGCCACCATGCCAGGCGTCAGCTCGCCGGGGCTCGGCAGCAAGGGCGCGCCGCTCTCATCCTCCTTGCCGACCACCGTCGGGCGCCGCGAAGCCTCGAGATTGTAGAGCAGGCGGACGAGCTGATCCTCGATGAAGCCGCGCTTTTCCTCGACGACGAGCACGTCGCGCAGCCCCTCGGCAAAGCGCCGCGCGCCCGAGGCCTCGAGCGGCCAGGTGAGGCCGACCTTGTAGAGGCGGATGCCGAGCGAGGCCGCGGCCTTGTCGTCGATGCCGAGATCGGCGAGCGCCTGGCGGAGGTCGAGATAGGCCTTGCCGGTGGTGATGATGCCGAGCCGCGCCGCGGGCGGGTCGATGACCAGACGGTCGATGCGGTTGGCGCGGACGAAGGCGGCCACCGCCGCCATCTTGGGGCCGTGGAGCCGGCGCTCGGCCTCGAGCGGCGGGTCGGGCCAGCGGAGGTTGAGCCCGCCCGGCGGCATCGCGAAATCCCCGGGCAGCACGATATCGAGGCGCGCGGGGTCGACATGGACGGAGGCGCTGCTCTCCACCGTCTCGCTGATCGCCTTGAAGCCCACCCAGCAGCCGGAAAAGCGCGACAGCGCGAAGCCCAAAAGGCCGAAATCGAGATATTCCTGCACCGTGGCCGGGTTCAGGATCGGGATCATCGCCGCCTGGAAGACGTGCTCGCTCTGATGCGCGAGGGTCGAGGACTGGCAGCCGTGATCGTCGCCGGCGAGCGCGATGACGCCGCCATGCGGCGAAGTGCCGGCGCTGTTGGCGTGCTTCAGCACGTCGGTGGAGCGGTCGACGCCGGGGCCTTTGCCGTACCAGATGCCGAAGACGCCGTCGACGCTGGCGCCGGGAAAGAGGTTCACCTGCTGGCTGCCCCAGACCGCGGTCGCGGCGAGATCCTCGTTCACGCCGGGCTGGAAATGAACGTTGCCCTGCTCAAGAAAGCGCCGCGCCTGCCAGAGCGCGTGGTCATAGGTGCCGAGCGGCGAGCCGCGATAGCCCGAAATGAAGCCGCCGGTGGTGAGCCCCGCCGCCTGGTCGCGTTGGCGCTGCAGCAAGGGGAGGCGCACCAAAGCCTGCACGCCCGAGAGATAGATGCGGCCGGACTGGAGCGTGTATTTGTCGTCGAGCGTCACCGTGGCGAGCTGCATGCTCGTGACCCCCCACCGGTTTTCCTGACCCGCGCGAGATTAAGGAGATTCGCCCGGCCTGACAATGCTGGAACCCCGACAATTCCACGAGTCCTTATCGATCAATTTCAAGCGATCACCGGTTACTACACTTCTTCATACCGTTAACTTATAGAGTTCTATTTTTATCTTGGCCCGCCGGCGCCGGTGTCGTGGCTCCAACGGATGCTTCCTATCGTGCTCTCCCCGTCATGGCCACGGCTGTCCGGTTGAGGTTTTCGGATGCGGCGTGTGGCCG
>DASPSJ010000049.1:0-2709 GCA_035623985.1 Allostellaceae bacterium | reverse complement strand
CGGCGAGGAAGCGATGGTTTTCGCGGCGGCGAAAGGCGAGCCGCGCCGTGTCGCGGTCCATGCCGGCGCCATCCTCGCGACGGCGGCCGACGGCGAGCGCATTATCAGCGGCGGCGACGACGGCAAGGTGATCGAGACCGGCGCGAACGGCGAGAGCCGCACGCTCGCCACCGACGCGAAGCGTCGCTGGATCGATCATATCGCGCTCGGCCCGGACAATGTCGTCGCCTGGTCGGCCGGCAAAACCGCGTTCGTGCAGGCGAAGGAACTTCGCGAACTTGAAGCGCCGTCAACGGTCGGCGGCATCGCCTTCCTGCCCAAGGGCTTGCGGCTCGCGGTCGCCCATTACAATGGCGCCACGCTGTGGTTTCCCAATGCGCCGCAGGCGATGCCGGAAAGGCTCGAATGGAAAGGCTCGCACCTCGGCGCGACCGTGAGCCCGGACGGCCGCTTCCTCGTCAACACCATGCAGGAGCCGATGCTGCATGGTTGGCGGCTTGCCGACCGCCAGCACATGCGCATGTCCGGTTATGCCAAACGCGTGACCTCGCTCGGCTGGACCAATGGCGGCCGCTTTCTCGCCACCTCGGGAGCGCCGCAGCTCATCCTCTGGCCGTTCCAAGCCAAGGACGGCCCCATGGGAAAAGAGCCGCGAGTACTGGCTCCCGCCGAGCACCGCATCGAGGTCGTCGCCTGTCATCCGCGGCAGGACGTTGTCGCCGCCGGCTACGGCGACGGCATGGTGCTGCTGATCCGCATCGAGGACGGCGCCGAGATTTTGGCGAAGAGGCCGGGCGAAGCGCCGGTCACCGCGCTCGCCTGGAGCGCCGACGGCACGCTGCTGGCGTGGGGCACGGAAGGCGGCGAGGCCGGTATTATCGACCTCGCCTGATGCTCAGATCACATATTGCCGCAGCGCCGGGTAGCCGTTGAAGCCGACCGAGGAGTAGGTCGCCGTGTAGGCGCCGGCGGCCTCGATGATGACCTTGTCGCCGATGGCGAGCGACACCGGCAGCGGGTACGGCGTCTTCTCGTAGAGCACGTCGACCGAATCGCAGGTCGGCCCGGCGATGATGCAGGGCGCCGTCTCGTCGCGGTCGTGCGGGGTGCGGATCGGATAGCGGATCGATTCGCCGATGGTCTCGGCCAGCCCGTGGAATTTGCCGATGTCGAGATAGACCCAGCGCACCTCGTCCTCGGGCGAGCGCTTGGCGATCAAGACTACCTCGGCCTCGATCACGCCGGCATTGCCAACGAGCCCGCGGCCCGGCTCGACGATGGTCTCGGGGATGGCATTGCCGAAATGCTTGCGCAGCGAGCGGAAGATCGCCTTGCCGTAGGATTCGAGCTTCGGCGTCCGCCGCACGTAGCGCGCCGGGAAGCCGCCGCCGAGATTGACCGTCGACAGCGTGATCCCGCGCTCGGCGCAGGTGCGGAACACCGCCGCCGTCGAGGCCAGCGCCCGGTCCCAGGCCTCGACGTTGTGCTGCTGCGAGCCGACATGGAACGACACCCCATGCGGGACCAGCCCGCGCTTGTGGGCGAGTTCGAGGATGTCGGCGGCATAGACCGGCTCGCAGCCGAACTTGCGCGACAGCGGCCATTCGGCGCCGGAGCCGTCGCAAACGATGCGGCAGATCACCCGGCTGCCGGGGGCGGCGCGCGCGACCTTCTCCACCTCGGCCTCGCAATCGACGGCAAAGAGCGTGATGCCGAGCCGGAAGGCGGCGGCGATCTCCGCCTCCTTCTTGATCGTGTTGCCGTAGGAAATCCGGTCCGGCGACGCACCGGCCGCGAGCACGGCCTGCGTCTCGTTCACCGAGGCGACGTCGAAGCAGCAGCCCAGCGAGGCCAACAGCTTGAGGATTTCCGGCGCCGGGTTGGCCTTGACGGCATAGAATACCTTGGTGTCCGGCAGCACCTTGGCGAAGTTGAGGTAGTTGTCGCGGACGACGTCGAGGTCGACCACGAGGCAGGGTCCGTCATCGGTGCGCTGCTTTAGAAATTCGCGGATGCGTGCGGTCATTGCCACCCACTCCCCTATCCGACCGGCGGCGTAGCCGCCGAGGTGAACCTCCTGCGACGCGGGCGGTTCCGCACTGATGCGGAACCATTGAGCGTCGCTGCGATTGCTGCCTTGGTCCGGATGAGGGAAATCCCGTTCCGCACTGCTGGCAAAGAAGGACAAGCCTTTTCAGTCAACCGGCATTGGCGCCGGGGATCCAAAAAAGCCCTTCCGTCGTTGCTTTAAGCCGCGTCGCCCGTGGAGAGCGGGCTGTGCCGGTTTCGCCTCCGGCTGCCGGTCGCTGGAGCAAGGAAGGAGACACCTTCCTTAGGCGGCTGTCCGGCCTCTTGTCCGGATGCCCACCGACCGACACACGGCCACAGGCACGTGCGAAATTGGGCAATCCGCAAATAAGCCATTGCGGCGCGCGGTGCAAGCGTTTTGATCTTAACGAAAGCTAAACCGGAGATTTTTTGCCGGGCCCGGCGACGGACGTGATCACTCCATCGCCGTGAACGGCTCGACGCGGCGTGCGGCACGGACGAACTGCACCATGACCGCGATGCCGCTGAGCACAAACAGCACGTCGAGGATCCGCGCCCCGATGGCGCCGAGCGCCAGCAGATTGGCAATCGCCCAGCTGCCGGCGAACGCGGCGCCGAACACTTCGGCGCTGATCAGAATCGCCGCGCTGGCGACGGTCA
>DASPSJ010000033.1:0-24056 GCA_035623985.1 Allostellaceae bacterium | reverse complement strand
TGCGTCTGAGCCCCACCTGGTCGAAAATCTCGGCGGTCAGCGCGCGCTTCTCCTTGCCGCTGGCGATGCCGTGCACCATCAGCGGCTCGCCGACGATGTCGCCGGCCGACATGCGCGGGTTGAGCGAGGAGAACGGGTCCTGAAAGATCATCTGCATCTGGCGGCGGTAGGGCCGCAACTCGCTCTTGCCGAGCCGCGTCACATCCTGCCCGTCGAGCCTGATCGAGCCGTCGGTCGGCTCGATCAGCCGCAGCACGGTGCGCGCCACCGTCGACTTGCCGCAGCCGCTTTCGCCGACGAGGCCCAGCGTCTCGCCGGCGGCGATGGCGAAGCTGACGCCGTCGACGGCGCGGACGTGGCCGAGGACGCGGCGGAAGAGGCCCTTCCTCACCGGGAAATGCTTGACGAGGTCGGCGACGGCGAGCACCGGCGGCGCGGGCGTCATGGCGCGGCGAGCCCTTGCGGATGCCAGCACGCCGCCCAATGGCCGCGGCGCTTTTCCTCATAGGCCGGCGCCTCGCCGCGGCAGCGCGCATCGGCGAAGCCGCAGCGCGGCGCGAAGGCGCAGCCGGGCGGCAGATCGATCAGCGACGGCACCATGCCGGGGATCTCCTTGAGCCGGCGCGGCGCTGCCTCGCCGGCGGCGAGCGTCAGCCGCGGGATCGATTGCAGCAGCGCCTGGGTATAGGGATGGAGCGGCGCTTCGAACAGCGCCTCGACCGGGGCCTCCTCGACCTTGCGGCCGGCATACATGACGACGACGCGCTGCGCCGTCTCGGCGACCACGCCGAGATCGTGGGTGATGAGCAGGATGGCGGTGCCGAGCCGGCGTTGCAGCTCCAGCATGAGGTCGAGGATCTGCGCCTGGATGGTGACGTCGAGGGCGGTGGTGGGCTCGTCGGCGATCAGTACCTTGGGATGGCAGGCGAGCGCCATGGCGATCATCGCGCGCTGGCGCATGCCGCCGGAGAGCTGATGCGGATATTCATGGACCCGCTGCTGCGGCTCCGGGATGCGCACCAGGCGCAGCATCTCGACCGCCTTCTCCATCGCCGCCCGGCGCGAGAGGTCCTGATGCAGCCGCAGCGCCTCGGCGACTTGCCGGCCGACGGTCAGCACCGGGTTGAGCGAGGTCATCGGCTCCTGGAAGATCATCGAGATCTCGTTGCCGCGCACCGCGCGCATCGCGTCCTCGTCGAGCGACAGCAGCTCGCGGCCCTCGAGCCGCACGCTGCCGGCGACGATGCGGCCGGGAGGGTCGGGCACCAGGCGCAGCAGCGACAGCGCCGTCATGCTCTTGCCGCAGCCGCTCTCGCCCACCACCGCCAGCGTCTCGCCGCGATTTAGCGAGAACGACACGCCGTCCACCGCGGTGAGCAGGCCCTGGCGGGTGAAGAACACCGTCTTCAGTCCCGCGACCTCGAGCACCGGCGCCTCGCTCATCCGCCGCGCTGCCGCGGATCGAGGCTGTCGCGCAGCGCGTCGCCCAAAAGGTTGGTGCCGAACACCGCGAGGCTGATGGCGATGCCGGGAAAGACGACGAGCCAGGGCGCGGTGCGGACGTACTCCGCCGCCGATTCCGACAGCATGCGGCCCCAGGAGGGATAGGGCTCGGGAATGCCGAGGCCGAGGAAGGAGAGCGACGCCTCGGTGAGGATCGCCGCGCCGAGCTGGGCCGTGGCGAGCACGATGAGCGGCGCCAGCGTGTTGGGCAGCACGTGGCGCAGCGCGATGCGCAGCTCGCTCATGCCCACCGCCTTCGCCGCCTCGACGAAGGGCAGCTCGCGCAGCGCCAGCGTGTTGGCGCGGATGACGCGCGCGACGTAGGGGATGAGCGGGATGGCGATGGCGATGATGGTGTTGCGCAGCGACGGGCCGAGCGAGGCGGCCATCACCAGCGCCAGCACCAGCAGCGGCAGCGCCTGCAGGATGTCGACCACCCGCTGCGCCAGCAGATCGACCCAGCCGCCGAGATATCCCGAGGCGAGGCCGATGACGACGCCCAGCCCCGAGCCGAGCAGCGTCGAGGCGAGCCCCACCAGCAGCGAGATGCGCGCGCCATAGATGATGCGGGCCCAGACGTCGCGGCCGAGGAAGTCGCAGCCGAACCAATGCGCCGCCGAGGGCCGCGCCAGCGAGAGCGCGGCGCTGGTGGAGAGCGGATCGCCGCGGGCGATGAGAGCGGCGAAGAGCGCGGCAAAGACGAACAGCGCCATGACCGCCGCGCCGGCGGCGCCCAGGGGATGGCGGCGCGCGAAGAAGCCGAGCCCGCCGAGGAGGCTCTCGCGTCCCGCTTCGGTCCTTGCCGGCCCGGCGTCGTCGTCGAGCTGCATGGCTCAGGCCGCGAGGCGGATGCGGGGGTCGAGCACGGCGTAGATGAGGTCGACGAGGAAATTCACCGTCACGACGACGACGGCGATGAGCATCGCCAGCGTCTGGACGACGGGATAGTCGCGCCAGCGGATCGCCTCGACCAGGAAGCGGGCGATGCCGGGGATGTTGAACACGGTCTCGGTGACGATGAGGCCGCCGATGAGGAAGGCGGCCTCGATGCCGATGACGGTGATCACCGGCAGGACGGCGTTGCGCAGCGCGTGGTGATAATTGACCGAGGCGCGCGAGGCGCCCTTGGCGCGCGCGGTGCGGATGTAGTCCTGGCGCAGCACTTCGAGCATCGAGGAGCGCGTCAGCCGCATCACCAGCGCCGAGCTGCGGAAGCCCACCGCGGCGGCGGGGACGCTGTAGACCAGCACCTGGTCCCAGAAGCCCGAAGGCTGCTCGGAATAGATCGGGATGGTGCCGAAGGCGGCGACGAAGCCCATCAGGATCAGCAGGCCCAGCCAGAAGGCGGGCAGGGAGAGGCCGCTCAAGCTCGCCACGCGCAGGAGATAGTCGATGGCGGTGTCCTGCTTCACCGCCGAGACGACGCCGAGCGGCACGCCCAGCAGCACCGAGAACAGCAAGGCCAATCCTGCGAGCTTGGCGGTGATCGGCAGGCGCGGCGCGATCTCGTCGATGGCCGGGCGATCGGAGATGTAGGAATGGCCGAGATCGCCTTGGAGCAGCCCGCCGATCCAGGCGGCGTATTGCACCGCGATCGGCCGGTCGAGGCCAAGCTCCTTCTCGAGATCGGCCTTCTCCGCCGGGCTCACCATGCCGGCGGCGTCATAGAGGATGTCGGCGACGTTTCCCGGCACGAGCCGCAGCAGCACGAAGATCACCACCGAGATCCCGACGAGCGTCAGGATCATCAGCGAGACCCTACGCAGCAGATAGGCCGCCACGGCGTTTCTCCTTCACGCGCCGGCGCGCGGCTTCAGCGGTCGAGCCACACGTCCTCGAAGCGATAGCCGTTGTAGCCGCTGTTCACCATCATGGTGAAGCCTTTCACCTCCGGCCACCAGCAGGTGCCGGCGCGCTCGTGGTAGATGATCGGCCGCGCCACGTCCTCCTGCAGCCGCTTGTCGATCTCCCAGACGAGCTGCCGGCGCTTCTGCACGTCGCTCTCCATCGACTGCCGGTCGAACAGCGCCTCGAGATCCCGGTTGCAGTATTCGGTGTAGTTGCGCTCGGAGCCGCAGGCGTAGTTCTCGTAGAACGCCTGGTCGGGATCGTCGACCGCGTTGCCGGTGAGGTTGAGGCCGACGGCGTAGTCCTTGCGCGCGACCTTGGAGAACCAGTTGCCGGTCTCGACCTGGTCGAGCTCGCCGTCGATATAGATCTCCTTGAGCTGGTCGATGAGGATGACGGCGGGGTCGCGATAGACCGGGATGTTGCGCGTCGACACCTTGACCGGCAGGCGCTTGTCGGGCCCGTAGCCGAGCTTCGCCATGATCGCGCGCGCCTCGGCGCGGTTCTTGGCGATGTCGGGGCCGTAGCCGGGGATGGTCTTGAGAATCTCCGGCGGCAGGCCCCAGACGCCTTCGGGCGGCGGCAGCAGGGCGCCGCCGATATCGCCCTTGCCTTCGGCGAGGATGTCGATGAAGGCCCTGCGGTCGAGCGCCAGCGCCATGGCGCGGCGCAGATCGGCGTTGTCGAAAGGCGGCTTGTCGCGGTTGACGATGAGGTTGACGTTGACGTTGTTCGGCTTCAGCTCGCAGATCGCCCGCGGCGCCTGCGCGGCCACGTCCTTCAAGAGCGGCACCGTCACCTCGGTCGGGAAGGTCATGTCGAAGGTATGGGCGATGAAGGCGAGGATGGCGGTGGAGCGGTTGGGAATGATGGTGAACTCGATGCCGTCGAGATAGGGCCGGTCCTTGCGCCAGTAATCGGGATTGCGCGCAAGCTTGATCGATTCGTTCTGCCGGAACTCGACCAGCTTGAAGGGGCCGGTGCCGATGGGATGGCTGCGCATCTCCGCCGGCGGGACGTGGCAGGGATAGACCGGCGAATAGCCCGAGGCGAGCAGCGCCAGCAGCGCCGGCTGCGGCCGCTTCAGGTGGAAGACGGCGGTGAAATCGCCCTCGGTGGCGATCTCGCTGACGTTCTCGTACCAGGTCTTGCGCGGGTTCTTGCGCAGCTTTTGCGCCGACTTGTCCATCAGCATGTCCCAGGTGCATTTGACGTCGGCGCTGGTGAAGGGCTTGCCGTCATGCCATTTGACCCCTTGGCGCAGCGTGAAGCGGAGCGCGCGCCCGTCGGCGCTCCACGACCACTCGGTCGCCAGCTCCGGCACGATCGATTGCAGGCTGTTCTGCGGCACGTCCTGCTTGTAGAGGACGAGGTTGTTGAAGACGCCCATGAACGGGATGTTCGTCGAATAGGTCGCCTCCTCGTGGATCGAGGCGCTGGCGGGGCTGTCGCGGTGGTAGATGCGCAGGATGCCGCCGTGCTTCGGCTGCTGCGCCGAAGCGCCGTCGAGCAGGAGGGCAAGCGTCAATCCGGCCGCCGCGGCCGTCAGGAGTGTGCGCAGCATCGCGGTTCCGCCTCCCATGCCGTCCGGGTATCGAGCGCCCCGGTTTCTGCCTTTGCCCGCGTGCCAGGTGGCGCCGCTTCGCTCGCTCGGCGTCGCGGGCTCGCCACAGGCTAGCACACTCCCACCGCCGGGAGAGGGGGCTTGCGTCGGGCGCTTGTCTCATCACGCTCTGGCACCCTCACCCGACGAAGCATGATCCTTGGGGTATCCCGGCCTGCCATCAGCCCTCACAGACGCGCTCATGTCGCGCCAGATGACACACCTGCCGGCGCTGCCCGAGCAAGCACGCAAGCGGCGTTATGGGTTCATTTTGGCGAGCTGTGCTTCCAATTCGGTGACGCGCTTTTCGGCGACGGGGCGCCAATAGTTGTCTCCTGCCTGTCGATAAACTTCAGCGGCTCCGCGCATGCAGGTGAGTGCTTCTTGCATGCGGGAGGGGTCTTTCAGTCGCATCGCCAGCATTGCCATGGTTTCTGCCAGCCCATGCTGGGAATAGGCCCAATCGAGCGGCACCCGCGCGCGCGTTCTTTCTTCCAGCGCGGCGCGGAAGGCGGCAACCGCTTCCTCGAGCCGCGCCGTGCCGCTCTCTCGCTCTCCGAGCGCCGCGAGCGCGTTGCCGAGATTGTTCTGCGTCATCGCCCAGTAGAGCGGCACCCGCGCGCGCGTATATTCTTCCAGCGCGGCGCGGTAGGCGGCGACCGCTTCCTCCAGCCGCGCCGTGCCGCTCTCCCGCTCTCCCAGCCTCAGGAGCGCGTTGCCCAGATTGTTCTGCGTCATCGCCCAGTCGAGCGGCACCTGCGCGCGCGTTCTTTCTTCCAGCGCGGCGCGGTAGGCGACGACCGCTTCCTCCAGCCGCGCCGTGCCGCTTTCCCGCTCCCCCAGCCTCAGGAGTGCGTTGCCGAGATTGTTCTGCGTCATCGCCCAGTCGAGCGGCACCCGCGCCTGCGTATATTCTTCCAGCGCAGCATGATAGGCGGTGACAGCCTCTTCCAGGACAGCGCTGTCTCCCGCCTGTTCCCCATAAATTTGGAAGCCCCAAGCCGCGGAAAAGAGCAGCGCGCCCTTGGCATCCGGGATCAGGCCGGAAGGCAGGTCGGCCACGAGATGATGCAGCCGCGGCAGCAGCGGGCGCAGCAAATCTGCAACCGCATGCCCTTCGCTCTGCTCCGCGGCCGGAGCCAGGGCCGCCAAGGTGATTGCTTGCAGTGCCGCGGCGAAGCGTCCTTGAAACGCTGGTTCGAGGAGACCCTTGTCGACCGTCCAGGGTCGCGCCTTCAGGTCCGGGAACACCGTCGGGCCGGTCATCCAGATGCGGAGCGCGCCTCGGTCGGCGACCTCGCCCCAGAGGATGAGGTCTGCGCCGCGCGCGATGCGAAGCCGCTCCGCTTCCGCCTCCGCCCGCTCTTCGGCCGCGATCTGGTCGTCGCCGTGTCGCGCGACGACGCGGCAGGTCGTGAGCGATCGAAAGCCGCGCTGGCCAAGGAATGCGTCCACGACATTGGCGGTCTGGGACCCGTCGGGATCTCGATTCAACCGCGCCACGAGCACGGTGAAGCGTGCGGGGTCCGGGCGGGGAACGCCGCTGACGGCAGCCTTCCAATGCTCTTCGACCCAGCATCGGGGCGCTTCGGTGCCGGGCAGCAACCCACTGACGAGCCCCTTCAGCCAACCCGCCGCGGCGCCGGTGAGCGCCGCCAGCAGAACAGCCTCCAGAAGATGCTTCCTCAGAAATGCCAGCATCGCGGCTCGACCTCCGGTCGGGTCCGGCATCGCCGGCCCCGCCCTTGCTTTGGTCTTTTCCTGAAGAGTTGCAGAGCGCCGGTGGGTTGCGCAACTTATTTGGGCAGTCGTGGAACCGATTCCTCGACGCGCCGCTCACCCCGACGCCGCGCGCCTTTGCATCCCCGGCCGCTCAGAAGAACGGCACGCCGAGCCCCTTGCTCGCCAGCGCGTTGGCCGCGGTCTCGAGTTCGGTCATTTTTTTTCGCGCATCGAGAATGCTGCTGGCCTCTTCCATGTCGCCGAGCTTGTAGGCTGCTTCGAGATCCCCGAGGATGCCGGTGTAGAGATCGATCGCCGTCTTCGCTTCTTCGCTGCTGGCGGGCTTGATCGGGCGAAGATAGGGCGGCGGGCTCTTTCCCGCCTTGGCGTCGTAGGGTTTCAGGATGAGCTGGATTTCACAGAAGCGGCTGTAATGGTCCATGCCGTCGGCGGCGATCTGGCGGGCGAGTTGGAGCAGAACTTCCGGATATCCCGATCGCAGCGTCGAGATCACCCGCGCATAGGCGCCGTCCAAGGTTCCGCTCGGCCGCTCGATGGCGATGAAGTCCGCGAGAACCTCGGGCGTGAGCGGGCGCAGCGCGCGTGGGCGCGAACCGTTGGGGCCCGGCACGTTCTCCGCCGGCCGCAGCTCCGGGCCGACCCGGTTCTTGACCATGCCGCGCTGCTCCAGGCTCCAGATCAGTTGATTGGCCCAGCGCAGGTGCCGCATTTCGCTGATCGCGACCCCCAGAATCTCGTGACGCGCGTAGAGCAGGTCGTCCGACAGCTTCCGCGCCATGCCCCGCTCGTCCGGCTCGCGCAGCGAGAAATAGGCGTAGAGGTATTCGAGCGCCACGACATGCTCGAGCTGGCAGAGCGATGCCAGCTCCTGGACGAGGTCGTCGGAAGTGTCGAACGGCTTGGCGAAAGTCTCGTCGCGCGGCGCGTAAACCGCCGATATCTCCTTGCCTTCGAGGACGAAGGCGAGCCCGGCCCATTCCTGGTTGATCTGGTAATGGCGAAGGCGGCGCTGATCGTTCTCGCCGTCCACCGGCGATGCAATGACGCGGCTGCTGCGGTCGGCGCGCAGCCAATCGAGCGGCTGCGTCGCGAGCTGCGGATCGGCGGAAGCGCCGGAAGGCAACTCGCCCGTTCCCAGGGGATCCTCGGCCAGCACGATGTCCGGATGGTTCGATGCCCAGTAGTTGCACGAGCAATCGCGGAAATCATGCTGCCATGGCGAGCACAGGCTCTGGGTAAGCTCGCCGGGGCGGTAGACCGGCGAAATGGTTCCGCGGTCGGGATCGATGAAACGGCGGCGGTAGTGCGTCAGCTCGATGGTCTCAGCCGTGGCCTTGCGCGCGCGCGCCGTCGTGCCGTCGGCCGCCCATTTGAGCGTGATCGTCACTTGATCGCGCTCGAGGCTGCGCACGAGCCGCCAGACATTGCCGCCGTCGCCGTCGAAGACCTCTTGCGAGACCGTGTCGATCTTCCGGCCGCCCTGGGCGAGCCTGACCAGCTCCCAATGACCGCCCGCGGCGCCGAGCCTGTCGAAGGCCCGCCGCACGGCGCTCGACAGCGCCGGAATCGCGCGCCGCGTCGCCTCGTCGTCGCCCGGCTGCGGCTCGAGCGCGGGATCGTCGCGCTCGATGGCGTAAAGCACGACGGGCAAGGTCCCGAAATTGAAGACCAGGCCGGGGAAGAAGCGCCGGTCGAGATTGCGGACGTCGAATTCGAGGCCCGGAAAGCAATTCCCGACGCCGCTTTCCAGGCGCGTATTGACCGGGTTTCCGGCGATGACCGCGGCGGCCCGGGCGGTGAGATTGCGTGGGAAAATCTTCTCGGCCATCGATGCCTCTCACGACAGGAGTTCGGGGCGTCGTCGCAGAACCCGGTCATAGATCCGGATGCAGTATTCCAGCCAGCCGCGGATGTAGTCGCATCCCATGCGTCCCGCCGAGACGACCTCGGCATGGCATCCGCCGCCGCACAGATAGCGCGCCCAGCAGGAGGCGCAGGGCTCCTGCCGGTCGACGTGACGCGACCGGATGAAGTCGAGGCGCCCGGCGCGGTCGGGCCCTTCCCGCGTCGTGCCGAGCGCGAAGCGGCGGTCGTCGATCGTGCGGTGGCAGCTATAATAAGTGCCGTCGGCGCCGAGCGAGAGGTAGGAGACCGCGGAGCCGCAGGGCAGCGGCCGCGCGCTGCCGCGATGGATCTGCGTCACCGCCGACCACAGATTCGAGAAGCGCCGCTCGCCGCCGGCGGCGACGCGGCGCCATTCCGCCTCGGCCGCGGCGATCATCTCGCGCAGGAAAGGCTGCCAGTCCTGCGCCTGGAAGACCAGCGAGGGATCGGGGCCGGTCCGTACCGGGCTCACCCCCGCCTCGCGGAAGCCCAGCGCCGTCAGCCCGTCGAGGCGCGCGCGCACCCGCAGATCATCGCGCGTCACGCTGGCGCGCGCGGCAATCTTGGCCTTGCCGGGAGCGGCAAGCAGCGGTGCCATGGCCTCGGCGATCCCGGCGAAGCTGCCCGCGCCGTCATGATGGCGCCGATGCCGGTCATGAAGGGAGGGGCCGCCGTCGAGGCTGACCGTGACCGCGAAGGAGTGGCGGCGTATCAGCTCATGATCGGCCGCCGTAAGCATTGATCCGTTGGTCGTCACCGAAAAACCGATGGCGATGCCGGCCCGGGCGGCGCGCGCCGCGGCGTGCTCGACCGCCTCATGGATCAGCGCGCGGTTGAGGAAGGGCTCGCCGCCGATGAAGCCCAAGGTGACGCGGCGGCCGTCTGCGCCGTCGATCAGCCGATCGACCGCCGCCAGCGCGACCTCCCGCGGCATCATGCGCGCCCGCCCGCCGAACTGCCCCTTGTCGGCATAGCAATAGCCGCAGGCCAGGTTGCAGGCCTGGGCGACGTTGAGCGATAGCGCGGTCGGCGCGCCGACATCGTGAAAGTCGTCTGCGCCGGGCGGCACGCTGCCGATCATCGCCTCAAGGCGCGCGGCCGCGGTCGCATCGCCGCCCATGAGCGCGTCATGGAGATCCCGATCGATCGCGTAGAGCCGGGAGCCGTCGAGCGCGAGCGCGAGCGGCGGGTCGCCCGCCAACAGGTGGAATCGTCCCGGCTCGCCGGCAGGTCTGGCGGTCGGCATCCTATGGTCCCGGCTTCCCAGGCTTGGCGCTTTGCCCGCCCGCCTGCCCGGCCGATTTCGCCGCCGCCGCCCTGCGTCGGCGCGCGACGATGCGGGCGGCACGCGACAGCACGGGACTGAGCGAGGCCAGCTCCTTGGGCCCGGCCGCCTCGACGCGGGCGATGAAGTCGATGACGGCATGATATTGCCGCCAGCTCAGCGACAGGGGAGAACCGTCGGCATCGGTCATGTAGGGCGGCATCCGCATGTCGGCCTGGTGGTCGCGCGCAACCCTGGGGTCGCGCTCGCGCGGCTTCAATCCGGTGCGGTCGGTTGGCAGCGCCTTCGGCGCCGTCGCCGGAAGGTCCTTGAAGCGGGCATAAGGCGGGCGCAGCAGATGACGCAGCCGTTCGCCGGAGGTCTTGAACAGCTCGAGCATGCTGTCGATGTTGGCGAGCTGCTGGTGCGTGGTGGTGGCGATGGGCCAATAAGCGAGCCGCGGGCCTTGAGGCCCCGCTTGCAGAATGGTCTGCGTCTGGTCGGCCAAAGGGGTGTCGGCCTTGGTCATCGTGCCGGCGCCGACGACCGGCACCGGATTCGGCTTGGGCAGCCTGCCGCCGACCGCCTGGCCGCGCAGCGCGTCGAGATTGGCGAGGCTGACGGTCTCGAAGACCCGCGCCAGCAGGTCGGCGACCTCGTCGACCGTCTCGGGCGCGCTCACCTCGAGCGGCGGCAGCTCGCGATCTGCGAGATCGTCGGCCAGCGAGAGGAAGGGGCGCCGGTCGGGCGCGAAATCCGGCGGCGCCGCGGTGGCTCTTGCCAGCGCGACGAACTGCCGGCCCCGGACCTCGACCGACGCTTCGATGACCATGTCGCAGGTGTCGTCGACGACACCCCAGCTACGGCCGCCGATTTGCCCATTTGAAAGATCCACGGCACCGTCATAGGTATCCGGGGGCTCGGGATTTTCGTCGACCGTGGCGACGTCGAACTTGGGCCATGCGGCGCTGCCGTTCAGGATGCGGTTCGCCGCGGGCACGATCACATAGTCCGGCCCGTCCGAAACCGCCGGGTCCTTGGCGCTTGTCGCCTTGGGCGGGCCATAGACCTGGCCCCGGCCGGGCGTTATGCGCAGGCGCAGCGTGTCGAGATCGACCTTGGCGCTGGTGCCTGGCCGCGGCCGGATGACCTGCACATGGCCGAGGAGAATGGGGTTGCTCGAGAGCACGAGCGGCTCGTGGTCCGGGATGTTCGGACTCGAGGCAAGCAGCGGCGTCGGCGTGAAATCGTCGCCCC
Source organism: Allostellaceae bacterium (assembly GCA_035623985.1). Classification (GTDB taxonomy): domain Bacteria; phylum Pseudomonadota; class Alphaproteobacteria; order ATCC43930; family CGMCC-115725; genus DAHUYF01. The sequence continues at coordinate 12,954 of DASPSJ010000033.1, read as the reverse complement.
GCACCGTGATCTCCGCGCCGAAGCCGCAGGCGGGATCGCCGCAGCGGCGCGTGGCTTTCAGGTTCGCGGCGCTCACCCGATAAACGACCTGGCCGAGGCCGCTGCCCAGCGCGGTCAGCGCCGTCGAGGTGAGCGGTCGCAGCGCCTCGCCATCGTCGAAGCGGGCCCAAAGCTCGAAGAAGGGCGCCGTCGGACGGATGAGAGCCTCCGGTCCGTCGCGGAATCGAATCGTCGACGGCGTATAGGGCCGGATGCTGGCATCGCCGAGAATCTCGAGGCTGACGGCGGGTTTGATGACGGTCTTGCTGCCGCCATGCGTCGTCTCGTCCTCGACCCATTCAAAGGCCTCGAGCGGCGTGTCGCTCGCTCCGAGCCTCGCCACGGCGAAAGGCGGCAGGAGATAAATGCCCACGAGCTCAGCCATCGATCCCCCCGAATCGCATCGATTTACTTGTGGCTGTACTGATAAGCGATATTTCTACTATGATACCGGCCGGATTTTCGTCACGCAATCGGCAATTTCGATGGATGAGGTGCTCATCGCGGGAGGCGGGTTCGCTGCCTCGATGGCGGCGATGAGATTGTTGCAGCTTGGCTTCCAGCCCCGCCTCCTGATCGGCGGCAGGCCCGATATCGGCGGCATCGAGATACTGCCCGCCGCCGTCCACCCGCTCCTTGCGGCGCTCGAGCTGGGGCCCGCGCTCGCGGAGCTCGGCCCGTCCTGCGCGATCGGGCTGGTGCGGCGGTGGACGCGCTCGGGACCAGAGTTTCGCCCGGGACACGCGCTGCATGTCGAGCGGCTCGCGCTCCGCCGGCGCATGCTTGACGAGGCGACAAGACGCGGCGCGGCCATCGAGCGCGTGGAGCGGTTGTCGCAAGCGCCTGAGACGCGCGGCGGCGGCGTGCGATATGAAGGCCGCGACTATGTCGCCGCTCTCGACGCGACCGGCCGCCGCGCCGCGTGGTCCCGACCGATCCTTCGCTATGCCCGCACCCGCGCCGATGTTTTTTCCGTCCCGGTCGCGGCCGCGCTGCCCTATGGCGTGGTCACGCAATTGCCCCGTGGCTGGGCTTACCGCGCCGACCATGAGGGCGCCGCGACCATCGGGATTATCGGTTCGCCGGGCCCGCCCTCCGATCGCCTGCCGGATGACGTCGCCGCCGCCTTCGACTTGCCGGACGCGCGCTCGGCGGCCTATCTCGGCAGACGTCCCGCCTTCGCCCAAGCCGCGGGCTCGCCGCTCCGTGGCCGCGTCGTCGCCATCGGCGATGCCGCCTTCGCTCATGACCCGATCGGCGGACGCGGGCTCTCCTTTGCGCTGGGGTCGGCGTTTGCCGCCGCCGCGGCCGTGAGAACGCTGCGTGAGCGGCCCGAGGACGCCGCCGCCGCGATGCTCTATTACCGGCGCTACGTCGAGAGCGAGCAGGCGCGCCATCTCGCCTTCCTGCAGGATTTCTACGCCGGCGCCCCGGTCAGGCCGCCGCTCGCCCTGCCCGATACTCTCGGCTGGCGGGGCGCCGTCCAGAGCACCGCGCTGAATTTCGACGACGGTGTTCGCATCGGCGACGCGGTCCGTCTTTCCGACGGCGGATGGGCGCGATGGCTCGGCCGGTTCGATTTGCTCCGGCTGCGCGACATCTGTGGCGGCGGGCGCCCCCTCGCCGAGGTGCTGGCGCGGCTGACCGAAAGCGGCCTCAGCGCCGACCACGCGAAGATGCTGCTGCTATGGGCCTTGGAAAAGGGTCTTGTCGGGCGCTGTTGATGGCGCCGCGCCACCTTCCGGGATGCCCGCAAGCCGCATGCCGTCGCAGACGCGCTCGCGCTGCGCCAGATAGACGGGGTTGCCGCTGGGGGTGTCGCGGCGGAAAGTGGCGATGGTGAAGTGGGGCAGCAGGCGGTGGCCCGCGGCCCAGGCTTCCGCGGCCTCGGCGCCGTTTTCCTTGAGCGCGAAGGCGGTCGCCAGGAAGACGAAGGTGAGGCCGAAATTCGGGTTGAGGCCGGCCGATCGGCGGAGCTGCTCAACCGCGCTCACGAGCCGGCCGAGGAAGAGATCGGCGACGCCGATGACGAGGTGCCAGGTGCCGAGCGCCGGCTCGCGCGGGCTGAGCCGAATCGCGTTCGCCACGTCGGCCTCGGTCTCCTCGGCCCGGCCGAGAAAGATCTTGCTCAAGCCCGCCATGGCATAAGACCAGACGAGATTGCGGTCGAGGGCGAGGGCAAGCTCGAATTCGCGCAGCGCCGCTTCCGGCGCGCCCTGCGCGTAAAGCACCTGACCGCGGCAATGATGCGCATAGGGATGGTTGGGCGCCAGCGACACCGCCTTGTCGATTGCCGCCTCGGCCTGCGCAACCTGTTCCGGCCGGTTGTCGGAGATGAAGCCCATGACATCCGTCAGATGCGTGCCGGCAAGGCCGATGAGCGCGTCGACATTGCGCGGGTCCAGCGCAAGCGCCGCCTCGAAGAGGCGCCGCGCCTCGCGGATGCGGTCCGACGACGGCGGCTGGTTCCAGATCGCCCAGCCGCGCAGGTAGAGGTCGACGGAATCCATGGCGTTGGGCCGCTCGCGCTCCGCCCGGCGCCCCTCCGCCGCGATCATCTCGAGGTCGAGGCTGCGCGCGAGCCTGGCGGTGATCTCGTCCTGCATGTCGAAGAGGTCGGCGCGCGGCTTGTCGAAGCGCTCGGCCCAGAGATGCGCGCCGGTCTCGGCGTCGATGAGCTGGGCGTTGACCCGGACGCGGTCGGCGCCGCTCTGCACGCTGCCTTCCATGACGTAGCGCACGCCCAGCTCGCGGCCGATCTGGCGCGCGTCGCGCGCCTTGTCGCGATAGGCGAAGGCGGTGTTGCGCGCGATGACGAAGGCCCCCGGCACCCGCGAGAGGTCGGTCGTCAGTCCCTCGGTGATGCCGTCGACGAAATAGTCCTGCGCCTTGTCGCCGCCGAGATTGGCGAAAGGCAGCACGACGATCGATTGGCGCGGCGCGCGCGGCGGGCTTTCCGGCGCGGCGGCGAAAGGCGCGCCCGGGCCGCCGCCCGGCGGCGCCACGGCATAGACGTGGACGGGATCGGCGATGTTCTTGAGCGCGCGTTCGCCGAGATCGGTGAAGTGCTCCGCCACCTTGCCGCGGCTCTGCTCATAGGCCGCGCGCGACAGGCAGATGCCGCCGGGCTCGGCCATCCCTTCCAGCCGCGCCGCGATGTTCACGCCGTCGCCGAGGATGTCCTCGCCCTCGACCACGACATCGCCGAGATTGATGCCCATGCGGAAGTCGATGCGCTGTTCCGCCGGCAGCGCCGCGTTGCGCTCGGCGAGCGCGCGCTGCAAGCCCACGGCGCAGCGCACCGCGTCGACGACGCTCGCGAACTCGACCAGCAGCCCGTCGCCCGTGGTCTTGACGACGCGCCCCTGGCGCGCGCCGATGCCGGGATCGATCAGTTCCTCGCGCAAGGCCCGCAGCCGCGCCAGCGTGCCTTCTTCGTCCGCCGCCGTCAGGCGGCTGTAGCCGGCAATGTCGGCTGCCAGGATGGCGGCGAGCCGGCGCTGGACGCGCTCGGAGGCCATGGGCGCCTCAGCCCGTCCGGCGCTTGCGACGACCGCGCCTGCGCCGCGCCGGTTGCAGGAAAAGACCGCGAAAGGCCGAATTCATCCCGCGAGGATACCGTAGATGATCTCGCGCTGGGAAGAATGGCGGCGAAGCGCTCCAGGGGCGGAGCAGGCCCTACGCGGCGCGGGCCTCTGCCATGAAGCTCGCGACTTCCTGCTTCAGCCGATCCGCCTGCTCCGTGAGCTTCGCGGCGGCGCCGAACACGCCGTTGGCGGCGTCTCCGGTCTCGCTCGCCGCTTGCGTCACCGCGACGATGTTGCCGGAGATCTCTTGCGTTCCGGCCGCCGTCTGCTGGACGTTGCGGGCGATCTCCTGGGTCGCGGTGCCCTGCTCCTCGACCGCTGCGGCGATGGCCGCCGCGATGCCGTTGATCTCGCTGATCGTGGCGCCGATATCGCGGACGGCGCCGATGGCGTCGCCGGTGGCGGCCTGAATGGCGCCGACCTGGTCGGTGATGTCCTGGGTCGCCTTCGCGGTTTGCAAAGCCAGGTGCTTCACCTCGCCCGCCACCACCGCGAAGCCTTTTCCCGCCTCTCCGGCGCGCGCGGCCTCGATCGTGGCGTTGAGGGCGAGGAGGTTGGTTTGCGAGGCGATGTCATGGATGAGCTGCACCACGGCGCCGATCTTTTGCGCCGCGTCGGACAGGCTCTGGACCGTCGCGTCGGCCTGGCCGGCCTTGGCGACGGCGGCTTGCGCGATCTCGGTCGAGCGGGCGACCTGCCGGCCGATCTCGGAGACCGAGGTCGAAAGCTCCTCCGCGGCGCTGGCGACCGTTTGCACGTTGGCCGCTGCTTCCTCGGTCGCCGTCGCCACCGCGGTGATCTGCGTCGTAGCCTCCGCCGCGATCCGCGACATGGCCTTGGCGCCTTCATGCATCTCCGTCGCCGCGGTGGAGACGGCGGCGACGACGCTCCCGACATTGGTCTCGAAATTGTCGGCGAAGCCGTTGAATTTGCGCACCTTCTCCGCCATCGTGTCGGTCGCGGCATTGAGCGTCCCGGCCGCGTTCTGAAATGCGCCCGGCAGGCCGCGCAGCAGGACTTTGCGGAAATACTTTCCCCGGCTCACATAATCCGCCGAATTCATCGCCTCGCGCACGAAGGCGTCGGCGATGTCGAGCATGTCGTTGATGCCGAGCTGGATGCGGCCGATCGCCCCGGGCTCCGGCAGCTCGAAGATGCGCGTCTCGAGATTGCCCGTGGCGGCGGCCTCGCACACCTTGGCGGCGCGGCCCAGGGTGGCGGCCATGCGGCCGAGAAAGAACAGGCCGGCGACGATGAGCGCCGCCGCGACGCCGCGACCGGCAAGCGCGGCGGCCCAGCCATGCTCGCCCAGCGCCAGCGCCGCGGCGCCGTCGACGGCCAGGACCGCGACGCCCGCCCCGCTCAGGACGATCGCCTTAGAGAGAGAGGACGAATTCATCATACTCGAGGCCCCTGTTCCTGAGTTCCGCCATCAGTCTGTCCGAGGCCCGGCGCATGCCGGCCTTGCGGTCCTCGCCGCGCCTTTCCTCCTCGAGCAGCATCTTGTAGAGCGGAACGACCTTCGCGAGCTTGTCGGCATCGGGCTTGCGGCGATTGGAGTGGTAGCCGACCACCTTGCCGCCGGCGTCGAAGCTCGGCGTCACATGCGCGAGTACCCAGTAATGATCGCCGTTGCTCGCGAGATTCAGGATATAGGCGAAGAGCTCGCGCTTGGCCTCGATGGTGTCCCATAGCAGCTTGAAGACCGCGCGCGGCATGTCCGGGTGGCGGATGATGCTGTGCGGCTGGCCGATCAGTTCCTTCGCCGTAAAGTGGGAGACCCGCTGGAAGACCGTGTTCGCGTAGATGAGACGTCCCGTGAGGTCGGTCTTGCTGACGATGATTTCGGTGTCCTGGAAGGGACTTTCTCGTCCCGTGGGTCGCGCGCGATCCCTCGCCATTGCGGCTCCTTGCTGTCCCAATTGCCGGCACGGGCGCGCGATGGCGCATCGGCTTCCTCATACCGGCGATGGTATGATCGCATGAAATTGCTAAATTGAGTTGAACCCGCGATTACGTAGGACTACGTATACGGCCGGTCCGCTCGTTCGCTTCAGCGACCTCCGGCTTGCGACGCCCGCCCGCCTCTCAGCGCGGCGTCGAGCCCGCCAGCAATTCGTCGAGCTGCTGGTCGCTCGGCTCCTGATGATAGAAGAGGCCGTAGAAGCGGCGTGTCTCGGCCCGGAGGTCGGCGGGGAACAGCGCCGGATACAGCACTTTCGCCAGCCACCGGATGCCGATCAGGCGGTTGGCGGCAGGCGGCGAGTCGATCCAGCCGAACGGCAGATCCGGCGCAAGATAGACGCGCTTGTCGCGCACCGCCTTCACATCCTGCCAGAGCGGGTCCTTCCAGACCGAGGCATAGAACTCGCGGTTGAAGGTCACGATGGCGTCGGGCTGCCAGGCGAGAACCTGCTCGGGCGAGACGGTGACGATGCCGCCATTCCCGAGATTCTCCGCCGCGACGTCGTGGACGGCGACGAAATCCAGCGCTTCGGTGTTGATCGAGCCGCGGGCGCCGGTCTCGAGCCCTTTCGGGCCGCGCGCGAAATAGACCTTGAGCCGCCGCTCGGGCGGAATCTCCGCCGTGCGCCGGCGCATCTCGCTCAGCGTCTCCTCGGCATAGCGCGCCAGCGCCTCGGCCTGCTCGCCCGCGCCGAGCAAGGCGCCGATCTTGCGGAAGGTCGCGGCGGTGTTCTCGAGCCTGCCGTCGATCAGCACGTCGGGAATGTGCGTCTGGTCCTGCACGCGGTCGGCGAGCGAGACGTAGGTCGCCGTCGTGCTGCCGACGTCGAGCACGAGGTCCGGCGCCAGCCGGACGACCTCCTCGAGGCTCGTCGTATTGCCGCGGCCGGTGAGACGGCCCACCTCCGGCAGCCCGCCATAGCGCGGCGGCAGGAAAGCGCGTTCGGCCGCGCTGGGCGCGCGGGTCCATCCCACCAGCCGGTCCGGCGCCAGCATGTAGAGGATGATGGCGGCCGGCGGTCCCGCGGGCAGCACATGGGCGATCCGTTCCGGCACCTCGACGGTGCGGTCGGCGGAATCGGTGAAGGGTCGCGCTTCGGCGGGCAAGCCGGCGAGCAGGAGCGTCAGCGCCAGAACCGTCGCGGCAGGTCTCATGGGGGGCAGGCTCCCGAGGCAGGAGGAGCGCGGCGCAACGCGGCGCCGCTATTGACACAACTCCGCTATCTCCGATTAAATACGACGATCGCTATATCTGTAAAGATATAGCGCAAACGCGGCGGCTGGCATAGGGGCGACGGTGCTTCCGGAAAGGCGATGGCGGGCATTCGAGGGCGTGAACGCGGCGATGCCCGGCGTGGCTCGCGCGCCGTCTCCGGTCCGGCCGGCCGCGGTCGATGACGGCGATCTCAGGGATCTCCTGCAAGCCACGCGCCGGCGCAAGATCTGGGATCTCAGCGAGAGCCTCCATTGCTCGATCGTCGGCACCTGCCTGTCGGCCGGCGAATTGCGCCAATTGCTGGTCAAGATCGGAACCGATGGGGCCGAGACCGCCTCGGACCACGATCTCCACGGCAAGGCGGTGCTTTGCGCGCGCAACCGCGACGACGCGAGCAGGCTCCTCAACAAGGCGCTCGACAAGCGGCACCGCGTCGCGCTCCACCAGTTCGCCAAGGCGAAAAGCGAAGCGGCGGTCGCCGGCTTGTGGAGCGAAGCGGTCAAGCGCGGCGACATCCCCGGCGCCTATTGGGCGGTGCTGACCCATCCCGCCGCGACGGAGGCGCTCATCCGCCGCGCCTTCGGCGATGTCCATATGCTCTCGCATCTGGTCGGGACCGCCAATCGCGCCGACATCCGCCGGCTGCATCGGCTCGAGCAGGAGCAGGCGGCGTTGCTGGCGAAGATCGAGCGCCAGCAGGCGCAATTGCGCGAGGCGGTCATGACGCGGGACGCGAAGCTGCGCGCGCTTGCCGACGAATTGTCGCGGCGGATCGAGGCGGAGGCCGCCGGCGGCAAGCGGGACGAGGCGCCGTCGCAGGCGGCCGCCCTCTCCGCCTTGGTCGCCGACCGCGAGCGGCGGCTCGCGGCGGAGGCCTCCCGGCGCGAGCGGGCCGAGCGCCGGCTCGAACAGGCGACGGCGGCGCGCGGCGAGGCGGAGGAAGCCTGCCGGCGGGCGCTCAGCGAGCGCGACGCGCTGCGCCGGGAGCTGGCGGCGGCCGAAGAAAATCTGGCGGCGCTGATCGATGGCGCCGAGGGCGCGGGCGCTCTCGATCTCGGCGGCCTCTCGGTGCTCTATATCGGCGGCCGGCCGAGCCAGGTCAGCCATCTGCGCGCGGTCTCCGAACGCGCCTCGGCGCGCTTCCTGCACCATGACGGCGGCATCGACGAGCGCAGCGGCCTGTTGCCGGGGCTGATCAGCCGCGCCGATGTCGCGCTCTTTCCGGTCGATTGCATCAGTCACGAGGCGGCGCTGGCGGTGAAGCGCCTGTGCCGGCAGTCGGGCAAGCCATGGATCCCGCTGCGCAGCGCGAGCCTCGCGGCGTTTCTCGCGGCGATCGCGCCGCTGCGCGCGATGGCGGACGAGGCGCGCGATCCGGTGCCGTCCTCCTAACTTTCCGCGTGCGGCCGCGCCGGCAACCGGCTAGGCGTCTTCTTCTTCTTTTTCCGCTGCCCGCTTGCGCGCCGGGCGGCGGGGGCGGGCGGCCGCCAGCTCGACCTGGAACGCTCTCAGATGCGGCGCCACCGCGGCGTGAGCCTCGATTTCCATGTCGCGATAATGGCGCACGAGGCTCTTGCCGAAGGGCGTGAGCTCCGCCCCGCCGCCGGCGTTGCCGCCGAGCCGCGTTGCCACCAGCGGGTTCCTGAACAGGCGGTTCAGCTCGTCGATCAACAGCCAGGCGCGGCGATAGGACATGTTCATGGCCCTGCCGGCGGCCGAGATCGAGCCCATTTCGTCGACGTATTCGAGCAGCCGGATCTTGCCCGGCCCGACGGCGCCGCTCGGCGCGAGGTCGATGCGAAGGGTGAGCTTGGCCATGGCGCGATGCTAGCGTGCGCGGGAAATGCCGGCCAGCCGCTTCGTCCGATCGGCGAAGCTTCCGCGGCGGGACCACCCGTCGAGGCTAGGGCAGGACGGTGAAACCCTGCTTCTCGAAGAACGGCTTCGCCGCCGGCGATTCCAGAAAGGCGAGGAAGGCCGCGGCGCCGGGGTTCTTGCCGGCGGCGGTCAGCGCGATGGGATAGACGATGGGCGGGTGCGTGTCCTCGGGGAAGGCGGCGGCGATCTTGACGCCGGCGTCCGCGGCGGCGTCGGTCTCATAGACGATGCCCAGCGGCGCCTCCCGGCGCGAGACGAAGAAGAGCGCCGCCCGCACGTTCTCGGCGCGCGCCACGCTCGCTTCGACCGAGGCCCAGACGCCGAGCTTCTCGAGCGCCGCCTTGCCGTATTTTCCCGCCGGCACGGCGTCGGGATCGGCCATGGCGAGCCGCCCGCCGCCGAGCAGCGCGGCGAGCGGGAAGCCGGGCTTGATTTCGACCTTGAGATCGCTCGATGTCGGCGCGATCAGGACGAGGCGGTTGCCGAGCAGGTTCTTGCGCGTCTCCGGCTTGATGAGATGGCGCTCTTCGGCATAGTCCATCCAGTCGAGATCGGCGGAGATGAAGATGTCGGCGGGCGCGCCGCTTTCGAGCTGCTTGGCCAGCGCCGAGCTCGCCGCGTAGGAAACGCCGACCTTGTCGCCGCCTTGGCGCTGATAGGCGGCGGCGGCATCGTCGAGCGCGTTCTTGAGGCTCGCCGCGGCAAACACCAGGATCTCCTCGGCGCGCGCCGCCGGCGCGGCGCCGAGCGCGATGATCCCCAGCAGCGTCGCCGCTGCCGCGGCGCGAAAGTGGCGCACCGGCGTCATGGTTCTCCTCCCCTGCGCGAGCGTCGCCGCGCTATATCCGCCAAAATACGATGTGGCGCAAGCGCCTGCCGCGCGGGCGAGGGTCAGTCCTTGAAGATCATGATGTCGGTCGATTTGATGACCGCGGTCACCTTGTCGCCGGCCTTGAGGCCGAGATCCTCGGCGCTCTCGACGAAGATCGCCGACATCACCTTGTTGCCGCCGCCGATATCGACGGTCACTTGCGCCATGACCTGGCCCTTCTTCACATCGGTGACGGTGCCGGCAAAGTGATTGCGCGCGCTCATCTTCATGGCACTCTCCTCTTGCTCGTCGCGTGCTCGATGAAAGCCTCCCCCGCGCCGCCTTGGCGCGCGCGAGGCGCCGGTCCTCGGTCCATCATGCTGCTTGCCTTCGCTATATATTTTGGAATATAACGCAACGTGAAATTATAGTCGGGATCCGGCGCCTCGTCCACCGACGGTGCCGACCCATGATCGTGCCGGAAGAGGCGAGGGCGAGGAACCCGAGGCGAGGCCATGGGCGTGGCGAGCGACCGGGATATCTGGCGCAAGGCGGGCGCGCTGATCACGAGGTTCGGCAGGCATGCGCCGGTCTATGCGATGCATTCCATCGGTCTCTGCATCGAGCGCAGCGATTGCGCCGGCGCGGCGGAGTGGCGCCGCGTGTGGCGGGCCATCGAGGCGCTGCTTGAGACCGCGGCGCCGCCGCACAAGCTTCACTAAGCCGCGCCGGCCTATTCCGCCTGCGCCGCGACGCCGCCGTTCTCGATCAGCAGCACCTGCTGGCGCTGCTCGGAGGTGAGGTCGTTCTCGTAGATGATCGCCTGGTTCCGGCGCGCTGCGGCGACTCCGACGCCGGCGGCGACGCCATAGAGCAGATAGGCCTGGAGCGGGTCGCGCGCCACGCCCAAGCCCCTCAGATTGCACCAGGCAAGCAGCTCCAGCGCCCGCTTGTCGCCGGCTTCCGCCAGCCGGCGCAAGGCGGCCGGGTCCTCGGCCGCGGGATGGCCATTCTCGATCCGGTGGGCGATCTCGCGCAGGGGATCGGCGGCCTCGGCCTGCCGCGGCGCGGCGTCCGGCTGCGGCGTCTGGCGCTGGCGCGGCGGGCGGCGGGCGGCGGCGGGGGTTGCCGTCCCGCTCGGCTTCGCCATCGGCCCGTCCGAGGTCGCATCGAAGCACACCGCTTTGGGGTCGTTGAGGCACTCGAAGCGCCCCTCGAGGCTGTAGAACTGCGCCGCGGCGGGCGGCGCCACGGCGCACCACGCCAATACGCCAAGCCCGGCAATTCCGATCCGGCTCATGATCCCACTCCCGGCGGCGACCTCGCGGTCCGATGATCCGCTGCCGGCGCTCGCAAGCCGCGTGCCACGGCAAAGGGCGCCGAACCGCGCGGGATTTCCCGGCGCCGGCCGGCGCGGCGGCAAGTCTTGCCGGGTCAGGTCTGCCGCATCGGGCGCTTCCTCTATCAAAAGGTTCTAATTAAAGAAAACTTCCCTGAAGGTGGGCATGGCCGGGGATCGTCATGGTCCTGCCGCCCGGCGCCCGGCCGGGACTGCGCCGTACCGCCCCCGTAACCATCTTGAGCAAGCCTTAACCAGGGCTTGGTAAGGATAAGGCATCACGGGTCTTCCACAGGACGGGCGCCGCCTGCGGCGCGGGACATCATGTCGGTCAAATATCTGAAGCCGATGCTGGACGCCGGCTCCGCCAGGGTCTTCAACTGCAACGCGCTGACGCGCAAGCTGCTGGAGAAGGACGCCAACGCCCAGCGCTTCTTCCGCAACCCGCCGCTCAACAACATCGTGCTGATCAAGGACGCGGTGCCGGAGGCCGAGCGCAAGGGGCCGCGCTGCCCGCCGGTCGGCACCAAGCTCTATTTCCCCTTCAACGAGCACGATATCTACGAGGGCGGCCGCACCATCTTCCTGCACGATCCGCATCTCCAGCAGAGCATCATCGACAATTTCGGCCAGAACCCGTCGGTGACCCAGGAGGCGCTTGCCGAGGATCTGCGCATCCTGGAGACGCTCGATGGCCTGCCCTCCCTCGATCCCTTCCTGATGAAGGACGTCTTCCAGCGCGTGGGGATCGCCGTCAACGAGGCTTATTTCGAGATCAGCCCCGAGCAATGGAAGGAGATCGAGATTTTCATCCTCCAGCGCTTCGAGCCGCTGGTGAAGGCGGCGTTTCCCGACGCCATGTCCTCGGACGAGAAGACGCGCCGGCTGGTCGAGAAGATCTGGGAGGCGAAGGACGTGGCGGCGCTCGCGCCGCTGATCGACGCCTTCCGCCTGCCCGAGAACAAGGCGCTCGAGATCTTCGCCGCCTGGAAGGGCATCAATTTCTACGCCTTCCAATACGCGCGGGTGCAGTCCCTCCTCGTCGCCCTCGCCAAATGGCTGAAGGGCATCGAGGTGCCGTTCGGCGCCATCCCCAATGACGAGCGCACCAAGCTGCTGGCGACGCTGGAGCTGGTGAAGGATCAGCTTCGCCGCGAATGGCACGGCGTCGACACGATCCTGCGCGAGTACACCGACGCCTACGACAAGATGTTCAAGCACAAGGCCAGCTCGAGCGAGTTCCTCGGCTTCCTCAGGAATTGCGGCAAGGCCTATTGGAGCCTCGGCAGCGGCCTCGGCAAGGGCAGCCACGCGGTCTATTGCTGGCAGGTGCTCACCGGGCGCTATCAGTCGGGCAAGCTGCCCTGGCCGGTGATGCATCAGACGATGCGGCTGCTGGCCGAGATTCTCCAGCCCGAGAAGAAGGCCGCCACCAGCGTCGCCTGGGCCTGAGCGCGCCGCCCGACCATCCTCGAGCCTGAGCCGCGCAGGGCCGCGGCGGCGTGGGACGCATCCCACGCGGCGGCGCGCCGGCGCGGCGCGCCGAGCCGCTTGGCGTTTCCCCGGGGATGTGTCATGGATAGGCATCTCCACAACGAACCTGCGAGGGAGGCGCCGACATGAAGCTCTACATGCACCCGGCCTCGACCACGAGCCGCCCGGTCATCCAGTTCATCACCGACAGCAACATCGCCTGCGAGATGCAGGTGGTCGATCTCTTCACCGGCGAGCATCTCAAGGAGCCCTTCGCCAAGATCAACCCCAACAAGATGATCCCGGTGCTCGAGGACGGCGATTTCCGCCTCACCGAAAGCTCGTCGATCCTCAAATACCTCGCCGACAAGATCGGATCGCCCACTTACCCGAAAGACTTGAAGGCCCGCGCCAAGGTCAACGAGGTCATGGACTGGATCAACACCAACTTCTATCGCGATTGGGCGTACAATCTCTGCTATCCGCAGCTTTTCCCGCACATGAAGCGGCGGAGCGATGAGGCGCAGGCGGCGACGATCGAACTCGGACAAGAGAACTCGAAGCGGTGGCTGAAAGTCCTCAACGATTACTTCATCGGGCCGAACAACCAATACCTCTGCGGCAACCAGCTCACGATTGCCGATTA
>DASPSJ010000029.1:0-36853 GCA_035623985.1 Allostellaceae bacterium | reverse complement strand
GCTCCCTCCACAGGCATCCGCCTACGAGTTGGTCGGTGGTGTTCCGATGACGCCGGCCATCCTCTTTCACCATCCCCCCTTTTGGCGTTTGCCCGATTCGCCTTTCACAACTCCGGTATAGGCCGCCCCGCGCCGACCGGCGCCGATACGACGACGGGAACTTCACGCTGAATCGACAGGCACATCACGTAGAGGTCATTGTCTTTGCCGTGCCAGGGCATAAGCACCCGATCATAGCGGGTGCGCAACGTCGTGCCGGCCGAGGTGCGGACAAAGGCGCGGACCGATTCCAGCCGTAGCCGCCGAGAGAGCGATGTCTCGGCATAGGCTTCGGCCATCCAGGCGCCATAATCGCGATCGGGCAATTCGTTCAATTCGTGTCCGATCGTCAGCAGCGACTCGCACGGACGCATGATCATGATGCCGGCGCCAAAATGCTCCGTGATAAGCCGAGACGAATTTGGCGGTTTGCGCACGAGAATCGTCCGCTGAAACAACTTGGTGGCAACGAGCGCGTTGCGCACCTCCTCGCCAAACACGCCGCGCCGGTCCTTCCAGAGGTCGACGATCGGCCGCACCATGGAGAAAGACGCCGTGGCAAGGTTGCGCAAGCTGCGCGGCACGGAATAACGCGGCACCTTGATCTCGATCGGCGGATCCTCGGCGAGCAATTCGGCGCGCTCGATGAAGGCGAAGACGCTGGTGAAGAACTCGATATTGCTCTCGGCGCCCGCGCGCGTGACGAGCAGAACGCGCGCCGGCGCCATGTCGTTGAGCGTCTGCAGCGCGCCGGCCAGGGCCACATGCGAGAACCTGCCGGGGCGCAGCGTCACGCGCGCGCCCTCCTCGATCGAGCGGATGTGAATGGCGCCGCGCTCTTGCACGGCAAAGTGGGCGAGATCGACATGCGCATCGATATAGCCCAGCCGTCGCGCCAGCGCGGCGGAATTGGCCGGCCATACCGTACCGGTGTCGTCGATCAGAAAGCTGGCGGGCATTTGATCTCTCGACTTCTGCACCCAAGGCGCCGATATCGCTGCCAAGTATCGACGATCGCGGCCTCGGGCTCAACCGCGTCGTGACATGCCTTGCGGGGATCAGCGGGTACCGGAGCCCCCTTCGGCCATGGCTGCCGCCATGGTCCGCAACAAGCGCTTGACCTCGCCGCGCAGCTCCTCGGAACGGAGCGCGCGCCACGAGCGAATGACGTCGATCTCTTCGTTGGTGAAGCCGGTCGAGGGATCGTCCTGGTCCGGCAGCGGCGTCCGCTCCTTGGCGAAAAAGGCGAGGTCGACGCCGAGAAAGGCCGCGGCGACGACCATGCGGCCGGCGCTCAACCGGTTCTCGCCGCTCTCATATTTCTGCACCGCCTGGAAGCTGACACCCAGCGCATCGCCCAATTCCGTCTGGCTCACCCCCGCCAATTGGCGGGCAACGCGCAGCCTTTCGCCGGCATAAATGTCCTGCGCGCCGCGCCGGCGCTTGCGCGCCCGGCGCCTGCTCCGAGGCCGGTTGTCAGCAGTTTCCATGATCTTCCCCACCCACACGGCCGATCGCTACCAAACTGCCATCAAAAGTTGAAGATACACGAACACGGCCGCATTTCAAGTCCCGCGGCGGACCAGCCCGGTTTCGGCGCGGCGCATGTCTTCAAGCACGAGCCGGCGACAGCGTTCGGGCTGCTCGAAGATCATCATGTGACCAGCGCCTTCGAGCCAGGTCAGGCGCGCGCCGGGAACCCGCGCGGTCATCTCCGGCAACACGGCGCTGACCCAGCCGCGCTCGGGCATGGCGGGATCGCCGCCGACGAAATGCAGCGGCGCCGCGATCGCGGGAAGGCGCTGCCAGGTATCGGCGGTGCGGGCGCCGCGGAAGATCGCCGCCTCGACCTCCGGCGGGCAGGCCAGCGTGTAGCCGCCCTGCGGCAGCGGCCGCAGCGCGGCGCGGCAATGCGCGGCGAGGAGGTCGAAGCGAAAATACCGGAACATGCCGCGCCCGCCCAGCGCCGCGGCGAGCGCCTCGGGACTCGGCCAATCGGCGCGGCGGCGCGCGCTGCGCGCGATGAGCGGCGTCTGCTTCGCCGCCGCTTCGGTGAAATGCGGCGAGCGCGCATCGGGAAACACCGGCGGCTCGAACAGCAGCGCCGCGGCCCATGGCAGCGCGCCGCCGCGCGCGGCCAGGCGCAAGGCCGCGGCGGCGCCGAGCGAGTGGCCCGCGAGATAAAGCCGCCGGCCGCCAAGCCGCGCCGTCACCGCCGCGGCGACGCGCGCGAGATCGTCGGCGAAGCGGTCGACGTGAAACACCGCCTCGAGCGCGCCGTCCGGCCAGGATGCGCCGCCATGGCCGCGCGCATCATAGGCGAAGACCTCGAAATCATCGGCGAGCATGGCAAGCCAAGGGCCGTAGGAGCCGGCAGCGAGCCCGTTGGCATGGCCGACCAGCAGCGCCGGCGCGCCAGGCCGCCTGCCCAGCGCATAGACCGGCAGGCTCGCGCCATCGTCGGCGGCGACGAGGAAGGTCTCGACCTCGGGCAGCGAGCGAAAGCGGCGGTCGGCCATGTCGTCGATTCCTCTCCTGCGGCGTCACGGCCATGATGATTGGCAAAGTCGCGACCGATCGATCGGGGGCAGCATGCCGGCGATGGCGCTTGTGTCGATCGGGCGATTTACTGCATTCTCTGCCGCCCGATCGGGACGGCAGAACCCAGGCCATGAAGAGCAAAAACCCGCGAAAGCCCGCCGACAACGCCGTCGAGCTCGGCCTGTTGAAAAACCTGCTGGGATATCACCTGCGCCGCGCCCAGGTCGCGGTGTTCCAGCACTTCGCCCAGACCATGGGCGAAGCCGACATCACGCCCGGCCAGTTCGGCGTCCTCTCGGTGATCGCCGGCAATGCCGGGTTGAGCCAGACGCAACTCGGCCATGCGCTGGGCATCGACCGCTCCACCGTCGTCGCCGTGATCGACCGGCTCGAGGCGCGCGGCCTCGTCACCCGCGCCCCCGCGCCCAAGGACCGCCGCTCGCACGCGCTGCGGCTGTCGCCGAGCGGACTGCACCTGTTGCAGCGGCTCGAGGAGATGGTGCGCGCGCATGAGCGTCACATCGCCCGCGGGCTCAGCGCCGAGGATCAGCGGCTGCTGATCCGGCTGCTCGACCGCATCGCCCGCCCCGCCTGAGCTCATCGGCCGCGCCGCCGGCGCGCGACGTCGCGGCAGGCCGCGCCGAAGGCGGCGAACAGCGTGCGGCCGAAGGCGTTGTCGAGCACGCGATACTCGGGATGCCATTGCACGCCGATGACGAAGGGCGCGGTGCGGTGGCGCACCGCCTCGATCTGCCCGTCCGGCGCCTCGGCTTCCGCCGCGAGCGCCGGCGCCAGCCGGTCGATGCCTTGCGCGTGCAGCGAATTGACGGCGAGCTCGCGCGCGCCGGCGAGCCGCTCCAGCACGCCGCCCGGCGTCAGGTGGACGCGATGGGCGGTATGCGCGTAGCACCGCTCCGCCGTGCCGTCCGGCGCGCGGTGGTCGATCCGCCCCGCCACTTCATGCACGCGCTGGTGCAGCGTGCCGCCGAGCGCGACGTTCAGCTCCTGGATGCCGCGGCAGATCGCCAGCACCGGCAAGCCGCCCTCGATCGCGGCGCGGATCAGCGGCAGGGCGAGCGCGTCGCGCTTGGCGTCGTGCAGCGTGCCCTCGGCGCTCGGCGCGCCGTCATAGTGATGCGGCTCGACATTGCTGGGGCTGCCGGTGAGCAGCAGCCCGTCGAGGCGGCGGACGAGGTCGTCGGGATCGAGCCGTCCGCCCAGCGCCGGCACCAGCAGCGGCATGGCGCCGGCCGCGTCGCTCACCGCGGCAATGTATTTCTCGCCGACCCAATGGGTGGGGTGCTCGCCGACCATGCGCGTGCAGCACGGCAATCCCACCAGCGGCAACGGCTCGGTCGAGGCGGTCATTGGCATGAGAGAACCTTGGCCCGATCGCGAGGCCGATGCAAGCGGGGGTCGGCCACCTTCTTGGCTGAAAAGGCGCCGGCGCCGGGCTGTGAAAAGCATGCAGGGATTGCCAGTGGCGCCATTTTGGTCAATGTCGAGCGGACCTGAATGGTCCGATCAAAGAACCAGAAACGTCAGGCCATTCGCAACGACCGAAGCGTAGCCGAGCGCCCTTTTTCGGCGTATATTGCGCCAAAGGGGAAATTAAATCGGGGGCTTGGTGAGTTCTAGGGTTGCGAGGGATGAGAAGTCACCTTCACTGCCGAAAGTGAGAGAGGGTGACTTTCAGCCGTTGCCGAGCCGAGCCGCCGCGGTCGAGCGAAAATGCCAAAGGGCGGGGGAATGGCGAGCTTTCGCTATAGGGCGCTGACGGGATCGGGCGCGGTGGTTGCGGGCGTGCTCGAGGCGCCGTCGCGCGAGGCGGCGGTGGCGCAGCTCCGCAGCCTCGGCCAATTCCCGATCTCGGCGAGCGACGCGGACGCGTCAGGCTGGCGGAGGCATCTCGCGCGGCCTGCTGCCGCGGTGATGCGCCTCGACGCGTGCCCTCGCCCTCGCCAATCATGAGAAGGAACGCGAAGAGGGGGGAAGGACATGAGACGGCACGGCAAGCACCTTGCGGCCCTCGCCGCGGCGCTGCCCGCGCTGCTCGGCGCCGGCAGCGCCGATGCGACGACGAGCCTGACGCGCACCTCCTCCTTCGCCTATGACCCGGCCTCGGGGCTTTTGACCCAGGAGGTGATCGAGCCCAACACGCCGTCGCTCAGCTTGGCGACCGCCTACACCTACGACGCCTACGGCAACAAGCTGCAGGCGACGGTGAGCGGCTCCGGCGTCACGACGCGCAGCACGAGCAGCAGCTATGACGGCCTGGGCCAGTTCGCCATCGGCGCCAGCAACGCGCTGGGGCAGAGCGAGAGCTGGGCCTATGATCCGCGCTTCGGCACGCCCACCAGCCATACCGGCCCCAACGGCCTCACCACGACCTGGACCTACGACGCCTTCGGGCGCAAGACGCTGGAGACGCGCGCCGACGGGACGCAGACGGCCTATGCCTATCTCTATTGCAGCGGCGTCAACGGCGGCACGGCGAGCTGTCCCGCGAACGGCGCCTATCTGGTGCAGGCGACGCCCTTGGCCTCGGACGGCGTGACGCAGAACGGGCCGCAGAGCACGGCCTATTACGACGCGCTCGACCGCGTCATCGCCCAGGATACGCAGGTCTTCGACGGCAGCCTGAGCCGGGTGGCGACGCAATACGACGCGCTCGGCCGAGTGCAGCAGAAGAGCCGGCCCAATTTCGTCTCGGGCGGCACGCCAGAGAACACGGTCTATAGCCGCGATGCGCTGGGCCGGGTGGTCACGGCGACCTATCCCGACGGCAGCACGACGACGCGCGCCTATCACGGGCTCACGATCTCAGCGACCAACGCGCTGGGCCAGACGCGCACCACGGTGAAGAACGACCAGGGCCTGGTGGCGAGCGTCACCGACGCCGCCGGGCAGGTCACCGCCTATGTCTATGATCCCTTCGGCGAGCCGATCCAGACGACCGATCCCGCCGGCAACGTCACGACCTACACCTACGACACGCGCGGGCGCAAGGTGGCGATGAACGATCCCGACATGGGATCGTGGAGCTATGCCTATGACGTGCTGAGCGAACTGGTCAGCCAGACCGACGCCAAGGGCCAGACCAGCCTTTATCAATACGACCTGCTGGGCCGGCTGGTGCAGCGCACCGAGCCCGATATGACCAGCAACTGGGTCTATGACACCGCGCCGGGCAAAGGCATCGGCAAGCTCGCCTCCGCCAGCGTTACCGCCGGCCCGAGCAACGGCTATCAGCGCAGCTACACTTACGACAGCCTGGGCCGGCCGATCCAGGCGGCGTTCACGGTGGGCGGCAGCAGCTACACCGTGGCCACGGCCTATGATTCGGCGAGCCGGATCAGCGCGGCGACATACCCCTCGGGCTTCCAGGCGCAATACAGCTATACCAGCCTCGGCTATCTGAGCCAGCTCGGCAACGCGTCGACGGGCCAGGCCTATTGGACGGCCAATGCGCGGGACGCCGAGCTGCATCTGACGCAGCAGACGGCGGGCAACGGGGTCAGCACCAGCCAGAGCTTCGATCCCGCCACCGGCCGGCTGCTCGGCATCCATGCGGTGACGCCGTCGGAAGGGGAGGTGGAGAACCTCGCCTTCAGCTATGACGCGCTGGGCAATCTGACGGAGCGGCAGGACCTCGACCAGGGCCTCGCCGAGAGCCTGACCTATGACAGCCTCGACCGGCTGACGCAGGCGACGATCACGGGAAGCCCGGCAAACCCGCCGGTGAAGACCTTCGCCTATGACATGCTGGGCGACATCACCGCCAAGCCCGAGGCCGGGACCTACACCTATCCCGCGCCGGGCCAGCCGCGGCCCCATGCGGTGACCAGCATCAGCGGCGGCACGGTCACCATCGCCAGCACCTTCGGCTACGACGCCAACGGCAACCAGACCGCGGGGATGGGCCGGACGATCGGCTACACCTCGTTCAACCTGCCGAACAGCATCGGCCTCGGCACGACCAACGTGTCTTTCACCCACGATACCGAGCATCAGCGGCTGACGAAGACGGACACCAATGCCGGCGCGACGGTAACGACGCTCTACATCGCGGCGGGCCCGGTCTATGCGGAGCTGGTGACGGGCGGGGGCGGCACGAGCGTCACCTGGAACGAGTACCTGATGGCGGACGGCGCAATGGTCGGCGTCCGCTTCAACACCATCAGCAACCCGCTGAATCCCGTGGTGACGACGCGCTACTTCCACAAGGACCATCTTGGTTCGGTGGCGGTGCTGACGGACGAGAACGCCAATGTGGTGCAGCGCCTCTCCTACGACGCCTGGGGCCGCCAGCGCAACCCCGCCACCTGGGCGGACGACGCCACCGGCATCCTGCCGGAGCAGGACCAGACGACGCGCGGCTTCACCGGCCAGGAGCAGCTCGCCGATGTCGGGCTGGTGCACATGAACGGCCGGGTCTACGACCCGACGCTCGGCCGCTTCACCAGCGCCGATCCCGTCGTGCAGGACCCCTACAACGCCCAGAGCCTCAACCGCTACAGCTACGTCTACGACAACCCGCTCGCCTATTCGGACCCCAGCGGGCATTGCTTCCTGGGGCTTTGCCACCTCTTCAGCGCGATCGCCAATATCGTCTCCAGCATCATCTCCCATCCGCAGGTGATCCTGGCGATCGCCGTAGCGGTGGTGTTCGTGCAGCCCGCGGTGATCGGTCTCGTCGGAAGCGCGCTCAGTCTCAGTGGGGCGGCAGCGACGATCGCAAGCGCTGCCATAGGCGGCGCGATCGCCGGCGGGATAGCGACCGGTAGCCTGGAGGGGGCGCTTGTCGGCGCCTTTACGGCGGGCGTGTTAGCCGGCATCGGAGATATCACGCAGAACTGGGCCTTGCCCAACGGACCCCAGGGCTCGATCGATTGGGAGGGTGCCGCGGAAAGCGCCGGCGTACACGCTTTCGCCGGCGGCGTGACGAGTGTCGCCGCGGGACACGACTTCACGAGCGGGTTCCTCGCGGCCGGCGTCTCGGATTTCGCGGGACCGGAGATCACCAAGCTGGACCTCGGCACGGTCGGCGAGGGGGTTGCACGGGTAACTATCGGCGGCACTGCCGCCGCGGTCGGAGGGGGCAGTTTCGCTAACGGCGCTGTAACCGCTGCCTACGAATATCTCTTCAATGCATATCAGCATCAGAGCTACGGCCCGCCGGGGCAATACACCGCCGACCAGCTCCAAGGGACCATCTACAACGAAACATCCTCGCTGAGCGGCGACGGAATCTACGATGCTCGTGTGGACATCGGCTACGTTGCAGAGAACCGCATTCAGGCCGGAATTTACGGTGGCTTGGAAGACAGCAATTTGTCAGCTCAAGAACAAGCGGCAATTCAAAATGGCGTCCCGGCTGCTGTTGACGCGTTTAGCCAATCCGGTGCGGCGGCCCAGCAGGTCCTACAGAACCCTGGCGGCGATCCCACCGGCGGAGCCAAATATTTCTTCATGGGCGGAAGCCAGCTTCCATCGACTTTCCAGGGACAACCCCTACTAATGCAGCTCGGACCCTTCCGGAACAGTGTTCCGAGTGACCGCATCCCTAACCCAGCGTTCATAGGAATCTACGGCAGAGGACCCAACTCGCAATGAAGCGGCTCTCCCTTATGCTTCTTATGATGATCTCTTTATGCAGGATCGATAACGCTCATGGAGCAAGCAACGAGCCGTCGCTTCTGTTTAGCGTCTATGCCAAACAGCTAAAAGAAAGCGACTCCATCATCTTTGTTTCCAGCTGTGAGATGGCAAACGGAGGCCGCGCAATAATAATTTTTCGGCAGGCCGACCAAGGTGGAAAATATTTTGAATTGCGCGACGATCATACGGTTCGGTATGAGCAAGTTGTTCTTCAGAATGGCGGTTTTGAAATTAAAATTAATTCTGGCACTCGCTACCTAGGAAAGGAAGATGAGGCGATAAAGACACTTATCAGGTCATATCCTTATTTTATAATGCCATCATATGAGCTTGATACCGTGTTGCGCGTGCCTCCTAGAGGCAAGTGCTTCGAGCATAATCAATGATTTTGCGGCGAGGAGGTGGGCCCTCTCGCGGGATTTTTGGAGGGCAAGATAAAAGGAATGGCGCCAGGTGTGGCGCATGTCGTTGTCTGCACATCGTTTTGTATGGAGGCATGAAGGCCGGCATGGCGGCATGCTGGCGCCAAGCGGTTGAGATAGCTCGATAGCGATGGAGGCATCGCGGAATCGTGCCGTGATGCCGATCTCGTCGCACGCGCGGGTCGCATTGCGCGAGGCGGTGAGCGGGCCAGGCCGTCGTCATGCCGTCAAGGGTCGGCCGCTCTGCGGCCGCTCGCTGGCGCGACGGCTGCGCCGCCCTTGACCGCCTGCCGCCGGCCCGACAGAGGTTCGGCAAGCGTGCAAGACTGAGTGAGGCTGCCTCAGCCCTCTTACCACGAGAGTTGCGCCGTAGCGCTTTCCTTGAGCTTCCCTGAGCCGCCGATCGGCGGCATGGTCGCGGCGATCACCGCGCCGCTTGCTGGAGCACGGTGTCGATCATCTGCATGACGAAACGCTGCTGCGCCTTGGGCAGGCGCTGGATGCGCTCGACTTGCTGCAGCTTGGGAGCTGGGCCGCGGCGCGCCGGCTGTGTCGCGGTGCCGATCAGGTC
This sequence comes from Allostellaceae bacterium, assembly GCA_035623985.1. Classification (GTDB taxonomy): domain Bacteria; phylum Pseudomonadota; class Alphaproteobacteria; order ATCC43930; family CGMCC-115725; genus DAHUYF01. The sequence continues at coordinate 27,619 of DASPSJ010000029.1, read as the reverse complement.
CTCGACCGAAACGGCAAGGGCCTGGGCGAGCTGGGGCAGCAGCGCGACCGGCACAGTGAATTCGAGATCATCTCCAATGCGCCTGTAGAGGGAGTTACTGCCTGTGTGCCGCCACTGACGACCTTACAAAAGGGCGTTGCCGTCGCGAAAAAGTGGCTTGCCGATCATCCCGATCAGTCGGAGCAGCCCGCATCGTTAGCCGATCTTCGCGGATTCGGCTGAGCTTTTGAGATTTTGGGGGGTGCAAGTGGTTGATCGGCCTGAGCTGAGGTCGCGGAAAAGGCAGTAGTGCAGACCAAGGCTGTTTTCTTGGGGCGCGCTCTGGGGATAATTTGCGGCCGTCATGTTTCTACGCGCCTCGATTCGATTGCCTGCACGTCACCTTGGGCAGGCGCTTGCGCGCCCTGGCGCCGGGCCTCACCCCGCGCAGCGTCCTGGAAAAGTTCGCCGCCGTGCAGATGATCGACGTGCAAATCCCCACCACCGATGCCCGCGTCATCACGCTGACCCGCTACACCGAATCGGAGCCCGAGCTCAGATTGCTCCTCGACAAGCTCAAGCTCGACCTTCCGCCGCAGCCACCACCCAAGATCAACCCCGCCCAAGCGCCGCCGCCAAACCCCTTGTAGTGCAGACCTGACCTACCCACATTAAGCAAATTCAATCACTTGCAGCCTTCAAACACCGCGAATCCGCGAAGATCGGCTAGCTGTGGCGCGCGCATTATCCGAAGTGTTTCCATGCAAAAAATAACGGCCTGCCGGTGCATAGTGTCCGCTGAACAAGCGTGTTTCAGCGTATGTGGGTACAGTGATCAGAGGCCGGTCTAGCCGCACCTATTCATGACCTCGATGCGATTTCGATGGTGTGAAGGGGTTTCCCGAATTTGGCAGTGTTGATCGGTGGCGCGACGGGCGGCGCGGAGTGGGGTTGGATTTTTCTTCGGTTGGAGGTTGCGGGAGGGGCTCAGCGCCGATCAAGCGAGTTTATCGACACCTCCCGTCTGACGGACTGGGACAGACTGGCCCTCGCGCAACATCACGGTCTTCCAACGCGTCTTCTGGATTGGACCACCAATCCTCTGGTTGGCGCCTATTTCGCCGTGACGGGGGAGCCGGACGTAAAGTACACGCACGAAGATAAGACGGTTCAGATACGGCCGTTGGCGCGCGACGTCACGGCGCGTGTCGTTGCGTGGAGTGTTTCCCCAAGAACGGTAATTGATCCCAGGCGTGACGCCGATCCCTTTGACTTGGATGGGATCAAATTTCTCCTACCTCGCGCTTTGACGACCCGGATCGTTACCCAGGGCGGGCTGTTTAGCGTCCATCCCAAGCCGGTCGATCCGTGGACTGCGCTGCTCGAAAAATCTGCTAATATTTTTGACATTCCAGGCGATATGCGGGCGTTCTTTCAGCGTAAACTCTTCTACCTCGGAATTGACGCACAGAGAATCAAAGGTGGACTGGATGGTCTCTGCGCCCGGCTGGGCTGGCAATACCACAATCGGACCGGATTGGGAGCGGTGAGGTAAAATGATGATACCGAAGGCAACCGGGTCGAGACCTCGACGCCCGCTGACCGACGCCGCCCAACTCGGCGCGGTTATCGATGCGATTGACAAGTTCGACATTCAAAGCTCATCCGCATGGAAAGATCTCGATGCTCTTTCTGAGCGCACCTCCGTGGACGAGATTCAGGTAGTGCCTGAAGGCATTTTCACAACAGACGAAGGCTTTACTGCGGTAGCGACAGTCTACGTTATTCTGGGATACGGCGACAAAAACGATGCAACATCCACTACCGAGAGCTTCCCGGCGCAGGTCGAAGGCCACTTTGAAAATGACGCGCCGCGACTCAAGGCGATTGTTGATAGATTCTCTGTTGATACTTCCTCGTTTAATGAGTGACGCACGAGAAACGCATCTTCTCAGACAATGATAAGGCCGCCGCCTTCGGACGAGATCGTTCCAAACGCAGGCCGGGTGGGGCATTCCGCCTTCCCATCGGCAGTCCGATCGGCTAACTCTTAGCCAATCGCGATAGAACCGGTCTCGGGAGGACGCCATGGCTCACGATCACGCCGCCGGCTCGCGCCGGCAGTTTCTCGCGGCGCTGGCGGCGCTCGGCGCAACCGCGGTACTGCCGGCGGGCGCGCAGGCGGCAGGGCGGCGCCGGGTCGACGTGCATCACCATTTCTTCCCGCCGGACTATCTCGGCCCGCTGGCGGATTGGGGCAAGCGCGAAGGGCTCGGCGGGCTGATACCGGTGCAGCGCGACTGGTCGATCGACCGCGACCTCGCCGAAATGGATAGCACCGGCACCGCCACCGCGATCCTGTCGATCTCGACGCCGGGGGTGTGGTTCGGCGATCTCGAAGGCGCGCGGCAGATGGCGCGGCTGTGCAATGAATACGGCGCCCAGATGGCGCGCGACCACAAGGGACGCTACGGCCTGTTCGCCGCGATGCCGATGCCCGACGTCGACGGCACGCTCGCCGAGATCGCCTATGCGCTCGACACGCTCGAGGCCGACGGCATCGGGCTGATGACCAGCTATGGCGAGGTCTGGCCCGGCGACAAGCGCTTTGCGCCGGTGTTCCAAGAGCTGAACCGGCGCAAGGCGCTGGTCTATTTCCATCCGCTCGCGCCCAATTGCTGCGGGCATCTCCTGCCGGGCATTCCGGCCGCGATGCTGGAATATCCCCAGGACACCGCCCGGGCGGTGGTGAGCCTGCTGTTCGGCGGCGTCTTCGCCCGCTATCCCGATATCCGCTTCCTCTTTTCCCATGCGGGCGCCTCGATCCCGGTGCTGACGGGCCGCATCGTCAACGCTTCCCGCAGCCGTCCGGATCTGGCGGAGGTCGCGCCCGACGGCATCCCGGCCGTGCTGCGCAAGCTGCATTACGACACCGCCAACTCGGCCTTTGCGCCGACCATGGCGGCGTTGCTCAGCCTGGTGCCGGCAACGCAGGTGCTGTTCGGCAGCGACTATCCCTATTACACCATCGCCGACAATCTCGCCGCCTTCGACGCGCTGCGCCTCAGCCCGGCGCAACGCCGCGCCATCGAGCGCGGCAACGCCGAGCGCCTGCTGCCGCGGCTGAAAGCCTGACCGCCGCCGCTCAGGGCGGGAGGTGACGCGAGCCGGGGCCGCGGATGATGGTGACGCCTTGCGGCGTGGTCTCGGTGCTCGGCGGCGTCTCGGCGGCAAGGCGCGCCTGCCGGCGCGGCGCCGCGGCGCCGTCCATGGCCCACGTGTCGTCCCACGCCCAATCGCCGTTCCAGCCCCAATAGCCCGGCAGGAAAGTCGCGGCGGGCCCGCCGCGGAACCGGAAAAAATGCCCGTGGCGCAGGACGTGGAAGGATGCCGCCCCGGCATGACGGCCGTCATTGTGCTGGGCGACGGCGGGAGGGACGGGCAAGGTCAGCAGCAGGGCGAAAAGCAGCGGCAGGCGCATGGCGTCCTTTCCTTTCCCGCGGGCCGCGGTCAATGCGAGGAGGGCCCCGAGGTCTGGCGCGTCCAGAAGAACAGGTTGGGATCGAGCGCCACGCCGTATTCCGGGCTTTCCAGCATCACCGTCACTTGGCGCTGCTGCGGATCGACTACCGTCCATTGCTTCAGCTCGAACGGGCGCTCGCTCATCACCAAGGTAAGGCTGCCCTGATCGGGGCTTTTGGTCTCGGCCATGGCGATGCGCAGCACGCCGGGCTCGTGGCGGAAGCCGGTGACGGTCACGTCGCCGCTGAGCTTGATCTCCGGCCGCAGCAGGAACCAGGCGGGAGTGTCCTCGACGCCGATCTGCGATAGCTGCTCCAGCTTGCTGTCCCAGTAATAGACCGCGCGCCCGTCCGAGACGATGAGGATCGGCGTCGGCGGGTCGTAGACGATCCGCATCTTGCCGGGGCGCTGCAGATAGATCGTGCCCGCGGCGACGCCGCCATCCTGGGCGTATTGCTGAAAGCGCGAGCGCAAGGTGCGGATGCCGTCGAGGTATTGCTGCACCTGGCCGAGCGCCGCGGCGTCCTGCGCGGAAAGCTGCGCCGCGCGCGCGGTCTCGGCGCGCGCCGGAAGCGCGCGCGCCGCGGCGGCGGCGGCGAGCGCGGCAAGCAGATGGCGGCGGGTAAGCGGTCTCATGGGCGTTCTACGATATAGGCGGCCAAAGCGTTCCCGGGAAGGGGATCGGCGCAACGCGCGGCGGTGTCGCCGGCGGGGCCAGCGGTTGCTCCCGCGCATGTCGAAGGATGCAACCGCAAGAGCCCGCGCCGCGCGGAGCAGCCCCCGCGTTGCGCCGGTCTCAGTCGATATGTCGCGCCAGCACCTCGCGCTTGCCGACGTGATTGGCGGCGCTGACCACGCCCTCGGCCTCCATGCGCTCGATGATGCGCGCGGCGCGGTTGTAGCCGATCTGCAAATGGCGCTGGACGAAGCTGGTGGACGCCTTGCGCTCGCGGCAGACCAGCGCCACCGCCTGGTCGTAGAGCTGATCGCCGGAGCCGCCGCCTTCGCCCTCGCCGTCGGCCGGCTCGCCGTCGGCCTCCTCGTCCTCGGCGGTCACCTCGTCGATATAGACCGGCGGGCGGCCGTGGTCCTTGAGGAAGCGCACGACCTGCTCGACCTCCTGGTCGGAGACGAAGGGGCCGTGCACGCGGGTGATGCGGCCGCCGCCGGCCATGTGCAGCATGTCGCCGCGGCCCAGGAGCTGCTCGGCGCCGCTGTCGCCGAGGATGGTGCGGCTGTCGATCTTGGAGGTTACCTGGAAGCTGATGCGGGTGGGGAAGTTCGCCTTGATCGTGCCGGTGATGACGTCGACCGAGGGGCGCTGGGTCGCCATGACGATGTGGATGCCGGCGGCGCGCGCCATCTGCGCCAGGCGCTGGATCGCCGCCTCGATGTCCTTGCCGGCGACCAGCATGAGGTCGGCCATCTCGTCGACGACGACGATGATCAGCGGCAGCGGCGTCGTGTCGAGCGGCTGGTCCTCGAACACCGGCTGTCCGGTCTCGGGATCGAAGCCGGTCTGCACCTTGCGCATCAGCTCCTCGCCGCGCGCCGCGGCCTCGGCGAGGCGCTGGTTGTAGCCCTCGATGTTGCGCACGCCGAGCTTCGACATGGCGCGGTAGCGGCTCTCCATCTCGCGCACCGTCCATTTGAGCGCGACCACCGCCTTGCGCGGATCGGTGACCACCGGGCACAGCAGATGCGGAATGCCGTCATAGACCGACAGCTCCAGCATCTTGGGGTCGATCATGATGAAGCGGCACTGCTCGGGCGGCAGGCGATAGAGGATGGACAGAATCATGGTGTTGATGCCGACCGACTTGCCGGAACCGGTGGTGCCGGCGATCAGCAGATGCGGCATGCGCGCGAGATCGGCGATCACCGGCGCGCCGGCGATGTCCTTGCCCAACACCAGGGTAAGCCGCGCCGCGGCGCGCTCGTAGGAATCGGAGGCCAGCAGCTCGCGCAGGTAGACCATCTCCGCCCTGCTGTTGGGCAGCTCGATGCCGATGACGTTGCGGCCGGGAACGACCGCGACGCGCGCCGAGATCGCGCTCATCGATCGCGCGATGTCGTCGGCGAGGCTGACGATGCGCGAGGCCTTGATGCCGGGAGCGGGCTCGAGTTCGTAGAGCGTCACCACCGGGCCGGGACGCACCTTGACGATCTGGCCGCGCACGCCGAAATCCTCGAGCACGCTCTCCAGCATGCGGGCGTTCTGTTGCAGCGCCTCTTCGTTGATCTGCGTCCCCTTGCTCGGCGGCGGCGCCGTCAGCAGGTCGAGCGGCGGCAGCAGATGGCGATCGGCGGGGCCGAGATCGAGCGTCGCCTGCCGCGCCGGCTCGCGCCGGGCGCCGCGGGCCGGCAGGTCGACGGCGGCGTGGCGGCGGGCGACCTTCTCGGCCGTCATCCGCGGCGACTCGGCCGCGGGCTCCGGCGGCGCGTCGAAGCTGGGCTCGTGCCGCAGCCGCTCCTTCCTCGCTCCGAGACGGGCCAGCAGCCGGCCGAAGATGGCCCGCGGCGCCGCCCAAGGCGCGGGGCGCGCCGGCGCGCGTCGGCGCGGCGGCGACTCGGCGGGGAGGACGTTGCGCCAGTCGTCGATGGCGAGGCCGGTGACGAACAGCAGCAGCAGCGCCGCGAGCGCCGCCGCGGCCAGCGCCGCGAGCGCCGCCGGCACGGCGTGATGCACGGCGACGGCGGCCAGCAGCTTGCCGGCAAAGCCGCCGAGCCCGGCGGCCACCGGCCAGAGGCGCGGCGCCGGCAGGACGGCGAGCATCAGCGCCGCCAGCATCAGCGCCGGCAGCAGCAGCAGCAGGCGCAGCCAGAGCCAGGCGAGGCCGTGCCCGAGCAGCAGCCGGACCGACCAATAGAGCAGCACCAGCGGCAGCAACGCCGCGGCAAGGCCGAAGCTCTGGAACAGGAGATCGGCGAGATCGGCGCCAGCGCGGCCGAGAATGTTGCTCGGCAGCGCATCGACGGCGTGGTTCCAGGAGGGATCGGCGCGGTTGTAGCTGATGAGGGCGAGCGCCAGCAGCACCGTGCCGATCAGCAGCAACAGGCCCGCCGCCTCGTAGAGCAGGCGGCGCGGCGCGCGCCGCTCGAGGCTTTCGCTCATCATTGCCATGGAGGTTCTTCCTGCTGAGGGGAAGCCAGAGGCACGGGGCGCGGCCGGCTCATTGTCGCGCCTTCGGGCTGCTGCGCGCGGCGCCGCCCGGCGGCGCGGCATGCGCCAAGCCGAGGGCTCGTCGCAACCGCCGGGCTCTCTTGCCAGCCGGCGACATCAAGATCGGCGATCGGCTCCGCCGCGGCGGGCTCTCGGCCAAAATGGCGTCGAAGCGGGCGAATGGAGTGTCAGCGAGCCGCGCCAGACGCGAAGTGATGGGCAAAAGCAATCCCCTGCAACCGCCGAGTGCATGCCGCGCGCACCCTTCCGGCACAAAGCGGCAACATCATACGCCGCCGCCGCGAATCCGCCAAGCGCGCCGCGATCGGCGGACGCCGTCGATCGCGGCAAAAAATGACCATGGTCAGCGCAATGGTGGTGTCCCCTAAGACATGACTGGAAGAGCCGCGCGTATCGTGTCATAATTATAGAAGCCATCCTTTACTCACAATGAACGAGAGAAAAACGATGGCAGGGGAAATACGTAAGGTTGGACCGGGTGAGACGGAGGACGTCGCGGGGTATAGCTACGTCATCGATCCCGCCGACGTCGCTCAGCCGATCTTGCGGCCGGTGCTCGACTATTGGGACCGCAAGCGCGGCGCCCGGCCGATGCCGGCGCGGCTGGATATCGATCCCTTGGAGCTCAAGGCCCATTTGCCGCATCTCTTCCTGATCGAGCCCTTGGCGGAAGCGGAGTTTCGCTACCGCCTGCTCGGCAGCGAGATCACCGAGCGCCACGGCCGCAACAGCACCGGCAAGACGTTGCGCGAGGCCTATGCCGACTTCCCTGCGGTGGCCGATTGGCTCACCGGCATGCTGCTGGCGGTGACGACGAGCAAGCGGCCGGTGCTCGCCACCGGCCCGCTGAGAGCGGCGCGCAAGGAGCACATCTTCTTCGAGGCGCTGCATCTGCCGCTCTCCGATGACGGCGTCAGCGTCACCATGATCTTCGGCGCGGCGCGCTATTCGCCGCGCGCGCGGCCCGCGGAGGCATCGTTGCCCGAGCCGTGACCGGCCGCCGGCGCGCGCGCCGGCGCGGCGGGCTAACCCGGCGACAGCACGTGGATCACGCGGCTGGCGATGAGATCCTTGGTCTTGGCGGCATAGGCCGCCATGTGCGGCGCGACGGCATGCGCCTTCAGCGCTTCAAGGCTCTCCCATTTCTCGATCGCGAGGAACGTGTCGGGGCCGAATTTGGTCTGGAAGCCGCCGACGCCTTCGGCGTCGATCGCCGGGCCATATTCGATGCAGCCTTTCTCGGCGTGCACCGCCGGCATGTTGGCGCGGAAAGCGGCGAGAATCGCCTCGCGCTGGCCGGGCTTGGCGGTGATGACGGCGATGACGTGGATCATGGGCTCTGCTCCGCGCTGGCGGTTTGTTTTGGGGCGGCATCCCTGCGGTCCGCGGGCGCCGAAAGCGCTCGACGGTACCGCCCCGGCCTCGGCGGGACAAGGGCGACGCTAGTCTCCCCAGCGCCAGCGCGGCGGCTCGCCCTTGGCCCAGGCGACTGCCGTCAATACGCCGCCGAGGACCGCGGTCCAGAGAACGAAGAGCAGGCAGGCAAGCGGCGGACTCGCCCCCGCGCGCAGCGCATGGAGGAATATCGCCGTCCCTGACAAAGTCAGCGCCAGGAAAACGGCGACGACGACCCAGCCTTCGATCGACGCCGGTGTCCAGCCCCATCCATAGCGGCGCGTTTTGAACCACGGCTTGGTCATCCGACGTTGCTCGGCTAGGCGCCCTCGCGCAGCCGATAGCCGACGCCGGGCTCGGTGAGAATGTGCTGCGGCCGCGCCGGATCGGGCTCGAGCTTGTTGCGCAGATTGCGGATGAAGACGCGCAGATATTGCGCGTCCTCGGCATGGGCGGGACCCCAGACCTTGTTGAGGATGTGGCGATGGGTCAGCACCTTGCCGGCATTGGCGACGAGCTCGGCGAGGAGATCATATTCCTTGGGCGAAAGATGCACCTCCTCGCCGCCGCGCCGCACGCTGCGGCGGACGAGATCGACCGTGAGATCGCCCGAGACGAACAGCGGCTTCTCGCCCTGCGCCTGGAAGCGGTGGCGCAACGCCGTGCGGATGCGCGCCACCAACTCGTCGACGCCGAAGGGCTTGGTGACGTAGTCGTCGGCGCCGAGATCGAGCGCCTCCACCTTGCCGCGCTCGTCGTCGCGCACCGAGAGCACGATGACCGGCAGCGTCGAGCGCTGGCGCAGGCTGCGGATGACCTCGATGCCGCCGATATCAGGCAGGCCGAGATCGAGGATGACGAGATCGGGCTTCTCGCGCTCGATCGCCGCCAGCGCCGTGGCGCCGTCCTCGGCCTCGACCACGTCGTAGCCCTGGGCGAGGAGGCTGGTGCGCAACAGCCGCCGAATCGGCGGCTCGTCGTCGACGACCAGGATGGTGGCGCGCCTAGCCATGCTGGACCGCCGCCTCGGCCGCGAATTCGGCCGCCGCCGCGGCGCCCGCGGCCGGCAGGCGCAAGGTGAAGACCGCGCCGCTGCGGTCGCCGCGGTTGGCGGCGGAGATGGTGCCGCCCATGGCGGCGACGAAGCCGCGGCAGATGGCAAGCCCGAGCCCGGTGCCGGGACGCTGCCGGTCCTGCTGCTTCACGCGGTAGAATTTGTCGAAGATGCGCTCGAGATCGTCGGCCGGAATGCCGGGGCCCTCGTCGCTCACCTCGAGTGCCACGCCCGCGCCCTCGCGCCGCGCGGCGATGCGCACCAGCGATCCCGGCGGCGCGTATTTCGCGGCGTTGTCGAGCAGGTTGAACAGCGCCTGCTCCAGCAGCAGATAGTCGACGCGCAGCAGCGGCAGGTCGGGGGCGAGGTCGACGACGACGCGATGCTCGGCGAGCAGCCGCGCGGCGCGCTGCAACGCCGTGCCGATGATCTCGTCCAGCTCCTCGGTTTCGGGCTTGAGCTCGATGGCGCCGGCCTCGAGCCGGGTCATGTCGAGCAGGTTGCCGATGAAGCGGTTGAGGCGCTCGGCCTCCGCCTGGATGGTCGCCATCAGCGTCTCGCGCGTTGCGTCGTCATAGGTCTTGCCATAGCTCCTGAGGCTGGTGAGCGAGCCGATGATCGAGGCGAGCGGCGTGCGCAGATCGTGCGACACGGACGTCAGCAGCGCCACGCGCAGCCGCTCGGTCTCGGCGGTGACGCGGGCGCGGTCGATGTCCTCGACCAGCGTGATGCGCTCGATGGCGACGGCGGCCTGGTCGGCGAGCGCGTCGAGCAGGCGCCTGCCGTCGGGGGTCAGCGGCGGGCCGGGCTCGTCGCGGTCGATGCCGAGCACGCCGATCGGCGCGCGCCCGGTGCGCAGCGGCAGGAAAAGGCGCTTGGCGCCCGGCAGCGTATCGGCGCCGCGCCCGGCGGGGCGGTTGTGCTCCCAGGTCCATTGCGCCGCGGCGAGGTCGGCCTCGTCGAGCTGGTCCTCGGGCGGATAGCCCGCGCGCACGGCGATGGCGCTGCCCGCGGGCAGCAGCAGGACCACCCGCACCTTCAGCATCGAGGCGATCTGGTAGACCGTGGCCCAGAGCAGGTCGTCGAGCGTGCCGATGCCGGCGAGCTTGCGCGAGAAGGCGAAGAGCTCCTCGGTGGTGCGCGCGCGGCTCCTTGCCGTCAGCACCTGGTTGCGCGTGCGGCCGGCGAGGTTGCTGGCGATGACCGCGACGATGAGGAAGAAGAAGAGGGCGACGACGTTCTCGGGATCGGCGATGGTGAAGGTATAGACCGGCGGCAGGAAGAAGAAATTGTAGATCAGCACGCTGACGAGGCAGGCGAAAAGCGAGGGCAGCAAGCCGAAGCGGATCGCCGAGACGAGGATGCCGGTGAGGAACACCAGGCTGATGTTCTGCACGCTGAGGAACTGCTGCAGCACCAGCCCCACCCCCAGCGCCGCCGCGACGATCGCGACGGTGGCGACATAGGGCCGGGGATCGACGCTGTCGCTGCGCTCGCGCGTCGCCACGGTCTTGGCCGGCACCGCGCCTTCGCCGCCGCCGGCGATGACGTGGACGCTGATGCTGCCGGCGCGGCGCACGAGGTCGTGCACCACCGAGCCGTGCACCATCTCGAACCAGCGCGACCGCTCCGACTTTCCCAGCACGATATGAGTGATGTTGTTGGCCTGGGCGTAGTTCACGACGTCGTCGGCGATGCGGCCGCCGGGGATGGTGATGGCCGCGCCGCCGAGCTTCTCGGCAAGGCGGAGGCCGTCGGCGATGCGGTCGCGCTCCTGCTCGCTCAGGCGGTGGTAGCGCGCGGTCTCGACGTAAAGCGCGGTCCAGGGCGCGTGCAGCCGGTCGGCGAGCCGCTTGGCGTAGCGGACGAGCCCGCCGACGTCGAGCGCCTCGCTGACGCAGACCAGCACGCGCTCGCCGGCCGCCCAGGGGCCGCTGATGGCGTGCTGGCGCATATAGGTCAGCATCTGCTCGTCGACGCGCTGCGCCGTGCGCCGGAGCGCCAGCTCGCGCAAGGCGGTGAGGTTGCCGGGCTTGAAATAGTGCCGCACGGCGCGCTCGGCCTGGTGCGGCAGGTAGACCTTGCCCTCCTTGAGGCGCTGGATCAGATCCTCGGGCGAGAGGTCGACCACCTCGATGTCGTCGGCGCGGTCGAGGATGCTGTCGGGCACGGTTTCGCGCACGCGGATGCGGGTGATCTGCGCCACCACGTCGTTGAGGCTCTCGACGTGCTGGATGTTGAGCGTGGTGTAGACGTCGATGCCGGCGGCGAGCAGCTCCTCGACGTCGAGATAGCGCTTGGGATGGCGCCCGCCCGGCGCGTTGGTGTGCGCGAGCTCGTCGACCAGCACGAGCTGCGGCCGGCGCAGCAGGATGCGGTCGAGATCCATCTCCTCGAGCATGCGGCCCTTGTAGTCGACCCGACGGCGCGCAATCACCTCGATCCCGAGGGTGAGCGCCTCGGTCTCGCGCCGCCCGTGGGTCTCGACCACGCCGACGACCACGTCGACGCCCTCGCGGAGCTTGGCCTGCGCCGCCTGCAGCATCTCATAGGTCTTGCCCACCCCCGGTGCCGCGCCCAGGAAAATCTTGAGCTTGCCGCGCCCCTCCTGCACTGCCGCCTCGAGCAGCGCGTCGGGCGACGGCCGCTGGTCACGCTCGGATCGGTCGGCGGTGGGCATGAGCGATTATAGCCGGCCCCGCGGCGGCGCGCAGCACACGGCAGGAAGACGGCGGACGGAAAAGATCCGCGACCCTCTGTCCTCCGCCCTCCGCCGTCCGTCCTCCGCCGTCCGTCCTCCGCCGCTCAGCCCTTGCCCAAGGCATCGAGCGCGAGGTTGAGCTTCAGCACGTTGACGTGCGGCTCGCCCAGGATGCCGAGGAAGCGCTCCTCGGTATGCGTCTCGACAAGCCGGCGGACGCGCTCCTCGGGCAGGCCCCGGGCCTTGGCGACGCGCGGCACCTGGAAGAGCGCGCCCGCCGGCGTGATGTCGGGGTCGAGGCCGCTTGCCGAGGTGGTGACGAGATCGACCGGGACGGGCGCGGACGGGTTTTCGGCCGCGAGCCTCGCGGCGTCGTCCTTGACGCGGTCGACGAGCGCCTTCGAGGTCGGCCCCAGGTTGGAGCCCGCGGAATTGTCGGCCGCATAGGCTACGGACACGGTCTTGCTGGGGTCCTTGGGATCGGGCTCGGTGGTCGCCGAGGGCCGGCCGTGGAAGTACTTGTCCTGCGTGAACTCCTGGCCGATGAGCTCGGAGCCCAACACCGTCCCGTCGCGGACGACGAGGCTGCCATGCGACTGGCGCGGGAAGACCAGTTCCGCGATGCCGGTGATCGCCAGCGGATAGGCGATGCCGGTGATGATCGTGAAGCCCACGATCATCAGCACGGCGGGGCGAATCTGGTTGAGCATGGTGTCCTCTCCTACGCCAGGCCGAGGGCCGTGACGACGACATCGATGAGCTTGATGCCGATGAACGGCACGACGATGCCGCCGGCGCCATAGATCCAGAGATTGCGCCGCAGGATGGAAGCGGCGCCCGCCGGGCGGTAGCGCACGCCGCGCAGCGCCAGCGGGATGAGCGCGATGATGATCAGCGCGTTGAAGATGATCGCCGACAGGATGGCGCTTTCCGGCGTCTTCAGATGCATGACGTTGAGCACGGCGAGCTGCGGATAGAACGCGACGAACATCGCCGGGATGATGGCGAAATACTTGGCGACGTCGTTGGCGATCGAAAAGGTGGTAAGCGCGCCCCGCGTCATCAGTAGCTGCTTGCCGATCTCGACGATCTCGATGAGCTTGGTCGGATCGCTGTCGAGGTCGACCATGTTGCCGGCCTCGCGCGCGGCCATCGTGCCGGTGTTCATGGCGACGCCGACATCCGCTTGGGCCAATGCCGGCGCGTCGTTGGTGCCGTCGCCGCACATGGCGACGAGCTTGCCCTTGGCCTGCTCGTCGCGGATGAGGCGGAGCTTGTCCTCGGGCGTCGCCTGGGCGAGGAAGTCGTCGACGCCGGCCTCGGCGGCGATGGCGGCGGCGGTCAAGGGATTGTCGCCGGTGATCATCACCGTGCGGATGCCCATCTGCCTGAGCTCGGCGAAGCGCTCGCGGATGCCGCCCTTGACGATGTCCTTCAAATGGATGACGCCAAGCAGCCGGTCGTCGCGCGCCACGGCCAGCGGCGTGCCGCCGCTCCGGGAGATGCGGTCGACGATGCTCTGCAGTTCCGCCGGCGCGGCGGCCGGCCTCGCCGCGGCGCCGCCCACGAGATCGCGCAAATGCGCCAGCACGGCGTCGACCGCGCCCTTGCGGATGATGTGCCCCTCGACGTTGACGCCGCTCATCCGCGTCTGCGCCGAGAAGGGGATGAACTGGGCGTTGAGCGCCGCCATCTCGCGCGCGCGGAGCGCGTATTTCTCCTTGGCCAAGACCACGATCGAGCGCCCCTCGGGCGTCTCGTCGCTCAAGGAGGAAAGCTGCGCCGCGTCGGCAAGCTCGCGCGGGTCGACGCCGGGAAGCGGGATGAATTCCGCCGCCTGGCGATTGCCCAGCGTGATCGTGCCGGTCTTGTCGAGGAGAAGCGTGTCGACGTCGCCCGAGGCCTCGACCGCGCGGCCCGACATGGCCAGCACGTTGAAGCGCACCAGCCGGTCCATGCCGGCGATGCCGATGGCGGAGAGCAGCGCGCCGATGGTCGTCGGAATCAAGGTCACGAAAAGCGCGATCAGCACCACCACCGAGACCGCGCCGCCGGCATAGGCGGCAAAGCTCGGAATGGTGACCGTGGCGAAGACGAAGACGATGGTGAGGCCCGCCAGCAGGATGTTGAGGGCGATCTCGTTCGGCGTCTTCTGCCGCACCGCGCCCTCGACCAGCGCGATCATGCGGTCGAGGAAGGTCGAGCCCTGCGCCGCGGTGATCTTGACCTTGAGCCAGTCGGAGGCGACGCGCGTGCCGCCGGTGACCGCCGAGCGGTCGCCGCCGCTCTCGCGGATGACGGGGGCCGATTCGCCGGTGATCGCGGATTCGTCGACCGAGGCCACGCCTTCGATCACGTCGCCGTCGCTGGGAATGAAGTCGCCGGCCTCGACCAGCACGAGGTCGCCGGGCCGGAGCACCGCGGCGCCCACCAGCTCCCATTGGCGCGTCTGGGCGCTGGCCAGGCGCTTGGCCTTGGTCTCCGTGCGCATGCGCCGCAGCGTGTCGGCCTGCGCCTTGCCGCGGCCCTCGGCCACCGCCTCGGCGAAATTGGCGAAGATCACGGTGAACCACAGCCAGAAGGCGATCTGCCCGGAGAAGACCGGGCTGGTGCCGATGACGCCGCTGCCGCCGGTGAAGAGGTCGCGCAGGAAGAAGATCGTGGTCGCCAGCGAGACGATCTCGACGACGAACATGACGGGGTTCTTGATCAGCGTCCGCGGGTCGAGCTTGCGGAACGCCGCGCCGATCGCCGGCACGAGGAGCGAGCGGTCGAGCAGCGACAGCGGTTGCACTTGCCGCTTGAAGAGACCGGACCGGGGCGAAACGCTGGAGGTCTGCATGGTCATGGCGCAATGTCCCTGAGGCGAGCGGCTAGAACAAGGTGCCGGCGTTCATCGCGAGCTGCTCGGTGATCGGCCCGAGCGAGACCGCCGGGAAGTAGATGAGGCCCCCGACGATGAGGATGACGCCGATGAGCAGCCCGACGAACAGGCTGCCATGGGTCGGGAAGGTTCCGGCCGAGGGCGGCACGATCTTCTTGGCCGCAAGCGAGCCGGCGATCGCCAGCATCGGCACGATCATCAGGAAGCGGCCGATGACCATGGCAAGGCCCAGCGTGGTGTTATAGAAGAGCGTGTTGGCGGAAAGCCCGGCAAAGGCGCTGCCGTTGTTGCCGGTCGCCGAGACATAGGCGTAAAGCGCCTCGGTGAAGCCGTGCGGCCCGGCATTGGCGAGCCCGTCGAGCCCCGGCTGGACCACCACGGCGATGGCGGTGAAGCCCAGCATGGAGAGCGGCAGGATGAGGATGGCGAGCATCGCCATCTTCACTTCCTTGGCCTCGATCTTCTTGCCGAGATATTCCGGCGTGCGCCCGACCATCAGCCCGGCGATGAAGACGGCGAGGATGGCGAAGAGCAGCATGCCGTAAAGGCCGGATCCCACGCCGCCGAAGATGATCTCGCCCAGCATGATGTTGACCAGCGGCACCGCGCCGCCCAGCGGCATCAGGCTGTCATGCATGGTGTTGACCGCGCCGCAGGAGGCGTCGGTGGTGATGGTGGTGAAGAGCGCGCTGTCGGCGATGCCGAAGCGGACCTCCTTGCCTTCCATGTTGCCGCCGGCCTGCAGCGCCGAGGGCGCGCTGTCGACGCCGAGCGCGGCGAAGGCGGGGTTGCCATGGCTCTCCGCCCAATAGGCGACCGTGGTGCCGGCGAGGAAGAGAATGCCCATCACGGCGAAGATCGCCCAGCCCTGGCGCTGGTCGCCGACCATGCGGCCGAAGACGTTGGTGAGCGCCGCGCCGATCAGGAAGATCAGCAGGAGCTGCACGATATTGGTGAGCGCCGTGGGATTCTCGAAAGGATGGGCGGAGTTGGCGTTGAAGAAGCCGCCGCCGTTGGTGCCCATCATCTTGATGACTTCCTGCGAAGCCACCGGACCCTGGGCGATCACCTGCTTGGCGCCTTCGAGCGTCGTCGCCTCGGTGTAGGCGCCGAGATTCTGCGGCATGCCCTGCCAGACGAAGAACAGCGCGACGACGATCGCGATCGGCAGCAGGATGTAGAGCACGCAGCGGGTGAGATCGACCCAGAAATTGCCGATCGCCTTGGCCGACCGCCGGGAGAAGCCGCGGATCAAGGCCACGGCGAGCGCGATGCCGGTGGCGGCCGAGACGAAGTTGTGCACCGTCAGCCCCCACATCTGCACGAGATAGCTCATCGTCGTCTCGGGGACGTAGGACTGCCAGTTGGTGTTGGTGATGAAGCTCACCGAGGTGTTGAAGGCGAGGTCCGGCGCCACCGGGTCGAGGCCCTGCGGGTTGAAGGGCAGCACCGCTTGCAGCCGCTGCAGCCCGTAAAGCACGACGAAGCCCGCGACGTGGAAGAGCAGCATGGCGACGGCATAGGTCGTCCAATGCTGCTCGACGCGAGCGTCGACGCCGCTCGCGCGGTAGAGGCCGCGCTCGAAGGGCTCGAGGATCGGCGACAGGAAGGTGCGCTCGCCGGCGAAGACGCGCGTCATGTAGCCGCCGAGCGGCTTCACGGTGAGCGCGAGGACCGCGCAGTAAAGCGCGATCTGAAACCAGCCATTGATGGTCATGACGCTCTCTCTGGAAGCGTTAGAAGCGTTCGGGCCGCAGCAGCGCGTAGACGATGTAGACCATGATCACCACGGTCACGATCCCGCCGATGACATAATCCATGAGCATGGGTCCGCCTCACAGCTTTTCGCAGGCGACGACATAGCCGATGCACAGCGCAAAGAAGGCGATGCCGATCGCCAGCATGATCGCATCGAGCATCCCAATTCTCCTCTGCCAGCCTGTGGAGGGTCTCACAGCCGGATGCGGCTGTGGTTGACGTAAATCAAGCCAAGAGATCCGGCGCGGCTCGCCGCCGGCACGCGGCAGCGCGGCTGCCGCAATCGCGCATAAAAAGGCCCATGGCGCGTTTAAAATCGAGAGCGATTTGAAATCGTTTCTATAAAGATGGTGTAAAGGGAAAGGGGCGCCGCGCGGCGCCGCTCTCCCAGGGGGGATCTCCGTCAAATCGGCGGTCGACGGCAAGGACGGCCGGCACTGTCGGCGGCGGGTCGGCGGCCCCGGTCGGCCGGCTCCCCGGCTGATCGCGGCCGAAGCGCCATGCCGTCGCGGGGAAGGAGGCTCGCGCCCGGTCAGCCGCGCGGCTGCGGCGCGATATGCAGGACCAGCGCGGTCATGCCGGCGACCTCGCGGCGCACGAAGCGCAGCGCCGCCTGGTGCGTGAAGAAGGTGCCGCCGGTCATGCCGTCATCGCTGCGCGCGCACCAGCGGCCGCGCTTTTCCTGAAAGATGCGAAAGACGGTCTTGCGTTGCGCTGCCGGCGCGATGTCCGCCGGCACGGGCTTGGCTATGGGGATCATGGATGATGCTCGCATCAATTGAGCGACAGGCCTTGCGCGGTCAGAACCACCGCCACCACCATCAGCAGGAAGCCGCCCGTGACGATGAGGAGGTCCCGGACGATGGCCTTGAGCAGCGGGTCCGTCGGCTGCTGCCGGCGCGCGGCGCCGGCAACCGAGTCCAGCTTGCTGCCGCGGATGCTATCCAACATGAGCGATAATCCTCTTCTGTTCGTCGCGGACGCGGCGACGCGCTAGAAGAGGCGCTTCAGCGATAAAGATGCGAGACGGATTTGGGGCGGCGGGCGTAAAGCCGCGAGAATGGATCGTGCCGAAACCGCGCGGGCTTTACGCGGCGCTTATGGCGCGCGGGGATTTTCCCTCTCGAAATTTTAGGCTGCCGTCGCCTCCTTAACGGGTGAGCCCCCGGAGGATGAGCCCATGGCCGAGCCCCTTGCCAAGACCGCGCCGCCGCCGAAGCCGTGTTTTGCCGTCACCCGCAGCGAGGCCGGCGACTGGATCGCGCGCGAGTGCCGCAGCGGCGTCGAGCGGCGCTTTCCCAGCCAGAAAGCGGCGCTGCATTTCGCCCTCGTCGATTGCGCGGGCGCCGCATAGCAAAGCTCGCGAGAAAAGAAGGGGGTGCCTTGCGGCACCCCCAGGCCCTGCGGGGAGGAAGACCCGCTATTGGACCGTTTCGCCGTGCAGCGCGAGATCGAGCCCGTCGCGCTCGACGTCGACGTCGACGCGCAAGCCGATGACCGCGTCGACCACCTTGAGGATGATCAGGCTGGCGATCACGTCATAGACGATGACGATGGCGACGCCGGTGATCTGGTTGATCACCTGGCCGGCATTGCCCTCGATCAGGCCCGAGGTGCCGCCATATTCGCCGATGGCGAAGACGCCGGTGAGGATGGCGCCGACGGCGCCGCCCACCGCATGCACGCCGAAGGCGTCAAGCGCGTCGTCATAGCCGAACAGCGCTTTGACCCAGACCGCGCCCAGATAGCAGAAGACGCCGGCGGCGACGCCGATCGCCATGGCGCCGATCGGCCCGACGAAGCCCGAGGCCGGAGTGATGGCGACGAGGCCCGCCACCGCGCCGCTGCAGATGCCGACCACCGTGGGCTTGCCGCGATGGCTCCATTCGACGAACATCCAGGTGAGCGCCGCCACCGCGGTGGCGATCTGCGTCACGGTCATCGCCATGCCCGCCTGCATGCCCGCGCTGACCGCCGAGCCGGCGTTGAAGCCGAACCAGCCGACCCACAGCAGCGCGGCGCCGATGAAGGTGAGCACGACGTTGTGCGCCGGCCCGGTGTCCTTGCGCTTGCCGAGCACCAGCGCGCACATCAGCCCGGCGACGCCGGAATTGACGTGCACCACCGTGCCGCCGGCGAAGTCCAGCACCTTGACCCAGGCGCCGTCGTTGCTGCTGTTGAGGAAGCCGTCCGGTCCCCACACCCAATGCGCGATCGGCGCATAGACCAGCGTCGCCCAGAGGCCGATGAACCACAGCATCGCCGAGAACTTCATGCGCTCGGCGAAGGCGCCGGCGATCAGCGCGGGCGTGATGATCGCGAAGGTCATCTGGAAGCACATATAGACCGTCTCGGGAATCGTCGGCGCCAGCGAGTTGGGATTGCCGATGCCCTTCGAGATGTCGCTCAAGATGCCTTGCAGGAAGGCGCGGTCGAGCCCGCCGATGAAGGGCGAGCCGGCGCGGAAGGCGGTGCTGTAATTGAGGATCGCCCACAGCACGGTGACGAGACAGGTGATGGCAAAGCTGGTCATCACGGTGTCGCCGACGTTCTTCTTGCGCACCATGCCGCCGTAGAAGAGGCCGAGGCCCGGCACGGTCATCATCAGCACCAGCGCCATGGAGGTCAGCATCCAGGCGGTGTCGCCGGAATTGGGCGTGCATTTCTCCAGGGTCTTGGCATCGCAAGCCGGCGGCGCCGGCTCGGCCGCCGCCGCCGCCGGTGCGGCGGGATCGGGCGCCGCGGGCTGCTGCGCCGCCGCAAAGGCGAGCGGAATGAGCACGACCAGCGCTGCCAGCGGCAGCACGCGCGCCATTCCGGCGATCAACGAACGACACGTCATGTGAACTTACCTCCCGTAAGGACCAAGCGGCGACCCGCCGGAACGGCTCCCCAAGCCGGCGAACACGGCGCTGAAATCAAGAATCGTGCCACGGGAGGGAAGGGCGCGGACGGCATGGCCGCGGCGTTGAGACCCAAGAGCGCCGGAAAGTGTGACTATTTTTTAGGCAGAAAGTCAATCCTTGCTCGCTTAACGAGCATAGAGGAGGGAAGACGGCAAGAATGGCGTTGCGACGCTGGCGGCGAGCGGGCGGGTTCGATTAGGCTCGGCCCCATGGTCACGCTCTGGGCGCTGGTCAATACCCGCGCGCTTTCCGTCTCGGTGGCGCAAGGCGCCTTCGAGTTCGAGCTGTCCTGGCTGGGCATCCTGCTGATCATCGGCGCCATGCTGCTGTGGCGGTTCCTCAGGCGCTGAGGCCGCCATGGAGCGCCGGGTCGAGCTCATCATCGTCGGCGGCGGCCTCACCGGCCTCAGCCTCGCCATCGCCTGCGCCGCCTCCGGGATCGAAGTCGCGGTCATCGACCGCGAGGATCCCGCCGCCATGCTGGCCGAGCCCTTCGACGGCCGCACCTCCGCCATTGCCGAAGGCTCCAAGCAGGTGCTGGACGCCATTGGCCTTTGGCCGCTGGTGGCGGCTTCGGCCAAGCCGATCCTGGAAATCCGCGTCGCCGACGGCGAGTCGCCGCTCTTCCTGCATTACGATCACCGCGACCTCGGCACGACGCCGCTCGGCTACATCGTCGAGAACCGCGTGCTGCGCCGCGCCCTCTTCGAGCGCGCCCGCGCGCTGCCGAGCCTGCTGCATCTGGCGCCGCTCGCCGTCGAGCGCGTCGAGCGCGGCGCCGCCGCCGTGCGGGTGCATCTCGCCGATGGCGGCGTGCTCAAAGGCGAGTTGGTCGCCGCTTGCGACGGGCGGCGCTCGCCGCTGCGCCGGGCGGCCGAGATCGGCGCCGTCGAGTGGGACTATCCGCAGACCGGCATCGTCTGCACCGTCGGCCACGCGCTCGACCATCGCGGCATAGCGGTCGAGCATTTCCTGCCGGCCGGGCCTTTCGCCATCCTGCCGATGACCGGGCGGCGCTCCTCCATCGTCTGGACCGAGCGCGCCGATCTCGCGCCGGCGATCCTGGCGCTCGATGCGGCCGGATTCCACGCCGAGCTCGCCCGCCGCTTCGGCGATTTCCTCGGCGACATAGAAGTGACGGGGCCGCGCTGGTCCTATCCGCTGGCATTCCTCCATGCCGAGCGCTACGTCGCGCCGCGCCTGGCGCTGGTCGGCGATGCCGCGCATGTCATCCATCCCATTGCCGGCCAGGGCCTCAATCTCGGCATCCGCGACATCGCCGCGCTCGCCGAGCTCATCGTCGATGCGCGCCGCCTCGGGCTCGACATCGGCGGCGCGGCGATCCTCGAGCGCTACGAGCGCCAGCGCCGCTTCGACAATCTCACGCTTGCCGCCGTCACCGACGGGCTCAACCGGCTGTTCTCCAACACCGTGCCGCCGGTGCGGCTGCTGCGCGATCTCGGCCTCGCGCTGGTCGACAAGCTGCCGCCGATGAAGCGCCTGCTGATGCGCCACGCCATGGGCGTGCTCGGCGACCGGCCGAGGCTGGCGCGCGGCGAGCCGCTCTGAGGGCGGGCAAGGGGCGGAGCGTCATCTCCGTCCGCCCATCGCGTTGCGCTTCCAGAGGTCCCAGGCGCGGCCCACCTGCGGGCCGTTGGTCGCCGTCGCCGCCGCCGCCTCCTGCTCGTTGAGGAAGGTGACCCGGCCTTGGCCGAGCAGCAGAGCCTCGGCCTGAAGCCGCGCGTTGATCTCGGTATAGATCGCGCGGAAGACGGCGAGCTTCAGCGACTCCGCCACCACCACATTGCCGTGCCCGCGCAGCAGCGCCACGGCGGCGGCGCCCAGCCGCCGGGCCAGCGCCGCGCCGAGCGCGGGGCTGCGGATCAGCATGTCGGTGGCCTCGCCGCCGGCCTCGCGGATCTCGAACACCGGCGCGCCGGCAGCGAGAAAGCCGCTCATGTGATAGATCGGCTTCAACGCCACCGCGGTCGCGCCGAAAGGGATGACCGAGGGCGAATGGCTGTGCACGATCGCCGCTACGTCGGGGCGCGCCTTGTAGATCTCGCCGTGGATGAAGCGCTCGAGATAGAGCGCGCGGCCGCCGGCCGCGAGGGCGTTGCCGTCGAGGTCGAAGACGAGGATGTCGTCGCCGCCGACGAGACCGGGCGCCATGCTGCGCGCCAGCAGGAAGCGGCCGGGCTCCTTGTCGTGGCGCGCGCTGACGTGGCCGAAGCCGTCGACCACGCCTTCGTTGTAAAGGATGTGGTTGGCGGCGACGAGGTCGTCGATCAGCGCCGGGTCGGGCGCGTCGGCCGGCGGCGTCATGACCAGCAATCCTCCCTCGATGTCCGGCGCCGAAGCGCCAGTCTATCCGCGCCGGCGCCGATCGCACCACCACAGATTTCCTGCGGCGGGAGGGAAAACCCGGCTAAGCTCCCGGCGACCGGGCCCGGCAAGGGGCCGGCGAGGCGGGAGGAAGCATGCACATGCAAGATTGCGGCGGCCACGGCCTGCCGCGCCGACGGATCATCCAGGGCGGGCTCGCGGCGGCGGCGGTGGGCACGCTCGGCGCCGGCGGCGCCGCGGCGGCGCCGGGCGCGGCGCTGGCGGCCGCCGGCGAGGCCGGTGCGCGCGCCATCGACATCCACGCGCATTACTACCCGCAGGCCTTCCTCGACATTCTCGGCGAGGCGGGCAAGCCCTACGGCTTCGACCATCGCGCCGCGCTCGACGGCTTCTTCATCGGCTCCCAGCATTACGAGGCGAAGTTCACCGACCTTGCGCTGCGCCTTGCCGACATGGATCAGCGCGGCGTCGAGGTCCACGCGCTGTCGCTCACCGCGCCGATGCTCTATTGGGCGCCGCCCGAGCTGTCCGAGCGCCTGGCGCGCGCGTGGAACGACGGGGCGAGCGCCGCGCATCAGGCGCATCCCAGGCGCTTCGTCGGCCTCGCCACCTTGCCGATGGGCGATCCCGACCGCGCCATCGGCGAGCTTGACCGCGCCGCCAAGCTGCCGGGCATCCGCGGCGTCTATCTCGGCACCAACATCGAGGATCGCGATCTCGACGACCCCCGCTTCCTCCCGGTCTTCGCCCGCATCGAGGCGCTGGGCCTGCCGGTCTTCCTGCATCCGTTGAAGACGCTCGACCGCGGCGACCGGATGAAGCCGTTCTATCTCTCCAACGTCATCGGCAACCCGCTCGACACCGCCATCGCCTGCGCGCATCTCATCTTCGGCGGCGTCATGGACCGCTTTCCCGGCCTCGACATCTGCCTGCCGCATGCCGGCGGCGTGGTGCCGATCCTGATCGGCCGCTGGGATCACGCGGCCGAGGTGCGCCGGGAGCTGGCGCATCTGAAGCGGCCGCCGAGCGCCTATCTGCGCCGCTTCACCTACGACACGGTGGCGCATTCGGCGAAGATCATGAAATTCGTCATCGCCGAGGTCGGCATCGACCGCATCATGCTGGGCAGCGACTACTGCTTCGACATGGGCTACGCCCATCCCATCGAGGTGGTCGACGCGCTGGGCCTCGACGACGCGGAGCGCCGCCTGGTGCTGCGCGGCACGGCGGCGAAGCTGCTGAAGCTGTAGCGCGATGCGAAGCGGTGCCGCCGGCGGGCGTCAGCGGTCGCCTTGCCGCCGCTGCGGCTCGCGCGAGAGGCCGGCGGCCTTCAGCGCGGCGAGATAGGCGGCCCAGCGCTTCTCCTGCTCCCGGCCGAGCTCGAAGAGATAGGTCCAGGAATAGATGCCGGTGTCGTGGAGGTCGTCGAACACCAGGCGCACGGCGTAATTGCCGACGGGCTCGACGGCGATGATCCCCACCTCGGCGCGGCCGGCGACGAGCTGCTTCTGGCCGGGGCCGTGGCCCTGCACCTCGGCGGAGGGGCTCTCGACGCGAAGATATTCCGCCGGCAGGCGAAAGCGCGTGCCGTCGTCGAAGGCGACCTCCAGCAGCTTCTCGGCCTTTTTGAGCCGCAGCTCGACCGGCCAGCGCTCGCTCACGGCGCCGGCGGCGCGGCTTTGAGCTTCGCCTTCTCCGCCTCCTCGAGCGGGCGCGCCTCGTCCGGCAGCATGATCGGGATGCCGTCGCGGATGGGATAGGCGAGCCCGGCCTCGAGGCTGATCAGCTCCTGCGCCGCGCGGTCATAGCGCAGCGGCGCCTTGGTCAGGGGGCAGACCAGGATCTCCAAGAGGCGCGGATCGACGTCGGGTGCGTGATCGGTCATCGGGGCTCCTAATGCCGCGCCGGGGCGGCGCCCTCGCCGCCGCCATGCGCCGCCATCTCGACCAGCGTCGTCAGTAGGCGCGCCCGCTCGGCAAGGCCGCGCGCCTCGAGCAGCGCCTGCTTCTCGTTGGGCGCAAAGGGCGCCGCCATGGCGATGCTGGTGACGAGACGGTCGTCCGGCGTCGCTTCCACCGCCGCCCATTCGGCGGCGATGTTGTGGCGGCGGAAGAACGGCTTCAGCGCCGCCAGCAGCCGCTCGCGCTCGATCGGCGCGCTGTCGCCCTCGAGGTCGCCGCGATAAGGCCGCCAGTCCGGCAGGACTCGGCGGTAGAGGCGGTCTCGCGGCAGCTCGCGGGCGATGTCGAAGCGCGCGATCCCGGTCAAGGTGACGAGATAGCGCCCGTCCTCGGTCTCGGCGAACTCGGTCATGCGCCCGGCGCAGCCGGTGCGATAGAGCGCGGGCTCGCCGGCATCGCCTTCGTCCGCCTGCGGCTGCACCATGCCGATGAAGCGCTCGGCCTTGAGCGCGTCCTCGGTCATGGCGAGATAGCGCTTCTCGAAGATGTTGAGCGGCAGCCTGCCGCGCGGCAGCAGCAGCACGCCGGTCAAGGGAAAGATCGGCAGGCTCGCCGGCAGATCGGCGAAAGCGGGCACGAACCGCGCGCTCATGAGAAGAGGATCGACGAGAGGCGCTTCCTCGCCGCGACGGTGAGCGGGTCGGCGTGGCCCATCGCCTCGAAGAACTTGACGAGCTGCTTGCGCGCCGCCTCGTCGTTCCATTTGCGGTCGCGCCGCACGAGCTCCATCAGCTCGTCCACCGCCTGCTCGCGCTCGCCCGCGGCGAACAGCGCCGAAGCCAGCTCGAAGCGCGCCGCATGGTCGGCGGGGTCGCGCTCCAGCCGCCGGCGCAGCTCGCCCACCGTGCCTTGCGCCTTCTCGCCGGCCTCGGCGAGCTCGAGCGTGGTGCGCGCCGCCACCACCTCGGCGTGGTTCGCCTTGTCCTTGGGCACGCGGTCGAGAAGCTGGCGCGCCTTGGCGAACTCCTTGCGGGCGATCGCGATGCGGACGAGCCCGGCCGCCGCTTCGGGCGTGCCCGGCTCGTGCTGGAGGATCTGGCTATAGATGTTGGCGGCGCGCGCGGCGTCGCCGGCGGCCATCGCCTCCTGCGCGAGCGCCAGCGCCTCCTCGATCGGCGACGGGCCCGCGGCGCCGCCCGCCAGGCGGCCCACGAACTGCTTCACCTGGCTTTCCGGCAGCGCGCCGACGAAGCCGTCGACCGGCCGGCCGCCCTTGAAGGCATAGACGGCGGGGATCGACTGGATGCGCATCTGCTGCGCCAGCTCGGGGTTCTCGTCGATGTTGATCTTGACCATGCGCACGGCGCCGCGCGCGTCCTTCACCGCCTTTTCCAGCGCCGGGCTGAGCTGCTTGCAGGGGCCGCACCAGGGCGCCCAGAAATCGACGACGATGGCGGCGTCGTGCGAGGCGTCGATGACGTCCGCCATGAAGCTGGCGGTGGTGCCGTTCTTGACCAGATTGGCCGTGTCCGCCGGCGCGGACGAGAGGCCGAGAATGGGTTCCATCAGCGTGCGTTCCCCTGGATTTCCCCCTAAACATGGCGGCGGAGCCGGCCGCTGACAAGCGCCCGCTCAGCCCGCTCCCCGCTCGAGCCCGGCGAGATCTACGATCAAGGGTGTATGCCCGCAATCGTTGATAAACCGTCGCAGATCCCCCGGAGAGAGGGCGGTGCTCGCGGTGTTGACCAGCGGGTGAAAGTTGAGCGGGTCGACTGTCAGCATGCCGGCATCGAGCACCACGCGGACGCGGCGCTCGCGGTCGTTGAGGAGCGCGAAGGGAGTGACGCTGCCGGGGGCCACCCCCAGCGCCTCCTGGAGCAGCGCCGGGCTGGCGAAGGAGAAGCGCGGCGCGGCAAGGCGCTCGGCGAGCGCCTTCAAATCGATCGGGCGGTCGGCCAGCGCCGCCACCAGCCAGAGCCCGCCCTTGCGGTCCCTGAGGAAAAGGCACTTGCACTGCGCGCCCGGCAGGGTCAGCGCGGCCGCTTCCGTCACGGTATGGACGGGCGGGTGATGGCGGGTGACATGGCGGATGCCGAGCGTGTCGAGGCGGCGGAACAGCGCGTCGGGGGTGGCGGCCATCGGGCGTGGTCCGGCTCCTAGCGCAGCGGTCCCTTGGTCCAGCGGAAGCCGGTGAGAATGCCGTCGTCGAAGCGGCATTCGACCGCCACCTCGCGCAGCGGGACGCCGCCCGGCGCGAGGTTCTTGCGCGTGCCTTCGGCGGCGGCGACGACGGTGGCGATGCTCTCGGTCTCTACCGGCAGGACCGACGTCTTCGTCACTTCGATGTCGCCGCCGGGAAAGGCGTACTGCATGAGCTCGCCGCACCGCTCGGTCGGGCTCTCCTCGCGCACTTTCTTGAGGGTGTCCTTGAGGCTGTCGCAGGCAGCGGGCGCGAGAAGCAGGAGCAGAACGGGGAGCAAGGCGCGGCGCATGGCCGGGGATAGTGGAGCGCGCCGGCGCGGATTTCAAACCCACGGCGTTGACCTGGCATGTGCCGGCGGCGCCGGCGGCGGCTCTCGGACTTGCAAACCGCCCTTGCCTTTGTATGATGCCGCCCCTTGGGGCGCGGGCGTAGCTCAGGGGTAGAGCACAACCTTGCCAAGGTTGGGGTCGAGGGTTCGAATCCCTTCGCCCGCTCCAAGTTTTCTCAAAGAAAACAGAGCGTTAGAGACGGCCCTTCGGGGCCGTTTTTGCTTAGAGGGCCGGTTTGCCGCGTCGCTCTAAGCGGAATCTATGCACTCGGACGAAAGTCGGCCGTCTGGGATCGGCTGTAAGAATGTGCTGTCCCAGGTGTCGGTTCGGAGCCGAGTGAACTCTCTCCCTGCCACACTACTGATTAGGCTCGGACTCCGGCCTGGCCCAAGATGCGGCCCAGATCCTCTACGGTTGAGGAACTTGCAATGCCAGACCGATGCGGTGGCGGCAGGGGAAAGGTTCTGGTGTCCGGCCGCTTCGGTTGGCGAAAAACGTGACTATATCTAGCCAAGCCGACGACGGCCCAGCCGGAGAGCAGCGCGGCCGGATTTACGCCTATTCGGACTATCTGGCCCTGCTCGATCGCGGCACCGATCCATTGCCGGCCTGAGAGATTGGATCGAACCAAGCTCTCGACACATTCGTTTGGGTAGAGTCGAGCACGGAAGGGGGACGCAGGAGGGGACAAAGTTTGCGAAAGGCGGCCCGTCCAGGCCGATGAAGTGAGTCGTGTGGATGTAGAGCTTAGTGATCTGCGTTTGGCTGTCGTGACGTCACAGCACCGCAGCCTGCGGCAGGCGGCGGAAGCTCTGAACATACGCCAATCGACCTTGAGCCGCCGGCTGCACGAGATCGAGCGCCAGCTTGGCGTGGTGTTGTTCGAAAGGACGAATGGCGGCACTCGCCTCACCACGGTGGGGCTGGAGTTCGTGGCGAGCGCCAAGCGGATACTCGATGACGTGGACACGGAACTCCGGCGGCTCAGGAGCAGAAGTCGTGGCGAACTCGGCCTCGTGACGATCGGCGTGCATGCCTCACCCTCGGCGGGACACATGCACGCGAGTTTGGTCGAATACCATCGGCGCTTTCCGGATGTGGATGTGCGCACGGTAGATGGGAGCCATGAGCGGCTGCTTTGCGCCCTCGTGGGCAACGCCGTCGATGTCGCGATCATGACCGGCCAAGCGACGGCGTGGGACGGCCGAGTGCTTCCGCTATGGAGCGAGCGGGTGATCGTGGCTTTCCCCGAGCATCACGCGCTTGGCCAAAATTCGAGGATTCGCTGGGCGGATCTCGCAAACGAAAAGTTTCTCGTCCCCCAGCAAGGCCCTGGGCCGGAGTTGGAGGGGTTGCTCGCGGCGAAGCTTCGTCATGCCGTCGGCTCTCAGCAGATCGTTCACCAGGACTCGTCACTGGACAGGCTGCTGAGCCTAGTCAGTGCGAACTATGGCACG
>DASPSJ010000039.1:0-9764 GCA_035623985.1 Allostellaceae bacterium | reverse complement strand
CCTGGTAGATCACTTCGAACCCGGCGTCGCGGGCCCGGACGGCGATCTGCTCGACGCCGTTGGAGTGCCCGTCGAGGCCCGGCTTGCCGAGCAGCAGGCGCAGCCGGCCCGCCCCGATCCCGGCCGCCGTGGCCTGCACCGCCTCGCGGACCGCAGCCAGCTCGGTGCTGGCCCGGGCGCCGCAGGAAACCGCGCCGACGCCGGTGGGGGCCCGGTACTCGCCGAACACCTCGCGCAGCGCGAAGGACCACTCGCCGGTGGTGACGCCGGCCCGGGCGCAGGCCAGCGTGGCGTCCATCAGGTTGACGTCCTGGCGCGCCGCGTCGGCCTTGAGCCGGCCGAGGGCGGCCAGCACCCCGGCCCGGTCGCGCCGCTGACACCACTCCGCCAGATCCGCCCGCACCGCCGCCTCGTAGGCCGGGTCGACGTGGTGGACCGCGGCGTCGGTGTCCGCGGTGAGCGGGCTGGGCTCGGTGGCCTGGAAGCAGTTGACCCCCACCACCTGGTCCTCGCCGGACTCGATGCGCGCCCGGCGGTCCGCGTGCGAGGCGACCAGCCGGGCCTTGAGGTACCCCGACTCCACCGCGGGCACCATCCCGCCCAGCTCCGCGACCTCGGCCATCTCCGCCTCGGCGCCAGCCACCAGCTCGGCCGTCTTGGCCTCCACCACCGGCGACCCGTCGAACAGGTCGCCATACTCGAGCAGGTCCGACTCGTACGCGAGCACCTGCTGAATGCGCAGGCTCCACTGCTGGTCCCAGGGCCGCGGCAGGCCCAGCGCCTCGTTCCAGGCCGGAAGCTGCACCGCGCGGGCGCGGGCGTTTTTCGACAGCACCACCGCCAGCATCTCCAGCAGGATGCGGTAGACGTTGTTCTCGGGCTGCTGCTCGGTGAGGCCCAGCGAGTTAACCTGCACGCCGTAGCGGAAGCGCCGGTATTTCTCCTCGGCGATGGCGTAGCGGCTCTGCGTGAGCTCGTCCCACAGCTCGGCAAAGGCGCGCATCTTGCACATCTCGGTGATGAAGCGGATGCCGGCATTGACGAAGAAGCTGAGGCGGCCGACCACTTGCGGAAAATCCCCCGCCGGCACCTGGCCCGAGCGCTTCAGCGCGTCGAGCACCGCCTCGGCGGTGGCGAGCGCATAGGCCACCTCCTGCACCGGCGTCGCCCCCGCCTCTTGCAGATGATAGGAGCAGACGTTGATCGGATTCCATTTCGGCACGTCGCGATAGGTGAAGGCGATGACGTCGGCGGTGAGCTTGAGGCTGGGCGCCGGCGGGAAGATATAGGTGCCGCGCGAGAGATATTCCTTGATGACGTCGTTCTGCGTCGTGCCGGCAAGCGCGCTGCGCGCCGCGCCTTGCTCCTCGGCGGCGGCGATGTAGAGCGCCAGCAGCCACGGGGCGGTCGCGTTGATGGTCATCGAGGTGTTCATGCGCGCCAGCGGAATGCCGTCGAAGAGCACGCGCATGTCACCCAGATGCGCGATCGGCACGCCGACCTTGCCGACCTCGCCGCGCGCCAGCGGGTGGTCGCTGTCATAGCCGGTCTGGGTCGGCAGATCGAAGGCGACGGAGAGCCCGGTCTGGCCGC
Source organism: Allostellaceae bacterium (assembly GCA_035623985.1). Lineage (GTDB taxonomy): Bacteria > Pseudomonadota > Alphaproteobacteria > ATCC43930 > CGMCC-115725 > DAHUYF01. Next base: position 8,171 of record DASPSJ010000039.1, on the reverse strand, counting down.
GCTGCAAATTGGTGCGGTAGAGGGCATTGGAGGCGGCGGCCGAGGAATGGCCGGAATAGGTGCGGAAGAGCCAGGGCTCGTCGCGCTCGCCGGTGCTGGTGCTCATCTTCCGCCTCGCTTCCTCCGCTGCACCGCACAAAAAGGGATCGCCGATGCCTTATTGCCGATGCCGACACTATTAAACGGGGCTCCCGCCGCCTTTGCCACCGAAATCGCCAACATGGAAATAATATTTCGCGTCAATCTAAAAATGCGATGGGACAGGGTCTTGTGCATTGCGGCAGAATTGACAACTGAGCTACACCCACGTTTACGCTAATGTTGCGCCGCACGCAAAGCGGTTTCGATGGAGGCCCGCCATGAGCGAACCCGCAGAGATCATCCCTTTCGCGGCTTCTGCCGCCTCCCGGCCGGTCAAGGACCTCTATGAGGTCGGCGAAATCCCGCCTTTGGGCCATGTGCCGCGGCAGATGTACGCCTGGGTGATCCGCCGCGACCGGCACGGCGCGCCGGACACCGCCATGCAAGTCGAGGCGGTGCCGACGCCGGAGCTGGCGCCCGACGAGGTGCTGGTCATGGTGATGGCGGCCGGCGTCAATTACAACGGCGTCTGGGCGGCGCTCGGCAAGCCGATCTCGCCCTTCGACGTGCACAAGGCGGCGTTCCACGTCGCGGGCTCCGACGCCGCCGGCATCGTCTGGGCGGTGGGATCCAAGGTGAAGCGCTGGAAGGTCGGCGACGAGGTCGTCGTCCATTGCAACCAGGACGATGGCGACGACGAGGAGTGCAACGGCGGCGATCCCATGTTCTCGCCGAGCCAGCGCATTTGGGGCTACGAGACGCCCGACGGATCCTTTGCCCAGTTCGCGCGCGTGCAGGGCCGCCAGCTCATGGAGCGGCCGCGGCATCTCACCTGGGAAGAGAGCGGCTGCTACGTGCTCACGCTCGCCACCGCCTATCGCATGCTGTTCGGCCACCGTCCGCACGTGCTGCGCCCCGGCCAATACGTGCTGGTCTGGGGCGCCGCCGGCGGGCTCGGCTCGATGGCGATCCAGCTCATCGCCACCGCCGGCGCGCACGCCATCGCCGTCATCTCCGAGGACGAGAAGCGCGACTTCGTGCTCTCGCTCGGCGCCAAGGGCGTCATCAACCGCAAGAAGTTCGATTGCTGGGGCCGGCTCCCCGACGTCAACAGCGCCGGCGGCTACGGCGACTACATGAAGAAGGTGCGCGAGTTCGGCAAGGCGATCTGGGAATTCACCGGCAAGGGCAACGACGTCGATTTCGTCTTCGAGCATCCCGGCGAGCAGACCTTCCCGGTGTCCTGCTTCGTGGTGAAGCGCGGCGGCATGGTGGTGTTCTGCGCCGGCACCACCGGCTACAACCTCACCTTCGACGCGCGCTTCGTCTGGATGCGCCAGAAGCGCATCCAGGGCAGCCATTTCGCCAACCTGCTTCAGGCGAGCCAGGCCAACCGCCTCGTCGTCGAGCGCCGCATCGACCCCTGCATGTCCGAGGTGTTCTCCTGGAGCGACATCCCCCGCGCGCATATGAAAATGTGGCGCAACGAGCACAAGCCCGGCAACATGGCGGTGCTGGTCCAGGCCAGGCGCCCCGGCCTGCGCAGCCTCGAGGAGGCGGCCGCGCTTTAGCTGAATTCCCGGCGCCGGACACCGCGCTCGGGATCGTCGCCCCGCCTCACCCTCCCGCTACGCGGGTCCCTTCCTCTCCGCCCCTTGGGGGGAGAGGGTTGGAGAGAGGTGGGGGCAGTGAATGAGGAGCACAATGGCCGAATCCGCTTTCAACAGACGCGACGCCGAGGGCCTGGTGCTCGCCGGTCTGCTCGGCATCTGCGCCCGCGCGCTGGCCGCGGCCGAAGGGCTGCTGGCGGCGGCAAAGCGGCGCCTGCTCGCCGAGGTGGCGCCCGGCGGCGCCATCGATCCCGCCTTGCTCGAGACGCGGCAATTCGCGGCGCATGGCTATGCTTGGATGGCGACATATGTCGAGGCGCTCAGGCGCATGCTGCTTTGGGCCGAGGGGCTCGAGGCTGCGGGCAAGCTGCGCGAGCTGGACGCGCTGATGCTGCAAATGGCGTTCGGCGAATATCTGGGCCAGCTTGCCGGCGGCATCGCGCTGAGCCAGGGCGAAGTGGTGCGGCCCCATGACCTGGGCCTCGGCGAGGAGGAGCTTTACGCCTTCCGCCGGCCCGAGGTGGCCGAGCTCCTGCGCCAGGGCAACACCGAGGCGGCGCGCGCCCGGCTCGCCGCGCTGCTCAAGGATTCGCTCGACAGCGGCGATTTCGGCCAGCTCGCGCTCGGCGAAGAGGCGCTCGACATGGTGCGCGACCAGTTCCGCCGCTTCGGCGCCGAGCGCGTCCAGCCTTTCGCCCATGACTGGCATTTGAAGGACGAGCTTATCCCGCTGCCGGTGATCGACGAGATGGCGGTGCTCGGCGTCTTCGGCCTCACCGTGCCGGAGAGCTTCGGCGGGCTCGGGCTCGGCAAGCTTTCCATGTGCATCGTCTCCGAGGAGCTGTCGCGCGCCTATATCGGCGTGGGTTCCCTCGGCACGCGCTCGGAGATCGCCGCCGAGCTGATCCGGCTCGGCGGCACGGCGCAGCAGAAGGAGAAATACCTGCCGCGAATCGCCGCCGGCGAGATCCTGCCCACCGCGGTCTTCACCGAGCCCAATATCGGCTCCGATCTCGGCGCGCTCAGGACGCGCGCCGTGCGCGACGGCGACCGCTACAAGATCTACGGCGCCAAGACCTGGATCACGCACGCCGCGCGCACCGACCTCATGACGCTCCTGGTGCGCACCGATCCCGCGACCAGCGACTATCGCGGCCTCAGCATGTTCCTCGCCGAGAAGCCGCGCGGCAGCGAGGCCAATCCATTTCCGGCGCCGGGCATGAGCGGCGGCGAGATCCGCGTGCTGGGCTATCGCGGCATGAAGGAGTACGAGATCGGCTTCGACGGCTTCACGGTGCCGGCCGACAGCCTGCTCGGCGGCATCGAGGGCCAGGGCTTCAAGCAGCTCATGGCGACTTTCGAAAGCGCGCGCATCCAGACCGCGTCGCGCGCCTGCGGCGTGGCGCAATGCGCGCTCGAGCTGGGATTGCGCTACGCCCTCGACCGGCAGCAGTTCGGCAAGCCGATCTACGCCTTCCCGCGCGTCTTCGGCAAGCTCGCCTGGATGGCGGTGGAGACCATGATCGCGCGCCAGTTGACATATTTCGCCGCGCGCGAGAAGGACAGCGACCGACGCTGCGACATCGAGGCCGGCATGGCCAAGCTGCTCGCCGCGCGCACCGCCTGGGCCAATGCCGACAATGCGCTTCAAATCCACGGCGGCAACGGCTACGCGCTCGAATACCCCATCAGCCGCGTGCTGTGCGACGCGCGCATCCTCAACATTTTCGAAGGCGCCGCCGAGATCCAGGCGCATGTCATCGCCCGCGGCCTGCTGGTCGGTCGCAATTGATCTTTTTCCACAGGCGTTCACAGATCGCTCACAGGCGCCGCGCCGGCATCGCCGCTAGGATTCTTCGGCGACGGCTTCTCGCGGGGGAAGGCGATGCGGCAGGGTTGGGACGAGGAATGGCAGGCGCTGCTGCGCTGGCAGGATGAGGCTCTGGCCCGCGCGCGCGGCATCCAGGCGGAAATCGGCGCCGTGCTGCGCCGGCGCGAGGCGCCGCCGATGCAACTGCTGCGCGCGGCCGACCGCGCCGAAAGCGAGCTTGCCGAGGCAAGAGCCCGCCTCAAGGAATTCCTGCGCCAGGCGGGGTGACCCCCGACGCCTTGCGCCTTGCAGGAACAGGGCAAATCAGGCGATTCTGCCGGTCATGACATAATCATGACGGGCGCGCCATGGCGGCACCGCTGGTAACGAACTTTGCCCTGTTGCTGGGATTGTCGTTCTTCTTCGGCCTGGCCTTCGAGGATTTCTACGCCCGCAGCGGCGAATCCCGGCCGGGCGGCATCCGCACCTTCCCGCTGCTGGCGCTGACCGGCGCCGCGCTTTACCGGCTCGACAGCGAGCGCCTGCTGCCGCTCGTCGCCGGCCTGGCGATCCTGGGCGCTTGGCTCGTCGTCTATTACCGCGACCGCCTTCGCGCCGTGGACGCCGACGGCACGCCGCACGGCGAGTTGATGGTCCCGGTCTGCAACCTTCTCGCCTATCTGCTCGGGCCGATCTCGCTGAGCGGGCCGGCCTGGCTCGCGGTCGGCATCACCGTCGCCGCGGTGCTGCTGCTCACCGGCCGCGAGCGCCTGCACGATTTCGCGCGCCGGATGGAGCTGCGCGAGATCGTCATTGCCGGCGAATTCCTCATCCTCACCGGCCTGGTGCTGCCGCTGCTGCCGGACCAGCCGGTGACGACGCTCACCCAGATCACGCCTTACAAGGCCTGGCTGGCGCTGCTCGCGGTCTGCACCATCTCCTACGGCAGCTACCTCTTGCGCCGCTATGTCGCGCCCGAGGGCGATCTCTGGATCGCGGCGCTGGGCGGACTCTACTCCTCCACCGCCACCACCGTCGTGCTCGCCCGCCGCGCCGAAGCCGACCGCGCCGCGCTGCCGCGCGCGCGCGCCGGGATCGTGCTTGCCACGGCGCTGATGTATCCGCGCGTGCTGGCGGTCATCGCGTTCTTCAACCTGCCGCTCGCCGCCCGTCTCGTGCCGAGCCTGCTGTCGCTCGCCGCGCTCGGCCTGGCGCTGGCCTTCCTTCAGTACCGGCGCGCCGGCGCCGCGCCGGCCGAAGCGCCGCGCGAGGCGCCGCGCAACCCGCTGGAGCTCAGCGCCGCGGCGCTCTTCGCCCTGCTCTTCATTGTCATCTCCATCGCCTCGAGCTGGGTCAAGAGCCGGTTCGGCGAGACCGGCGTCGAGATGCTGGCCGCCATCGTCGGCTTCACCGATATCGATCCTTTCGTGCTGAGCCTCGCCCAGGGCGTCGCCGGGCCGCTGCCGGAGAGCGGCGCGGCGGCGGCCGTGCTCATCGCCGCGGCGTCGAACAACCTGCTCAAGGCGGGCTACGCTGCCGCCTTCGCCGGGCTGCGCGCCAGCCTGCCGGCGACGGCCGCGCTGATCGCGCTGGCGGCGGTCGGGCTCGCCGTCGCGGCGTGGATGGTCATCGCGGGCGCATGAGAGGAGGGAAGATGGCGAAGACGCCGCGTCGGGCCGCTCGGGAGCCGAGCGTGCACGCCTATCGCCGCGAGCTGGTCAAGCTGCAGATCGAGCTCGTCAAGCTGCAACGACAGATCATCGCCGAGGGCCGGCGCGTCCTGGTCATCCTCGAAGGCCGCGACGCCGCCGGCAAGGACGGCGCGATCAAGCACATCGTCGAGCATCTGAGCCCGCGCGAGACGCGCGTGGTGGCGCTGGGCCCGCCGTCCGACCGCGAGCGCCATTCCTGGTATTTCCAGCGCTACGTCCGCTACCTCCCCGCCGCGGGCGAGATGGTGCTGTTCAATCGGAGTTGGTACAACCGCGCCGGCGTCGAGCTGGTGATGGGCTTCTGCACCAAGGGGCAGACGCGCGCCTTCCTCGAGACGGTGCCGGATTTCGAGCGCATGCTGGCCGCCGACGGCATCCGCCTTCTCAAATACTATCTCGACATCGGCAGGCGCGAGCAGAAGAAGCGCCTTGCCGAGCGCCGCCGCGACCCGCTGAAGCAGTGGAAGCTGAGCCCGGTGGACGCCAAGGCGCCGGCGCTCTGGCGCGACTACAGCAAGGCGCGGAACGCGATGCTCGAGCGCACGCATACCGCGGACGCGCCGTGGACGGTGGTGCGCGCCGACGACAAGCATCTGGCGCGGCTCAACCTCATCCGCGACCTGCTGTCGCGGCTCGACTACCGCCACCGGGCCGAGCGGCTGATCCGCCCGGACCGCGCCATCGTCTTCCCCTTCGATCCCGCTTGCCTCGCCAATGGCATGATCAGCCGGTGAGGCGGCGCGCGCCGCTCGCGCCGGCGGCTTGAGCCGATTAGGATGCGCGGGAAGGAGCAGGCATGACCGACCGCGTCTTCGGCGCGCCGTCGCGCTATATCCAAGGTGCCGGCGCGCTGGCGCAGCTCGCGTCGCTCGTGGCGCGGTATGGCCGGCGGCCGTTCATCATCGCCGACGCCGCGACGAGCGCGGCCCTGCGCCAGGAGATCGAGCAGCAGCTCAAGCCCTCGACCGACCGCGTCATCTTCGGCCTCGCCGGCGCCCTCTGCACCGACGCCGAGATCGCGCGCTTCATCGAGACCGCGCGCGTGCTCGAGGCCGACCTGCTGGCGGGCTTCGGCGGCGGCGCGGCGATCGGCATCGCCAAGGGCCTCGCCATCGCGACGGGGCTGCCGCTCCTCACCATCCCGACCGTGCCGTGCTGCCACGCGCCGGTGAGCCGCTTCGTCGAGATCGGCGGCGAGGAGGGGCGCGCCGGCGCGATGCGGGCGATGCGGCTGCCGCCCGATGCGGTGCTGGTGGACACGACGGTTCTCGCCTCGGCGCCGCCGCGCCTGTTGATCGCCGGCATGGGCGACGCGCTGGCGCGCCGCTTCGAGGTGGAGCAGGCCGCCGGCGCCGGCGCGGCGAACCTGCTGGAGGGCCGCCCCACCTTGCTTGCCGCCGCCGCCGCCGAGGCGGCCTGGCACGCGATCCGCGAACACGCCGTCGCCGCGCTGGCGCTGCGCACGCGGCGCAGCGGCGGCGAAGCGCTGGAGCGCGTGAGCGAGGCGATGATGCTGCTCTCCGGCATCGCCCATGAGAGCGGCGGCTCGTCGATCGCGCATGCCTTGGCACGCGGCTTTGCCGGCCTGCCGGCCTGCCGCACCGCGCTCCATGGCGAACTCGTCGCCGTCGCCTTGCTGGCGCAACTCGTCTTCGAGGCGCGCCCGGCCGCGCTGCTGGCGGAGCTGGCGGCGCTCTACCGCGCGCTGGGGCTGCCGGTGCGGCTCGCCGAGATCGGCATCGTCGCCGATCCCGCCGCCGCGGTCGAGACGGCGGCGCGGCGCAGCCTCCCCATCGACGCCAAGCGCTTGGCGCAGGCGATCCTCGCGGCCGACGCGCTTCCCGCCGGGTCCAAATAATGCCTCAGCTCCGGCACGGAAAACGGCGGTCTTGCCAAGGAATGCCCCAATTCTGACACGAGAGCGGCGGCCTCCGGCTCAATAAACTCCGCGCCCAATGAGCCGCCGGTGCCGGCGGGACTGGCAGCAACTATTGAAGGGGCGTGCGAATGCCTGGGCAGTTCATTTGGGGAGCGGCGATGGTCATGCTGATTGCCGTGGTTCTTACCGAGACCTTTCCCGGCCATCGGCCCGTGCCGCCGCCGACGCCGGCGACGGCCGAAACGCGGACGCCGCTGGCGCTTGCCCGCGACGCCGTTCCCGCCGTCTGCCGCGAGGGCCGGCACCCGCTGCTCGACGCCGGCGGGCTCACCGTCGCCTGCTGAGGAGTCCTTCAGAACGCGATGCAGATCTTGCCGAAATGCCGGCCCGCGGCGATGGCGCCGATGACCTCGGCGACCGCGTCGAAGGCATAGCGCTTCTCGTCGATCGGCGGCTTGGCGCCGTTGAGGTCGATGGCGCGCACCATCTCCTCGAAAGCGTCGCGATTGCCCACCGTCACGCCTTGCAGCCGAACATTCTGCGTCACCACGCGGCCGAGATTGAGCTCGGCCACGGCACCCGACAGCACGCCGATCATCGCCAACGTGCCGCTGGCGCGGATGGCGCGCAGCGACTGGTCGAGCGTCTGGGCACCGCCCAGCTCGAGGATGAGGTCGGCGCCGCGTCCGCCCAGCAACTGGCGCACCTCGCGGCTCCATTCCGGGTGGGTCTTGTAGTTGATGCCGAGCGCGGCGCCGAAGCCGCGGGCGCGCTCGAGCTTCTCCTCGCTCGATGAGGTGACGATCGCCAGCGCCCCCTGCATGCGGGCGAACATCGCCGCGAAGAGCGAGACGCCGCCGGTGCCTTGCGTCACCACGACGTCGCCGGGTTTGACGCCGGCGCCGATGACCGCGCTCCAGGCGGTGAGCGCGGCGCAAGGCAAGGTCGCCGCCTCGATCGCGCTCCATCCTTTCGGCGCCTTCACCACGCCTTGCTGCGGCAGCAGCATGTATTCCTGCATCACGCCGTCGAGCGACCCGCCGAGGATGCCGGCGCGGTGCTCCTCCTTAAACGGCCCG
>DASPSJ010000082.1:0-66283 GCA_035623985.1 Allostellaceae bacterium | reverse complement strand
GCAAATGCCGATGTCGTTGAAAGGATTCGCTTTTCACCCGTAGCGGCTTGTAGTCAGTAAGGGCGCGGTCAAAATCGGCTTAAGTGATTCGTCTGATTCGATAATTTGCCTATGCGATCCCCTTTTTCAGGGGAAGTTCGGCTTAGGGCACGGGCCTGGTCACTTGGACGGGGATGCCGTCGCGCCGTATTTCCGCCAAATGGATCGCGTACCAGTCGAGCCGACCGGCATCGAGACCGGCCGCCTTTTCGACCAGGTCATCGGCATCGGCCGCAAGCGTCGACTGGGGCGCCCCTTTTTCTTCCAGCGCATCCGCGTCCTGCTGCGTGGGATGAACCTCGAGATAAAGCTCGCCGCCGGACCAGCCCGCCTTTGCCGGCTGATCCACCACGGTCACCGGCGTGCCGATCGCGACCGTCTGATAGAGCCACTCGATGTCCTCGGGATACATACGGATACAGCCGTGGCTGTCGCGCCGGCCGATGCTATAGGGCTTGTTGGTACCGTGCACGGCGTAGCCGCTCCAGCCGAGATAGAGCGCATACTCGCCCATCGGATTGTCGGGGCCGGGCGCCACCGACTGCGGCAGATCGGGATTCTCCTCATGCTCGGAGCGCGTGGGAACCCAAACCGGATGCGGGCGCTTGGCGGCGATCTGCGTCCGGCCGACGGGCGTCTCCTTGCCCTCGCCGCCGATGCCGAGAGGGAAGCTACGCGGCTCGCCCTTGCTCGGAAAGTAATAGAGCCTGAGTTCGGCGAGATTGATGACGATGCCGCGAGGGGGCGCGGCCGGCAGGAGATGCTGAGTCGGTACGATCAGCTCTCTTCCCTTGCCCGGCAGCCAGGGGTCCACGCCAGGATTGGCGGCGCGCATCTCGACATAGCCCACGTCATAGGCGCGGGCAACGTCGAGGAGCGTGTCCTCTTCCCGCGTGAGGTAGCGCGTGGGAACGCCGATGAGCTGCGGCAGCGGCGCCGCCGACAGCAGGGCAAGCGCCGCACTCGCCAATAAGCGTACCGGCCGCATTGCTCATCCTCCGTCCGACGCTTATGCCATGCCGCTCGCATCGACGAAAATCAACCTCCGGAATCAGTTTGACGGCGAACGCTATCCGGCAGAAAAAGAGCGTCGATGTCGTCCCGGAGGTGCCCTCCCGCTTTCGGCCTCGGCCTGCTGGCGGTGCTCGCGCTGTGGGCGCTGCCCTCCCCGGCCACGGCACAGGCACCGGGCAAGGCCGATCGCATCCTCGTGCTCAAAGCCAAGCGGCAGCTATTGCTGTTGCGCGACGGATTCGTGCTCAAATCCTATCCGATCGCGCTCGGACGCCATCCGAAAGGGCCGAAGCGGCGGGCCGGCGACGGCCGCACGCCCGAGGGCATTTACGTCATAGACTACCGCTTTACGAGTACTCCCTTTCATTTGGCGCTTCATATCTCCTATCCCGACGCCGAAGACCAGGCGCGCGCCCTTGCCGCGCAGGTGCGCCCCGGCGGCGACATTCTCATTCACGGCATGCCGGCGCGCTTTGGCCATACGGATCCGGTGCGCTTCTTTCACGACTGGACCAATGGCTGCATTGCCGTCGGCAACATCGCCATCGAGGAGATATGGCAGGCGATCGACGACGGCACCCCCATCGAGATTCGGCCTTAGCCCGTCATTGAACTTGGCGTTAGGGCCTCCCGTGGATCAACCGGCGGGCGAGCAATTCCCGGGAAAGCCCGCCCTCTGCCTTCACTCATCGAGGACATAGCGGCCCGGCGCGTCGGCCAGAGGCGGATAACCCTTTCCCGCCGCGCCCAAGGGAGGCGGCACCGCCAAGGGGGAGGATTGCTCCGCGAGCCAGCCCGACCAAGCCAGCCACCATGAGCCCTCCTGCACCGGGCTCGCCGCGATCCAGCTTTCCGGATCGACATAATGCCCGTCGGCCGGGCGCCGCCCGCGCTGGTAGCTTCGTCCCGCGGCGGGGGGAGGATTGACGATGCCGACATTATGGCCGCCGGAGGTGAGAACGAAGGTGATATCGGTATCGCAAAGGAGGTGCATCTTGTGCACCGATCGCCAGGGCGCCACGTGATCCCAGAGCGTCGCCACGACGAAGGCCGGGATGCGGATGTCGGACAAGGCCACGGGACGGTTGTCGACGATGTAACGCCCTTCGGCGAGGTCGTTCCCGAGGAACAGCCGGCGCAGATACTCCGCATGCATGCGATAGGGCAGACGGGTCGCATCGGCGTTCCACGCCATGAGGTCGGTCATGGGCACGCGCTCGCCCTTGAGGTACTGACGCACGACCTGCGACCAGATGAGGTCGTTGGAGCGCAGGAGCTGAAAGGCGCCGGCCATCTGCCGGGCGTCGAGATAGCCTTGCTCCCACATCGTGTCCTCGAGATAGGCGATCTGGCTCTCATTGGTGAAGAGGGTGAGTTCGCCCGCTTCGCTGAAATCGGTCTGAGCGGCAAAGAGCGTCAAGGTCTTCAGTCGATTGTCGTCGTCGCGCGCCATCGCCGCGGCGGTGATCGCCAGCAGCGTGCCGCCGAGGCAGTAGCCGCACGCATGGACCGGCGCCTCGCCGCAGATTGCGCCGATGACGTCAAGCGCGGCAAGAATGCCGAGACGGCGGTAGTCGTCCATGTCGAGATCGCGCTGCTCCGACGTCGGATTGCGCCAGGAGATCATGAAGACGGTGAAACCGTTCTCCACGAGATAGCGCGCCAGCGAGTTCTCGGGCGAGAGATCGAGAATGTAATATTTCATGATCCAGGCAGGCACGATCAGCACGGGCTCCGGATGCACCGCCTGCGCCGTCGGCATGTACTGAATGAGCTCGATGAGGTCGTTGCGGTAAACCACCTTGCCCGGCGTCACCGCCACCTCGCGGCCCGGCTGGAATGCCTCCGCGCCGACCGGCTTTCGTCCGGCGACGGCACGCTCCCAATCCTCGATGAAGTGGAGGGCGCCGCGAACGAAGTTCTGGCCGCCTTCCGCCAGGGTCTGGCGCAGCACCTCCGGATTGGTGAGCACGAAATTCGACGGCGAGAAGACGTCCAGGATCTGGCGGGCGGCGAAGGCGACAACGCGCTCGTCGCCGGCCGCGACGCCGCGGATGTCGGTGGTGGCGTTGTGCCACCATTGCTGCTGCAACAGGAAGGCCTGATAGATCTGGCGGAACGGCGGCTCGCGCCAGGCATCGCCGGTAAAGCGATGGTCCTGAGGCAGAGGCTCGATGCAGGGCGGCGTGTCCTTGTCGGTGGCGGAACGGGCGAGATAAAGGCCGAAGCGGGCCCATTTGCGCAAAGCCTTCTCGATCAGCGCCGCCTGTTTGCCCGGCGCATTCGCCAAATGCACCGCCCAGTCGGTAAAGGGCAGCAGCAGCGCTGCGGGAGCCAGGAAGGAGGTAAGCCGTCCCTGCCAGGCATGGAGCAGCCGATCGATGATCTCGGCGCGCGCCGCATCGGCATCGGTCTCGCCGCGCGCCACCGAAGGCGCCGGCGGCGGCATGGCGGGCCGCGGCGCGGTGGGAAACGCCAGCACCGTGCGCTCATCTTCCGGTTTCGACGATATCGCCATCGCTGCCATTTCCTTATCCAAGGAGCGGTTGACACCATCACGACGCCTTCCCGCCCGGCGGCGGATTGACGTGCCTCACCTCGCGCCGTGCTCCCGTGTCATCGTTTTTCCTTGAGGCTCAGGATATACGCCACGACGGCGTCGATCTCCTCGCCCTTCAGCTTGATATCGGGCATGTCGCTATGCGGGGTCGAAAGGAAGGCGTGCAGCGCCGGAGAGGTGGTGGACGGCAGGCGGGCGATGGCGGCAAAGCTCGGAACGTCGGCAAACCGCGATTGAGCGGCGCCTGCTTCCACGGCGTGACAACCGGCGCACCACGCCTGCGCCAGGGCATGCCCTCTTGCGGCCTCCACGTCGGCGACGCCTGCCGCAAGGGCGCCGGCCGCGGGAATCAGCGGAAGCGCGAAGAGAAGAAAATGCCGAAGCTTCACAGGCGACTCTCCCGTTGCCGATCGACCCAAGCCTGCATCGCCTTGCGCTCGGAACCGACGAGGTCGCGGCGCGCGCCGCCGGGGGCGAGTCGAGCGCCATCGAGCTCCATCCTGGTCGACATCATTTCGAGCATGTCGCGCAGCGTCACAACGCCGCGCAGCCGCCCCTCTTCCACGACGAAAAGGCGCGTGGCACCGGTTCGCCGCATGCGCGTCAGCGCGACGTTCGCGTCGGCCCCGGGATCGATGATTTGATCCGGCGGGCAGGGCTGCATGACGTGGTTCACCGGCGTGGTCGGCCACAAGGCGCGGTCGAGCGCGGCCGCCTCTTGCGTCCCCATCTGCCCCACGAGCAATCCCTGCCGCTCGACGGGGAAGATGCGGTGATGCCAGCGATAGACGTAATCATCGATGAACTCCGCAACCGACAGCTCCGGCGCGACGGCGATCGGCATCGGCGTCATCACCTGAGATACGGTTATGCCGCTCGGCGTCCGCTGCGTCACCGTCTGCTGGTAGCTGGCCTCGGCCGCGCCGCGGAGAAACATGCCGATGAGAAAGCGCCACATGCCGCCGACGAAGTCGCCGCTCACCACGCCGAGCACTCCCAGCGCGATCAGAGCGATGCCGAAAAAATTGCCTGCGCCGGCGGCAATCCGGGTCGCCTCGACGATGTCGCCGCGCCGTTGCCAGAGCACGGCGCGCAGCATGCGGCCGCCGTCCAGCGGAAACGCCGGGATCAAGTTGAAGAGCGCCAGCGCCCCGTTGATGATCCCGAGATACCGCAGGATGCCGCTTTCCGCCGGCGGCATCGTCTCCCGGCCCCAGCCGGCGAGAAAGAGCAGCGCCAGCGCCAATGCCAGGCTGGCGGCCGGTCCGGCCAGCGCCATGAGAAATTCAGAGCGCGCGGTCTCGGGCTCGCCGTCCATCTCCGCGACTCCGCCGAAGATGAACAGCGTAATGCCGCGGATGGGAATTCCGTACCGCCGCGCGACGAGAGCGTGCGCCATCTCGTGAAAAATGACGGAGGCGAAGAGCCCGGCGGCACCGGCGACCGCCATCCACCAATAGCTCTCCCGCGCGAGCCCCGGCGTCAGGACCGGGAAGACGCCGGCCGCCAGAGTCCACACCACCAGCACGGCAAGCAGCAGCCACGAGGCATCGATTTTTACCTCGAAGCCGAAGAGCGTGACGAGCTTGACGCGACGACCGAACACGAACACAACTCCCTGCTCTTCCCTCCCCCGCTCATCCCTCGCGCCGCCGCCAAGCCGAGCATCATGCCGCGCGGCCGGAGGCGGCCGACGGCACGGCACTCGTCACGGGCGAACGATCTCGATACGGTCTTCGACCTCGGTCACTCCGGGCGCTGACCAGGCCGCGTGCTCGGCGGCTTCGCGTTCCGTCCAGGCGTTCACCCTGCCGCCCAGCGTGACCTTGCCGCCGGAAACGGCGACGGTGACTCTGCCCGCTTCGATCTCGGCGTTGCGCTCCAGCGCCGCGCGGATCTTTGCATGCACGTCCTCCGGACTGACCTTCGCCACGACGACGATATTGTTTATGACGCTGCGCACGCCGCTGAGCTTGCGAATGCCGTTTTCCGCTTCCGTGCGCTGGAAGCCCCAATCGACCTCGCCGTCCAAGGTGACGATTCCATGCTCCACCTTGACCGAAATCCGATCGCCGGGGACCATTTGGTCCCAGTGCAATATGCGCACCGCGCGCGCGGCGATCTCGTCATCCGCCAATTTCTTGTCGGAGGGCAGGCGAACCTCGAGCTCCTGCGCCACGGCGCGCACCCCTTTCACCTGCCGCACGATCCGCTCGGCGGCGAGTTTCTCGACGAAGCTGCGGACATGCCCGGAAAGGGTAACGACACCCTCCCCGACGCTCACCCCGATGTGAGCGGCATCGACGCTCGGATCGAACTCCAACGCATCGATGACCCGTTGTTGGAGGTGCAGGTCGTCTTTCATGCGCGGCTCCCACGACGAAGTGACGGAAATTAGATGCTAGGCATCCGGCCGACCGGGACATTGATCTGCATCAAGGCTGCCGTGGCGCGGATGGAGCCGCGCGGCTTCTGGAGAACGACGCCTGTGCCGGTTCCGGCGCCGGCCGCGTCCCTCCGGCCGGCCCGCTCGCCCTGCGGAGCTGCGGCGGCGCGACGGTCTTTGATCCACATCAAAGCGGCGCCATGCCGGATTGTCGAGACTCCGGGCGCAAACGCGCAACCCGGCATAGTCGTGGCGACAACCGCGGCTCTTCAAGCCATTGCCTCTATCGATGGAGGGGAATTGGGGACGAGATCCCGCAACGTCGCTTGGTCGTATCCGAGGAGGGAACCGATGCTGACAATCTCACTCGAACGGATGGCGGATTTACTGGGTAAAGCTCAAAAGGTGGAGCTGTCGGAGCCCATAGCTGCCGAAGACGCAGCCGAGACGCTCGAAGAAGCCTGCGTGATCGGTGAATTCCCGGTGGACGATCCCGCCTATCAGGCGCTGAGCTCGGCCGTCGCCGCGCTCACGCCGGAAGAAGCCCGCGACCTGCTGGCGCTGGCGTTTCTGGAGCAAAATTCGGCAGAGCTGGACGAGTGGCAGGCGATGGTCGAGCAGGCCCACGAAATCCCCGAAGAGGAAGTGGCGGACCAGATCGTCGAGATATTGCTGCTGACGAACGATATCGAGCTGGCGCTCGAGCGCCTCGGCTACAGCGTCGATGACGAGGACGATGCGGAAGACAATATCGACGGCGCCGATGCAGGTGAGGGCGGCGAGCCCGAGGCGGAATAGCCTCGGGCGGCGCGACGACGGCCCAGGCGGCGAGAGGAGCGCTTGTCCGCTCGCGGATGCCCGTGCCTCACCGGTGCGCCGGGGCCGAGCTTCCGGCCGCGAGCCTCGAGTGATTTAGGCGTTTCCAGGCCCGATGGCGCGGAACAGGCGCGCCTTGTCGTCATACTCGAAAAGCTCGGCATACCGGCCCCAGCCGATGATGGTCCGTAAAGTCCTCTCCGCGTCGCGGCGGATCAGGTGATCCTCGAGTTCGGACTCGAAGCGCACCCGCGGAGCGTGATGGCCCTCGCGCTCGTCCAGAACCCGGCGAATATGCGCGGCAAGCGGCACGAACTTGAGCAGGTGCTCGTTGAACAGCCGCTTGCGATCCTGCGTCCCGCTGCGCGCGAAGACGCGCCCGGATGCGGTGAGCTTCAGGCGGCCCTCGCCGAGCTCGGCGAATTCGAGAATGTGAAGCGCCTCGGCGATCGGAAAGAGGTCGTCCACCTCGAAGGTGAGCGAGCCCGCGATCTCGCCCAATTCGGCATGACCGGCATGGGGCGCCGCCGCCAAGGTTTCGATGAGGCCGCTTATCTGGTTGACGGACGCCGGCGGCAGCGCCTGGGCGAGGCCGCCGTGAACCTCGCCCTGGGCCTTGATGGAGGCGATCGCCCGCGACGTCAGGATGGAATAGATCTCGTCGACGATGCCGCGAAACGCCCCGTCCAACCGGTTGCGCGGATGGGCGAGCGGCACCGGGATCTCCGCGGCGATGCGGCCGGGATTCGAGGAAAGAACCAGAATGCGATCGCACATCAGGACGGCTTCCTCGATGTTGTGGGTGACCAGCAGCACCGATTTGGTCGGAAGCTGGTGCTCCGTCCAGAGATCGAGGAAATCGGTGCGCAGGGTCTCGGCCGTCAGCACGTCCAGGGCGGAAAACGGCTCGTCCATGAGCAGCACCAGAGGCTCGATGACGATTGCCCGGGCAAAGCCGACGCGCTGGCGCATGCCGCCCGAGAGCTCGCGCGGATAGGCCGATTGAAACCCGTCGAGCCCGATGAGGTCGATGGCCGACTGCGCCCGCCGGCGGGCCTCCGGCCGCGAGAGGCCGATCGCATCGAGCCCGGCCTCCACGTTTTCCAGCACGGTGAGCCAGGGAAAAAGCGCAAAGGTCTGGAACACCACCGCGATGCCTTCGGCGGGACCCGCCAGCGGCGTTCCGCGGTAGAGGACCTCGCCGGAGGTG
Organism: Allostellaceae bacterium; assembly: GCA_035623985.1. Lineage (GTDB taxonomy): Bacteria > Pseudomonadota > Alphaproteobacteria > ATCC43930 > CGMCC-115725 > DAHUYF01. The sequence goes on along the minus strand of DASPSJ010000082.1, from coordinate 58,258 downwards.
GGCGTGACGAGCCCGCCGGCGATGCGCAGCAGCGTCGACTTGCCCGAGCCGGAGCGCCCGAGGAGGCCCAGGATCTCGCCGTCGCGCAAGGACACGTTGATATCGGCCAGCACCGTCAGCGGTTCGCCCGACGGCCTGGCAAAGGCCTTGCAGACTCTACGAAGATCGATGATCGCGGCGCCGGGCTGCTCGGTCATGGCTTTTCTCAGTCGAGGCGGGTCCGGCGCTCGGCAAAGGCATAAAGAGGCCGCCACAGCAGGCGGTTCGTGGCGATGACGAGCATCGACATGACGGCGATGCCGAGCGCAATCCGCGGAAAATCGCCGGCCTCGGTCATCTCCGCGATGTAGGCGCCGAGACCGGACGCGCTCAGCTTCGTCGGGCCCCAGCTTACCGCTTCGGAGACGATGCTGGCGTTCCACGCGCCGCCCGACGCCGTGATCGCCCCCGTGACGTAATAGGGAAAGATCCCCGGGAGCATGACCTCCCGCCACCAGCGCCAGCCGCCAATGCGGAAGCTCGCGGCGGCCTCCCGGAAGTCGCTCGGGAACGCGGTCGCGCCCGCGATGACGTTGAAGAGAATGTACCATTGCGTCCCGAGGATCATCAGCGGGCTCAGCCAGATCTTCGGCGCGAGGTCGAACCGCAGGATGAGAAACACCGCGATGGGAAAAAGCAGGTTCGCCGGAAAGGCGGCCAGGAGCTGTGCCGCCGGCTGCACCTTCTCGGCAAGCCTCGGGCGAAGGCCCACGGCAACCCCGATCGGCACCCACACGACCGTCGCAAGCGCCACCAGGACGGCGACGCGCAGCATGGTGAGCCCGCCGTTTTCGAAGGCGATGGAGGCGTCGTTCCAGGACAGCTCCGCGCCGGCGAAACCGAGCAGGGTCTTGACGACATAGCCCATGGCCGCAAGCACAAGGCCATACCACAGGAGGTCGGCGACCCGCGGCCTCGGCGCCAAGGGCGCGATCAAGGCTCGGACGTTCGACGGAAGCGAGAGCCGAGCCCGCGCCGCGATCGCCGTCGCGGAACCGACGGCATCGCCGGCCCGCTTCAACCAGCGCGTGCGCCGAAACAGGTCCAGGACCCAGGCCCTCGGCACGATCGAAGCGGCGGTCTGCTCGACGCGGAACTTATCCGCCCAGGCCACCAGCGGGCGGAAGAGCAGTTGATCATAGACGAAGATCGTGGCGCCCATGGCGACGATGGCCCACGCCACCGCGCCGAGATCGCGCTCCTCGATCGCGCGCGCAACGTAGGAGCCGATGCCGGGCAGGTTTATCTGCAGGTCGCCCACCGCGATCGCCTCGGAGGCGACGACGAAAAACCAGCCGCCGGACATCGACATCATCATGTTCCAGAGAAGGCCCGGCATGGCGAACGGCACTTCCAGGCGCCAGAAGCGCTGCCAGGCGGAAAACCGAAAGCTGCGGCTCGCCTCGTCAAGATCCTGCGGCACCGTCCGCAGGGACTGGTAGAGGCTGAACGCCATGTTCCAGGCCTGGCTGGTGAAAATGGCGAAGATCGCGGCGAGCTCCGGCCCCAGCACAGTGTCGGGAAACAGCGACACGAAGAACAGCACCGTGAAGGAGAGATAGCCGAGGATCGGAACCGACTGCAGCACGTCGAGCAGCGGAATCAGCACCATTTCCGCGCGGCGGCTCTTGGCCGCCAGAGTGGCGTAGGTAAAGGTGAAGATCAGCGACGCGACGAGCGCCGCAAGCATCCGGATCGTCGTGCGGACGGCATAGAGCGGCAGAACCTCGGGCGAAAGGGTGATCTCAGGCTGCTGCGCCGCGACAAAGGGAGCGACCATCTGACGCGCGCCGGAGCCGATGAGGATCAGGAGCGCGAGCGCCAGGATCGCGATGACCAGATCCCGCCAGTTCGGAATGCGCTGGCGCCACACTCCTCCCCCGAGAACTTCGGCGTGATGCTCCATATCCCGTCATATCCCGTCTCTAGCGCCGGCCGAGCGGCCGCGCGCCTTGTCGAGTCCATATCCCTCGTTCGGAAAGGGAGATCCGCTCCCGGCCGTCGCGAGGCTCGTTCCTTCCTCCGCGGCAGGAGCATCTCCTCTCGCAGAGCCGGACCAATAGCCGCCGCGCCAAGCAAACCATACTTGGCGCGGCGTGGCTTGGCTACTTGCGCAGCGACCGCTGGAACATCCGGTCCGCCTTCTCGTTGGCGGCCTTGGCGTCCGCCGCGGCCTGGTTCGCGGTGGCCTGGGCGGCTTGCGCGGCGGCCTGCGCGGCTTGCGCCGCCGCCAGCGCCTGCGCGGCTTGCTGTTTGGCCTGGTCGGCGTTCTGGCTCGCCGCGGTCAGCGTCGCGCGGTCCTGGTCGCTGAGCGTCGTGCAGGCGCCGACCGCAACCAGCGGCACCAGGGCAAACATCAGGCTTCTCAAAGAGCGCATGTTCTCCTCCTTAAAGCATGGCACCAAACACCCTCGGCTTTATGGCGCGGTGGGCACCAGCACGCTAGCTTTTCGTCGGCTTGAGACATTGATGTGCATCAAGGGGGCTGGCCGAACGGCCTTGGTCACGGCCGCTCGAGCGTGATGTGGTTTTCCACTTCGATCACCCCCGGTGCCGACCAGGCCGCCCGCTCGGCGGCTTCGCGTCCGGTCCAGGCGCTTACCGTGCCGGCGAGCGTCACCCGGCCGCCGGACACGTCGATGGTGATGGTGTCGGCATCGAGCCCGGCATGGCGTCCGATTGCCGCATGGATCTTGGCGCGGACATCCGCAGCGCGTGGCTTCGGCGTCACCGTGACATCGTTCACCACGGCGCGCACGCCGCCGAGCTTGCGCACGTCGTATTCGGCCTCGACCCGCTGGTAATGCCAGTCGACGACGCCCGAAAGCGTCACGACCCCGTGCTCGACCTTGATCGAGATGCGGCCGGCGGGGATTGCGGCGTCCCATTCCAAAAGCCGGGCCGCGCGAGCCGCGATCTCGTCGTCCGCCAGCTTCTTGTCCGAGGGAAGCCGGACCTCGAGCTCCTGCGCCACGGCTTCCACGCCTTTCACCCGGCGAACCGCTCGTTCGGCGGCAAATTTCTCGGCGTAGCCGCGAACATGACCGGTGAGCGTGACGACGCTGTCTCGGGCGCTCACGCCGATGGAGGCGGCGTCGATGCCGGGCTCGAATTCGAGCGCGTCGATGACCCGCTGCTGCAGCCGGAGGTCGTGATTCATGTCTCGCTCCTCCCTTTCATCCTTCGCTCGGAGGGAAGGTTTGCCTTGGCATTGCCGAGCGGTCGCGTTAAATCGATCACGGCGTCGCCGGCTCAGCGGCTTTCTTCCGCCCGGCGGTCGCATTCATCGGCGAGGCGCCGCAACTCCTCGCTCACTGTCACGCTAAAGGTCATCGGCTCCAATCGCCGAAGCGCCGCCGGCAAGCGCCACAGCCTTTCCTCGGCAAAGGCACGGATGGCGCCCAGGCCCGGCATGGGCGCAAGGCTTCGCCCGTTCCGCATCACCGGCCGCAACAGCGGCTCGCCCTCATGCGCTTCTCCCTCCAATCCGAGAATGTCGCCGGCATAGCTCCCGTCGGCCGCGTGACGGCGCCAGATCTGCTTGCGGCCGGGCCACGTCGCCTTTCCCTCCGACCGCTTGCGCCGCGGCACGCCGTCATATTCCTGAAGCTTGTAGGCGCAGTCGAGAGCCGGCGCATCCGAGGACGTGGTGAGGCTCGTGCCGATCCCATAGCCGTCGATCGGAGCGCCCTCCCGCGTGAAGGCGGCGAGCGCATCCTCGTCGAGCCCGCCGCTCGCAAAGATGGTGATATGCCGCAAGCCGTGCGCATCGAGGATTGCGCGCACGCGGCGCGCATGCTCGCCCAGGTCGCCGCTATCGAGCCGCACGCCATGAATTTGGATGTGCTCGCGCGCGAGACGCGGGGCGAGTGCCGCCACCTTCTCGGCGGCCCGCTCGGTGTCGTAGGTGTCGATCAGCAGGACGACGCCCTCGGGCCGGCTGCGCGCGAAGTGCTCGAAAGCGCGGCTCTCGTCGTCATGCGCCTGGACGAATGAATGCGCCATGGTGCCGTAGGCGGGGATATCGAAGCGCAGGGCCGCTTCCAGCGTCGCCGTGCCGGCGAAGCCCGCGATATAGCTGGCGCGCGCCGCGAGCAACCCCGCCTCGGCGCCATGCGCCCGCCTCAGGCCGAAATCGACGAGTTGCTTGGCGGGCGCCGCCAGGACCATGCGCGCCGCCTTCGACGCGATGACCGTCTGGAGGTGCAGCAGGTTGATGAGGCGCGTTTCGACGAGCTGCGCCTGAGGCAAGGGCGCGACGACGCGCAACAGCGGCTCGTCCGGGAAGAAAATCGTCCCTTCCGGCAGCGCATCGACATCGCCGGTAAAGCGGAAATCGGACAGCGAGTCGACGAACGCGCGCGGGAACCGGCCCATGCGATGAAGCGCGTCGCGTTCCGACTCGGTGAAGCACGCCGTCTCCAAGAAGCGCACCGCCTGCTCCAGGCCGGCCGCGATAAGAAAGCCGCGCCGAGGCGGCAGCTTGCGCACGAAGAGCTCGAACACGGCCGTGCCGGCAAAGCCGTGTTCCCAATAGGCCTGCAGCATCGCTAGCTGATAGAGATCCGTAAGGAGGAGGCTTTCGCGCTGCGACATAGGACGAGATCCGCCGGCTTAGGCCGTCGTGCGCCGGAGCAACGGGCGGAGTTCCTCGAGCGGCCGCGCATTCAACACGTCCCCCGGACCGAGCCAGCCGCGCCGCGCCTGTCCGACGCCGAAGCGCAGGTAGGAAAGCTCGCTGTCCCGGTGCGCATCGGACGCGATGCTGACGAGCACCCCCGCCTCCTTCGCCATGCGACAATGGATGTCCGTGAGATCGAGGCGTTCGGGATGCGCGTTGAGCTCCAGGAAACAGCCGCGCTCGCGCGCCGCGTTGATAAGGCGCGGCATGTCGACATCATAGGGCTCGCGCTCGCCGATCAGACGGCCGGTGGGATGGGCGAGGATAGTGAAATGCGGACGTTCCATGGCGCGCAGGATGCGCTCGGTCTGCTTCTCGCGCGACAAGTTGAAACGGCTATGGACGGCGGCGACGACGAGGTCCAGCTCGGCCAGCGTCGAATCCGGCAGATCGAGCTTGCCGTCCTCGAGGATGTCGACTTCGATGCCCCTCAGCACCGTGAACCGCTCGAAATGCGCATTGAGCCGGTCGATCTCGGCAATCTGGCGGCGCAGGCGCGCGGGATCGAGCCCGTGCGCCATGCCGAGATGGCGCGAATGCTCGGTGACGGCGATGTAGTCGAGTCCCAAGGCGCGCGCCGCGTTCGCCATCTCCTCGATGGTGTTATGGCCGTCGGTGGCCGTGCTGTGCAGGTGGAGATCGCCGTGAAGATCGGCAAGCTCGACCAGCTTCGGCAGCCGATGGGCGGCCGCCGCCTCGATCTCGCCGCGGTTCTCGCGCAGCTCCGGCGGAATGAAGGGGAGGTTGACGGCCTTGTAGATCTCGTCCTCCGTCTCCCCGCCGATGCGTCGATGGCCGCGAAAGACGCCATACTCGTTGATCTTCAGCCCCTTTTCCTGGCCAAGCCGGCGGATGGCGATATTGTGCGCCTTGCTGCCGGTGAAATAATGCAGCGCCGCGCCGTAGCTTTCCGCCGCCACGATGCGAAGATCGACTTGCAAACCCGAGCGCAACACGACGGTCGCGCGGGTGTCGCCTGCCGCGGCAACGCGCACGACCTCCGGGTATTGCGTGAACCAGGCGGTCACGGGCGGTCCCTTGGCGGCGGTCGCGACGATATCGACGTCGCCCACCGTTTCCTGGCAGCGGCGGTAGCTGCCGGCGACCGTCACCTGGCCGACACCCGGCGCCTTCGTCAAATAGTCGATGAGGGGCGCGGCCAAATTCTCGACCGCCGCGAGCTTGAAGCGCGAGGGAGCATGCGAGCGCTCCTCGATCGCCTCGAGCAGCTTCTTCTCCATGCCCGCGCCGAACCCCGCCAGCGCGCGCACGCGGCCGTCCAGCAGCGCCCGATGGAGCTGCTCGACGCTGTGGATATGGAGCTTCTCGCAGAGCAGCTTGACGCGCTTGGGGCCGAGATTGGGCAGCCGCAGCAGCTCGAGCGCGACCGCCGGCACGTGGCGGCGCAGCTCCTCCAGCAGCGGCAGTTTCTCCCTGGTCGCCAGTTCCTTGATCTTGCCGGCAAGGTCGGTGCCGATGCCCCGCACCTTGGGCAGGTCCTCGCCACGCGCCAACAGGCTTGCCACTTCCGTGCCGAGGCCGCGCACGACGCGCGCGGCGTTGCGATAGGCGCGAATGCGAAAGGGATTTCCCTGTTCCAGCTCGAGCAAATCGGCGACCTGGTCGAGCGCGTCGGCGATTTCCGTGTTGTGGGCAGGCATGATCCGGCCACCGGATAAGAGCTTGATTGATATTTGCAACTCCGCCGCCGGGCGACCTTGATCCATGTCAAGGTCGGCCGGCGGCGGATCGCCAATGGTGGCCGGGCACGGTCACCGCAAGGGTGCGAGAAAATGGCGTTGCCAGCCGTCAGCGGCCTGCCGTCGTTCCGGTCGCTTTACCGCCATGGCTTCTTTCGCGTAGCGATCGCCACGCCCGTGGTGTCGCTTGCCTCGCCGGCCGACAATGCCCGGGAGACGGTTCGCTTGGCCGGTGCCGCGGCCGAGCGGGGGGCCGGGCTCGTGCTGTTTCCGGAGCTGGGCATCACCGGCTACGCCAATGACGATCTCTTCTTCCAGCAGGCGCTGCTCGACGCGGCCGAGGCGGCGTTGGCCGAGGTTCTGGCGGCCAGCGTCGGCCTGCCGCTGGCGATCATCCTCGGCTTGCCGGTCCGTGCCGAGGCGAAGCTCTTCAACTGCGCCGCCGTGATCCACCGTGGCGCCGTGCTCGGCGTTGCGCCGAAAAGCTACCTGCCGAATTATCGGGAGTTCTATGAAAAACGGCAGTTCTGCCCGGCAAGACAAGCCCTGTCGCCATCGATCCCGCTGCTGGGCCGGGACGTGCCGTTCGGTGCCGATCTCATCTTCGAGGCGCGCGCCTGTCCCGGCTTCGCGCTGCATGTCGAAATCTGCGAGGATCTGTGGGCTCCCATACCGCCCAGCAGCACTGCGGCGTTGGCCGGCGCCACGGTTCTGGCCAATCTTTCCGCCAGCAACGCAACCATTGGCAAGGCCGATTACCGGCGTCTGCTCTGCGCCTCCCAATCCGGACGCTGCGTTGCCGCCTATCTCTATGCCGCCGCCGGCTTCGGCGAATCGACGACCGATCTTGCCTGGGACGGCCAAGCGCTCGTCTACGAGAATGGCGATCTGCTCGCCGAGGGCGACCGGTTCGCCATGTCGTCTCATCTCGTCTTCGCCGATGTCGATCTCGACCGCCTGGTGCAGGAACGAGCGCGGCTCACGAGCTTCAATGACGGCGCCGAGCATCATCGCGACGTCCTGGCGGCGATGCGGCGGCTCCCCCTCGCCTTCGACCCGCCGGCCAGCGAGCTTCCCCTCGCCCGCGCCATTTCCCGCTTTCCCTACGTTCCCAGCGATCGCCGGCGTCGCGACGAACGCTGTCGCGAGGTCTATGAGATCCAGGTGCAGGGCCTGGCGCAGCGCCTCAGGGCGACGAAGCTGCAAAAGGCCGTCATCGGCGTCTCGGGCGGCCTCGATTCGGCGCAGGCGCTGCTCGTCACCGCCCGCGCTTTCGATCGCCTGAACCTCCCGCGCGCGCAGATCCTCGCCTATAGCCTCCCCGGCTTCGCGACGAGCGAGCAGAGCCGGCGGAACGCCCTGCGGCTCGCGCAGGGACTGGGGGCCAGCGCGGCGGAAATCGACATTCGGCCGGCGGCGCGCCGAATGCTCGAGGATATCGGCCACCCCTTCGCCCGCGGCGAGCCGCTCTACGACAAGACCTTCGAGAATGTCCAAGCCGGCGAGCGCGCCTCCCACCTCTTTCGCCTCGCCAACCATCACGCCGCGTTGGTGATCGGCACCAGCGACCTGTCGGAGCTGGCGCTCGGCTACACGACCTACGGCGTCGGCGATCACATGGCGCATTACAGCGTCAATGCCTCGGTGCCGAAGACCTTGCTTCGCTACCTCATCCGCTGGGTCATCGAGACGGGGGAGTTGCCGGAGGCGGCCGCGGCGGCGTTCGCGGACATTCTCGCCATCCCCGCCTCGCCCGAGCTTGTGCCCGCCAAAGACGGAGCCCTACAGCGCGCGGAAGACGAGATCGGCCCCTATGAGCTGCAGGATTTCAACCTCTATTACCTCAGCCGGTACGGCTATCGCCCGAGCAGAATCGCGTTTCTCGCGGACCATGCCTGGGACGACGCCGAACGCGGCGACTGGCCCGACCCGTCCACGGCGCTCGAGCGGCACGCCTATGATTTGCCGACGATCAAGAAATGGCTGGAGATTTTTCTCTTTCGCTTCATCGAGCAGAGCCAGTTCAAACGGTCGGCCCTGCCGAACGGCCCGAAGGTCGGCTCGGGCGGATCGCTGTCTCCGCGCGGCGACTGGCGCGCGCCGAGCGATGCGGACGCCCGGGCATGGATCGAGGAGTTGCGTCGAAACGTGCCGTAGCGAGCCGCCTGGGCGCCGATCTCATACTTCCCCCACCAGCAGCAGATCGCATTGGGTGTTCGCGACGAGCGTCTGCACGTCCTCCTGCTCCAGCGCGGAGGTCTCGATCGCGACCAGCCGCGGGGCCAGCCGGGCGACGCGATCGCGCGCCTCCGCGACGTCGCGCGCAGGACGCTCGACGGCGACGTGCGACAGCCCCGCCAGCTCGAACTGACGGAGCAGCGCTTCGCGAAAATCGGCATCGGCCGCCAAATCGCCAAATGCCAATACATGCAGCCGATCTTGAGGGCTTGCGAGCGCTCGAACGGCCCCCAGGATCCTGTCGTGATCGGCGGCGCCCCCATCCAGCATCAGGACAATGCAGGGACGCCCCTCTCCCTCGTTGCGGCGCAGGAGCACCAGGGTCCCGAGATCTCCCGCGGCGCTTTCCCACAGCGAGCGGGGTCGCCAAGACCCCGAGAACGCACGCGCTCCGGCATCGATCACCAGAATATCGCCCTCCAGAACGGCGCCTGACGCGGCGCTCGGCAGGTCGTGCAGCTCCGCAAAGGACCAGTCGACCCCCGCATGCTGCGCCGCCGATTCGATCGCGCGGCGCATCGACGCCGCGAGCGCCGAAAGCAGGCTCTGCAACTGCTCGACCTCGAGCGTTCCCGACAGCTCCGGCGCCGACAGGCTCACTTGGCGGATGAACGGGAGCATGGCGAGGCGCAGGAGGTTCTCGTCCTTGAGGAAGAGGCCGTGCAGCGGAACCCGCCAGCGGCCGGCCAGCTCCGCCGCACCGCGCACGGCGATGTCGATATCGCCATGCGCGCCGCAGGCGATGATGACCCGCTTTATCTCCGGCTCACTCATCGCCGTCTCGCGAAGCGATGCGCGGCCGCCGCGGCGTCTTCGTCGGTAAAGGAGCGCGGACGCTTCGCTGCGCGAAAGCCGCCAACCTCGCCGCGACGGCGCGGTTGATCGTTCCCTCCGCATAGCTCCCGCCCGCGTCCGGCGCTCCCGCCGGCACGCCGGTCAGCAGCTCGATCCCCTGGTCGATGGTATCGTAGGGAATGATCGAGAAGAGACCCGCGGCCGCGGCATCGACCACTTCGCGCCTCAGCATGAGGTGTTGCACATTGGCGGCGGGCAGGAGAACGCCCTGACCGCCGGCAAGGCCGCGTGCCCTGCAGATGTCGAAGAATCCCTCGATCTTCTCGTCGACCCCGCCGACCGCCTGGATGCCGCCATGCTGATCGACCGAGCCGGTGACCGCCAGGGACTGCCGGATGGGCACCCCCGACAAGGCGGAAAGCAGGGCGAAAAGCTCGGCGGCGGAAGCGCTGTCGCCCTCGACCGGGCCGTAGGACTGCTCGAACACCAAGCTTGCGGTGAGCGACAATGGCCCGTTCCGGCCGAAACGGCCGCCGAGAAAGCCGGACAGGATGAGGATGCCCTTTGAATGAATGGGTCCGCCGAGCGCGACCTCGCGCTCGATGTCGATCACTTCGCCCTTGCCGAGCCGCACCTGCGCGGTGATGCGGCTCGGGCGGCCGAAGCTCACGCCGCTTACCGTGATGACAGACAGTCCATTCACCTGCCCGACGCGCTCGCCGGTCGTCTCGACGCGCAGCGTGTTCCGGCCGATCTCCTCTTGGAAGCGGCGATGGACCCGATCGGCGCGGCGCCGGCGGGCGTCGATCGCCGCCTCGATTTCGGCGCCGCCGATCAGGGTCTTGCCGGCCAGCTCCGCCACATGATCCGCTTCCTGGAGGAGATCCATGAGCCCGCGGATTTCAGCGGTGAGTTTTGCCGCATCGCCGCTCATCCGCGCCGCCTCCTCGATCGTCCGGGCCACGGCCGTGCGGTCGAGCGGTCTGAGCCTCTCGCGCCGCGCCGCCGATGCGATGAGGCGGGCGTAGAGCTCCATCGTCGCCGCCGATCGCTCGACGCGATCGTCGAAATCGGCGGCGATCTTGAAGAGCTCGGGGAAGTCCGGATCGAGCTCGGAAAGCAGGTAGTAGAGCAGCGGCGAGCCCACGAGGACGACCTTGACTTCGAGAGGTATGGGCTCGGGATCGAGCGACACGGTGCTGGCGAGGCTGAGCATCTGCTCGAGCGATACGGTGCGGATCTCTCCCGACCGCAAGGCGCGCTTCAGCGTCTCCCACCCGAAATTGGCGGCAATGAGCCGCTGGGCATCGAGCACGAGATAGCCGCCATTGGCGCGATGCAGCGCGCCCGGAACGATCAGGTTGAAATCGGTGACGAGAGCGCCGAAGCGGGCGAGGTGCTCGATGCGGCCGATCAGGCCCTGATGCGTCGGATGATCCTCGTAGACGATCGGGGCGCCCTTCTGACCGGCATTGTCGACGAGGACATTGACCTGGTACCGGCGAAAGGACGACATGTCGGCGGGCGCGCCTTCCGACTGCGCGCCATCGCGATCAAGCCCGGTGAACTCCTCGGCATGCTCGAGGATGTCGCTCTCGACGTCGCCGAGATAGGCCACGACATCCGGCAGGTCGGTGAAGGCGGCGCGCACCTCCTGCAGCAAGTGCCGCACGACCACCGCCGTCGTGTCGCGGTTGAGCTGGCGGACCGCGTCGCGATGCTCGCGCTCCCATTCGGGGATCTTGCGCACGATGGCCTCGAGCTCGGCCTGCAAGGTTTCGATATCGCTCCTCATCCGCTCGCGATCCTCCGCGGGAAGCTTCTGGAAGATCTCGGGCGGAATGACTTCGCCGTTGCGGATGGGGGCCAGGGCAAGCCCCATCGGCGTGCGAAGCAGGCTGATGCTCTTCGCCTCCGCCCGGCGCTGCAAGGCGCCGAACGCCTCCTCGTGACGATGCTTGAACTGCTGGTCGATCACCTCGCGGCGCGTCCGATAGTCTTCGCGCTCGAAGGCGGCCGGAAGCGCCACGCGCAGCTCGGCGACGAGGCGCTTCATCGCGTCGCGAAGCGTGGCCGCGCGCCCCGTCGGCAATGCGAGCCGCCGCGGCCGGTGCGGATCGGCAAAGTCGTTGACGTAGCACCAGTCGGGCGGTGCCGGCGCGGCGGCGGCTTCGACCCGCAGAAGCTGGTCGATCATCGTATGCTTGCCCGTACCCGGCGGGCCGAAGGCGAAGACGTTGAAGCCCTTGCGGCGGATGCCGATGCCGACACGGATCGCGTCGAGCGCCCGCTCCTGACCCACCAGGCCCGGCAGGTCCGCAAGCTCCTCGGTCGTGTCGAAGGCGAGGCCGTCCAAGGTACAGACGCCGCGCAAGCGCGAAGCCGGCAGCGGACGCCCGGGCGTAAACGCCGCCGCCTCGGCCGAAGCCGGCTTTTCGTCCGCCGCGAAGACCGCGTCGTTGCCCATGGGCCAGAGCTCCTCCCGCCGTTATTTACTTGCGCCCGGCTCCGGATCGTGCGAAGCGCTTCGCGACAAATCAAGGGGGCGGCGCACCCCGGCGTCCTTGAGCTATGTCAATGCCGGCAATTGGCCCCTTGCCATAATTTTACGTTATTGCGGAGGAGAGTTGCATGCCCAGGCACCCTACCACCTGGATCGTCATCGCCGACGGCAGCCGCGCGCGGATTGTGGTGCGACGGGAGGACGGCAAGGGCTTCGATATCGTGTCGGAAGCCGTTTCGGAAGAGGCCCATACGCCGTCGCGCGAAATCTGGGCCGACCGGCCGGGCCAAGCGCAGGAAAGCGCGTATACCGGGCATCACAGCATCGAGCCGCGGCGTGATCCGCATGAGGAGCGCAAGGCCGCTTTCGTCCGTGGCGTGGCCGTCCAGCTCAACCAGGCGGCCGGGGACAAGCGCTTCGACAACCTCATCCTGTTTGCTCCGCCGCGTTGTCTGGGCGAGTTGCGCGACGCACTCGACGACGCGGTCCGACGCAAGATCAAGGCCTCGGCTCCGAAGGATCTCACGAAGCTGCCGCTCGACGAGCTGCCGCGGCATCTGGAAAATCTCCGTCAGGACTGAACCTGCATTCCCGGGGCGGCCCGCGGCGAGCAGGAAGGCAGCGCCGAGAACGGCCGCCTCGCCTGCATCTCCGATTGCCCGCCGTTCGTCTCGAACCGGCTCGGCGATCGCGAGCGCTGCGCCGTGCGACCGGCGACCATGCTTGGGGGACGGTTGAAAGGCCGTGCTGAGCCGCGCGGTCGCGCGCCATCGCGGCAAGATGCCGCACCGGCGGAAGGCTCGCCGGCGCCGAAAGGGAGGGCTCGGCGAGCGAAAGGCGGCGTCTTGATGACGGCAAACCGACAAGCGCCGGTGCCGCCATGGGGGGCGAGCCCGCTTGCCGCAGAAACGCACTGAAGGCCGAAACTGCTTCGCTGCTCCAGGAATCCCATGGCCGTCGGTTGCGATGCGCGGTCATCGCCTAGCGCGTAAGCGATATTTTACGAAGCCTTGCTAAGATGATGCCTTGTCGTCGAAGACTTCTGGGGCGGAAGCTCGGGGGAGAACGCATGGCCGTCGGCTTTCGCATCAGATCCGTCAAGTTGCGCTTCGGCGGACTGATCGGCCTGATTTTCGCCGGCATTGTCTTGCTGGCGGGCTGGAACGCCTTTCAACTCAAGCACGAGCTGCTCGAAGCGCAAAAGCAGAAGACCAAGAACCTGGTGGAGGCGGCGTCCGACGCCGCCCGATCCTTCTACGAGCGGGCACAGAAAGGCGAATTCGACGACGCCACCGCCCAGGCCATGGCGAAGATCGCCATCCGCGGCATGCACTATGCGGGCGACGAGTATTTCTTCGTCTACGACGACAATGGCAAGAACATCGTCCACGGTTCCAAGCCGGAACGCGAAGGAAAGACCTTCCTCGATACGCAGGACGCCAAGGGCTACGCCTACCTTCCCGACATGATCCAAGAGGCCAAGAGCGGCGGCGGCCATGTCTATTACTGGTTCCCCAAGACCGGCTCGGCCGACCCTCTCCCGAAAGTCTCCTATGTCGGCTATTTCCAGCCGTGGGGCTGGATCATCGGCACCGGCGTCTATCTCGCCGATATCGATGCCGCCTTCGCTCGCGAGATCCGCGACCAACTTGTCATTGGCATCGCCGTGCTGCTCGTCGCGTCGCTTGCCGCGTGGCGGATCTCGCGATCCGTCAGCCTGCCGCTTCTGTCCCTGGCCGGGGCGACCGATCGCATCAGGGAAGGCGATCACGACGTCCGTATCCCGGCGACCGGTCGCGCCGACGAAATCGGGGTGCTCGCTCGCTCCGTCGAGATACTGCGCAACGAAGCCAAATCGGCCGAACAACTCCGGCGCCAAAAGGAGACCGACCTGATCGTCAAGGAACAGGCGGCGAAGGCGCAGGCCGGCCTGGTCGAAGAGTTCAATTCCAGGGTCGTCGAAGTCGTCGACAAGATCATTTCCGACGCCGTCGGCCTTGAAGCGAGCGCCCAGGGGATGTCGGCGGTGGCGGACCGGACGGACCATCAGGCCAGGGCCGTGGCGGCCGCCAGCGAACAGGCCGACGCCAATGTGCAGACCGTTGCCGCGGCCTCGGAAGAGCTGGCCGCGTCGAGCCGCGAAATCGCCTCGCAAGTGCAGCGGGCCGGCAGCGTCGCGCGGAGCGCCGCGGCCGAGGCGGCGACCACCAACGAGCTGGTGCGTGGATTGGCCGCCGCCGCCGGCAAGATCGGCGATGTCGTCAGTCTCATCAACGACATCGCCAGTCAGACCAATCTTCTCGCCTTGAATGCGACGATCGAGGCCGCGCGCGCCGGGGAAGCGGGCAAAGGCTTCGCGGTGGTGGCCAACGAGGTCAAGCACCTGGCCAGTCAAACCGCCAAGGCCACCGACGAGATCACCGACCAGATCAAATCCGTGCAAGAGCAGACGAGCAACGCGGTCACGGCGATCGGCGGCATCGCATCGACCGTTCGCCAGATGGACGAAACCTCGTCCGCCATTGCCTCGGCCGTCGAGGAGCAGGGTGCTGCCACCCAGGAAATCACCCGTAACATCCAGGCGGCGCATGCGCGGACCGGCGAGGTGTCGCAAAACATCGTCGGCGTCAGCAGCGACGTGAAGGAAACCAGCACCACGGCGCAGAGCGTCCTCGGGGCTGCCCGTGATTTGGCCCGCCAGGCGGAATCGATGCGGGCCGTCGCGGACAATTTTCTGATCCGCCTTCAAACCAGCGGCGCCAGCCTCGAGTGGGGATCTTCCTGGCTGACCGGCAACGCGGTCATCGACGCCGACCACAAGATGCTGGTGCAATACGTCAATGAGTTGAACCAGGCGATGCTCGAAGGCAAGGGGCGCGATATCGCCGCCGCCGTTCTGGCCAAGCTTCTTCAGTACACCCGCGACCATTTTGGCCGCGAAGAAATCATCTGGCGGCAAGGCGGCCTGAAAACCTTGCCCCAGCATCAGAAGACGCATGGCGACCTGGTGATCAAGGTCGAGCGGTTCCAGCGCGATTTCGCCGCCGGGAAAATCGGCCTGACGACGGAGCTGATGTCGTTCCTGAGAGAGTGGCTGGTCAACCACGTCTTCAAGACCGACAAGGCCGGGGTCAAGGAGATCTCCGCCCCACGCGATGAAAGCGGTTCGGGACAGGCGCTCTTGGCGTCCCGCGGCTGAGAGCGGCCGCGTCCTCCGGCCGTCAGCGCGGCGCCGGCTGGCAGCGCGGGCAGTAATAGGCTGTCCGGCCTGAAAACTTGATCGCGGCGACGGCGCCGTCGCAACGCGGGCAGCGCCCGCCTTTCTTCCGTTCGCGAATGAGAAAGCCGCGGGGCAGGCGCTCCGGCGCCTGCTCCGCGCCGCCGCCGCGGCGGACCGCCAGGCGCAGCACGCTTCTCGTCTTGTTGAACAGCCGCTTCAGATCTCCCCGCTGCAGCCGATCGGCGCGAACCCGCGGATGAAGCCGCGCCTGAAAGAGGATCTCGTCGGAATAGATGTTGCCGATGCCGGCCACGACCGACTGATCCATCAGCACCGATTTGAGGTCGCGCCTGCGCCCGGCGACGGCCCGCGCGAATTCGGCGAGGCTCAACTTCGCATCCAGCGCGTCCGGCCCGAGCTTTTCCCGCGCGATGAAGGCGTCGGCATCCGCCGCCAGCTCGACACGGCCCAAAAGCCGTGGATTGACATAGGCGAGGTGATGATCGTCGCCGAAATCGAGGCGCAGGCGGTCATAGGCCGGATCCTCGTCGTCCCTGCGGAAATGCCGGAGCGAGCCGTTCATGCCGAAATGCATGACGAGCCAGCCGGCCTTGTCCAGCGCGATCAGCAGATATTTGCCGTGCCGCCGCGACGCGCTGAGCCGCGCCCCTTTGAGCCGGGCAACCAACCGGGCCGGCGACGAGTTGCCGATGATGCGCCTGTCGCGCAGGGAAGCGCCGCTGATCCTGCGCCCGAGGCAGGTCGCATCGAGATGGCGCTTGAAGATCTCGACTTCGGGAAGCTCGGGCATGCCGGCTCCATCAGCGCTCTTTCGTCCCCCAGCGGCGCGTGCGCATCGCCGCGCGGATGCGGCGCTCGGCCAGGGCGACGGCCGCGGCCCGCGGCAGGACCTTGCTGCGTTCGATCTCGTCCATCACGAGCCGCATGTTCGCGCGAATCTTCTCGTCGATGGCCGCAAAGGCCAGCGCCTGCGTTCCGCCTTGATACTCGGTCGCGGCGCAGATGACGCCGCCGGCATTGCCGATGAAGTCGGGGATCGCCAGCACGCCGGCCGCGGCAAGGGCGCGCTCCGCCTCGGCGGTGCACGGGATATTGGCGCCCTGCGCCACGAGGCGCGCGCGCAGGCGGTCGACATTCGCGGCGTCGATCACGTCGGGACGGGCGGCCGGGATCCAGATGTCGCAAGGCACGTCGATCACGGCCTCGCGCTCGAGCTTTCGCCCCCGCGGGTGGTCGCGGAGACTGCCGCCGGCGGCTTTGAGCTCGATGAGCGCGGCGACGTCGAGTCCGTCCTGGTCGACGAGCGCCCCTTGCGAATCGCTGGCGGCAACCAGGACCGCCCCGCGCTCGGTAAGAAGGCGCGCCGCGTGCTTGCCGACCGAGCCAAAGCCCTGCACGACCACGCGCGCGCCCCTGAGCTCGAGGCCGATCCTGTCGCGCGCGACGTCGATGGCGGCGACGAGGCCGAAGCCGGTGGCGCCGATCTCGTCAAGCGGGATGCCGCCGACCTCGCGCGGCAATCCCACGGCGCGCCCGATCTCGTCCTTGATCCAGCCCATGGCCAGCTCGTCGGTGCCCATGTCGGGGCCCGGCACGTAGTCGCGGAGATCGGCGATGGCGGAGGCAAAGGCGCGAACAAGCCGCTCTTTGTTCCCGAGCGGCATCTTCGGATCGCCATAGATGACCGCTTTGCCGCCGCCATGGGGAAGGCCGGCCGCGGCGTTCTTGAGGCTCATGGCGCGCGCCAGGCGGAAAGCCTCCTCGGCGCTCACATCGGGCGCCATGCGCACGCCGCCGACCGCCGGCCCGCAGGCGATGTTGTCGATCGCCACGACCGCCTTGAGCCCCGCCGCCGGGCGATGGATGTGCACGATCTTGAGCGGACCCCACTCGTCGGCAAAGCGAAAGATGTCTTCCATGGCTCGCTTTCTAATACCGGCTATGAAGGTCGGCGATCATCGCCTGGAGAAACCGGGCCGCGTCGCCGCCGGTCGCCGCGCGGTGATCGAAGGTCAGCGACAGCGGCAGCATATGACGGAACGCTGGACCCGGTCGAGCCGGAACGGCCCTGGGCGCGATGCGCCCGGCGCCGATGATGGCGATTTGCGGCGGCAGGACCACCAGCGCCGCGTGGCTTCCCGCCAGCATGCCGAAATTCGACAAGGTGATCGTCGCGTCGCGGAGCTGGCCCGGCGCGATCCTGCGGGAGCGGACGGCCGCCAGCAGCGCGGCCAGATGGTCGCGCAGCGTGCTCGGATCGAGGCCGCCGACGTCGCGGAGCACCGGAACGATGAGGCCGTCTTCGGTGTCGACCGCGATGCCGAGATCGATCTGCGACCGCGCTTGCAGGATCATGGCGCGGCCCTCGTACCAGGCGTTGAGCGCGGGCACCGAGCGGCAGCCGGCGAGGATGGCGCGAATGAGCCGGACGGTCACATCGGCACCCAGCTTCCACCAAGCCTCGACGTCCGCCTCGTCAAAGACCGTCGCCGGCACCACCTCCGCATGGGCGCGTGCCATGTTCATCGCCATGCTGCGCCGCATGCCGCGCAACGGCTCGCCGGCGACGCCAGCCTTCGACGATGCCGCGGCTTGTTCCACGTCCTCGCGGGTAATGGCGCCGCCCGGCCCATGGCCTTGGAGCGCCGCGAGATCGACGCCCCGCTCGCGCGCCAGAGCGCGAACCGCCGGCGCGGCCCGCCCGGGAGGCTCCGGTTCCGGCGACGGCGTCGGTGCCGCCGCCGGGGTCTCGCGGACGAGCTCTCCCACCACCGTGCCGCTGTCGGGATGAGGGCCTTCCGCGAAGGCGAGGATGGGGGCGCCGACCTTGACGCGGTCGTGCACCTTGGCCAGCAGGCGGGCAATGCGTCCCGCCTGCGGCGAAGGCACTTCGACGACCGCCTTTTCCGTTTCAACCGAGACCAGCGGCTGGTCGGCAACGACGTGATCGCCTTCCGCGACATGCCAGGCGACGATCTCGGCCTCCTGGAGGCCCTCGCCCAGGTCGGGAAGCGCGAAGTCGCTCATGCATAGGCCATGGCGCGCCGGGCCGCCGCGGCGATGCGCGCGGCGTTGGGCAGGTAGAGATGCTCGAGCCGGGGCAGCGGCATGACGGTGTCGTAGCCGGCGACGCGCTCGATCGGCGCCAGCAGCGTCATCAGCCCGCGTTCGGCGAGCCGGGCCGCGATCTCGCCGGCAAACCCGCCGGTCAGCGGCGCTTCCTGCGCGATGATGCAGCGCCCGGTCTTGCCGACCGAGGCGATGATCGTCTCGGCGTCGAGGGGCTTCAGCGTCGCGACGTCGATCACCTCGGCGCTCACGCCCTCCCGCGCCAGGGCGACGGCGGCGGCAAGCGCCTCGCGCACCATGGCGCCCCAGGCGATCAGCGTCATGTCCTTGCCTTCGCGCAAGACGAAGCAACGGTCGAGCGGAAGGCCCGCGCCGTCATCGGCGACTTCCTCGCGAAACGCGCGATAGAGCCGCGTCGGCTCGAGGAAGACCACGGGATCGGCGCCGCGGATCGCGGCGAGCAGCAGGCCATAGGCGCGGCGCGGCGAGGACGGGATGACGACGCGCAGTCCCGGGATATGCGCGAACATGGCCTCGGGGCTCTCCGAATGATGCTCGGGCGCGTGCACGCCGCCGCCGGAGGGCGAGCGCAGGACCATCGGACAAGTGAGTCGGCCGCGCGTGCGCGTGCGCAGGCGCGAGGCATGGTTCACCAACTGGTCGATCGCGGGATAGATGAAGCCGGTGAATTGGATCTCCGCCACCGGCCGGAACCCCTGGGCGGCAAGCCCGATCGAAAGGCCGGCGATGGCCGCCTCGGCGAGCGGCGTGTCGATCACCCGTTCGGCGCCGAAGCGCGCCAGCAGGCCCTCCGTCGCGCGAAAAACGCCGCCATCGGCGCCGACATCCTCGCCGAGGACCAGGACGCGGGGATCTTCCTCCATGGCGCGCGCCAGGGCGAGCGTGACGGCTTGAATGAGGGTGATTTCGGCCACGAGGTCACCTCGCCGTTATCGGCTCGGCTACCGGCGCCGGCGCGAGCGCTTGCGCGCGCTGATCGCAGAGATCGGCCGGCAGCCGTTCGAAAGTGTAGTCGAACATGCTTTCCGGAAGCTGCGGTTTCGTGGCGAGGTAGGCGGACGTGGCCGCGTCGATCTCCGCCGCCGTCGCGGCAAGCAGCTTTTCCTCGTCGGTTTTGGTCCAATGCCCGGTTTCGGCGAGATAGGCGCGCAGGCGGATCAGCGGCTCCTCCGGCCAATGCCGGCTTACCTCGGCGTCGTCGCGATAGCGGCTGGCATCATCGGCGGTGGTATGATCGGCAAGCCGATAGGTGACGGCCTCGATGAGGCTGGCGCCGCCCCCGCTTCTTGCCCGCTCGAGCGCCGCCGCCGCCGCCTGATGGACCGCGATCACATCGTTCCCGTCGACCTGCTCGCCGGGGATGCCCGCGGCTATCGCCTTCTGCGCCAGCGTTTCGGCGGCGCTCTGGCGCCGGCGCGGCACCGAGATCGCCCATTGGTTGTTGGTGACGACGAAGAGAGCGGGAAGCTGCCAGACCCCGGCGATGTTGAGCGCCTCGGCGACGTCGCCTTTGGAGGTGGCGCCGTCGCCCAGGATCGCGACGGCGGCGCGGCGCTCGTGGCGCAGCTTGAAGGCCAATGCCACGCCGGCGGCGTGCGGCGCATGGCTGCCGACGGGAACGCTCACGGGGAAATCCTGACGCGGTCCCGCGAAATCGCTGCCGCGCTCATCGCCGCCCCAGTAAAGAAACAGCTCCAGCGGGCTGACGCCGCGCCACAATTGCGCGCCGTGCTCGCGAAAGCTCGGCAGCAGCACGTCTTCCGCGCGCATCGCGCTGGCAACACCGACCGCTACCGCCTCCTGGCCGAGCGAGGAAGCGAAGGTGCCGAGGCGGCCGGTCCGCTGCAACGCCACCGCCTTGGCGTCGAAGGTCCGGGTGCGGACCATGGCGCGATAAAGTCCGATCAGAGTCTCCGCGTCGCGAGCAAACTCGGGAAGACCATCGAGCGGCCGCCCCTCCGGAGCGAGGCACTGGCGGTAACCGATATCGAAATGCGCCACGTCCTTCGCCACGTCACACCCGCTGCGCTTGTCGCGAACCAACAAAAAATAGAACTGAACGGGAAGCCGCGCCTTGACATAAATCAATCAGGGTACGGGCGCCGCTTGATTTGCCTCAATGTCCCGCGGCGGCGGCCGACCTAGCTTGGCGCATCGGGGACGACGAGGGCACGGCGCATGTCGACGGGATTTCGCGGGGAGTGGCATCCCAACCCGGCGAAGGACGCGGCGGCCGCCTCCGCTACGGACAGAATCGACGAATTTCTCGCCCGGGAGAGTCCGCCGACGCCCTGCGTCGTCATCGATCTGAAGATCGTCGGCGCGCTGTATCGCACGCTTCAGGCGCTGTTTCCGGCAATGTCGATCTACTATGCGGTGAAGGCCAATCCCGCGCCGGAGGTGATCGCCACGCTTGCCGCGCTCGGCGCCAATGTCGATCTTGCCAGCGACGGCGAGATCGCGCGCTGCCTGGGAATGGGATTGCCGGCCGGCCGCTGCTCTTTCGGCAACACCATCAAGCGCGAAGCCGACATCGCCCAAGCGCATGCGGAGGGGATCGACCTCTTCGCCTTCGACAGCGCCGCGGAACTGGAGAAGCTCGCGCGCGCCGCGCCGGGCGCGCGGGTCTTCTGCCGCATGCTGGTCAGGGACCATAGCGCGCAATGGCCGCTGACCCGCAAGTTCGGCTGCGATCGCCAGACCGCCGCGGATCTGCTGCTGCGCGCCGGCCGGTTGGGATTGCGGCCGGCGGGCGTCTCTTTTCACGTCGGCTCGCAACAGACGGAGCCGCAGCGCTGGAGCGTGGCGATCGCGCATGCGGCGGAAATCTTCCGCCGCTGTTCGCGCGAAGGCGTGACGCTCGACTTGCTCAACCTCGGCGGCGGATTGCCGGCCCGCTACCGCACGCCGATTCCCGACCTGTCGTGCTATGCGGAGACGATCGAGGCGGCGCTTGGCCGGGAATTCGACGGTTCCCGCCCGCAGATTCTCCTGGAGCCGGGACGATACCTCGTCGGCGACGCCGGCCTGTTGCGCGCCAGGGTGCTGTTGATTGCCGAGCGGCCGGATCACGACGCCGCGCGATGGGTCTATCTCGACGCCGGACGATACAACGGATTGACCGAGACGCTGGACGAGCGGATCGCCTATCGGCTGCGCACGCCGCGGCTGGACGAACCCTGCGGGCGCGTCGTGCTTGCCGGTCCCACCTGCGACAGCACCGACGTTCTTTACGAGAAATCGCGCTACGACTTGCCGCTGGCGCTCGGCATCGGCGATCCCGTCGATTTCCTGTCGGCCGGTGCCTATACCGCGAGCTACGCATCGGTGGAGTTCAATGGCTTCCGTCCCATCCGCACCTATTGCATCTGAGCCGGCGGCGCCGAGGCGCGTGGTCATTCTCGGCGCCGCCGGCCGCGACTTTCACAATTTCAACGTGGTCTATCGCAACGCCGCCGCCGCGCGCGTCGTCGCTTTCACCGCAACCCAGATTCCCGGCATAGCGGGGCGACGCTACCCGCCCGAGTTGGCCGGGCCGCTTTATCCCGAGGGCATACCCATCGCCGCGGAGGGCCGACTCGAAGAGCTCTGCCGCGGCCAAGCCGTCGACGAGATCGTCTTCGCCTATAGCGACGTGCCGCATGAGCATGTCATGCACCTGGCCTCGCGCGCGCTGGCCTTGGGCGCCGATTTCACGCTCTTGGGTCCCGCGCGAACGATGCTCGCCGCGTCCTTGCCGGTGATCGCGGTCACCGCCGTGCGGACGGGATGCGGCAAGTCGGCGGTCGCGCGCTTCATCGCCGGGCGCCTGCGCGACCGCGGCAAGCGCGTCGCCGTCCTGCGCCATCCGATGCCCTATGGCGACCTCGCCTCCGAGCGCGTCCAGCGCTTTGCCTCGCCGGCCGATCTCGATCGGGCGTCCTGCACCCTCGAGGAGCGCGAGGAATACGAGCCGCATATCGCCATGGGCAACCTCGTCTTCGCCGGGATCGACTATGCCGCCATTCTCAAGGCGGCCGAAGGCGAGGCCGACATCATCGTCTGGGACGGCGGCAACAACGACTTTCCCTTCATCCGACCCGACTTCCACATCACCGTCGTGGATGCTTTGCGGCCCGCGCAAGTGGCGACGCATCATCCCGGCGAGGCGGTCGCCCGCATGGCGGACCTGCTGCTCGTCAACAAGGTGGATGCGGCGGCAAGCGCGGAGGTCGAGGCGCTGATCGCGCGCTGTCGCGCAATCAATCCGCGCGCCCTGATCGTCCGCGGCGCCTCGCCCGTGCGGCTCGATGACCCCTCCGCGATCAAGGGCCGACGCGTGCTCGTCGTCGAGGACGGGCCGACCATCACGCATGGCGGCATGGCCTACGGCGCGGGGCTGGTCGCCGCCCGCGACGCCGGGGCGGCCGAGATCGTCGACCCCCGGATCGCCGCGTCGCCGGAAATCGCCGCCGTGTTCGCCGCCTACCCGCATATCGGCAAAGTGCTGCCGGCGGTCGGCTACAACCCGGCGCAGCTACGCGCGATCGAGACCACGATCAACCGGGCCGCGGCCGATGTCGTGATCGCCGCCACGCCCATCGACCTCGCGCGGCTCATCCGCGTCGACATGCCCGTCGTGCGGGCGCGTTACGCCTTTGCCGATGCCGGCGAACCGCGGCTTGCGCCGCTCATCGACGGGTTCCTCGCCGGCCGCGGCGCCGACGGCGGAGCGCGATGATGCGCGTGGTGATCGCGCTCGGCGGCAACGCCCTGCTCCGCCGCGGCGAGCCTTTGTCGGCCGAGGTGCAGCGCAACAACGTGCTCCAGGCAATCTCGCTTGCCGTGGCGCCCATCGCGCGCGCCCACGAGGTTGTCGTCACTCACGGCAACGGACCGCAGATCGGCCTCTTGGCGCTGCAATCGGCGGCCTATCGCAAGGTCCCATCTTACCCTTTGGACGTGCTCGGCGCGGAAAGCGAAGGGATGATCGGCTATTTGATCGAGCTGGCGCTTGCCGGCGAGCTGCCTGGCCGCGACCTCGCAACGTTGCTCACCCAAGTCGAGGTGGATCCCGCCGATCCTGCCTTCGCGGCGCCCAGCAAGCCGATCGGCCCGGTCTATGGCAAGCAAGAGGCGGAGCGGCTTGGCGCCGAGACTTCCTGGGTGTTCCGTCCGGACGCCGGCGGCTATCGCCGCGTCGTGCCCTCGCCGGCCCCGCGCCGCATTCGCGAGATCGCCGCCATCAAGCTGCTTTTGCGCGCCGGCGCCATCGTCATCTGCGCCGGCGGCGGCGGCATTCCGGTGGTTGCCTTGCCCGACGGCGGCGTGCGCGGCGTCGAGGCGGTGATCGACAAGGATCTTTCGGCCGCCCTGCTCGCCGAGGCGCTCGAGGCCGATGCCCTGCTGCTGCTCACCGATGTTCCGGCGGTGTGGACGCGTTGGCCGATGGAGAACGGCGCGCCCATCGGAGCCGTCAGCGCCGCAGCCTTGCGCGAGCTCTCCTTTGCTCCGGGCTCGATGGCCCCGAAAGTGGCCGCGGCCTGTCGCTTCGTGGAAAGGACCGGACGCCGTGCCGGCATCGGCGCGTTGAAGGACGCCCCGTTGATCCTCGCGGGCATGGCGGGAACGATCGTGCAGCCGGGCGCCCCGGGTCTTCCGCGGGCCTTGCGCTAGATCAAGGCGCATCCCCTTGTCCAAGGCTTAGCCTTTCACCCTGGCGGGAAAGGACGGGGCACAGGGTGCCTCGGGCGAGGCATGTCGGTCGCTGAGAACGCACGGCCGCAGCGCAAGACGGTGAGCATTCCGCCACGCGGGCTCGAGGGCACGCTTGCCTTGCCTGCCGGGCGGACGGAAGGACTGGTCGTCTTTGCGCATGGCAGCGGCAGCAGCCGGCTGAGCCCGCGCAACGCTCTTGTCGCGGCTGAGTTGCAGCAGGCCGGTCTCGCGACGCTGCTGTTCGACCTGCTGAGCGAGGACGAGGCCGCCGACCGGGTCAACGTCTTCGATATCGCCTTGCTCGCCGAGCGGCTCGTCCTCGCGACGGAATGGACCAAAAGCCTCGCGCTCACGGCCGGCCTGCCGATCGGCTATTTCGGCGCAAGCACCGGCGCCGCCGCCGCGCTCGTGGCCGCCGGGAAGCTCGGGCGCGCCATCTCGGCCGTCGTCTCGCGCGGAGGTCGGCCCGACCTCGCCGGCGGCGCGCTCGCGCATGTGACGGCGCCGACGCTGCTGATCGTCGGCGGCGCCGACCGCGAGGTGCTTGCGCTCAACCGCTCGGCGCTGGCCCGGCTGCGTTGCGAAGCGGCATTGGAAGTGGTGGCTGGCGCCACCCATCTCTTCGAGGAGCCGGGCGCGCTGGAGCAGGTGGCGCGGTTGGCGCGGCATTGGTTCGCCGGTCGTCTGCGCGCAACGCCTGGAGAGGGTCGATGATATTTCAGGACAGACAGGATGCGGGCCGGCGCCTCGCCGCAAAGCTGCTGCATCTGCGCGACCAGCAGCCGGTGGTGCTGGCGCTGCCGCGGGGCGGCGTGCCGATCGGGTGCGAGATCGCCCTGGCGCTCAAGGCGCCGCTCGATCTGGTCCTGGTGCGCAAGATCGGCGCTCCCGGCGCGCCGGAGCTTGCCGTCGGCGCGATCGTCGACGGGGGGCGGCTGGAAAAGGTCATCGATCGGGACATCCTCGCCGAGCTGGGCGTGCCGCAATCCTATCTGGACAGGGAGATCGCAAGCCAGGCGGAAGAGATCGAGCGGCGGCGCAAGCTCTATTTCAAGGACCGATCGCCGGCGCCTTTGGCGAACCGCGGCGCGATCGTCGTCGATGACGGCATCGCCACGGGAGCGACGATGCTCGCGGCATTGCTGGCCATCCGGCGGCGTCAGCCGTCGAAGCTCGTCCTCGCGGTCCCCGTCGCGCCCGCGCGCGCGATAGAGCGGCTGCGGGCGGAGACAGACGAGATCGTCTGCTTGTCGACGCCCGAGGATTTCTTTGCCATCAGCCAGTTTTACAAGGACTTCCACCAGATCGGCGACGACGAGGTCTTGTCCTTCCTGCACCGGGCCGAGGAGGGCGCCGAAGACGGTCGGGCACGCGACAGCGAGGGGGAAGGGCGGCGCGACCGGGGATGACGCGACGGAATTTTTCTGCGCCGGAAAGGAGCCTGCCCGTGACGCTGCGGTATATGATGATGATGCACCGGATCGATCGTTTCTGCGCGCGAATGAACAACGCGCTTGCGGCGGTGGCCATCGTGCTCAGTCTCGTGACCGGTACGGCCGCCGTCATTCGCCTTGCCCAGGTCACGGTGGCGCTCGCCATGAGCGGCCAGTGAACCCTTGACCCGCCGCCTCGCGGCGCGTGGAACCCGTGTGAAGACCTTGAGCCGGCTCTCTCTCCTGGTATCCGTGCTGCTGCTCCTGCTGCTGCCGCTGATGTTCGGGCAGCTCATGATGGGCGGGCTCGCCAAATTGCATCTCGGCGCGGGGACGGCGCTGGCGCTCATGGCGGCGATCATCCTGGGCGGGCTGGTCAACATCCCGATCAAGCGCATCCTCCGCGAGGAACGGGTGGCCGCGCACCCGCTGGCGGTATTTGGCGTAGCCGATTTCTGGCCGCAGCTTCGGCGCGTGCGGCGCGAAACCGTCATCGCCGTAAACCTGGGCGGCTGCGTGATACCGTCGGGGCTCGCCCTTTATGAGCTGCTGCGTCTCGGCGAAGTCGGCGGCCATGCTTTGCTGGCCGCCGGCATTGCCAGCGCCGCCAATGGCGGGGGCTGCTATTTCCTCGCGCGGCCGACGCCGGGCATCGGCATTGTCATGCCGGGTCTGGTCCCCGCCTTCATTGCCGCCAGCCTTGCGCTGATCCTCGCCCCCGACGCGGCGGCCCCGGTCGCCTTCATTGCCGGCGTCGCCGGACCGCTGGTCGGCGCCGACCTCCTTCACTTGAAGGACGTCGAGAAGATTGCGGTCGGCATCGCCAGCATCGGCGGCGCCGGGACCTTCGACGGGATCGTGCTGTCCGGCATTGTCGCCGCTTATTTGACGTGACGCGACCGACCTCGCCGCCGCCAGCGGGCGAGTTTGCCCGTCTCACGAAGACGAGGGCGGCAGGTGATGTTTTCCGATCGGCACCACCGTGCTCGCCTGAGGCCCCTTCTCGCCTTCGCCGGCGTGCACGACGAACCGCACTTCATCGCCCATGCGCAGACTGTCAAAGGCTCCGCCGACGACGCTATTGCGGTGCATGTAGATCTCCTGCCCGTCCGCGCCGACGATGAACCCATAGTCCTCGGCGGGGAAGAGCCGCGCCACCTTGCCGTGCTCTGCGGCCTCATGCGTCTTGTTGTCGCCGCGGGCGCGTCTGGCGTGATCTTCGAGCTGACGGCGCGCGGCGTCGAAGGCGTCGCGTATCGCCACATACACGTCCTCATGCGCATGGTGTTCGGAAGGATCGCGCTTTACGACGATTTTGCCGCCGGGAACGGTCAAATCCACGCCGACGTGAAAAATCCGGCCCTTGCGCTGATGGCGATGACCGGACTCGACGACCACGCGGCAGCGCGTGATCCGATCGTAGAAGCGATTGAGATCTTCGACTCTTTCGCGCACGCGCGCTTCGACCGCCTCGGAAGGCCCCATCCCCCGGAAGGTGATCTGGATCGGCAACTCCATGACGGTTCCTCCTCGCGAACGGCGGCCCCGGCGCACTATCCACGGAGGATTCGGACCATCCGCCGGCAACCCCGGTTGGCAAAATCATCGCCGCAAAGGCCCATGAACCGCCTTGATCTAGATCAGCGGCGGACCGCCGCGCGCGTCGCCCCCGTCAATGCCTCTCGGAGACGGTTTCTTGGATTCCATAGGGTCGAGAAACAACGGCAATATCGGGCGCATTGATCTGGATCAATGCGCCGGGGGCGGCATTGATCCCACCGTAAACGGGAGAAGATAGGGGTGCCGGCCATGATCGATTGTACCGGTCGCGGACGCAGCCCTTCCGAATTGGCGGCCGCAAAGCGCGGGGGTGGCGCATCGGCGTGATGGAGGAAAGCCATGAATGAAACCGGTTCTCTCGAGCCGCCTGCCCCTGACGGATTGCTCGGTCGCATGATCGTGCTGGCGCGACTGACCGACCGCTTCGGACGCAGCGAGCGAAGGCGCGCGTTGCTCGACGCGATCTTGCAGCGGATGCTGTTGTTCTCGCGGATGTCGGAACGGCTCGGCATCGCGGCGCCGGAGAGCCCGCTGGCGCGCGCCGTTCTTCGCGAGGCCGAGCTGGGCTGCTTTGAATGCACGACGTGGCGCCGTTGCCGGAAATGGCTCGACGGCCGCTCGCCGGAGGACGACTACCACGACTTCTGCCCGAACGAAGGCCTGCTCGACGTCCTGCCAAGGCAGGACTGCGTCAAGCGACCCTACGCCTCGGAGTGACAAGGGGGCCGGCGGCCGTAATCCGCGCGCGGCGGTTCGGCCCACGGCCTCCCCGCATCGTCGCGGCCTCACGGGGACGCGCTTCTTCCAAGCGCGCAGAAGGGAGATCGGGGCGAGGGCAGGCAGGATCCATCGCCCCGATGTTGGTCATTTCGCCTTCACTTCGATTTTCTTCTGCTGCTTCACCGCTTCCGCGGTCTTCGGCAGGGTGAGCGTCAGGACGCCCGCGGCAAACGAAGCCTCGATCTTGTCGCGATCGATGCCGTCGGGCAGCGTGAAGGAGCGCTGGAACGAGCCGTAGGAACGTTCCGACAGGTAGTAGTTCTTCGCCTTCTCCTCCTTCTCGCTTCGCTTCTCGCCTTTGATCGTCAGCGTGTCGCCGGACAGGCTCACATCGACTTCTTTCTCGCTCATGCCCGGCAATTCCGCCGTGATATGGTACGCCTTCTCGTCCTCGGCATAGTCCACCGCCGGCTGAGCCGCGCCGACCGAAGGCCACTGACGCCAGATCGGCTCGACGTCGAATGCGCGGGGCAGCGAGGGAAAGAAGCCGCGGTTCCAGACCTGATCGAACAACCGCTGCATGTCATTGCGGAAGGATTGCCAGATATCACCGGCCGGCGCCGGCAGGGGCGCCGCCGCCCTCTCGTTTCTTTTCACTTCAACCGTTTGGGCCATGAGATCATCCTCCATTGTGAGGGGTTGAGTGTTGCGCCTCGCCAGCGGAGGCACGTTGAAATAAATATTTAATGCTGTTCCCACGGCGAAAATGATGCCTTGATCCAAATCAACCTGCGGCGGGACGGAAAGCCGCAGGCGGGCGGAAGGCCGGCGCGGCGTCTGCGCGCACCGATGCCGACCGGCGATCCGTGCCGAGGCGTGGCTTGCTTCCATCGGTGTCGCCGCGCCGATACTTGTGATACTGTTGAGATCAATGCCGTGCAGCGCCACGCTTGCCGAGAGGCCGGCCGTGCATGCCGAAGCTGCCGGCGCCTATGGCGGGGAGGGATTCCATGCCGCGTAAGACCAAACCGAGTGCGACAAAGGCCAAGCGGAAGGCGACGGCGGCAAAGCGGCCGGCGAAACCTTCGAGCCGGCGCGCGTCGCGAAAGCCTCCGGCCCCCAGAGCGGCGCGGGCTCAGCCCCCCGCTCCGCCGCGGCTGAGCCGCGACGCGGTTGAGGAAGTTCTCGTGCTGTCGGCCAAATCATCCGAGGACGAGCGGTTGAGCGACAAGACCCTTGCCGACATCGCCGTCTGCGCCGACCTTGAGCCAGCGAGGGTCCTGGACGCCCATCGTCGGCTATGCGAGGCGGCCGAGGAATCCGACGTCACGATCCTGCGCGTGGTCGAGCTTTGGGATCCCTACGAATAGGTCTCGGCGACGAACCGAGGCCGCGATCCGGCCGCGCCGAGTACGACGCTTTCCGTGATTCACGGGTTCGCGGTACTAGGGTCAAAACCCATAAAGCGTCCGCCCCGATTTCAGACATCGGCCCAGTCGAGCGGTTCGTCAGAGACTGACCCCGAGCCCATCTCAGCGCGTGGCTAAAGCAGACTGCTCGCCCCCTTCGTTTCTCATTCGACGATGTCGCAGCGCACGCCACTCGCGCTCACCTTCAGGCCTTGAAAGTCCCGGTCGGCTTGCTGTTTGGACGGGCCGCTCCAATGCGCCTCGAAGGCCTCCGGGCTTGCATAGACCTCGTACAGCATGACCGTGTCGGCTTCCTCTTGCGGCACGAGTATCTCGAACTTTAGGGTGCCCGGCTCGGTGGCCAAGCAACGCTGGGCGTGAGCCTTTAGGTGTTTCAGGTATTCCTCCCGCTTGCCCGGAACGGTGTTGATGGTCGCCACCAATGCCAATTTGCCCATGTGTTCGGTCCTCTCTCCACCTCGGGTCATAGGAGAGGTCAGGCGACTGGGCAACAAAGTCGCATGCTTTCAGGCTAGGCACATTCTCTGGCGAACCTCACGAAACGGCCATTCTTTATGAGTTTTGACCCTAGTGGGACAGGAATACCGGGACCGTCATCGTCGTCAGGAGCGTTCGCGTGACGCCGCCGAACATCAGCTCGCGCGCCCTGGAGTGGCCATACCCGCCCGCGACAATGAGATCCGCGCCGATGTCGTCGGCATAGTTGAGGAGCGTGTTGCCTTCCGAGATCTCCTTCGCCACGGCGTATGCGGCCGAAGCTTTGACGCCGTGCCGCGCGAGGTGGAGAGCGATGTCCGCCGCGGGAACGTCGCCGTCGCCGCCGATCCCGCCTTCGGGATTGATGGAGAAGATGGTCACCGCCTCGGCCTGCCGCAGCAGCGGCAGGCAGTCGTTGACGGCGCGCGACGCCTCGCGGCTGTTCTTCCAGCCGACCAGCACCCTTTGCCCGACGGTCGGAAAATCGCCGGCATAGGGATGCACGAGCACCGGCCGGCCCGAGGAAAGCAGCGTCGCGGCGATGATGTCGGCGGCACCGGCGCGCGAAACGTCGTCGGGATCGCGCTGGCCGAGGATGGCGAGATCGACGTATCGCGCATGCAGCGCCACGGTGTCGGCGGCGGAACCTTCGACCATCCGCCATTCGCCTTCGATCCCGTCTCGCCGCAGGCGGTCTTGGAACTCCTGCTGGACGCGCGCCGCATCCTTCAGGCTCTTCTCGTGGGGCTTGGCTATCATCTCCTCGACGAACCGCGCATCGGCAAGCCCGGAAGGATCGCCATAGACCAGCGCCGGCGCCGGCGATTCGACGACGTAGAGAGCGGCAAGATGCGCCGAGCACCGGCCGGCAAGATCGGCCGCCATCGCCAGACGCGCCCCGCTGCGCGGGGAAGCATCGAGATGAACCAATATGTCCTTGATGGTCATTGTCCTGTCCCGGGATCGATGGTCGCGGCGGTCTGCCGGCGGAAACCGGCTTTCCGAGTCTAGGCGGCGTCGGCGATCTCCTGCAACTGGTGCCGGCGCCTGATCACCACTTCGTTGCTCGCCTTTAGCTGGATGACCCCCCGGCTCTTGAGTTGGCTGAAGATACGACTCACCGTTTCTATTGTCAGGCCCAGATAGTCGGCTATGTCGCTGCGCGTCATCGCCAAGGCGATGTGATCGCTTTCGCCGGCGCGCCGCGACAGGGACAGCAGGAACGAGGCAAGCCGCTCGACGGCGCTCTTGCGCCCGAGCAGGAGCATCTGCGCCTGCGCGGCGGATAGGCCGTCGCTCATCAGGCCCAGAAGACATTTGCCGAGCCGCGGCTGCCGCTCGACGAGCTGATCCATGGCGCGCCGCGGGTAGCGCATGAGGGTGGCATCGCTCACCGCCTCGAGGGTGAATCGATACGTGTCGTCGCTCTCGAGCCCGACGAAATCCCCCGGCACGAGGAACTGGTTGACGTGACGCCGCCCGTCCGCCAGCAGCCTGCAGCTACGCACCATGCCGCTGACGACCTTGAAGCAATGCTGAGCCGGATCGCCTTCGAAGAACAACGCCTGGTCGCGGCGCAAGACGACCGCCGTGCCGATGCCGTCGAAGGCTGAGACGCTTTCCGCCGTGTCATTGGCCGCGGCGGCAAACGGAGGGGGTGACAGGCGATTGCTGGCGGCGCGAGGTCCGTCTATGACGGTGGCGAGCATGGGGGCGATCCTCCGAGTGGGTTTATTGACTGGCTCGATGATGCCCTATCGCCGTCCGGGGAAAATTAGGAGTAGTACCTAAGCATTTCTACCTAGTCTCCGGCATCAGAAACGCGAGAAACGACGCGCGAGCTGATCACCCCCCTCACCCCGGCCCTCTCCGCCCGGGGGGCGGAGAGGGCCGGGGTGAGGTGGGGCGACTCCCCCGATTGGTGATAGCCGGTGCGAGAGCATCATTGGCATCGCGCCGGCTGCCAGGCGCAACCGGATGGGAATGCCTCCCGGGCGCCCGCGCCGCCTCCCGATCCTCGGTGCTCGGCCCGCTTTACATCCCCATTTCCGGCTCGAGCGCCCGCTCCTTCTTGTTCTCGGGAATCTCGGTCATCGTCACCTCGGTGAGCAGCAGGATGCTGGCGACCGACACCGCATTCTCGAGCCCGATACGCACCACCTTGGTGGGATCGATGATGCCGGCTTCCACGAGATCGACATATTCCTTGCGTGCGGCATCGAAGCCGTAATCGCCCTGGCCGCCCAGCATCCGCGCGACCACGACGCCGCCGTCGACGGCGGAGTTCTCGGCGATCTGCCGCGTCGGCGCCTCGAGCGCGCGCTTCAGGATCTGCATGCCCGTCCGCTCGTCGCCGCCGGCCTTCGCCTCTTCCTGGGCGACCGCGTCGATGCAACGAAGCAGCGCCAGGCCGCCGCCGGGAACGATGCCTTCGGCGACGGCCGCCTTGGTGGCGCTGATCGCATCGTCGAGCGCCTCTTTTTTCGCCTTCATCTCGGATTCGGACGGCGCGCCCACGCGGATCACGGCGACGCCGCCGGCAAGCTTGGCCAGCCGCTCCTGCAGCTTTTCCCGGTCATAGTCCGATGTCGTTTCCGCGATCTGCTGCCGGATCTGCTTGCAGCGGCCTTCGATTTCCGCCTTGTTCCCGCCGCCGCTCACGATGGTGGTCGCCTCCTTGGTAATGACCACCTTCCTGGCCTTGCCGAGCATGTCGACGCCGACGTTCTCCAGCTTGATGCCGAGCTCCTCGCAAATCATCTGGCCGCCGGTCAGCACCGCGATGTCCTCGAGCATCGCCTTGCGCCGATCGCCGAAGCCCGGCGCCTTCACCGCCGCCACCTTCAGGCCGCCGCGCAGCTTGTTCACCACCAGCGCGGCGAGCGCCTCGCCTTCGACGTCCTCGGCCACGATCAGCAGCGGCCGGCCCGATTGAACGA
The DNA here is from genome assembly GCA_035623985.1 of Allostellaceae bacterium. GTDB lineage: Bacteria > Pseudomonadota > Alphaproteobacteria > ATCC43930 > CGMCC-115725 > DAHUYF01. The sequence goes on along the minus strand of DASPSJ010000082.1, from coordinate 25,715 downwards.
CGGCCTCCAGCAGCGGCAGCATCGCCTGAAGCCCCGACAGTTTCTTCTCGTGAATCAGGATGTAGGGATCATCGAGCTCGGCGATCATTTTCTCCACGCTGGTGATGAAATAAGGCGAGAGATATCCGCGGTCGAACTGCATCCCCTCGACGACGTCGAGAACCGTCTCCGTCGTCTTAGATTCCTCGACCGTGATCACGCCCTCGCCGCCGACCTTCTCCATCGCCTCCGCGACCAGGTCGCCGATCGCCGGGTCGTTATGCGCCGAAATCGTCGCCACCTGCGCCTTCTCTTTTCGCGTCTTGACCGGACGCGACATCGCGCGCAAGGCGGCGATGGCGGTCTTAGCGGCGGCGTCCATGCCGCGCTTGAGGTCGATGGCGCTGGCGCCGGCGACGACGTTGCGGAGCCCCTCGGCGAAAATCGCATGCGCCAGAACCGTCGACGTGCTGGTGCCGTCGCCGACGCTGTCGCCGGTCTTCTCGGCCGCCTGGCGGAGCATCTGCGCGCCGAGGTTCTCCTCGGCATCGCTAAGGCTGAATTCCTTGGCGATCGTCATTCCATCGTTGCATATGATCGGCGCCCCCCAGCTCTTCTGGATCAGCACTGATTTCGATTTCGGGCCCAAGGTGACGCGGACGGCATCGCAAAGCAGCGTCGCGCCGTGCAGGATCTTTTCGCGGGCGGCGGAGCGGAACAGGACTTGCTTATGGGCCATCGGCAGACCTCGCTTCAAGCTTCATCGCATGGAGGGAGCAAAGGAGATTAAAACTGCGGCCTTTCCCGTTGGCCCACATTGATGTGCATCAAAGGCCCGCATCGGCCTTCGGCGCATCGAGGCGACCGCGCCCCGTGGCGGCACGCAAGGCGACAACCGGTGCCGCCGACGTCATCGGGACGCGGTTCTCCCGCACCGCTCGCCCGCCGGGAACGAGCAGGCGTCGACTGGCCGGGATCCGTCATGCCTGCGTCAGGAAGGAGAGGCGGCGCGCGAGCCGCGCGGTTCTGACGCGGCTTGTCCCGTCATGGGCTCGCGACGGGTTCTCGAATTGACCTGGGTCAAGGCGTCTTGCGCGCGGCACCGCCATTATGGCGCGATGGATGACGCGGATCGGGATATTCTCGCGGTGGCAAGGGAGGTCGTTCGCAGCTTCGGCCCGGACACCCCCGGGATCATGGAGCGGCGCGCCAAAGCCCATTTGCACGCGAATGAGTGGGAGGGGGCCGAGTTCTGGCAACATGTGGCGGATATTGCGCGAATCGTGTTGGGGTCGCGGTCGGGCACGTTCTCCCGTTCTCCCGGTCTTCGCGATGTTGCCGACCGGCGCGATTGGAACGGCGCCAAGTCGGTTTGAGCCAAACACTTGGCCGTGGAGCCACATCGCCGCCGTCTCTCGGCCGTCTGTCGCGCGAAGCTGCGCCGCCGCCGGCGGTGAGTACGGATTTCTACCTATGCCCTCCGCTCTAACGCCGCTCGGACGGTTCGGTGCCGGCGCCGCCGTCCCGCAATAATTGCGCGCGGGCCTCGACGCCGAGCGCGGCGAGCTGCGCGCGTATATGTTCCTCGGCCGTCGGAGCGCCGCCGGCAATGAGATCATCCCGAACTTTTTCGATGATCGCCTGATCGTCGTGGCCGGTTACTTCGGCATCGACGATGGTCTGCGCATAACGCTGCGCGGCCTCGCCGGCAAGCCCCATATGCCCTGCCGCCCACAAGCCCAGCAATTTGTTGCGCCGAGCCTTGATTCTGAATCCGAGTTCCTGCTCGCGCTCGAATTTCCGCTCGGCAGCCTTTTCACGGTCCTCGAACATGGTCATGGAATGCTCCTGCAATGCGGCAACCGAAAATGTCGGCGATCGGCGGCGACGCCACATTGATCCAGGTCATCACGGCCTCATTCCCGCGATTGCTCGGTCGAGCCGTTGCCACGCGGGCGCGAGCGCAGCAAGGACACGCGCCCCAAGCCGATCTCTCGTCGATGCCGGCGACGCCCGCGGCGGCTTGAGCCAGATCAATGCGCGATCCGGCGTTCGATGCCAGGATTTGTCAATTTTCAAATCCGGAGGACCGACACATGCCAGACGAGGGGAAATTCGCGAGCCGACGCGAGGCGTCGGGACGCACGGCTGATTGGGGAGCATTTCTCAGCGGCAGCCAGGAAGCTTATGCGCGATGGCTGGAGACGATGGTTGAGTTTTCGCAGGAAATCGCCCGCTTTGCGCAGGACCGTTGGCAGGAGGACATGGCAGCCTGGGCGTCGCTTGCCGGCTGTCACAATCCCCAGGAAGCAATGGCGTGCCAACGTCAATTCTCTGCCAAAGCGGCGGCGCAATACAGCGAGGAAATCGGCAAGCTCTTGCAGATGATGACCAGGATGGCCGGCGCGGGCTTCTTTTCGCCGCTGCAGCCGCGCAAGAGCGCCGGCGTCTGAGCGGCGCCGGTGGGCTTCCTGGACTCGGGAGCAGAGGATGGGACTGCGACGCTTTTTCTTCGTGTTGAGCTGCCTTCTGCCGCTGTCGATGCCGGCCTTTGCCGAGCACGTCGGACATTGGAGCGGCACTGATGGCTGGCACGGCCACAGCGGCTGGCGCGGCACCATCAGCCATTTCGATCATGGCTACTGGCAGGGCGGTCACTGGTGGCATGGCCCCTATGGCGGTCGGCTGGGCTGGTGGTGGATCGTCGGGCCGGATTGGTATTGGTATCCGGGGCCGATCTATCCCTATCCCAACCCGTACCTGCCGCCCGGAGCAGTGACCGGCTTCTGGTACTGGTGCGATTTTTACCACCAGTATTATCCTTTCGTCGGCGCCTGCCCCTCGGGCTGGCGTGCCGTGCCGGCACAATAGCCGCCGACGCGCGGCGAGCGGCAACAAGCACGAGCCCCGGCAATGGAGTCCGGGAAGGGGAACCGGGCTTCGACGACAAGGGTCCGGGGCGGTGGGGCTGCTCGCGACCTCTTCTTTGTTTAAATGCCTCTAAGAATGATTGCCGCACATGCGGCGCCTGACCGGGATTTTCCGAGGCATCGCCGCGGCGCCCTTGGCGCGTCGGCATCTGCATGCTAAGCGTAGCCATCGTGACGGCTGACGTCGAAGCGCTGCAAATTTGCAACTGAAAGCAAATGGGTGACGGGTCGTCAGCGGCGATTGATTCGGGTCAATGATCCGCCGTTGCGGCAAGCGCAGTGAAATGACAACGGTGGAATAGCGGGCATAGAGGGGGGCACGGCGATGGGGGCTCGGCAAGCGACGGCGGGGGCGAGTCTTCTGGCGACAATTTTCGCCATCCTTCTGCTGCAGCCTTCTGCGGCGCTAGCGACCCCGGGATTCGCCCGCCAGACTGGCCTTGCCTGCGAAGCCTGCCATACGGTTTTCCCCGAGCTCACGCCGTTCGGGCGCCTCTTCAAGTTCAACGGCTACGTTTTCAGCAACGTCAAGCAGCTTCAGGATATCAACGAGAAGAGCCAGAGCACGCTCGCCATGACCGAGTTCCCGCCCGTCGCGGTGCAGCTCCAGGCCTCGGTCACCTCGCTCGGCCACTCGCTGCCGGACACCGGCGCGCCGGCCGTCACCGACTTGTCGCAGAAGAACACCGCCGAGTTTCCGCAGGCGCTCAGCATCTTCTACACCGGCAAGATCTCGGACAATCTCGGCGCCTTCTTGCAGGTGACGTGGAATCCCAACAGCAATTCGATCGGCATCGACAATTCCGATCTGCGCTTTGCCGACCACGGATCCTTTCCGTCGCTGGACGCCAGCGACTTCATCTATGGCGTCACCATCAACAACAACCCGACCTCGCAGGACGTCTGGAACAGCACGCCCGCCTGGGGCTATCCCTTCATTGTCACCAATGTCGGCGTGCCGCGGATCGCCACGGCCCTGATCGACGGCACGCTCGCGCAATCCTCGGCGGGTATCGGCGTCTATGTCTGGATGTTCAGCCACCTCTATCTCGAGGCGAGCGTCTATCATTCGGCGAAAACCGGGACCTCCAACGCTTTCACCGGCGGTCCTGGCCCGCTCGACAGCACCTTCGGCATGAGGATCAGCAGCACGGCGCCTTACTGGCGCGGCGCCTGGGAGCAGGATTGGAGCCGCAACTCGCTCTCCTTCGGCACCTACGGCATCAAGGCCGACACGCATCCGGGTGGCGTCGGCCAGGGAGGGCCGAGCGACACCTTCACCGACGTCGCGCTCGATGCGCAGTACCAATATATCGGCGACAGCCATATCGTCTCGGCCTACGCCACCTGGATCCACGAGGATCGCGACTTCAACGCGACCGCCGCCGCCAATCCGCACAACACGCTCAACACCGCGCGCGTCACGGCCAGCTATTTCTACAACCGCAAGATCGGCGGATCGCTGCAGTACTTCTCGGTGACCGGCAGCAGCGATGCGGTGCTTTACGCGCCCGCCGCCGTTCTCGGCAGCGCCAACGGCAGCCCGGACACGCAGGGCATCGTCGCCGAGCTCGATTACCTGCCCTGGCTCAACACCAAGCTCGGCGTGCAATACACCGCCTTCACGAAATTCAACGGCGCCGCGAGCAATTACGATGGCAGCGGGCGGAACGCCTCCGATAACAACACGCTCTTCGTCTTCATCTGGACCGCCTTCTAGGAGGAAGCATCGTGAAAGCGAACGCACCGGTCCTGACGCTCGCATGTCTTCTGCTTGCCGGCGGCATCGCCGAGGCTGCCGACAGCAACCCTGCGCTCGATCTCGTCAGGCGCGAATGCTCGACCTGCCACGGCGCCCAGGGCATCAGCACCTCGCCGACCTTTCCCAATCTCGCGGCGCAGACGCCGCAATATCTCGAGGCCCAGCTCAAGGCCTTCCGCGATCGCTCGCGCGCCGACCCGCATGCCCAGGCCTTCATGTGGGGCATGGCGGCGCAGCTCAACGACGCCGCCATCAAGACCATCGCCGAGTATTTCTCCAAGCAGCCGCCGGCGCAGGGCGAATCGGCCGATCCCGCGGAAGTCGCCGCCGGCCGGAAGATTTTCGAGGAAGGCATCGAAAAGCAGGATGTTCCCGCCTGCCTGAGCTGCCATGGCGACAAGGCGCAAGGCAACGAGGTCTTCCCGCGCCTCGCCAGCCAACGCCGCGGCTATCTCGAGCGGCAGCTCGAGGCCTTCGCCGCAAATCTGCGCGAGAACGAGATCATGCATCAGAACTCGCGGCACCTGACGGCGCTTCAGATCAGCCAGCTCGCGGCTTTCTTGAGCTCGCAGTAGGGCTGCCCCGCGGCCGCGGGCTGGTTTCCCCGCGCGAAATATGATCCACTCGCCGGCATGAGATGCTTGCTCGCGCTACTTTGCTGCCTTGCCGTCCTGCCGCTCCCGGCATACGGCGCCGGCGCTTGCGACGAGTGGCTGCGCGACACCGTGCGCGCCACCGGCACCTACCTCCCCGCCGAGGAGGCCTATTCCCGCCCCTTCGTCTTTGCCCTCAGCCTCGACTGCAATGGCACGCGCGAGCGCGTGACGGTGCAGCGGCCCACGGGCCATCTGCCGGTCTGCGAGCGCGGCCAGCAGGTCGAGGTGGTCGGCAAGCTGATCTGGAACAAGTCGCTGGTCGCCGGCCATTACGAGATCAACGATCCCGCCAGCGTCATTTGCCGCTAATCTCAGTGCCCGGCGCGGTTCACGGCTCAGGCCGGACTGGAGAGCGGCCGGGCTCGTCGAGCGTTGCGATTGCCTCCCGCGGCAACGCGCGACTATGGGCCGCGACCGTCGCATCGATGGCGGGCGCCGTCATCGATGTTTCGACGCCGCGCCAATCGCGGCCTACCGCCGGTCGAATTTCAGGATAAGCCGATTGCGCGAGCCGCTGCGCTCATAGCTCATCGCCGTGGCAAAGCGATGCATGAGCGGAATCCCGAAGCCGCTGCTTTCCGCTTCCTCGAGCGAGGGCGCCCGCTGCCGTGCCTGGAACTGGCAGGGATCGAAGGGCTGTCCTTCGTCTTCGATTTGGGCGGTAACCTGGTCCCTTGCCGCATCGAGCATCACCAGGATTTCCGGCCGCTCCGCCGGTGCTATGCCATGTCGGATGACGTTGGAGACCGCCTCCTCGAGGCAAAGCTGGAGGCCGAACGTCACGCTGTCGGAGAGATTGGCGCGCCGCGCGAAACCGTCGGCCCAAGCGGCCATGCGGCCGACTTCCGCCAAGTCTCTGCCGAGGACGAGCGAACGCGCGCCTGCCCTGCCGTCTTCCGCCGACATCTCGGATCCCGGCCGATCCATCAGTCCTATACGAGGACAGCGGCAAGGGCCGCGTCCCGGTCGTGGTAGATCGGAATCAACATATCGATGCTGGCGGTCCTGAGCGCCTTCTCGACATTCGCTTCGGGAAACAGCAGCACCATCCTGCCGCCTCGGGTGCGAACGGCTTTGGCTCCCGACACCAGCGTGCGGATGCCCATCGACGCGATGAAGCTGACGCTTGAGAGGTCGACGACCACCGCCCGCCGGCTGCCGGAGACGGTGTTGAATCGCAGGTCGATGACGGCAGCGCCGGCGACATCGAGACGTCCCGCCAGGACGACCCTGGTAACGCCCCCTTCCAATTCCTCGACGACCATCTCCATCTATTTTCCCTTTCGGAGAATTATAAGGCTCATCCTCTACCAACAAGAGAATTTGCGTGCGGAAACCTGCTAGCGCGATCGATGACCATTGGACGATGATAGCATTTCAATTTGGTGACATATGCTCTACCCGATCAAATTCGATGACGAGATCGAGTCGCATGAGCTTCGCAACGTCGAGGGCACCGGCCCCGAGGATTCGCCGATCATGGCCGTCCGACTTACGGAAGAGATAGAACCGGCGGCCATCGTTCATCTGGTCCGGGATCATCCCTTGTTCGCGTCGCTGTCCGGCGACGCGGTCGATGTTCTCGTCGAGGCCAGCCGGCTGCTGAGGTTCGAGCCCGGGCAATTGATCGTGCGGCAGGGGGATCCGAGCGATGCGGTCTATTTCGTCATCGCCGGAGAAGCCGAGGTGCTGGTCGACACCGCTTATGGCCCGGTGCAGGTTGCTCGATTGTCCGACAACATGCTCTTCGGCGAGATCGGCGTCTTCGCCGGGCTGAAGCGCACGGCCACGGTGCGGGCGCGCGGCCTGACGCGGGCGCTGCGCATCGAACGCGACTGCATCCTCGAACTCGGTCGCCGGAATCCGGATCTCCTGCTCGTCATCATCAACGAGCTTGGCCTGCGCATGGACAAGGTCAACCGGGCCGTCGGCTTCTATACCCATGCGCTCGGCGCTCTGGAGCGGCACGATTTCGATCCGGCGATCCTGGACGAGCTCTTGCATCCGGTGTCGGAGCTCGTGCCCTTCGCGGAGAGCTTCCGGCGATTGGCGCAACAGATCATCTTGAAGCGGGTTCAGCACGATGAGATGGCAAACGCCGCCCTCATCCAGCGCGCCATGCTGCCGCCTCCCTTGCCCGCCGATAGCTGCGGCGGCCGCGTCGAGCTGCACGCGGAAATGCAGCCTGCACGCGAGGTCGGCGGCGATTTCTACGATTTTTTCGTTATCGACCGGGATCGCCTCGGCCTCGCCATCGGCGACATTTCCGGCAAGGGCGTTCCGGCCTCGCTTTTCCTGGCGATCACGCGCACGGTGATCCGCCTTGTCGCCCGCGCCCATGACGACCTCGCCACCGGCATCGGCCGCGCCAACGAGCTGTTGAGCGCGGAGAATGCGTCGTCGATGTTTGCCACCGTCTTCTACGGCGTTCTCGATTGCGCAACCGGCGCCTTGACCTATTGCAACTGCGGTCACAACCCGCCGATGGTCGTTCGCGCCGACGGCCGCAGCGAGCCGCTGGCGGGTACCGGCCTGCCGCTGGCGATGCTGCCGGAAGCCACTTACGCCCAGCGATCGATCACCTTGACGCCGGGCGACCGCATCGTCCTTTATACCGATGGGGTAAGCGAGGCGCACAACGCCGACGACGTCGAATTCGGCGACGCGCGCCTGGCGGCGGCGATCAAGGAGTTCCGCGGCGGCTCGGCGCGCGAGCTGGTGGAGGGAATTCTGCACCGCGTTGCCGAGTTCTCGCAGGGCGTGCCGCAATCGGACGATCGGGCGTGCCTGGCGCTGGTCTACGCGCCGCGTCGCTGACCGTTCAACGCCATCGCCTCTATCGCGCGGGCCGCGCGCAGCCTTCTCGAACGCGCTCTTGTCAAGAAGTTCCAGCTTGTCCTGTTCTTGGGCGCCGGCCTGATCATGAAGGCCCACGCGGTGCTGACGCCGATGCTGATGGCTTTGTTCCTGATCGCCGGAGATTTCATCACCATGTCCTTGACGACGGGTCGGGCGACGCCATCGCCGATGCCCGACGCCTGGCGGATCCGCAAGATCACCGCCGCGGCGGCGTTCTCCGTCGCCTTGGGCGCGATCAAGCATGCCGCGTTCAAGCGCCTCGGCCTCGCATGAAGGCATCGATCGGCCCAGACATTGCAGAAGGGCAAGCAATCGAACGGCAACCCCGGACCGGCGTTCCGACTCGATCTCGGGACGGTTTGACGCCAAGCTCCATGGTCGCGGCGTCGGAACCGGCATGTGCGGCAAAGCCCCTGACGCGCACATCGTGCGCTCGTGCTGGAGAGGGTGGCGGAGGGGACAGGATTCGAACCTGCGATACGGTATAACCCGTATAACGGTTTAGCAAACCGCCGCCTTCAGCCACTCGGCCACCCCTCCACCGAAGAGTGTGCGTCGACACGGCGTATGCCGGAGGGTTCTAGCCGCCGCTCGACGGCGCTGTCAACGCGGCGAATGATTTCGCCTATGGAACGAACGGCTGGGACGGGCACGATGCTAAAGCGATTCACGGCATTTTAAGAAAAGCTCTACGATGATGTCGGGCAAGGGACATTCATGGGAGGCGGGCGATGTCTCTGTCGAAGCGGACGATCGAGATCCTTCTTGACCTGGTCGAAATCAAGATCAGCTACATGGACGTGGCCGATCGCGAGGATGCGCGCGATCTGCAGGCGCTGGAGCGGTGCCGCGCCGAGCTGCGCGCGCTCGATCGCAGCGAGCAGGCGGAAGTCGTCGCCTTCACCCCGCCCACGCGGCGCCCCGGCCGGCCGCGCGCGACGGTCTGAGCCGCGCGCCTCTGCTAGCCCGGCACGGCCATGCCCCGCGCCACCGCCGGGCGCTCGGCGATTGCCGCATACCAGCGCGCGACGTTGGGGAATTCCTTGAGATCGACCCTGTGCCAGTCATGCCGTGCAACCCAGGGAAAGGTCGCGATGTCGGCGATCGAATACTCGCCCGCGAGATAGCTCTCCTCTCCCAGCCGCCGGTCGAGCACGCCATAGAGCCGGCGCGTCTCCTTGGTGTAGCGCTCGATGGCGTAGGGCACGGGCTCGGGCGCGGCGCGCAGGAAATGATGCGCCTGGCCGAACATCGGTCCGACGCCGCCCATCTGAAACATCAGCCATTGCAGCGTCTCGCTACGCGCCCGCGGCTCGCGGGCGAGGAGCTTGCCGGTTTTCTCGGCAAGATAGATCAGAATCGCGCCGGACTCGAAGACGCGCATCGGTTTGCCGCCGGGCCCGTCGCTGTCGACGACGGCGGGGATCTTGCTGTTGGGATTGATGGCGACGAAGTCCGGGCGGAACTGCTCGCCCTTGCCGATGTTGACCGGGTGAACGGTGTAGGTCAGCGCCAGTTCCTCGAGCATGATGGACGCTTTGCGGCCGTTGGGGGTCGTCCAGGTGTAAAGCTCGATCATCGCCGATCCTCCGCGTCGCAGCGCCGGCCCTTCGGCTTAGCGCAACCCCCGGGCCGTCGCCAGGCGGGAACCGCATCCCGCGCCGGATCGTCGACCCGCGGTCTCATTCCGGCGACGGCGTTTCGCCGTGATCGCCGCGGCATTTGCGACGGCCGGCCGCCCCGGCTATCAAGGCGGTGCTATGCCAAGGCCTTACGGTCCCCCGCCGGCAAGGAGAGGATGAGATGGCGGTAACCGAGGGGAAACCGGGCCGGATTCATCCGGTGATCTTGTCCGGCGGCTCGGGCACGCGGCTGTGGCCGTTGTCGCGGGCGCTTTACCCCAAACAGCTCCTGCCGCTCCTCGGCGAGCGCTCGCTGCTGCAGGACGCGGCGCTGCGCATCGCCGACAGCGGCCGCTTCGCGCCGCCGATCGTCATCGCCAATGACGAGCACCGCTTCGTCGTCGCCGAGCAACTGCGTCTTGCCGGCATCGTCCCGCAGGCGATCGTGCTCGAGCCCACGGGTCGCAACACCGCGCCCGCGGTCTGCGTCGCGGCACTTCTCCTGCTGGCCGAGGAGAAGGACGCGCTGCTGCTCGCGCTGCCCTCCGACCACGCGATCGCCGAGGTGCCGAGCTTCCTCGCCGCCGTCGATTGCGCCGCGCAGGTCGCGCGCCAGGGCCGGCTCGTCACTTTCGGCATCGCCGCCGACCGGCCGGAGACCGGCTACGGCTATATTCAGGCCGCCGCCGCCCTTGCCGGCGGCGGCGGCGCCCGCGAGGTCGCGGCCTTCATCGAGAAGCCCGACCTCGCGCGCGCGCAAAGCTATATCGCCGCGGGCGATTTCTACTGGAACAGCGGCATCTTCCTGTTTCCCGCCGGCCTCTTCGTCGAGGAGCTCGAGCGCCGCCATCCCGCCACCGTCGCCGCCTGCCGCCAGGCGCTCGATCAGGCCAAGCGCGATCTCGATTTTCTACGCCTCGACCGCGACGCTTTCGCCGCCGCCGAGAACACCTCGGTCGATTACGGCGTCATGGAGCACACCGCCCACGCCGCGGTCGTGCCGGTTTCCATGGGCTGGAGCGATGTCGGCACCTGGGATGCGCTCTGGCAGGCGAGCGGCAAGGACGCCGCCGGCAATGTCGGCCGCGGCGACGTGCTGCTCGAGGATGCGCGCAACTGCTACCTGCGCGCCGAGCACGGCCTCGTCGCCGCGCTCGGCGTCGAGGACCTCGTCGTCGTCGCCACCGCCGATGCGGTGATGGTGGCGCGGCGCGACCGCGCCCAGGACGTGAAGCAGCTCGTCGCCCGGCTCGAGCGCGAGGGCCGCAGCGAGGCGAAGGCGCACCCGCTGGTGCATCGGCCGTGGGGCACCTTCCGCTCCATCCATAGCGGCGACCGCGTGCAGGTGAAGCACATCATGGTGAAGCCCGGCGCGAAGCTGTCGCTGCAAATGCATCATCACCGCGCCGAGCATTGGGTGGTGGTGCACGGCACGGCCAAGGTGGTGCGCGGCAATGACGAGATCGTGCTCTACGAGGATCAGTCGACCTACATTCCCCTCGGCACGCCGCACCGGCTGGAAAATCCGGGCAAGATCCCGCTGCACGTCATCGAAGTGCAGTCCGGCAGCTATCTCGGCGAGGACGACATCGTGCGCTTCGAGGATACTTACGGCCGGAGCTGATTCGGGCTTCGTCGGCGTCAGCCCGCGAGCTTCTTGCGCAGCAGCTCGTTGAGCAGCGCCGGATTGGCCTTGCCCTGCGTCGCCTTCATCACCTGGCCGACGAAGAAGCCGAAGAGCTTCTCCTTTCCGGCGCGGTATTCCGCCACCTTGTCCGCCTGGGCCGCGAGCACGGACTCGATCACGCCCTCGATCGCGCCGCTGTCCGTCACCTGTTTCAAGCCGCGCTCCTCGACGATGGCGGCGGCGCCCTTGCCGGTCTCGACCATGGCGGCGAAGACCTCCTTGGCGAGGCGCCCGGAAATCGTGCCGTCGCGGATGAGGTCGAGGAGTCCGCCCAGCGCCTCGGCCGAGACCGGCGACTGCTCGATGCCGAGGGAAAGCCGGTTCAGCACGCCATAGAGCTCGACCATCACCCAATTGGCGGCGAGCTTGGGATCGCGCCCTCTCGCCACCGTCTCGAAATAATCGGCGCTCGCCTGCTCGCCGACCAGCACGCCGGCATCTTGCGGCGAGAGCTTGTACTCGGCGATGAAGCGCGCCTTCTTGGCGTCCGGCAGCTCCGGCAGCGAGCGTCGCAGCGCCTCGACCCAGTCCCACTCCAGCGTCAGCGGCAGCAGGTCGGGGTCGGGGAAATAGCGGTAGTCATGCGCCTCTTCCTTGGACCGCATCGGCCGCGTCACGCCGCGGCCGGCGTCGAACAGGCGCGTCTCCTGCTCGACCGTGCCGCCCTCCTCGATCACCTCGATCTGGCGCCGCGCCTCGTGCTCGATCGCCTGCATGACGAAGCGGACCGAGTTGACGTTCTTGATCTCGCAGCGCGTGCCGAGCGGGCCGCCGGGCTTGCGGACCGAGACGTTGCAATCGCAGCGCAGGCTGCCCTCTTCCATGTTGCCGTCGCAGGTGCCGAGATAGCGCAGGATCGAGCGCAGCTTGCGGATATAGGCGCCGGCCTCCTCCGCGCTTCTGAGATCCGGCTCGGAGACGATCTCCATGAGCGCGACGCCGGCGCGATTGAGATCGACATAGGTGAGCGTCGGATGCTGGTCGTGCAGGCTTTTGCCCGCATCCTGCTCGAGATGAAGCCGGGTGATCCCGATCTCGCGGCTCGAGCCGTCGGGCATGTCGAGGACGATCTTGCCCTTGCCGACGATCGGGCGGGTGTATTGCGAGATCTGGTAGCCCGGCGGCAGATCGGCATAGAAGTAGTTCTTGCGGTCGAACACCGAGACCAGGTTGATCTCGGCGTTGAGGCCGAGCCCGGTCTTCACCGCCTGCTCGACGCAATGGCGGTTGATCACCGGCAGCATGCCGGGAAAGGCGGCGTCGACAGTCGAGACCTGGGTGTTGGGCTCGGCGCCGAAGGCGGTGGCGGCGCCGGAGAACAGCTTCGCGCGCGAGACGACCTGGGCGTGGACCTCGAGCCCGATGACCGCTTCCCAGGCGCCGGTGCGGCCTTGGATGAGCTCCGCCATCAATCGCCTCCCGGCGGAATGGCCGGCTTTGCCGTGAAGCCGGCGGCGCTTTCGATGACGCCGCCGACGCGCAGCACCGTCGCCTCGTCGAAGGCGCGGCCGATGACCTGCAGTCCGAGCGGCAGCTCTTCGGCCGAGAGCCCCGCCGGCACCGAGAGGCCGGGCAGTCCCGCGAGGTTCACCGGCACGGTGAAGACGTCGTTCAAATACATGGCGATGGGATCGTCCTGCTTCTCGCCGATGGCGAAGGCCGCCGAAGGCGCGGTCGGCGTCAGCAGCGCGTCGCAGCGCTCGAAGGCCGCGGCGAAGTCGCGAGCGATGAGCGTGCGCACCTGCTGCGCCTTGAGGTAATAGGCATCGTAATAGCCGGCGGAGAGGACATAGGTGCCGATGAGGACGCGCCGGCGCACCTCGGCGCCGAAGCCCGCGGCGCGCGTGTTCTCGTACATCTCGTCGAGCGAGCGTCCCGGCACGCGCAGGCCGAAGCGCACGCCGTCATAGCGGGCGAGATTGGACGAGGCTTCGGCGGGGGCGATGATGTAATAGGCGGGAAGCGCGTATTTCGTGAGCTTCAGGCTGATCTCGACCGGCTCGGCGCCGGCGTCCTTGATCCACTCGATGCCGCGTTGCCACAGCGCCTCGATCTCCCCCGGCATGCCGTCGAGGCGGTATTCGCGCGGGATGCCGATCCGGAGCCCCTTGATCTCGCCGGTGAGCGCCGCTTCGAAATCCGGAACCGCCACCGGCGCCGAGGTCGAATCCTTGGGATCATGCCCCGACATCGCCTTGAGCATGATGGCGGCGTCGCGCACGCTGCGCGTCATCGGTCCCGCCTGGTCGAGCGAGGAAGCGAAAGCGACGATGCCCCAGCGCGAGCAGCGGCCGTAGGTGGGCTTGAGGCCGACGATGCCGCAGAAGCTCGCCGGCTGGCGGATCGAGCCGCCGGTGTCGGTGCCGGTGGCGGCGATCGCCGCGCGCGCCGCCACCGCGGCGGCCGAGCCGCCGGACGAGCCGCCCGGCACCAGCGGCCGGTTGTCGCCGGGCCGCCGCCAGGGATTCTCGACCGGGCCATGCGCGCAGGTGGCCGTGGACGAGCCCATGGCGAACTCGTCCATGTTGACCTTGCCCAGCAGCACCGCGCCGGCCTGCCACAGCTTGGCGGTGACGGTCGATTCGTAAGGCGGCATGAAGCCGTCGAGAATGCGCGAGCCGGCGGTGGTGAGCACGCCCTCGGTGCAGAAGAGATCCTTGATCGCGAGCGGCATGCCTTCCATCGGCAGCGCCGCGCCGCGCGCGAGGCGCGCATCCGATTGCGCCGCCATGGCGAGCGCGCGCTCCGGCGTCTCGACGAGAAAAGCGTTGAGCGGCCGCGCCGCCGCCATCGCTGCGATATGGGCCTCGGCCAGCTCGCGCGCGGAGAATTGCCTGGCGGCGAGCCCGTCGCGCGCCTCGGCGATGGTGAGATCGGTCAGCGCGCTCACCTATTCCACCACCTTGGGCACGGTGAAGAAGCCCTGCGCGGCCTCGGGCGCGTTGGCAAGAATCTCGTCGCGGCAATTGCCGTCGGTGATCTCGTCCTCGCGCATCGGCAGCCGCATCGCCGCGACGCTCGACATCGGCTCGACGCCCGCGGTGTCGACCTCGGCGAGCTGCTCGATCCAGCCGAGAATGGTCGACAGCTCCCGGGCGAGGTGTTCCTGCTCGGATGGAGGCAGTTTGATGCGCGCCAGGGTGGCGATCCGCGCCACGGTGGCCTTGTCCAATGCCATGATGTAGATGTCTCCCCGGCTTACCTAGCATCGCCCATGCCGATCTGCAACCCCAGCGACCTCAAGAGCTTGCTTCCCAAGGGCGCGCGGCTGCTCGGCCTCGATGTCGGCACCAAGACCCTCGGCCTGGCGCTGTCCGACACGGGCCTCCTGGTGGCGACCCCCTTCGACACCATCCGACGCGGGCGCTTTCGCGACGACGTCAAGCGACTCGTCGCCGAGATCGAGCGGCACAAGGTGGGCGGCCTCGTGGTCGGGCTGCCGATCGGCCTTGACGGCAGCGAAGGGCCGCGCGCGCAAGGCGTGCGGCAGTTCGCCCGGAACCTGCTGGAGCATGTCGACCTGCCGCTCGCCTTCTGGGACGAGCGGCTCTCCACCGCCGCGGTCGAGCGCGAGATGATCGCCGCCGATCTCAGCCGCAAGCGCCGCGCCGAGATCATCGACAAGGTCGCCGCCGCCTATATCCTCCAGGGCCTGCTCGACCGCATCGGGCGCCAGGGCGACGCGTAGCGTCGTCCCTGGCGAGCGCCAGCGGTTGCTCAGCAACCGCGAAAGCCCGCACGGTGCGGGCCAGCCGCTACGGTGCGGCTCCCGCGCTTGCTGGCGCAAGCGCTGACGCCGCCACGGACGAAGGCGTTTGCACGCCTTTGCCCCTCAGCCGCGCCGGGCGACGTAGCCGTAAGCGGCGTTGCTGCGCGTCGGCTGGTCGAAGTGCGCGTAGCGGATGGCGGAGAACTTGTCCTTCTCGATCGCCGGCAGCGCGGCGCGCAGGTCGATCTTGTAAAGGCGCGCGGCGTTGTAGCCGAAGATGGCGCTCTTGACGGCGCCGTCGGCGGGGCCGAGCGGCGCGAAGCCATGCTTCTTCTGCATGTCCTCGGGAATCTCCAGCCGGCGGAACGCCTCGATCTGCCATTGCGGCGAGCCGTACCAGACGGAATCGGTGCCCCAGAAGACGTGATCGGCGCCGAGCCCTTTGATCAGCGTGCCCATCACCGCCGCGGCAAAGCGCGGATTGCTCACCGCCGAATTGGCGAAGGAGGTGCCGAGATCGGCATAGACGTTGCTGACGCCGTATTTCTCCGGAATGGCGGCAAGGTCCGATACCCAGTCGATCGTGCCGGTACGCTCGAAATTGGCGACAGCCGCCTCGGGCGACTCCTGGAAGGGCCGCAGCGCCGCGTGATAGATGACGAAGGTGATCTGCGGCCAATCCTTCGCCGCCTTCGGCAGGTCGTCGACGGTGGCGTATTTCCAGGCGCCGGCGACCGACTTCTCGTAATCCGCCGGCAGCAGCCCCTTGTGGATGCAGAAGATCGGGCTCCCGGCCTTCACGATCTTCTCGTAGAAGGGATATATCAGCGTCTCGTCGTCGAGGCGCCAGGGATATTTGGTCGTCGCCGGTTGCAAGGGATCGCCGATGGTATAGCCTTTCCAACTGTTCGGCTTCACCACCTCGATGCAGCGATCGACCTCCTCGACCCAACCCTGCTGCCTCGGCGTCACGATCGCATGCGACAGCAAACGGTTCGTCTTGGCGATGCCATTCACCATCTTGCGCGCGTGATCGATCTGGTCGTTGCTGAGGAACCACCAGTTCTTGTCGTCGAAAGGCGCGCCGCTCAAAAGACCGATCTTGGTGTCGCTGTCGAGATAGACCTCCTTGATGAAGTTGTCGAACTTGTAGCGCGCCAAGGTCATCGGCGCGTCCTTGGCGATGTCGGGATTCCAATTTTCGGCCGCATATTTGGCGAGGCCGATCAGCCCCTCCTCGTTGAAATCGTCGCGCACGAAATGGAGCTGATCGTCGAGGATGAACTGGTTCGCAAGCCCCCGCGCCCGCTCGGCGGCGGCGTCCGGCTCGGCCGCCTCGGCGCGGCCGACCGCGAACAACGGGCCGAACACTTCGTTCATCGCCAGAAACGCCGCGGCCATGCCCGAGGCCGTGCGCAGGAACTGGCGCCGTTCCATGCCGAGGCGCGGCGCGATGGCGTCGGCAATGTCCTTGATCCGGTCCTCGACCCGGCGCTGCTGCGGCGTCTGCGGCAGCGGGTTGAACTCGCCGTTGGAGACGATTTGCGTCGGCACCGGCGATCGGAAGGCGGCCTTTTCGGCCGGCTCGGTTCGCATCAATTCGGTTTCACTCAACAGGATACCCATGGCTTCCTCCCATGATGTCGGTCCTTCTCCGGCCCACCGGCGGCGTGCGTCGGGATGAGCGGGGTCCGCGCCCCTGAAGCGGGTCGTGCTGGTGCTTGCTCCGGTAAGCTGCGGGTGAGGCGCTTGCGCTACAAATTGGGTTCAGTGTGCGCCGAATCGCCGGCAAGGTAAATGGCGAGCCCGGCCGAGACCACGCCACGGCGCGCCGCCGCGGCGACGGCATCGCCCGCAGGTAATGTTGTCTTGCTGCGGCACGCCCTACAACGTATAGTCCGCCCTTTAATGAGTGCCGGCACGCCTTCCCTCTCCTTCCCCCATCGCCATCTGCTGGGGATCGAGGGGCTTTCGCCGGAAGAGATCACGCTGCTGCTCGACCGCTCCGAGAGCTATGTCGAGCAGAACCGCCAGGTCGACAAGAAGCAGTCGCTGCTGCGCGGCCGCACCATCATCAACCTCTTTTTCGAGACGTCGACGCGCACCCGCACCTCCTTCGAGCTGGCGGGCAAGCGACTCGGCGGCGACGTCATCAACATGTCGGTGCAGGCGAGCTCGATCAAGAAAGGCGAGACGCTGATCGACACGGCGATGACGCTCACCGCCATGCATCCCGACGTGCTGGTGGTGCGCCACCCCGAATCGGGCGCGGTGCAGCTCCTCTCCGAGAAGGTCGACGGCGCCGTCGTCAACGCCGGCGACGGCAGCCACGAGCACCCGACCCAGGCGCTGCTCGACGCGCTCACCATCCGCCGCCGCAAAGGCAGGCTGCAGGGCCTCATCGTCGCCATCTGCGGCGACATCCTGCACAGCCGCGTCGCGCGCTCCAACATCGCGCTGCTCAACATCATGGGAGCGCGGGTACGCGTGGTGGCGCCGCGCACCCTGCTTCCGGCCGAGATCGAGCGGCTCGGCGTCGAGGTGTTCCACGACATGGCGAAGGGCCTCAAGGACGTCGACATCGTCATGATGCTGCGCCTCCAGACCGAGCGCTTCCACGGCAGCTTCGTGCCGTCGATCCGCGAGTACTTCCACTTCTTCGGCCTCGACTACGCCAAGCTCGCCGCGGCGAAGCCGGACGCGCTCATCATGCATCCGGGACCGATGAACCGCGGCGTCGAGATCGACACCGCGGTCGCCGACGACATCGACCGCTCGGTCATCCGCCAGCAGGTGGAGATGGGCGTCGCCGTGCGCATGGCGTGCCTCGAAGTGCTGACGCGCAACCTCTCCAACGCCGCGCCGGCGAAATGAGCGCGCGCACGCTCTTCCGCAACGCGCGCCTGCTCGATCCCGCGGGCGGCCTCGACCAGGCGGGCGACCTACTGGTCGAAGACGGCCGCATCGCCGCGCTCGGCAAGACCCTTCGCGCCGGCGAGGCGGAGGTGGTCGATTGCGCCGGCGCCTGCCTCGCGCCGGGCCTCGTCGACATGCGCGTCGAGCTGCGCGAGCCCGGCGCCGAGCATCAGGAATCGATGGAGACCGGCGCCGCCGCCGCGGTGGCCGGCGGGGTCACTACCATGGTGGCGCTGCCCAACACCGAGCCGGTGATCGACGACGTGGCGCTGGTCGAGTTCGTCGCTCGGCGCTCGCGCGACGTCGGGCTTGCGCGCATCCGCACCTACGCCGCGGCGACCAAGGGGCTCAAGGGCCGCGAGCTTACCGAGTTCGGCCTGCTCGCCGCCGCCGGCGCGCTGGCCTTCACCGATGGCGGCCGGGCGATCGCCGATGCGGTGGTGATGCGCCGCGCGCTCAGCTATGCCCGCACCTTCGACCTGCTGGTGATGCAGCACCCGGAAGAGCCGAGCCTCGCCGAAGGCGGCGCGATGAACGAGGGCGAGGTGGCGACGCGGCTCGGGCTTGCCGCGATCACGCCCGCCGCCGAGGTGATCATGGTCGAGCGCGACTTGCGGCTCGCCGAGATCACCGGCGGGCGCCTCCACATCGCCCATGTCTCGACCGAGGCGGCGATCGAGGCGATCCGCCAGGCCAAGCGGCGCGGGCTTGCCGTCACTTGCGACACCGCGCCCCACTACTTCGCGCTCAACGAGACCGCCGTCGGCGACTACCGCACCTTCGCCAAGGTGTCGCCGCCGCTGCGCGGCGAAGGAGACCGGCGCGCGGTGGTCGCCGGCCTCAAGGACGGCACCATCGACGCCATCGCCAGCGACCACTCTCCGCACGACCAGGAATCGAAGCGCCTGCCCTTCGCCTCGGCGGCAAGCGGCATCATCGGGCTGGAGACGCTGCTGCCGCTGACGCTCGAGCTTTACCACAACGACCATCTCGGCCTGCTCGAAGCGCTGTGGCCGCTGACCGAGCGGCCAGCTTCCATCCTGCGCCTGCCGGCGGGCCGGCTCGCCCTCGGCGCCGCCGCCGATCTCGTCATCTTCGATCTCGACCAGCCCTGGCGCATTGACGTCGACGCCTTGCGCTCCAAATCCAAGAACTCCCCTTACGACGGCCGTCCCGTCCAGGGACGCGTGCTGCGCACGGTGATCGCCGGGCGCAGCGTCTTCCTGCACCAAGGCTGAGCGGGATGGCAGAGATCGCGTTGATCGGCGCCGCATCCGGATGGGGCGCCGGGTTCCGCCATACCGAAGAAGGACCGCCGGCGCTGCGGCGGCTCGGGCTCGCCGACTGGCTCGGCGCGCACGGCCTCGACGCCCGCTGGCGCGCCATCGTGCGCAGCGAGAAGCGCTGGCGCGAGCATCCCAACCTGCGCCCGCTCGAGACTTTCGACCTCGTCGCCCGGCACGGCGCCGCGCTTGCCGACGCGGTCGCGTGCGCCATCGCCGCCGGGCGCTTCCCGGTGGTGCTGGGCGGCGACCACGCGATCGTCATGGGGAGCTGGGCCGGCGTCGCGCGCGGCCACCGCGGCGCGCTGGGCCTCCTCTGGCTCGACGCGCATCTCGACGCGCATACGCTGGAGACGACGCCGTCGATGAACGCGCACGGCATGGGCGGCGCGGCGCTGCTCGGCCACGGCTACGGTCCGTTCCTCGATCTCTGCGGCGGCGTGCTCAGGCCGGAACATGTCTGCTATATCGGCGCGCGCTCCTATGAAAGCGGCGAGATGGCGCTGCTGCGCCGGCTCGGCGTGCGCATCATCGAGATGGCCGAGGTGAAGCGCCGCGGCATCGACGCCGCGCTCGCCGAGGGGCTCGCGATCGTCACCAACGGCACCGCCGGCTTCGGCCTCACCATCGACCTCGACGGCTTCGATCCCTCGGACGCGCCGGGCATCGGATTGAAGGAGCCCGACGGGCTGCGCGCGGCGCCGACCTTGGCGGCGCTGTCGCTGGCGGCGCGGCACGAGAAGCTGCGCGCGCTGGAGATCGTCGAATACATTGCTGAATTCGACGAGGACCGGCGCACGGCGCATCTGGTGCGCGACCTCGTCCTCGCGGTGCTGGCGCCGGCGGCCGCGCTCGCCGATACTGCCGCAATCGCAAAATCGAAGCACACCCCCCACCCCAACCCTCCCCCTCAAGGGGGGAGGGAGAAGAGAGTGATTCTCCATTCCCCCTCCCCCCTTGAGGGGGAGGGAGGGGTGGGGGGTAACTTCCCGATCGATGAAAGTCGGTACTAGACGCGATGCCGCAGCCGATGGGCGATTGGAGCTATCAATGGCCGTTCGCGCTGGGCGCGCTCATCGCCTATCTCCTGGGCTCGATCCCCTTCGGCCTGGTGCTGACGCGGCTCGCGGGCTATGGCGACATCCGCCAGATCGGCTCCGGCAATATCGGCGCCACCAACGTGCTGCGCACCGGCAGCCGGACGCTTGCCGCGCTCACCCTGCTGCTCGACGCCGGCAAGGGCGCGGCGGCGGTGCTGCTCGCCGAGCAGTTCGGTCCCGACATGGCGGCCTATGCCGCCGCCTTCGCCTTTCTGGGCCACCTCTTTCCGGTTTGGCTCGGCTTCAAGGGCGGCAAGGGCGTCGCCACCGCGCTCGGCATCCTGCTCGCCTATGCCTGGCCGGTGGGGCTTGCCGCCGCGGCCACCTGGCTCGCGGTAGCATGGCTGACGCGCTATTCCTCGCTCGCGTCGCTCGCCGCGGCGCTGCTGGCGCCGCTTTACGCCTGGCTGATCACCCGCGAGTTCCAGCCGACGGAAGTGGTGGCGTTCCTCGCCGTGCTGGTGATCCTGCGCCACCACGCCAATATCCGCCGCCTGATCCACGGCGAGGAAAGCAAGATCCGGCTGAGCAAGAGCTGAGCGTCAACCGTTCCGCCATTTGATCGAGCAGCCCATGCTCGGATACTGCTCGGCCGGCGCCTCGCCGGTCCCGGCGATCGCCGCCATCGCCTCGAACAGCTCGCGCTTGCCGCCGGCGATGCGCTGCAGGTTGCGCAGGGCATAAATGCGGCCGCGATATTTGAGGCGCAGCCCGGCGTCGAAGCCGAAGAAGTCGGGCGTGCAAAGGGCGCCATAGGCGCGCGCCACGTCCTGCGTCCGGTCGATGAGATAGGGGAAGGGAAAGGATTTCGCCTGCGCCAGGCGCCGCATGTTCTCGAAGCCGTCCTCGGGATAGGCGTCGGTGTCGTTGGGCATGATCGCGACCACGCCGACGCCGAGCGGCTGCAGCTCGCGCGCCTCGGCGATGATGTCGTCGAGCACCGCCTTCACATAGGGGCAGTGATTGCAGATGAACATCACCAGCGTCGCCTTCGGCCCCTTGAGATCGGCGAGACGGTGGCGCTTTCCGTCGGTGCCCTCGAGATCGAAATCCGGCGCCGTCACCAGGTCTCTCGCCGTCGATGCCATCGTCGCCATGGCCGCTTCCTCCCTTACTGCGCGATGTCGGAATAGGGGTAGAGGAACTTGCCCGATTTGAACTCGGGCGGATAGAGGATCATCGCCTTGCCCGGCTGCTTGAACTGCTCGACCCCGCTGCCGTCGACGCCGCGATACTGCACGAAGAGGATGCGCGATTTCTCCCACTCGCCATTCTCGGCGAACTTCACGTCGCCGACGATGGTGTGGAAGGCATTGGCATGGATAAAGGCGGCGATCTTCGCCTGGTCGAGCCCGCCGGTCTTGGCGATGGCCTCGCCCAGGATCTCCAGCTCGGCATAGGCGAAGGGCGGCAGGTAGAAGCCCAGGGGATCGACGCCCTCGGCGGCCGCCTTGACGCGGTATTTGCCGAGGAACTCCTCGATCCCGGAGAACTTCATCGTCGGCTCCGGCACGTAGACGTCGTAGGAGACGATGCCGTTGAGCAGCGGCCCCAACTGCGCCTTCACCGGCGCGAAGGCGAGGCCGATCATGCCGCCGCCGAACATGCGCGTCTTGAGCCCGGCCTCATGCGCGGCGCGGACGATGCCAACGCTGTCGGGCGGATATGAGGCGATATAGACGACGTCGGGATTGGTCGCCTGGATCGCGCGCACCACCGGCGCGAAATCGACGGTGGCGGGCGGATAGCTGCGGTCGTAGACGATCTCGAGACCCAGCTCCTTGATCTTCTCGCGCGCGCCGGCGATCACGGTCTGGGCGTATTCGGCATCGGCGCCGGCGAGCGCGATGGTCCTGGGCTTGGGCTCCATCGTCATCGCCGTCTCGAGGAAGCCCAGCGACGGGCCGAAGCGCGTCTCCTTGCCGTTCGGCAGAATCTGGAAATACCGGTCGTAGTGGAACTTGTCGTTCACGCCGGTGCCGAACAGCGCCATGAACACCAGGTTCTTCTGCATCACGATCGGCATCGCCGGCACGATCTGGTTGGTGGCGTAGGCGGAGACCACGAGATCGACCTTGTCGACCTCCAGCAGCTTGCTGTAGATGCCCGGCACGTTGGCGCCGTTGCTTTGATCGTCGTAGAAGACGAGCTGCACCGGCCGGCCGAGCAGCCCGCCCTCGGCGTTGACGTCCTCGGCCCAGACCTGCATGCCGAGCAGCGCGCTCTTGCCGCCGCCGGCGAGCCCGCCGGTCAAGGGCATGCTGAGCCCGATCTTGATCGGCTCGGCCGCCTCGGCGGCGGCGGCCGCCAGCAGAACCGCGACGCCGGCAGCGGCCCAAAACTGTCTCACCATTTCCCGCGCCTCCTTGAGATCACCGGAGCCTCGCCGCGCCCAGGATGCGGCGGCTGCTTTCGGCAAGCTCCGCCTTGCGGCGCGCAAGATCGCGATAGAGGAGCTTGCCGCCCCGCTTCACCACCTGGCCCGCGACCAGCACGGTGTCGACATTGGCGACGCCGGCATGGAGCACGATGCTGGCGACGGGATCGACCACCGGCAGCAGATTGAGATCGTCGGCGCGCAAGAGGACGATATCGGCCTCCTTGCCCGGGCGGAGCGAGCCGATGCGGTCGTCGAGCCCGGCCATGCGCGCGCCGGCCATCGTCGCCCAAAGGAGCGCCTCGCGGCAGGGGATCGAGATGCGCTCCGGCGCGCGGCCGGTGCGCGCGATCGCCTGCTGATTGTCGAGGTTGCGCTGCGATTGAAGGGCGATGCGCATGACCGTGAACATGTCGCTGCCGAGGCTCGATTCCACGTCGGAGCCCAGCGACGGCGCCGCGCCGAGCGCGCGCAGCCTGCCGGT
This sequence comes from Allostellaceae bacterium, assembly GCA_035623985.1. Taxonomy (GTDB): domain Bacteria; phylum Pseudomonadota; class Alphaproteobacteria; order ATCC43930; family CGMCC-115725; genus DAHUYF01. The sequence goes on along the minus strand of DASPSJ010000082.1, from coordinate 2,351 downwards.
GAGGCAATCGCCGAAGCCCATTTGCAGCTCCACCTCGGGGGTCACGGTGACGCCGGCGCCATTCTCGACAAGCTGCCGCAGCGTCGCGTCGGCGAGGCTGTTGCCGTGAACGATGTTGACGCGATCGTCGATCAGCCCCTCGGCGGCGAGGCGCTGAAAGCCGTCGGGCGTGCGCATGGCGCCGCCGCCGACATGCATGCTGCAGATCATCGCCAGCTCGCGCGCCAGCGCGACATCCTGCCGGCTCACCTCATAGGTGGAATAGGCGGGGCCGAGGATCGCCATGCCGAGGCCGACGAGCCCGTCGCGCGCGCCGATGCGGCCCCGCGCCAGCCGCTCGATCTCGGCGCGGGGATGCGGGATCTCACTGAAATGCCGCTGCCCCGGCTGCGGATCGGGCTTGGGCGAGCCGTGCAGGAAGAGCGCGCGGATGCCGCTCTCGAGAAGGCCGTCGACGGCCGCGTCGGTATGCGCGGGGGTCGGATTGTTGTGGCACCAGTCGACCATGGTGGTGACGCCGGCATCGAGCTGGTTCAAGGCGCCGGCGAGATTGGCGATGAAAATGTCCTGAGGCCTGAAGCCCGGCGCGATGCTCGCATGCATGGCGTGGAGATATTCAGGGATCGTCCAATCGGCGGCGACGCCGCGCAGCCCGGTTTGCCAGGCGTGGATATGGGCGTTGACGAAGCCGGGCATGACGATGCAGCGGGCAGCGTCGATGATCTCGGCGTCCTCGGCCGCGATCTCGGGCGCAATCGCGGCGATGCGCGTGCCCTCGATCAGCACGTCGCCCCGGCGCAGCGCCGGCACGGCATCGTCGAGCGTGATGACGATGCCGGATTTGATCAGCCTACGCGCCATCCTTCACGCACTCCTTGCGACAGCGGGAGGGATCTACCCCAGTGTCCTATGACTTCGTCTCGACGCCCGCGGCGGGCCCGGAGAGCTGCGCCGGCACCGCTCCGCCGCTCTCGCCGCAGCGCCGGCCGTCAGCGCAAAAAGCATAACGCGGGATCCCTCCGAAGGACAGGCTCACGGCGGGAATGGCGAAGTCCGGCCCGCCGCCGGGAGAGCGCCGCATTATAGGCGGCGCCGACGTCTCCGGCGCCCGCGCCGTGCAAGATGCAGCGCTCGGCCGCCTCGATGCCGATGGCGGCTCAGCCGAATGAGAGAGGATCCGCGGAGGCGGCGATCGACTTGAATACCACGCGGTCGATACCGCCCCCGGCTTCCCCGCGAAATGACCAATCGTTCATAAGCTATAGTTTTACGATATAAATCACGGCGGATTTGACCGCGCAGGATGGGTATGGAAATTTACGGACCCCGCTTGCCTCGCGCTGCTTTTGTCGGCGGCGAAGAACGGCGATGACGCCGCGTCCCAGCGCCGTTGTCGCTGCTCGCGAGATTGCCCGCGGCCGTGTAGTGCACAGCACACCATACCACGGCCGTACTCCCGCCCGACGAGGCAGCAACTGTCAACCGATTACCCTCTCTGTACAGACGAAGGCGAGGATAACCGATGGGGAGTGTCACCGAGACCTGGAACGCTATTACCGTATTTTTTCTTGGCACGCTCGAATACAAACGACTGCGATTATCCAATATATCAATGACCAGATAAGAACACAAATAATCCATCCAATTATTGTCAGATTGATAACAGGAAGAAAATACAGAGCCGGGGGGTTCTGTATCACCGGAAGTCCGATCCATTCCAATAGCGCGGCCGGGAATACGGTTAAGGTATACACAGCAGACGCATGCTTGATCCCTTCCGCTATACCAAGAACAACGCCATGCATTAGCAGGAGTGCAACCACGAAGAGTGACCTATATTTTTTCTTTTCATGCATGGCTAGATTCTCCTGATGGAATAGAAGCCGCTCCCATCATTGTTGACTTGGGGCATATTTGTTGAACAGATTATTAAGAGGACCTTGGTCTGCTTTGGGCAGCCTGCTGATAAATTTTTGAATATCCTGACATTGATCTTTCGTCAGTTTCTCCCCTTGCTGAAGCGCCTTCTGCATAGCTTGAGCAGCGCTAATGTCACCCCACTCTGCTTCATCAGTTATATCTCGGGCATATTTCGCCGCATCCTGTGGGGGGACCCCAAGCTTCTGAAGCGCTTGCGAAATCTGTGCGGTGGCCTGAGCCTGACTCGGTGCGCCCGGTATCAAACCGGCACCGAAGGGCCACAAACCATATGGATCGGTCCGCTCTTCGGGGTTATCCCCCGTATAGCGGTAGGTATTCACCCCTCCGGCAAGTCCGATCGGATCGCTCTCCACGTACCGCCCGACGGTGGGATCGTAGTCGCGGAAGAAGTTGTAATTGACCCCGGTCTC
>DASPSJ010000081.1:0-25603 GCA_035623985.1 Allostellaceae bacterium | reverse complement strand
CAAGGTTGACTTCGACATGGCGCTGCTCGTCCTCGCCTCAGGTCTCTACCGTCTCATGGCCAGCCGCATGCGCGGCTACGACGATGCCACGGCCCGCCTCATCTTCCGCGACCTCATCGACATGCCCGCAGACGTCGCCATCTCAGACGGCGAAGTCAGAGTGCGCTTTCATCGCCGCGCCCCCCTCCCCATCGTCCTCGCCTCCGATATCCTCGACAAACCGGTCGCCGTCCCCTGGTGGAACGGACAATCTCTCCGCTTCGTCCAGCACCGGCATGCAGGCTCCGATGTTAGGCCAATCCCGGTCCGTGGAAATCCAGGCTAGTGATAGACATTACGAGGAGGTTGCCGAGTGCGCTTTGTGCGCAGCCCTCGCTTTCTCAAGAAAGCCTTCGTCTTTGTTACATTGCTCTGCAATCCAGATCGCAAATTCTTCGCTATATTGCGGGCTTGAGCGAGAATGCGGCCGAAACGCAAACCTAGGATTGTTTAGCACATTGTGAGTGATCTTTATACACTCGATGTCGTGCGTTCCGACTCTCCTGCCCGGTCCAAGCATCGCATTGATACGGCTGATCAGCTCCTTTCTGCGATGCGGCCAGATGTCTTCGGGGTTGGTCGGAGCGATTCGCACGGCTCCCGGTTCAGTGCTGATCGTTACCTTGTCTATCTGACCAATTTTCGCAAGCGGGCTGGACTCGGGAACGATGGTCAATGTCTGGCCAGGCGGTGAAGCGACCACTTTGCGAATTCCGCTGAGCCAGTTACGTCGCGCATGTTTGATCATACGATCTCGCCATTTTGTAAGATCATCTCGATTTCCTGGCTCACTCTTACTCCCATGTCGAAAATAAATTGTGCCCTGAGAGAACGCAGAATTTTGCTTTCCGCCTGGGACAGCGTACGTGCCTGGTTTGACGAATGGAATCGGCACATCTGCCTCTGATATGAGAATAGCCGGATACCGTACGCCGGCACGTTCAATTTCCACTATCTCGATTTCATCGGAGAATTGATAACCCGTGTATCGGGCGATTCGGTTTGTGATATTTGCGGTATCACAATCCCGGAAAGCGGTGGTGTCGCTCCCTGAACTACTGCCGTCATTTGCAACACCTATCAGTATTACACCTCCACCAGAATTCACAAACGCAACAATGTCTTTGATAATCTCGCACCAAGCCTGTTGCGACTCGATATCGAACTGTGCCTTGAAGTCTAGACGCCTAGATTCCTGGTTCGACTCGCGTGCGAGTTGGAGTAGCTTATCACGCTCAGTCGGCATTCAAAGCTTCCCTTCAGAAAGCCGCCGGTAGTAGACTTTGACTGTTTTTCGCTTCGTCGGTCAACGGACAATGACATATAGCAGCCTAACCCATTCGAGCCGCCGGGTTCTGAACACGCACCTCTGCTCGACACGCCCTTGGAAAATTGGCGTCGAGGTAGATAAAACAAAGTAGAGCTTACCAATCCTCGCGTCCCGGCCAGCTTTCGCGCCGTGGAGGCTCTCGCGGTTGCAAGAACAACCGCTGGCGCCCGCCAGCGACGACGCTACGCGTCGCGCTGACCCTTCGCCATCTGCCGCGACGTGATCGCCGCGGAGAGCGTGCCTTGGTCGAGATGGTCCAGCTCGCCGCCCACCGGCACGCCATGGGCAAGACGCGAGATCCGGACATTGATGCCGGCAAGCAGGTGGGTGATGTAATGCGCGGTGGTCTGGCTACGGGAATGTCGTGCACCGAAGCCAAAACGAGAGCGAATTCACAGGGCATCTTCCACGCCACCGCCAATTCCGCGAGATCGCGCGACGGGGACCAACGCGTCCGCCCTCATTTGACGCATTCGGGCGCGTCGACATCCGCCTGAGGCACGGCGATCACTTCGTCGTCGAGCGGCATGCTGCCGCGAAACAGGACCTTATAGGCTCGGCCGGGTATTGCGCCCAGCACGGAATTTATCGTTTCGTATATGTATTTCTTCGGCTGCTTGTTGACACGCGGCGTTTCATGGGCCGCATAGACGTCGCATCCTCCGACGACGCTCACATTCTCCAATTGGACCTCTGACCCGTTGCGGGTCGCATCCGCTTCGATTTCGAGCGTGATCCTGCCGAGAAACAGATATTCGTTGACCAGCGTCGTCGTGGAAATGCCCTGAAAGAATCGAATGGTCTTCCGCTCGCCTTCGCCGAGGTCCTGAATTTGAGAGAGGAAACTGTATTTCCGGGTCGACCGCAGGGCGTCGGCGACCTGTCGTTTGGTGATCGCGAGCGCGTCGACGGGCATGGATACGCTATCGCCGCTTCGCAAGGCGTAATGTTGCAAGGCGCTGATCGCATAGGGCAACTCGTCATAAGGCCGCACGCCTTCCTGCCAGGATCTCTTGAGCATGTAGAGCAGGCTCTGCCCGTTCGCTCGGCTCGCCGCGAGGCTCGCATCGGCGGCCGGCGCATCGGGCCGCGCCTCCGCCAGCGCCTGGTCGAGGTCGTCTTTGCGCCGTTCGATCTCCGCGGCATCGGCCTCCGTGGCGAGGCTCCACAGTTCCTGTCGGGCGGGAAGCCGCCTTTGCGCATTCTGTTTGGCGAGCGCGAGTTGATCGTCGAGCCAGCGGCGATTGTCCCTGACGCGCTGTTGCTCGCGTTGGGCTTCCAGCTCGCGTTGCCGCTTCAAGGCTCTCTCGCGCGCTTCCTCGTCCTCGGCCGGCTCTTGCTGATTGTCGCGCGATTTTCGCCGTTCCTCATAGTCGATGCCGTCGGGCCGCTCTCGCTTGCTTCCTCCCCCTTGAAGACAGGGACAGCCGGGGTTTCCGATGCAGCGACAATCGGCATAGGCGGCGGCTCCGAAGGTTGAAGCGAACAGGATGCCCACGACCGCGCAAAGCGCAATGCCGCCGACGCGGTGTTTGGCATCACAGGAATTTCCGTCGGTACTCATGCGGCTATTTCCCCAGGGCACCGGCGCTTTTCCCCCATTCGTACAAGGCGTCCGCTTCCGTCCAGCGTTGCTCCCGCACCAGCAGGTGAAACAGCACGACGGCGGCGGGGTGATCCGGGTTGGGATCGATCCGGCGCGACGGATCGATGGCGATCGCGGTGGTCAATTCGCTTTCCGCCTCGTCCCAGGCTTCCGGCGTTCCCTCTTCGATCAGCGCCAAAGCAAAGTTATAGCGGGCATTGAACAGGTACGGCTCGATCGCGAGGGCCTGCCGAAACGCCTCGGCGGCGCTCGAGAAGTCGCCCTCTTCGGCGTAGATGCCGCCAAGAAGATAGTGGTTCCAGGCGAATTGCGGGTCGATGGCCACCAACTGCCGGGCAACGCGCAGCGCTTCGTCCAAGGAATGCGGCGTGCTTTTGGGCAGGCGACGGGTGAAGGGATCGGGAATGCTGTCGTTGTACGCGCGCGCCCTTTCGAGATCGAGGAGGCTCCAGCCGAGCGCATAGAGAATCGCGGGATCGTTTCTTTTCATTTCGGCGGCTTTCCCGAGGGCGTTTGCCGCCTCTTCCGGCCGGCCGCGCTGCTCCTCGACCGTCCTCTGAAAGAGGTAGTACTCCCACCTGCCGGGATTTTCCTTGACGGCTTTGCTGAAATAGAAATCCGCCGCGAAAAGATCATCTTTCCGGTGCGCCAGGCGACCCCTCAGGAAATACAGCGCATCCATCGGAACGCGGGCATCGGGCGCGTTTTTCAGGAGGGCTTCGCACTTCCCGAGCTGGTCCAGAGCCGCCCCGTCATTTCCCAGTTCAAAGGCGGTCGCCGCGGCCAACCAGCGCGCATAGGCATCATCGGGCGCTTTCCCGAGGGCGTAATCGATGACCCACGCGGCTTCGCCATAGTGGCCTTGCCGATACAAGCGATCGCCCAGCAATTGCCAGGCGTCGATCAGCGCCGGGTCATAGGCGATCGCCTCCTTCAGATTTTCGATGGCTTCGAAGGGTTCCGCAGCCGATTGCTCCCGCGACCGCTCGAGCAGCGCCAAGGCGCGGGCGTGAGGCGTCTCCTCCGACGGAGAATCGCCGCATCCCGCGAGACATCCCAGCGCAGCCACAGCAAAAGCGATTACGCGGGATCGCCCCATCCTTCCCCCCGCCCGCGCTCGTTCAGAGCGCCGGCTCCCGGATCGTCGCACCGGTTTTTTCAGGTTATCTCCGTGTCTTTTCGATGCAAGAGAAGACGAGCGACCAGCCGCTTAACGGCGCGGCATTTCAGCCCGGCGCCCCCTTCACCACCTGCCGCGCGGCGATCGCGGCCGAGAGCGTGCCTTCGTCGAGATAGTCGAGCTCGCCGCCCACCGGGACGCCATGGGCGAGGCGCGAGATCTGGAGGTTGGTGCCGGCGAGCCGGTCGGCGATGTAATGCGCCGTAGTCTGGCCTTCGACCGTGGCGTTCAAGGCGAGGATGATCTCGCGCACGCCGTCCTCGGCGCAGCGGCGCAGCAGCCGGTCGATGTGGAGATCCTCGGGGCCGATGCCTTCCAGCGCCGAGAGCGTGCCGCCCAGCACGTGATAGCGCCCGGCATAGGCGCCGGTGCGCTCGATCGCCCAGAGATCGCCGACCTCCTCGACGACGCAGACGAGCCCGGCATCGCGCGCGCCGTCGCGGCAGATGGCGCAGGGATCGGCGGTGTCGAGATTGCCGCAGATCGCGCAAGCATGGATGCGCCGCGCCGTCTCCGCCATCGCCGCCGCCAGCGGCAGCATCAGGCTCTCGCGCCGCTTCAGCAGGAAGAGCGCCGCCCGCCGCGCCGAGCGCGGCCCGAGCCCGGGAAGCCGGGAGAGGAGGAGGATGAGATGGTCCAAATCGCCCATGGCGAAGAAGTTGTCAGTCGTCAGTGATCGGTTGTCAGTAAGGAGAATAGCGCGCTGCGCCCTACTGATAACTGACAACTGAAAACTGACGACTCCCCTAAAACGGCAACTTCATCCCCGGCGGGAGCTTGAGGCCGCCGGTGAGCTTCGACATCTCTTCCGCCACGTGGCTCTCGACGCGCTGCTTGGCGTCGTTGAAGGCGGCGAGCACGAGATCCTCCAGCACCTCGACCTCGTTGGGATCGGCCAGCGACTTGTCGATCCTAAGCTTGCGCACCTCGCCCTTGCCGTTGAGCGTCACCTGCACCAGCCCGCCGCCGGCGGCGCCGGTCATCTCCACCTGGTCGAGGCGCGCCTGCATCTCGGCCATCTTGGCCTGCATCTGCTGCGCCTGCTTCATCATCTGACCGAGATTCTTCATCGGACCTCATCTCCTTCGCCGGACTCCTCGACGCCGTCGGCGGCCTCCCCGGCGGCCTCCGTCTGGCCAAGCTCGCGCACCGCCTCGATGCGCGCGCCGGGAAAAGCCTCGAGCACCTTGCGCACCAAGGGATGCCGCGCCGCTTCGTTCTTGAGAGAAAGCTCGCGCGCCTCATCCTGCTCGCGCAAGGTCGGCGCGCCTTCCTCGCCCGAGACGGCGACGATCCAGCGCGCGCCGGTCCATTCCGTCAGGAGCTGGCCCAGCCGGTTCGGCAGGTCGCGCGGCGCGCCCGCGCCCGGGCGAAGCTCGATCCGCCCCGGCTCGAACTGGACGAGATGCACATGGGCGTAGAGATGCGCGCGCAGCATCGCCTCGCGATGCCGGTCGAAGAGCTGCACCACCTCGAGGAAGCTTTGCGGCTGCGGCAGCAGGGGCGCCGCTTCCGGCTCGACGGCAACCGCAAGCCGCGGCGCGGCGCCGGCATCGGCGGACAGCGACAGGCGCGCGCCGCTCGCGGGCGCCGTGGCCACCGGTCCGCGCGGCGCCGGCGCGGCCGTGCCGGGCTCGCCGCGCTCCAACTTGCGCACGAGATCGGCCGGCGCCGGCAGCTCCGCGACATAGGCAAGCCGCACCAGCACCATCTCCGCCGCCTGGAGCGGCGAAGGCGCGGTCTGCACCTCGCCGATGCCTTTGAGCAGCATCTGCCAGGCGCGCGCCAGCACCGGCAGGCTCAGCTTCTGCGCCAGCGCAAGGCCGCGCTGGCGCTCGCCTTCGAGCGCGGGGTCGTCCTGGCCGGCGGCGGGCACGAGCTTCAGCCGCGTCAGGAAATGCGCGAGCTCCAGCAAATCCTGGAGCACCATCAGCGGATCGGCGCCGCCGTCATAGAGCGCGCCCATGCGCTGGAGCGCCTCGCCGGCCTCGCCGCGCAGCACGGTTTCGAGGAGATCGAACACCAGCGCGCGGTCGGCGATCCCCAGCATGTCGCGCACCGCGCCTTCGGCGATGCCGCCCGGGCCCAGCGCGATCGCCTGGTCGAGCAGCGACAGGCCGTCGCGCACCGAGCCGTCGGCGGCGCGCGCGATGAGCGCCACCGCCGCGGGCTCGGCGGCCACGCTTTCGGCCTCGGCGATGCGGCGGTAATGCTCCACCAGCAGCTCCACCGGCACGCGGCGCAGCGAGAAGCGCTGGCAGCGCGACAGCACCGTGATCGGGACCTTGTGAATCTCGGTGGTGGCGAAGATGAAGACGACGTCGGCCGGCGGCTCTTCGAGCGTCTTCAACAGCGCGTTGAAGGCGTTCTTGGACAGCATGTGCACTTCGTCGATGATGTAGATCTTGTAGCGCGCCGAAACCGGCTTGTAGCGCACGCCGTCGGTCAGCTCGCGGATGTCGTCGACGCCAGTGCGCGAGGCGGCGTCCATCTCCATCACGTCGACATGCCGGTCCTCGGCAATCGCGCGGCAAGGCTCGCAGACGCCGCAAGGCGCGATGGTGGGGCCGCCTTTGCCGTCGGGGCCGACGCAATTGAGTGCGCGCGCCAGGATGCGCGCCGTGGTCGTCTTGCCGACGCCGCGCACGCCCGTCAGGATGAAGGCGTGCGCGACGCGGCCGGTGGCGATGGCGTTGGTGAGCGTGCGCACCATCGCCTCCTGGCCGATCAGCTCGGCGAAGGTGGCGGGCCGGTATTTGCGCGCGAGCACGCGGTAGTGGGTCCCGGGCTCACTCATGGCGCGTCATGGGCTTGGGGCAACTCGGCAAGGGCGCGGCGCTGGCGATGGAAGCGGTGGGAGGCTGGAGACGACCCAGGCCGAAACTCGTTACGGCTGCTTCCTTCCGGACCTGACCGGGTTGGCGAGGGACCTGTCCACCGCCAGCCTCCCGGGCGCCAGTATATCAGGTCCGGAGCGGCGCGGGGCAAGGGCGATCGCCGGCGCGCCGGTCAACCCGGCCCGCCCGTCGTCACGGCGAAGACGCGCGCATAATTGCCGCCCAGCAGCTTGCTTGCCTCGGCCGGGCTGAAGCCCTGCGCCAGCAGCGCCTCGGCCAGCGCCGGCAGCTCGTCATAGCCGGCAAAGACTGACGGCGAGGTGAGGCCGAGCATATCGCTGCCGAGCCCGACATGGTCGATGCCGGCGACATCGACCATGCGCGCCATGCCGGCGGCGAGCGCCGCCTTGTCGGGAAACACCGAAACCGGCGGCCAGACGCCGATCACCCCGCCGGTCTCGGCGATGAGACGCGCGTGATCGCTCGAGATCAGGCGGCTGCGCCGCCCCGGGTTCGCCGACAGCGAGGTGTGCGACAGCACCAGCGGCTTCGCCGTCGTCGCGGCGGCGCGCTTCACCAGGTCGTAGGTGCCGTGCGCGACATCGACGACGATGCCGAGGCGGTTGCAGGCGCGGATCACCTCGGCGCCGAAATCGGTGAGCCCGCCATGCACCGGCTCCTCGGTCTGGATATCGCCGAGATCGTTGACGCGGTAATGGGTGAGCTGAAGATGGCGCAGCCGGTGGCTCGCATGGGCCTCGTCGAGCCGGTCCAGCGACCGCTCCAGGAAATCGGCGCCTTCGGCCGCCACCACGACCGCCGGTCCTTCTTTTCGGGCCGCGTGCAACGAGACCGCGTCGGTGACGACGGCGAGCCGCTGTTCCGCCGCGAGCTGGTGCACGCGCGCGAAGGCCGTCCCGCTCCAGCGATAGAGCTCGCCCGGCTCCGGCTCGCGAAAGGCGACGATGCGGCGGTCCGGCAGCGTGTGAATGGCGGGGCCGTCGGCGACGATGGCGAGGCAGATCACCGCCATGCCGCCCTCGCGCATCGGCGCGGCAACGCTCTCGAGCGGCAGGCGCGGGCGGCTGACCCGGCCGGCATGGCTGTGGATATCGATGGTGAGGCTGCCGTCGATCAGCGTGCGCGCCGCCGCAGCGCGGGCGGGATCGGCGGCCGCGACCGCGGTCGCCCCTTCGTTGCCGCAGGCGGCCACCGCCAGCGAAGCGCCGGCGGCGAAGAGGCTGCGGCGCGTCATCCTCGCCGCCAGCGCGCCGTCCGCGGGATCTTGCGCCACGGCGTCGCGGAGCTGGTAGCGCCAGCCCGCGGGATCGCCCGTCAGGCAGCGGAGCCGGCCCGCGAGCCGGAGCGGCCGGCCCGAAGCGGCGATCGGCAGCCGCGCGAACACCTCGACGGAGCGCAAGGGATCGCGCGGCAGGCAGCCCAGGCAGCAGATCGGCTCCGGCACCAGCAGGAAATAGCCATGCCGGTCGGCGACCTCCGCCGCCGCCATCCAGCCGACGAGCTCGACGGCGGCGCCGTCCATCGCCTCGGCGTGCCCGGTCGCCAGATCGGACCATGATATCGGCATGAGGATGGCGCTCCCTTTCGCGCCATCATTCAATCTTCGGGCATGGACCACAAGCGCGGCCGTCGCTTGCCCGAAGCGGTCCGGCTATGCCAGTGTCGGCAGGACATGACGGAAGCGAATTTCTATGCCGCCAGCGGGCTTGATCGCGTCGGCGGGCGCCGCAAGGATTCGGCCTGGGTCGAGGCGCGGCTGCGCGATCCCGAGAGCCGCTTCGTGCTCGTCTGGCGCAGCCAGAACCTGGTGCTCCGCCGCGAGGCCGGCGCGCCGCAAGCGGCGTTCCTCGCCCGCCACGAGATCGCCGGCGAAGGCGACTGGGCGCTGCTCGGCCTCATCGCGGATCGCGCCTATTTCGCGCTCGACCTTTCCGCCGTCGAGTCGCCGCTGGCGCTGCTGCGCGCGCCCGCGCCGGTCGAGTTCACCGATCTCCGGCGGGTGGGCCCGCTGCTCGCGCGCTGGGAGGGCTCGCTGCTGGCCTATGCCCGCGGCATCGTCAATTGGCACCACCGCCACCGCTTCTGCGGCGTCTGCGGCAGCGCCACGCGGAGCGAGGAAGGCGGCCATATCCGGCGCTGCACCAATCCTGCCTGCAACGCCCAGCATTTCCCGCGCACCGATCCCGCCGTCATCATGCTGGTGTACGATGGCGACCGCTGCCTCCTCGGCCGCCAGCGCCTCTGGCCCTCGGGCATGCATTCGACGCTCGCCGGCTTCGTCGAGCCCGGCGAGAGCCTCGAGGAAGCGGTGGCGCGCGAGGTCTATGAGGAGACCGCGATCCGCGTCGACGAGGTGCGCTATCACTCCTCGCAGCCCTGGCCCTTTCCCGGCTCGATCATGCTGGGCTTTCACGCCCGCGCCCGCTCGACCGAGATCCGCGTCGACCCCAGCGAGCTGGAGGACGCGCGCTGGTTCGATCGCGGTTATCTGCTGTCGCATCCGGACGGCGACGACTTCCGCCTGCCGCGCCGCGACTCGATCGCGCGGCGGTTGATCGAGGATTGGTTACGGCGCTAGCGCGACGCGAAGCGTCGTCGCTGGCGGGCGTCAGCGGTTGCGCAGCAACCGCGAGAGCCCGCACGGTGCGGACGAGCCTGAGCGCCGTAGCGCCCCAACCACCAAGAATCCCCTTCCCCCTTGAGGCAGGGCAATCGCCTATGGGCTGAACCGCGGGCGGGAAAGATTCACCACGGAGAGCAGACAGCCCTATTAAAGATGGACCACAGAGAAGGCAATGAGGCGGTGAGAGAACCAAGCGCATTGGCAGGCGAAGCGCGCCAGTACTTCTTTTTTCCTCACTGCCTCACCGCCTCGACTGGTGAATCCCTTCCTGCCGCGGGCGCGGCGCCAAATGCGATTGCCCTGCCTCAAGGGGAGAGGGGGATTTGCTCTACCCCGCACGGTGCGGGCTCTCGCAGTTTGCTTCCGCAAACCGCTGGCGCCCGCCAGCGACGAGCGCTGCGCGCTCGCGCTATTTCCAGAACTCTTCGGCGGCGATGGCGAAGTTGAGGTTCTGCGCGACGCGGTAGGTGAGCGTGGTGATGCCGATGAGGTTGCCGCGCTCGTCGAAGAGGCCGCCGCCCGAGGAGCCGGGCGAGATCGCCGCCGAGGTCTGCACCATGGCGCGGCCGCCGCGGGTGCGGATGGCCGAGACCAGACCCTCGCTCAGCGTGCGCTCGAAGGAGAGCGGCGCGCCCACCGCGAAGGCGTGCTCGCCCACCGCCAGGCTCTCGATCGTGCGCACGCCCATGACCGGCGTCAGCGTCACGCTCTCGGCCTTGATGACGCAGCGGTCGCCGGCGAAGTCGGCGGCGACCAGGCTGGCATTGTCGCGGGTGCCTTCCTGCACCAGCTTGATGATGGCGCGGTCCTTGACCACGTGGCAGTTGGTCAGCAGCAGATGCTCGGAGATGGCGACGGCCGAGCCCAGCGCGACGTTGCGCACGCGCAGCTCGGCCCGCGACGGCGTCGCCACCACGACCCAGATCGACGGCGCCACCTTTTTGAACACGTCGGACGGCGCCAGCGACGCCGCGGCGATATGGTCCGGCCGTTGCGGCAGGAGGTCGCTGGGCTTGGGCAGCGTCGTGACGGCCGCCGGCGTCGCCACCGGCTTGTCGGCGGGGCTGTCGGCGAAGATCTTGGCGTAGTCGGGCGTGAGATCGTCCTCGGGCGCGATCTTGTCCTTCTCCGCCAGCGGCGCCGGCGCCTCGATCGCCTTCTTGAGGCAATCATTGTAGGGACCGATGCCGTTGCGCCGCAGATAGCCGCAGCGGCGGTCGATCGCCCGCAGCCGCTGCGGCGACACGGCGGTGAGGTCGGGCGTGGGATGATCCCGGAGCGCCGCCATCTGGCGCGCGACGCAAATCTGGAAGCTGTCATTGCCTTGCGACACCATCGGCGCGCAGACCAGGTTGATCGTCGCGTTCTCCGTGGAAGAGAGTTCCGCGCGGTCCGGCGCGAGCGCCCAGGCCGCATTCGACGCCGCGACAAATCCAACGACCGCCAGCATTTTATACATCGCCTTGCTCCCGCGAATGGCTCTCGCCGTTACTCTCGCAGGTGGGAGTTGCCGGAGGGTTAAGCGATGAGGAGCGTTGGTTAAGCCGGTGAATTGCCGATAATGCGAGGGTTGGGGTGAAATGGGGCGATTGGCGCCAGTCTCGGATTTACATACTAATCCGCGCCTTGCGTCGCGCTGCGGCGGAAGGGGTGGCCGGGATAGACGCCGAGAATCCGCACCTCGCGCGAGAAGAAGCGCAGCTCCTCCAGCGCCAGCTTCAGCGGCCGGTCGTCGGGATGCGCCTCGACGTCGGCGTAGAACTGCGTGGCGGTGAAGCGGCCGCCCAGCATGTAGCTCTCGAGCTTCGTCATGTTGACGCCGTTGGTGGCGAAGCCACCCATGGCCTTGTAGAGCGCCGCGGGAACGTTGCGCACGCGGAAGACGAAGGTGGTGACGATGAGGCCGTTGCCCCGCTTCGGCCGCTGGGGCTCGCGCGCCATGACGAGGAAGCGCGTCGTGTTGTGCTCGGCATCTTCGATGTTCCGCTTGAGCGAGACGAGGCCGTAGATCTCGCCGGCGAGCGCCGAGGCGATCGCCGCCTCGCTGGGATCGCCCCGCTCGGCCACCTCGGCGGCGGCACCGGCGGTGTCGGCGACGACGATCGCCGTGAGGCCGAGCTTGCGGATGAGGGCGCGGCATTGCGACAGCGCATGGACGTGGCTGCGCACCGTCTTGAGGCCCTTGAGGGTGGCGCCTTTGGGCGCGAGCAGGTGATGGTTCACCCGCTGGAAATGCTCGGCGATGATGTGGAGGCCCGAATCCGGCATGAGATGATGGATGTCGGCGACGCGACCGGCGACCGAATTCTCGATCGGCAGCATGGCGAGCTTGGCGCGGCCTCGGCGCACCGCGGCGATCACGTCCTCGAAGCCGGCGCAAGGCAAGGTCGCGAGCTTCGGGAACACCTCGCGGCAGGCGAGGTCCGAATAGGCGCCGGGCGCGCCCTGGAAGGCGATGAGCGAAGCCGGATTTTTGCGCGCGGTCATGGGGTCTGGGAGGGAGAGCCGGCCGGCGCGAGCAGCGCGCGGGCGCGGTCGAGGTCGGCGGGAGTATCGACGCCGAAGGGGAGCGAGTCAACGAGCGCCACGTCGATGCGCATGCCGGCTTGCAGCGCGCGGAGCTGCTCCAGGCTCTCGCGCCGCTCCAGCACGCCGGGAGCAAGGCCGACGAAGCGCTCGAGCGCGGCGCGGCGATAGGCGTAGATGCCGATGTGGTGATAGTGCTCGCCCGCCCCCCAGGGTACCGGCAGCCGGCTGAAATAGAGCGCGCGGGCGATGCGTTGGCCGGCGGCGAAGCCCGCCGCCGCCTTCACCACATTGGGGTTGTCGCGCTCGGCGGGGTCGCGGACGGGAACGGCGATCGTGCCGATATCGACCGCGGGATCGGCGAGCGGCGACAGCACGGCGCGCAGCAGCGCGGGATCGACCATCGGCAGGTCGCCTTGCAAATTCACCACCACGTCGTGCCGGCGCTCCGGATCGGCAAGCCCCAGCGCCTCGTGGATGCGGTCGGAGCCCGAAGGGTGGTCGGGCCGGGTCAGCACCGCCCGGCCTCCCACCCGCTCCACCGCTTGCTTGATCTCCGCCTCGGCGCAGGCGACCAGCACGGGGCCGATCGCCGCCGCCTCGGCGCGGCGCAGCACATGGACGATCATCGGCGCGCCATGGATGTCGGCCAGCGGCTTGCCCGGCAACCGGGTGGACGCCATGCGCGCCGGAATGACCACGATCGGCCGGAAGCTCGCTCGGATGGCAGCGGTCACGGGCACCTTTCCCCCCGGCCCGGCACGGGCCGGGCTTGCGGCGTTATGCCGCATGAGAACCGGGTCGGCCAGCGCAGGGCTCGCGCTATTGTCCGGCCGCTTCAATCACATTTCGTTTGAGTTGTCAGCGAAAATTGGGTTTTCTGCGCGGCCAGAGCCGCTTGCCCGAAGGTGGGGAATGTCGTCTTTCGAGTGGAACAAGATCATCGGCGCGGTGCTTGCCTCGATGATCCTGGCGATGGTGTCCGGCATCATCGCCGGCAATCTGGTGAAGCCGACCGTGCCGGCAAAGCCCGTCTATCTCGTGGCCGGGGCCGAGTCGCCGGCGGCCGGCCCGGCGGTGGCGGCAGCGCCCGCGGGGCCCGAGCCGATCGCGCCGCTGCTCGCCAAGGCCGATCCCGCCGCGGGCAAGGACCAATCGAAGAAATGCACCGCCTGTCATACCTTCGAGAAGGGCGGCCCCAACCGCATCGGCCCCAATCTGTGGAACGTGATCGGCGAGCCTATTGCCGAGGGCCGCGAGGGCTATCAGTTCTCGACGGCGCTCGGCGCGCATAAGGGCGAGAAATGGACGGTCGACGAGCTCAATGCGTGGCTGTTCAACCCGCAGGGCTTCGCCAAGGGCACCAAGATGACGTTCGCCGGCCTGCCCAAGGCCCAGGATCGCGCCGACATGGTGGCCTATCTCAACACGCTGAGCGACAGCCCACAGCCGCTCGGCAGCAAATAGCGCCGCGGCCGGCGGCATGACGGATGAGGTCGCCGCCGCCGAGATCGCGCTCGCCGAGGCGCTGGCCGATGCGGCGCGCGGCATCATCCGCGGCTATTTCCGCCGCAAGATCGCCGTAGACGACAAGGGCGACCTGACGCCGGTGACCGTCGCCGACCGCGAGGCGGAGGCGGCGATGCGGGCGCTGATCGAAGAGCGCTTTCCCGCGCACGGCATCATCGGCGAGGAGCACGGGCGCAGCCGCGAGGACGCCGAATGGGTCTGGGTGCTCGATCCCATCGACGGCACCAAATCCTTCATCTCCGGCATTCCGCTGTTCGGCACGCTCATCGCGCTCACCCGCCGCGGCCGGCCGGTGCTGGGCGTCATCGACCAGCCGATCCTGGGCGAGCGCTGGCTCGGCGCCGCCGGCCGCGCCACGACGCTCAACGGCGCGCCGGTCCGCACGCGGCCCTGCCCGGCGCTCGACCGGGCGACGCTCTTTTCCACCGCGCCCGAAATCATGTTCGAGGGCCAAGACGCCGCCGGCTTCGCGGCCTTGCGCCGCGCGGTCAAGCTCGCGCGCACCGGCACCGATTGCTACGCCTATGCCCAGCTCGCCAGCGGCTTCATCGACCTCGTCGTCGAGGGCGCGCTCAAGCCCTATGACTATTGCGCGCTCGCGCCGGTGATCGCCGGCGCCGGCGGCACGATCACCGACTGGCAGGGCCGCGCGCTCGACCTTGCCTCCGACGGCCGCGTCGTCGCCTGCGGCGACCCGGCGCTCGCCGCCCCGGCGCGCGCGCTGCTGACCGGCGGCTGAGACGGCGCCTGCGGGATCGTGCTGCCGCGACGGCGCGTTTGCACTAAACTGGCAATAACGAGACTCCGAGGAAATGCCGCCATGCGCGTCCTGCTTGCCGCCCTTGTCGCCCTGACGCTCGCCGCTCCGGCCGTGGCGGAGGATGCCAAGCCCAGCCACGGCCTGTCGCTGTTCGGCGATCCCCTCAAATACCCGCCCGACTTCACGCATTTCGACTACGTCAATCCCGACGCGCCCAAAGGCGGCACGGTGCATTTCGGCGATATCGGCACCTTCGACAACCTCAACCCCTTCATCCTGCGCGGCGTGTCTTTCGTCCGCTTCTCCGATTCCATGGTGGGCTCCGGCGCGATCTTCGACTCGCTGATGGGCGGCGCGCTCGACGAGCCGCTCACCGCCTATGGCCTCATCGCCGAAAGCGCCGCGCTGACGCCCGACCGCACCGCCATCACCTTCGCGCTCCGGCACGAGGCGCGCTTTCACGACGGCAGCCCCATCACCGGCGAGGACGTCTGCTGGACCTACGAGACGCTGGTCACCAAGGGGCACCCGCTCTTCCGCGTCCAGTTCGCCAATGTCGAGAAATGCCAGGTGCTGGAGGACGGCCGGGTCAAGTTCACTTTCAAGGACGGCAACGACCGCGACCTGCCGATGCAGGTGGCGGGGCTCCCGGTGCTGTCCAGGAAATGGTGGCAGGGCCGCGACTTCTCGCAGCCGACGCTCGACATCCCGCTCGGCAACGGCCCCTATCGCATCGCCGCGGTCGATCCCGGGCGCTCGATCACCTATGAGCGCGTGAAGGACTATTGGGCGAAGGACCTGCCGGTGAACAAGGGCACCGCCAATTTCGACACCCTGCGCGTCGACTACTACCGCGACATGTCGGTGATGTTCGAGGCGCTCAAGGCGGGGCAGATCGACATCCGCGGCGAATACACCGCCAAGGATTGGGAGACGCTCTACGACTTTCCCGCCGTCAGGGACGGCCTCGTGGTCAAGGCGGAGGTCCATCATCAGGTGCCGCAAGGCATGCAGGGCTTCGTCTTCAACACGCGGCGCGAAAAGTTCCGCGATCCGCGCGTGCGCCGCGCCATCGGCTATCTCTTCGATTTCGAATGGACCAACAAGAACCTGCTCTACAGCGCCTACAAGCGCACCAAGAGCTATTGGGAGAATTCGGACCTCGCCGCCCGCGGCCTGCCGCAGGGCGAGGAGCTGGCGCTGCTCGAGAAGTACCGCGGCCGCATTCCCGACGCGGTCTTCGCCACCGAGTACCAGCCGCCGGTCTATGACGGCAGCGGCGAGATCCGCGACGGCATCCGCGCGGCGCTGGCGCTCTTCAAGGAGGCCGGCTGGAGCATCAAGAACGGCAAGCTCGTCGACGACAAGACCGGCGAGCCTTTCGCCTTCGAGTTCCTCGGCGACGAGCCGCGGCTGGAGAAGGTGGTGCTGCCCTTCCTCAAGAATCTCCAGCGGATCGGCATCGATGCGCAGCTCCGCAACATCGATGCCGCGCAATACGAGAACCGGCGGCGCGACTACGATTTCGACATGATCAGCGTGCGCTACGGCGCCTCGCTCGCCCCGGGCACGGAGCTGCGCGAGTTCTTCGGCAGCGCCGCCGGCGCCGAGCCCGGCAGCCCCAACACCTCGGGCATCCACGACCCCGTGGTCGACGAGCTCATCGAGCAGGCGATCAAGGCCAAATCGCGCGCCACGCTGCTGCCGATCATCCATGCGCTCGACCGCGTGCTGCTCTTCGGCTACTACGTCGTGCCGAACTGGTATTCGGACTACTACCGCGTCGCCTATTGGAACAAGTTCGGCAAGCCCAAGGAGCAGCCGAAATACGCCAGCTCCGCCGCCTCGGTGATCGGCGACTGGTGGATCGACACCGGCACCGAGCGGCAGATCTCGCAAAGCCAGGAGCGCGCCAAGACGGAAGCGCATTAGGAGCGGCCCGTCGATGCTTGCCTATATCGTCAGGCGCCTGCTGCTGGTGATCCCGACGCTGCTGGGCGTGATGCTGGTCAACTTCATCGTGGTGCAGGCGGCGCCGGGCGGTCCCATCGACCAGATCGTCGCCCAGATCCGCGGCGCCCAGGGCGGCGCGCTGGCGCGCATCACCGGCGGCGGCAACGAGACCGGCGGCCGCGAGACGCGCGGCGCGCGCGGCATCGACCCGCGGCTCATCGCCGATCTCGAGCATCAATTCGGCTTCGACAAGCCCGCGGGCGAGCGCTTCGTGCTGATGATGGGCAACTATCTGCGCTTCGACTTCGGCAACAGCTTCTTCCGCAACGGCCGGGTCACCGATCTCATCGTGCAGCGCCTGCCGGTATCGATCTCGCTCGGCCTCTGGACGACGCTCCTGAGCTATCTCATCTCGATCCCGCTCGGCATCCGCAAGGCGGTGCGCGACGGCTCGAGCTTCGACGTCTGGACGAGCGCCGTGATCATCGTCGGCTATGCCATCCCGGCCTTCCTGTTCGCCATCCTGCTCATCGTGGTGTTTGCCGGCGGCAGCTATGTGCAATGGTTCCCGCTGCGCGGGCTCGTCTCCGACACCTGGTCGAGCCTCGATTGGCCGCACCGCGTCCTGGACTACTTCTGGCACATGGTGCTGCCGGTGACGGCCATGGTCATCGGCGCCTTCGCCAACCTCACCATGCTGACCAAGAATTCCTTCCTCGACGAGATCAACAAGCAATACGTCATCACCGCGCGCGCCAAGGGCTTGGGCGAACGGCGCGTGCTCTACGGCCACGTCTTCCGCAACGCCATGCTGATCGTCGCCGCGGGCTTCCCCGCCGCGCTCATCGGCATCCTCTTCACCAGCTCGCTGCTGATCGAGGTGATCTTCTCGCTGAACGGGCTGGGGCTGCTCGGCTTCGAGGCGGCGCTCGACCGCGACTACCCCGTGATCTTCGGCACGCTCTACATCTACACGCTCATCGGCATCGCCTTGAACCTGCTGCGCGACCTCACCTACATGCTGATCGATCCGCGCATCGACTTCGCGACGCGGCGCGCATGAGCACCGCCTCGGGCGCGCTGGGGCGCCGCGGCGGCCGCGTGCTCGGCCTGCGGCTCAGCCCGCTGACCCGCCGGCGGCTCGCCAATTTCCGCGCCAACCGCCGCGGCTTCTGGTCGCTCTGGGTGTTCCTGCTGCTGTTCGGCGTCAGCCTCTTCGCCGAGTTCATCGCCAATGACCGGCCGGTCGTCGTCTCCTATGACGGCCGCCTCTATTTCCCGATCTTCACCGACTATGCCGAGACCGTTTTCGGCGGCGAGTTCCCCACCGAGGCGGATTACCGCGACTCCTACCTGCGCCAGCGCATCGCGGCGCATGGCTGGATGGTCTGGCCGCCGATCCCGTTCCATTACGACACGATCAACTACGCCTTGCCGTCGCCCGCTCCCTCGCCGCCGGACGCGGTCGACTGGCTGGGCACCGACGACCAGGGCCGCGACGTGCTGGCGCGGCTCATCTACGGCTTCCGCATCTCTGTGCTGTTCGGGCTCACCCTGACCCTGCTCAGCTCGCTCGTCGGCATCGCGGCGGGCGCCATCCAGGGCTATTACGGCGGGCTCACCGACCTGCTGTTCCAGCGCTTCATCGAGCTCTGGTCGAACATCCCGATCCTCTATCTCCTGATCATCCTGTCGAGCATCGTGCAGCCGAACTTCTGGTGGCTGCTCGGCATCATGCTGGCGCTCTCCTGGATGCAGCTCGTCGATCTCGTGCGCGCCGAGTTCCTGCGCGCCCGCAATTTCGACTACGTCCGCGCCGCGCGTGCACTCGGCGTCGCCAATCCCGTGATCATCTTCCGCCATGTGCTACCCAACGCCATGGTCTCGACGCTCACCTTCATGCCGTTCATCCTCAACGGCTCCATCACCACGCTCACCTCGCTCGATTTCCTGGGTTTCGGCCTGCCGCCGGGCTCGCCCTCGCTGGGCGAGCTGCTGCTGCAGGGCAAGAACAATCTGCAGGCGCCCTGGCTGGGCCTCACCTCCTTCTTCGTCCTCGCCATCATGCTGAGCCTCCTGATCTTCATCGGCGAGGCGGTAAGGGATGCGTTTGATCCGAGGAAGGTGAAATGAAGAAAAAGTTGTCAGTTGTCAGTCGTCAGTTATCAGTTAGGCTACGGCAATGCAGAACTTTCGCGACCTCAAGGTCTGGAGCAAGGCGCACGCCGTCGCGTTGTCCATATATGAAAATTCCGAGGCGTTTCCGGCGTCCGAGCGATACGGGATTACCAGCCAGATGCGCCGTGCCGCGACCTCCATTCCCTCCAACATCGCCGAGGGCTGTGGCAGGTCGAGCAATGCCGATCTTGCCCGGTTCCTTCACATTGCCTTCGGATCCGCGAGCGAGCTGGAGTACTTGCTCCTGCTCGCCCGCGATCTCGGATTTCTCCAAGCGACGACGCACGACACCATCCTGGCCGACCTTCAAGAGGTGAAGCGGATGCTCACCTCGCTGATCACCCGCGTAAAAACTGACGACTGACGACTGACAACTGAAAACTTACAACCCCATGCCCCTCCTCTCGCTCCGCGATCTCTCCGTCACCTTCGCCGTGCCCGGCGGCGCGGTCGAGGCGGTGAAGGGCGTCTCCTTCGATCTCGATCGTGGCGAGACGCTGGCGCTGGTCGGCGAGAGCGGATCCGGCAAATCCGTCACCGCGCTGTCGATCCTCCAGCTCCTGCCCTATCCCGCGGCAAGCCACGGGCCCGCCAGCAGCATCCGCTTCGACGGCAAGGAGCTGGTGGGCGCGGCCGAAGCGGTGATGCGCGACATCCGCGGCAACCGCATCGCCATGGTGTTCCAGGAGCCGATGACCTCGCTCAACCCGCTTCACACCATCGAGAAGCAGATCGCCGAGACGCTGTTCCTGCACAAGCACATGACCGCGGCGGCGGCGCGCGCGCGGGTCGTCGAGCTGCTGCGGCTCGTCGGCTTGGGCGACGCGGAAAAGCGCCTCGACGCCTATCCCCATCAGCTCTCCGGCGGCCAGCGCCAGCGCGTCATGATCGCCATGGCGCTCGCCAACGAGCCCGACATCCTCATCGCCGACGAGCCCACCACCGCGCTCGACGTCACCATCCAGGCGCAGATCCTGGCTCTGCTCAAGGAGCTGCAGGCGCGCTTCGGCATGGCGCTGCTGCTCATCACCCATGATCTCGGCATCGTGCGCAAGATGGCCGAGACCGTGCTGGTGATGACCAAGGGCGAGGTGGTCGAAGCCGGGCCGACCCATGAGGTCTTCGCCCGGCCGAGGCACGCCTATACCCGCCACCTGCTGGCCGCCGAGCCCAAGGGCGCGCCGCCAGTGGCCGACGCGGCGGCGGCGCCTCTTCTCGATGCGCAGGATCTCAAAGTGTGGTTCCCGATCCGCGGCGGGTTGCTGCGCCGCGTCACTGGCTATGTGAAGGCGGTGGACGGCGTCGGCTTCGGCCTTGCCCAGGGCGAGACCCTGGGCGTCGTCGGCGAGAGCGGCTCGGGCAAGACCACGCTCGGCCTCGCCCTGCTGCGCCTCATCGCCAGCGAGGGCGCCATCCGCTTCGACGGGCGGCGGCTCGACGGCATCGGCGAGCGCGCCATGCGGCCGCTCAGGCGCGAGATGCAGATCATGTTCCAGGATCCCTTCTCGAGCCTCTCGCCGCGGCTCTCGGTGGCGCAGATCGTCGAGGAGGGGCTCAAGGTGCACCGCATCGGCCGCGACGCCGCCGAGCGCCGCGCGCTCATCGACCAGGCGCTGATCGAGGTCGGGCTCGATCCCGACTCGGCCGAGCGCTATCCGCATGAATTCTCCGGCGGCCAGCGCCAGCGCATTGCCGTGGCGCGCGCCATGGTGCTGAAGCCGCGCTTCGTCGTGCTGGACGAGCCGACCTCGGCGCTCGACATGTCGGTGCAGGCGCAGGTGGTCGACCTCTTGCGCGAGCTGCAGCGCCGCCACCGGCTCTCCTATCTCTTCATCAGCCACGATCTGCGCGTGGTGCGCGCGCTGGCGCATCACGTGCTGGTGATGAAGGACGGCAAGATCGTCGAATCCGGCCCGGCCGACCGGCTGTTCGAGCGGCCGCAGCATCCCTATACGCGCGCCCTCATGGCCGCGGCCTTCGATCTCGAAGTGGTGGAGAGCGCCGCCACGTCACAGTAGACTGGGCGCCGGATGGTCGTTCTCTTCCTTTCCGCCGTCGACAGCGCCGCCGACTGGAAGGCCGAGCTCGGCAAGCACCTGCCCGAGCTCGAGCTGCGCGTCTGGCCCGATCTCGGCGACCCCACGGAGATCGACGCGGCGCTGGTCTGGCGGCCGCCACCGGGGCTGCTCGACCGGCTTCCCAACCTCAAGCTCATCCTCTCGCTCGGCGCCGGCGTCGATCACATCCTCGCCGATCCCTCGCTGCCGCCCGGCGTTCCCATCCTGCGCCTCGTCGATCCCTACATGACCGTGGCGATGAGCGAGTACGTGCAGATGCACGTGCTGCGCCTCCATCGCCAGGAACCGGCCTATCGCGCGCAGCAGCACGCGCTCGTATGGCGGCCGCTGCCGCAGCCCAACGCCGGCGAGCGCCGCGTCGGCGTGCTCGGCCTGGGCGTGCTGGGCGGCGACGCCGCGTTGCGGCTCAAGGTGCTGGGCTTCGATGTCGCCGGCTGGTGCCGCACCGAGCGGAAGCTTCGCGGCATTCCGACCTATCGCGGCGCGGAGGGGCTTGCGGCCTTGGCCGAGCGCTCGGAGATCCTGGTGTGCCTGTTGCCGCTGACGCCGGCGACCGCCGGCATTCTCGACGCCCGGCTCTTCGCCCGCCTGCCGCGGGGCGCGGCGATCGTCAACTGCGCCCGCGGCGGCCACCTCGTCGAGGCCGATCTTCTCGCGGCGCTCGACAGCGGCCAGCTCTCGGCTGCGGCGCTCGACGTCTTCGGCGATGAGCCCTTGCCGCAGCAGCACCCGTTCTGGCGCCACCCGCGCATCCTGATCACGCCGCATGTCGCCGCGGCGACGCATCCGCCGACCGCGGCGGCGGCGGTCGCGGACAATCTGCGGCGCCTCAAACAGGGCCGGCCGCTGCTCAACCGCGTCGATGTCTCAATGCGCTATTGAGCGCTCGTAGGACGCAAGCCCGCCGACGCGCTGCTGCTGCTCCAGGCGGCGGCTGGCGGTGGCGACGGTCTCGGCGAAGTCGCTGAGGAACACCGAGCCCTTGACCGTGCGCTGCACCAGCACCGAGCGCCGGTCCTGCTCGTCGCGCCGCCGCCGCGCCAGGCCGAGCATGCCGAGCCGGTCGAGGGCGCGGGTGACGGCGGGCTTGGAGATGCGCAGCAGCGCCGCCAGCCCGCGCACGGTATGCGGCGGCGGGGTCAGATAGACGGTGAGGATGATGGCGAGTTGGCGCGCCGACAGATCCGGTCCGGCGCTGCGCACCGTCTCGACCAGCACGTCGCGCCAGAGATCCAGCGCTTGGCTTGGCTTAAGCTCAGCCATCCCTGCTCTCCGCTGCCTAGCCGGTCAGTTTCAACGAGGCGGGGTTGAAGAAACGTAAAGGACCGGCCGTTTCCTGGGGAAAATCCGGGCGGCGGAATTTAAGTCTTTTGCCTCAGGGCGTTGCCGGGCCGAAACGCTGCTCGATCAGGCGGTAGAGCGCGCGCAGCGCCAGCGCCTCGCCGCCTTCCGGCCGGCCGGGACGGGCGGTGGCGTTCCAGGCATAGGTGTCGATATGCGCCCAGGGCGTCCCGGCCGAGACGAACTCCGCGAGATAGATCGCGGCGGTGATGGCGCCGGCAAAGGCGGAGTCGGAAGCGTTGGTGATGTCGGCAACGGTGCTTTTGAGCATCTTGCGATAAGGCCGCCACAGCGGCATGCGCCATAGCGGGTCCTGCTCCGCCTCGGCCACGCGCAGCAGCTCCGCCGCCAGCGCCTCGTCATTGCTGAAGAGCGCCGGCAGCTCCGGCCCGAGCGCGGTGCGGGCGGCGCCGGTGAGCGTCGCCATATCGATGAGCAACGCCGGCTTCTCGGCATCGGCCTCGGCGAGCGCGTCGCACAGGATGAGCCGGCCCTCGGCGTCCGTGTTGCCGATCTCGACCGTGATCCCCTTGCGCGTGCGGATGACGTCGAGCGGATGGAAGGCGTTGGCCGAGACCGCGTTCTCGACCGCCGGCACCAGCAGGCGCAGCCGCAGCTCGAGACCGGCGTCGATGACCGCCTCGGCAAGGCCAATGAGGGTGGCGGCGCCGCCCATGTCCTTCTTCATCAGCCGCATGCCGCTTGCCGTCTTCAGGTCGAGCCCGCCGCTGTCGAAGCACACGCCCTTGCCTACCAGCGTCAGCTTGGGCGCCGCCGCATCGCCCCAGGTGAGGTCCGCCAGCGCCGGCGGCTTGGCGCTGGCGCGGCCGACCGCATGGATCGTCGGGTAGTTCTCGCGCAGCAGCGCCTCGCCGGCGATGATGTGGCAGCGCGCGCCGACGCGCCCGGCAAGCTCTTCGACCGCGCCGGCAAGCTCGGTCGGCCCCATGTCCTCGGTCGGGGTGTTGATGAGGTCGCGCGTCCGCCCAATAGCGCGGGCCAGGCGCTCGACCAGCGGGCGGTCGGCGGCATCGGGCCACAGCAGATCGGCAAAGCCGCGTTTGCGCTCCTTGTAGCGGGTGAAGGCATAGCAGCCGAGCGCCCAGCCCAGCGCCAGCCGCGTCGCCGCCGGCGCGGCGGGCGCGGGGTCGAGGCGATAACGCCCCTCGGGCAGCGCGTCGGGCAGTCCGGCCAGCGCCCAGAGCTCCTCGCCGCGGGTGAACCCGACCAACACCCGGGCGAGCCCGCCGCCGGCATCCGGCAGCAGCGCCCATTTGCCGGGCTCGGCGGTGAATTGGATGGCGCCGATCCAGCGCCGGCCGGCCTCGTCCAGCCTCGCCGCCGCCGCGGCGAGAGCCTCGGCCGTCACCGGCGTAATCGGCACGGCCTCGCCGGCGGCGCTGACGAGATGAGATAGCACGAGCGGCCTCCTTTGCCGTGGGGCGAGCCCCGAGCCGGTCGACGCCCCGGCTGGAAGGATTGCGCCGCGACCCGGCTCGCGCCAGAGTGGGCGGGCAACGGGGGGCAGGATAGCCGATGGCCGACTTCACCATCTATATCGGCAACAAGAACTATTCCTCCTGGTCGCTGCGCGCCTGGCTGGCGCTGAAGCATGCCGGCGCCGTGTTCGCGGAGGAGGTCATCGCGCTCGACGAGGCCAATACCCGCGCCAACATCCTGCGCCATTCGCCCTCCGGCCGGGTGCCCGCGCTCAGGCATGGCGACCGGATCATCTGGGACTCGCTGGCCATCGGCGAGTACCTCGCCGAGGTCTTCCCCAAGGCGCGGTTATGGCCGAGCTCGACCGAGGCGCGCGCCGCGGCGCGCGCGGTGAGCGCGGAGATGCATGCCGGCTTCGCCGCGCTGCGCGGCCATCTGCCGATGAACGTCCGCTCCTCCTTCCCCGACCGCGGCGTCACGCCCGAGGCGCAGGCCGACATCAACCGCATCACCGCTTCCTGGCGTGACTGCCGCAAGCGCTTCGGCGCGGAGGGCGAGTTCCTGTTCGGCCATTTCACGATCGCCGACGCCATGTATGCGCCGGTGGTCAGCCGCTTTCGCACCTACATGATCACCCTCGAGGCGGAGACGCAGCGCTACGCCGACGCCGTCTGGGCGCTGCCGGCGATGCAGGAATGGGCCGCAGCCTCCCGCAACGAGCCGATGGTCATCGAGCGATGCGAGTTTTGAGCAGGCTTCGCCGGTCGAAGGCGCGGCGTTTGCCGCGAGGAGCGCGGCTGGCCGCCATCGGCGGCCTGCGATAAAACCGCCGGACGGCCGCGCCGCCCAAAGGGAGGAGAGTCATGGCACAACACGCATCCACCCCGCCCGAGGGCGTCGAGATCCGGGCTCCGATGCGCCCGGGTTACGAGACGATCCTGACGCCTTCGGCGCTCGCCTTCATCGCCGGTCTCGAGCGCAAGTTCGGCGCCGAGCGCCGGCGCCTTCTGGCGCGCCGCGCCGAGCAGCAGGCGCGGCTCGATGAGGGTTGGAAGCCCGATTTTCTCGCCGAGACCCGCAAGCTGCGCGAGAGCGACTGGACCGTGGCGCCGATTCCCAGGGACCTGCTCGACCGTCGCGTCGAGATCACCGGGCCGGTCGACCGCAAGATGGTGATCAACGCGCTCAATTCCGGCGCCAACGTCTACATGGCGGATTTCGAGGACGCGAGCACGCCGAGCTGGGACAATCTCCTCGAGGGGCAGGTCAATCTCGTCGACGCGGTGCGCCGCACGATCGCCTTCGCCGATCCCGCCAGCGGCAAGCAGTACCAGCTCAACCCGGCGACCGCGACCTTGCTGGTCCGGCCGCGCGGCTGGCATCTGCCGGAAGCGCATCTGCTGGTCGACGGTGCGGCGATGTCCGGCGCGCTCTTCGATTTCGGCCTCTATTTCTTCCACAACGCCAAGGAGCTGGTGCGGCGCGGCACCGGGCCTTACTTCTACCTGCCGAAGCTCGAAAGCCATCTCGAGGCGCGGCTGTGGAACGACGTGTTCACCCACGCCCAGGCGGCGCTCGGCCTGCCCAAGGGCACGGTCAAGGCGACGGTGCTGATCGAGACCATCATGGCCGCCTTCGAGATGGACGAGATCGTCTTTGAGCTTCGTGACCACATGGGCGGACTCAATTGCGGCCGCTGGGACTACATCTACAGCGTCATCAAGAAATTCGCCGAGGATCCGAGGATGGTGCTGCCGGACCGCGCGCAGGTGACGATGACGACGCACTTCCTGCAGAGCTACGTGCGGCTGCTGATCAAGACCTGCCACCGCCGCAACATCCACGCCATGGGCGGCATGGCGGCGCAGATCCCGATCAAGAACGATCCCGCCGCCAACGACGCGGCGATGGCGAAGGTGCGCGCCGACAAGGAGCGCGAGGTGAGCGAGGGCCATGACGGCACCTGGGTGGCGCATCCGGGCCTGGTGCCGGTGGCCAAGGCGGTTTTCGACAAGGGCATGCCCGAGGCCAATCAGATCGCCCGCAAGCGCCAGGACGTGCACATCGCCGCCGCCGATCTCCTTAAAGTGCCCGAAGGCGCCATCACCGAAGCGGGCCTGCGCACCAACATCAATGTCGGCCTGGGCTACGTCGAATCCTG
>DASPSJ010000080.1:0-51704 GCA_035623985.1 Allostellaceae bacterium | reverse complement strand
GCAAATGCCGATGTCGTTGAAAGGATTCGCTTTTCGCCCGTAGCGGCTTGTAGTCAGTAAGGGCGCGGTCAAAATCGGCTCAAGTGATTCGTCTGATTCGATAATTTGCCTATGCAATCCCCTTTTTCAGGGGAAGTTCAGCCTAAACTGGGCCGCGCGTCAAACGCGGCCCTTTTTTCCTGGCACGTCGTGAAGCGGCGGCGCCTCAGAAGCTCTCGATCCAGGGCCTCAGCTCCATCTCCCAGCTCCAGGCGCTGCGGTGCTGGCGATGGACATGGAGGTAGGAGGCGGCGATGGCGTCGGGATCGAGCATCTCGTCGTCGCCGGCGCGGCCGATGCCGCCGTCGATGACGAAATGGCCGATATGGATGTTCTGCGGCTGAAGCTCGCGCGCGAGGCTTTGCGCCAGGCCGCGCAGGCCGAACTTGCCCATGGCGAAAGGCGCCGAGCGGGCATAGCCCTTGACGCTCGCCGAAGCGCCGGTGAAGAGGATCGTGCCGCTGCCGCGCTTCAGCATCCGCCGCGCCGCCGCCTGCGCCACCAGGAAGCCGCCGAAGCAGGTCACCATCAGCGAGTGCTGCACCTCTTCCGGGTCGAGCTCGGTGATGGCGCCGCGCGCGCGGGCGCTGGGGTTGTAGACGACGAGGTCGGGCGCGCCGAGCTCGGCCTCGACCGCGGCGAAGAGCGCCTCGACCTCCTTCCGCTTCGTGGCGTCGCAACGCCAGGCGCGCGCACCGGTCTCCGCCAAGAGCGGCGCCAGCTTCTCCGTGCGGCGCGCGGCGAGCGCCACGCGCATCGTCTCGCGCGCGAAGAGGCGGGCGAGCGCGGCGCTGAGCCCGCTGCCGGCGCCGATGATGAGGGCGGTCTCGCTCATGGAGCGCGTCTCCGTCGAGGCGGTGGCCGAAAGTTTGGTTCTGCCGCATAGTGAGCGGCAAAGCAAACACGGGGAGAGAACGCCATGGACCTCGATCTCGCCGGCCGCAAGGCGCTCGTCACCGGCGCCTCCAAGGGCATCGGCCGCGCCATCGCGCAGGCGCTCGCGGCCGAGGGCTGCGATGTCGTGCTGGTATCGCGCACCGCCGCCGATCTCGAACGCGCGCGCGACGAGATCCGCGCCCAGCACAACGTCGCGGTCGCGGTGGCGCCGGCCGATCTCAGCAACGGCGACGCGGCGCGCGGCCTGGCGCGCGACTTTCCGGCGATTGATATCCTGATCAACAATGCCGGCGCCATCCCCGGCGGCACGGTCGAGGAGATCGACGAGCCGCGCTGGCGCCAGGCCTGGGACCTCAAGGTCTTCGGCTACATCAATCTCTGCCGCGCTTATTTCGCCCTGATGAAGGCGCGCAAGTCCGGCGTCATCGTCAACATCATCGGCAGCGCCGGCGAGCGGCTCGACGCCCATTACATCGCCGGCAGCACCGGCAATGCCTCGCTCATGGCCTTCACCCGCGCGCTGGGCGGCGCCGCGCCCGCTTCGGGGGTGCGCGTCGTCGGCATCAATCCCGGTCCAGTGGCGACCGAGCGGCTGGTGAGCCTGCTCAAGAAGCGGGCGCAAGACCGGCTGGGCGACGCCGCGCGCTGGCAGGAGCTGACGCGGGAGATGCCCTTCGGCCGTCCCGCGACGCCCGAGGAGATCGCGGCGATGGCCGTCTTCCTCGCTTCCGGCCGCTCAGCCTATACCAGCGGCACCATCGTCACCATCGATGGCGGCCTCGCCAATCGCCACACGCTCTGAGCGGGACCATCTCATGCCGCATCTCACCACCGACGACGGTATTCGCCTCTATTACGAGGAGGCCGGCACCGGCACGGCGATCGTCTGCATCCATGAATTCGCCGGGGATTACCGCAGCTACGAGCCGCAACTGCGCTATTTCGCGCGGCGCTATCGCACGATCGCCTACAACGCGCGGGGATATCCGCCTTCGGACGTGCCGGCGAAGCTGGAGCGCTATTCGCAGAACCGCGCGCGCGACGACGTCCGCGCCGTGCTCGACGCGCTCCGTCTCGACCGGGCGCATGTCATCGGCATCTCCATGGGAAGCTACGCCGCGCTGCATTTCGGCCTCGCCTATCCCGACCGCGCGCTGTCGCTGGTGCTGGGCGGCTGCGGCCACGGCTCGACCACCGACGCGGCCGAGCGCAAGCGCTTCCAGGAGGACGCGGCCAGGACCGCCGATGCGCTCGAGGCGCAGGGAATGACCGCCTTCGCTCAATCCTACAGCGTCCATCCGACGCGCATCCGCTTTCACCGCAAGGACGCGCGCGGCTGGAAGGAGTTCGCCGACCAGCTCGGCGCGCATTCGGCGGTGGGGTCGGCGATGACCCTGCGCGGCGTGCAGGGGCAAAGGCCGTCGCTCTATGAGCTGGAGCCGGCGCTGGCGGCGCTTGCGCTACCGGTGCTGATCGCCACTGGCGACGAGGATTGGCCGTGCCTGGAGCCGGCGCTGTTCCTCAAGCGCACCATTCCGACGGCGGCGCTGGCGGTGCTGCCGACCACCGGGCACACGCTCAACATCGAAGAGCCCGACCGGTTCAATCGGCTCTGCGAGGACTTCTTCCATCAGGTGGAGAGTGGCCGCTGGGTGAAGCACGACCCCGGCGCGGCAACGGCGCGCGCCTTCGCGCGCTGAGCCGTCGGCCCGGCGGACGGGGCGCGTCAGCGCGTGCGCGTCGAGCCCAGCACGTGCTCGGCCTCGGCGCGGGCGGCGGCGCGGCGCAGCGCCTCGCGCTTCAATTCCACCACCACCGGTTTGGCATGGCGGCCTTTGACCACGCCGCCGCCCAGCGGGCTGCCGGAGACGGCGCCCGGCACCGATAGACGCTGGAGTTGCGGCGCGCCGTTGCCGGCGGCGAGCGTCGCTTCGACTTCCTGTCCTTTGAAGAGGCGGGTGATGCCGGACTCCGCCAGCAGCCGCGCCTCGAAGCCGACATCGCCCAGGCCGGGCAGGCGCAGCGCGCCCTTGCCGCTCTTGGGGTCGAACCACCGCACCACGCCGCGCAGCGCGCCTTGCGGCGGCGGCGCGACCATCGCCGGCGCGGCGGGCGCCGCCGGCGCCATCTCGGCGCGGCGCACCAGCTTGGGGGCCGGTGGCGCGGCGGGCGCTTCGTTGGCGGCGGGGGGCGGGCTGGCCTCGCGGCGCGGCTGCCGTTTGCGGCGCGGCGCCGGCACATGCATCGGTATTTCCTCTGGTTCCGGCGGCGCGGCAACGGCCTCCGGCGCTTCGGCGAGCCGCGCCAGCGCGTCATGCACGCAGCGGATGAAGGCGCCGACCTCTTCCATCGGCGTCTGGCGGTGGGCGAGCAGCTTGGCGGCAACGCGAGCGGCCGCCGTCATGGTGGGGGTGTTCATGCGCAAGGCTTTCCGTTCCGACAAAGGGGTAAGAAGATGCGGCTTCTGTGGGCACGCTTTGGTGGTAACGCCGCCCGCAAGGGCTGGTCCGCCCTGGCGAGTGAATTACGTCTGGCTTTCAAGACAAACGGGTAATGTTGCGAAATAAACCACGGTACACTGCTTGATACCACGTCCATTCGCCCTGGCAAGAGCAGAATTGATCGTATTGTACGCGCCCCCGGCCAGGGTATGGTAGAGGCGCGATATATCGGGCGCTGGAAGGCAGGCGGAAGGGCGGCTTTCCGCGCCGCTCTATCGCGCGTCACAATCCATCGGTCATGATAGACCGGACCATGACTCTCACCCGTTTCCCCGCCGATCAGCCCGTGGCCGGCAGCGGTCTCGACCGCGACGGCGTCGCCCCTGTCTTCAACGGCCATCAAATGCCGCCGCCAAATCGGGCGCGCGCAGCCTGCGAGCCGGGAGGAAGGATCCGCTCGCCGCGCGTCCCGGGGCCTGAGCCATGGCAACGATGCTGAAGCGCTCCCTGGCCTCGCTGGTGGGCGGCATTGCCGTGGCGCTCGGCGTGCTGCTGCTCTGGCTGCTGCTCGCCGACAGCCTGCAGCCCGCCAGCATCGCCGTCGGCCTGGTCTTGGCGATAGCGGTCGGCGCCTGGGTGCGGCTGGCGGATCTCTGAGGGCGAACGCGCGAGAGCGCGTTTGTCCCTTGTTCCCGTCGAGCTCAGAGAGCGAGAGGAGGAAGCGGATGCTGCGCCGGGCGACGGCGATCCTGGCCATTGCCGTCATTGCCGTCATCTTCCAATTTGGCGGCGTCGCCTCGACCGCGGCGGGGACCGGCAAGCTCCTGTTCCTGATCTTGCTGGCGGTCTTTATCGTTGTGCTGGCAATAGGCATGGCGCGCCGGCGCGGCCCGCCGCCGATCTAAGGGGAGCCAGAGCAGATCGACACTGCGATCCCGGGGGGCGTCAATGATCCGCGATCTCGGAGAGCGCTGCGTCAATCGCGGGACTGGAGGCCATCGTGCTCCGCGTACGCCTGAGTCCCCGGACGATGCTGTCTTTTAGGACGAGTTCGACTCCATTGCTGCGCAGCAGGCGCACGATGAGCGGATAATCACCGTGAGTGGTCGTCGCGAGCCGGAACTTCCCGTCGCTATCCGGCTTTAGCGTGCGGATCGGGTCGTAGTAGGAAGGGTCGAGCTCGAACGTGGCGACATAGGCGTCCTCTGGCGCGTTTTCAACCTCGAAGACCACCTTGTAATGACGCTGGTCGTCATCCTCGATGTATTTCGGGCGGCCTTGGTCGTCCGTGACCAATCGTACCACGAGGTTCGGTTCGTGCTTTGCAGCCATGGCTAAACAACTCCTGGCGGGGGTGGCTCCCACTCTCTCATGAACTTCATCCGTATATCGTTGATTTGCGTGCGTAGTTCCACCCCAACCACCTGCTGTGGCGGAGGCGGAGGATCCCATGGCCAGACCTTCTTTTCAATGGCCTCGCGAACCTTGCGCAGAACCGCGTCCTGAATCGGCGCAAGTTTCGGCAGCGGGTTCGAATCGCCCAACGCCACCCAGAGATCCGCGTAAAGCCGCTGCATGGTCGTGGCGCAGTCTCTGGCGAAGAGCGCGCGGGCCAGCGCATCCTCGTGGCTTACGATGAGCCGGACAGCGAGCCAGAGCACGAGCGCGACGATGCCTACCCAGAACCAGATGCCTGGAAGCGCCGTCCGGAGGATATCGAGTGCGCTTGCTCCGTTTTCCGCCTTGCCTTGGAATAGGGCGACGAGGGGGGCGCCAAGGCCGAGGCCGGTAAGTGCCGTCGCGGCTTCACCGCCATAGGCATAAATCATTGCCAGGAGCACGAACCACTGGCGCCGTACCCGGCGACCGGCGATCATCCACGGCAACAGCTCGTTGCAGAGCTTCCTCAGGATATAGTGGTCACCGACAAGGAGCGGGGAGTCCATCGCGCAGCCATTATAGCCCGGCCTGGGCAAATATTAGTAAGGTGATAGTCCAGTCGCCTTCCTGTCGGTAATTGTGCTTGCCAAGATCGGGTGGGACCATTTTCGCGAATGAAATAATCGACCACAACGCTCTCCGCCTCGAGAAGAGAAAATATGCATGGTAACGGCAGTCACGCCCGTGGCGAGCCTTCTGCCGTTGCTCAACGACCGCGCGCCGCGGTCTCCAGCAGCGCCAGCAGCCCGCTGAGCAGCCGCGTTGGCGACGGCGGACAGCCGCCGATGTGCAAATCGACCGGCACCACCGCCGAGACGCCGCCCACCACGGCGTAGCTGCCGGCGAACAACCCGCCATCGCGCGCGCAATCGCCCACCGCGACCACCCATTTCGGATCGGGGGTCGCGGCATAGGTCCGCTCCAGCGCCTCGCGCATGTTCGCCGTCACCGGTCCCGTCACCAGCAGCACGTCGGCATGGCGTGGCGAGGCGACGAAGCGCAGCCCGAAGCGCTCGAGATCGTAGAAGGGGTTGTTGAGCGCGTGGATCTCGAGCTCGCAGCCGTTGCACGAGCCGGCATCGACCTGGCGGATCGAGAGGCTGCGCCCGAGCCGGGCGCGCGCCGCGACGGCGAGCCGGCCCGCCAGCTCGGCAAGCTGCGCCTCCTCCGGCGCCGGCGCCGCGATCGGCAGCGGTTTTGTCAGCAAGGTTTTGGCAAGGAGCTTCCACATCAGAGGTCGTGTCCGGAATAGGAGCAGTTGAAGGATTTGTTGCAGAGCGGGAAATCGGCGACGATGTTGCCTTCGATCGCCGCCTCGAGCAGCGGCCATTGGAACCAGGAGGGGTCGCGGAGCTGCGCCTGGCGGACGCGGCCGTCCGGGGCGAGCGCGACCCAGGCGAGGACGTCGCCGCGAAAGCCCTCAACCAGCGCCACGCCTTCGCCGCCGCCGGCGGCAAGCGGCGCAAAGACCGGACCGGAGGGCAGGCGGCCGAGGATCTGCTCGACGAGGCCGAGGCTCGCCTCGACCTCGCGCGCGCGGATCAAGAGGCGGCTGTGCACGTCGCCGTCGCTCAGCACCGGCACGGCGAAGTCGAGGCGGTCGTAAGGTGGATAGCCCGGATGCTTGCGCGCGTCGAAGCCGCGTCCGGAGGCGCGGCCGACGAAGCCGCCCGCGGCGAAGCGCTGCGCCAACTCGGGGTGGACGATGCCGGTCCCGACCGTGCGGTCGACCAGCGAGGGCTTGCTCTCGTAGATCGCCATCAGCTCGGCAAAGCGCGGCCAGAGCGCGGCGGCGAGCGCGCGCAGCCGGGCGGCGCCCGCGCCATCGAGGTCGCGCGCGACGCCGCCGGGCAGCACCACGTCCATCATCAGCCGATGGCCGAAGCATTGGTCGGCGGCGCGCAGCACCATCTCGCGCAGCACCGTCAGATGCGACTGCAGAAAGACGAAGGCGGCGTCGTTGGCGATGGCGCCGATGTCGCCGAGATGATTGGCGATGCGCTCCAGCTCTGCCAGCAGCGCGCGCAGCCAGATCGCGCGCTCCGGCACCGCGCTTTCCGTCGCCGCCTCGACGGCGCGGGCAAAGGCGAGAGCGACGGCCACCGTGCTGTCGCCGGAAAGCCTGCCGGCGAGCCGCGCCGCCGTGGCGGCCGGCTTTCCCTGCATCAGGCTCAGCGTGCCTTTATGGACGTAGCCCAGGCGCTGCTCCAGCCGCACCACCGCCTCGCCGCTGCAATGGAAGCGGAAATGGCCGGGCTCGATGATGCCGGCATGGACCGGCCCGACCGGGATCTGGTGCAGCGCCTCGCCTTCGGCCCGCAGGAAGTCGTAATCGCTGGCTGGGCGCGCTCTCGCGCGCGCGCCATCGCGCGCGCGCCATTGGCCGTGGTCGAGCCAGGGCCGCCCATCGCCGATGCCGGTGGCGGCGAGCGCGAACAGGTCCTGGACCGCGCGCTCGAGCCGGAGCGCGCCGGGGCGCAGCGTGGCAAGCGAGGGAAAGTCGCCCTCGGGGCAGGCGAGCGAGGCGACGGCCATGGCGGTGCCCGAGGCGTCGCAGAACGCGGCATGGACCTCGCCGGGCTCGGCCCAGAGGCCGAGCAACGCCCAATCGGCGATGGTGAGGTGGGTCAAGAGATCGAGCCACTGGGCGCGCGACAGGCGAAAGCGCGGCCAGGGGCGCTGCGGCCGGGCTTCGCCGCGGGCGAGAAAGTCGATAAGCTCGGTGCCGTTGCCCATCTCGGCCTCAGCCCAGCAGCCGCGCGACGTTCTGGAACCAGGTGACAAGCGGCCCCGGCAGGTAGATCCCGGCCGCCAGCACCATGGCGAAGTGAATGAAGAGCGGCAGCAGCGCCACCGGGCTCGCCTCGCCGCCGCCCTCGCCGGCGCCGAAGGCAAGGCCTTGCAGTCGCAGCACCAGAGCGCCGAAGCCCACCAGCAGGCCGGCGAGCACCAAAAGCGCCAGCGGCGGCTGGCGTGCGAAGCTGGTGGTGAGCACCAGGAACTCGCTGGTGAAGACGCCGAAGGGGGGCAATCCTGCGATGGCGACGACGCCGATGACCAGCGCCCAGCCCAGCAGCGGCTGGCTCGCGGTGAGGCCGCGGATCTCGGCGATCTTCTGCGTGCCCTTGATCTGCGAGATGTGGCCCACGGTGAAGAAGATCGCCGATTTGGTCAGGCTGTGCATCGTCATGTGCAGCAGGCCGGCGAAATTGGCCAATGCGCCGCCCATGCCGAAGGCGAAGGTGATGATGCCCATATGCTCGATCGAGGAGTAGGCGAAGAACCGTTTGATGTCGCGCCGGCGATAGAGCATGAAGCTCGCCAGCAGCAGCGAGGCGAGGCCCATGGTGATCATCAACGGGCCGGGGGCCACGGCCAGCGGGTTGCCGGCGAGCAGCATCTTGAAGCGCAACACGGCGTAGAGCGCGACGTTGAGCAGCAGCCCCGACAGCACCGCCGAGATCGGCGTCGGACCTTCGGCATGGGCGTCGGGCAGCCAGGCATGGAGCGGCGCCAGCCCGACCTTGGTGCCGTAGCCCACCAACAGGAAGACGAAGGCGAGATTGAGGATGGCCGGGTTGAAGGCGGCGACCCGCGGCAGGATCGCCGACCAGGTCATCGCCGGCAGCCCCACGCCCATCACCGGCTGGGCGGCGAGATAGATGAGGATGGTGCCGAACAGCGCCAGCGCGATGCCGACGCCGCAGAGGATGAAGTACTTCCATGCCGCCTCGAGCGCCTCGGCCGTCCGATAGAGCCCGACCATGAGCACGGTGGTGAGCGTCGCGCCCTCGAGCGCCACCCACAGCACGCCGAGATTGTTGGCGGTGAGCGCCAGCAGCATGGTGAAGCAGAAGGCCTGGTACATGGCGTGGTAGAAGCGCAGGTTCCCCGCCGGCAGCCGGCCGATCGCGACCTCGTGCAGCACGTAGCGCGCGCTGAAGAGGCTGGTGGTGAAGGCGACGAAGGCGGTGAGCGCCACGAGATAGATGTTGAAATCGTCGATCAGCAGGAAGGGCGTCGTCGCCGGGCGCGCGAAGAACGGCACAACGCTCGCCGCCAGCGTCAGCGCCGCGGCCAGCACGTTGAGCCGCGCGGCAAGGCGATAGCCGGGAAGCAGCGCGAACAGGACGGCGGCGGCGGCGGGGATGAGGAGGATGGCATGCGCCGGGCTCATCGCTCCTCCCCGCGGAACCGCTCCATGTCGTGGACGTCGAGCGTGTCGAAGCGCTCGCGGATGTGAAAGAAGAAGATGCCGAAGATGATGAAGGCCACCATCACCGAGAAGGCGATGGAAAGCTCCACCACCAGCGGCATGCCCTTGACGCCGACCGCGGCGAGGATGAGGCCGTTCTCGAGCGACATGAAGCCCACCACCTGGCTCACGGCGTTGCGCCGCGTGATCATCATGAGGAGGCCGAGCAGCACCACCGACAGCGCCGCGGCGAGGCTTTCGCGCGTCAGCGCGCCGGAGGCGGCGGTCACCGGCAGGACGAGCAGGATGGAGAGCGCCACCAGGCCGACGCCGACCGCCATGGTGGGGCCGATGCCGAGCGCGGTCTCGATGCTGCGATGAATGTCGAGATAGACGATGATGCGGTGAAGCGCGAGCGGAATGACGACGGCTTTGAAGACGAGCGCGATCGCGGCGGTGATGTAGAGATGCGGCGCGTCCTGCGCATAGGCCTGCCAGGCGGCGGCGGCGGCGAGGCACAAGGCCTGCCAGGCGTAGGTGGTGAGCACGGCGAACAGCCGGCGCTGATAGAGCAGCGCGAAGCTCAGCACCAGCACGAAGGTGTCGAGGAGGTGCGCCGTGTCGTAGGCGGTGTTGGCGAAGATCGGCACCTGGTCTCGTCTCCTAAAGCTCTTGCGACACGTAGAGGAAGATCGCCGCCAGCAGGCCCAGCAGCAGCGCGCCGCCGAGCAGCTCGGCGAGGCGGAAGACGCGCATCTTGGCGATGCTGGTCTCGAAGAGGGCGAGCACCGCGCCGGCAAAGGCCAGCTTCAGCACATAGGTGCCGAGCCCGACCGCGAGCGCGCGCGCGTCGCCGAGATCCGTCGCCAGGCCCCAGGGAAAGAAGACGGCGGCGACCAGCGAGACGTAAAGCAGCAGCTTCACCATCGCCGCGCCCTCGATCAGCGCGAGGTGGCGTCCGGAATACTCCAGCACCATCGCCTCGTGCACCATGGTGAGCTCGAGATGCGTCGCGGGATTGTCGACGGGAATGCGCGCGTTCTCGGCGATGGCGACGATGAGCAGCGACAGCAGGCCCAGCAGCAGCGAGATGCGGATGCCCACGTCATGGGTCAGCAGGTATCCGGCGATGTGCGGCAGCGAGGTCGAGCGCACCAGCAGCGCCACGGTGAAGATGACCATCAGCATCGCCGGCTCGGCGAGCGAGGCGATCATCATCTCGCGCGACGAGCCGATGCCGCCGAAGCTGGTGCCGACGTCCATGCCGGCCAGCGCCAGCGCGAAGCGCGCCGTGCCGAGCAGCGCCGCCAGCGCGATGAGGTCGGCGGTGCGGCCCAGCAGCAGGCCGGTGGCGAAGGTCGGCACGATCGCCGCGGCGAGCCAGATGGCGGCGAAGATGAGATAGGGGCTGGCGCGGAAGAGCCAGGATGCGTTGGGCGCCAGCACCACCTCCTTGCGCAAGAGCCGCAGCAGGTCGCGATAGGGCTGCACCAGGCCGGGGCCGATGCGGCCGTTGAGCCGCGCCTTCAGCTTGCGCACGAGCCCCGTGAGCAGCGGCGCCAGCGCCACCAGCAGGGAAAACTGCAACAGCTCCAGCAGCGCCGGCCTCATTGGCTCACCGCGACGATGAGCAGCAGCAGCACCAGCGCCGCGAACATGAGCGAGAGGTAGCGGCGGATGGTCTGGAACTGCAACAGGTTGAGCCGGTCGGCGAGCATCGAGACGAGCCGCGCCGTGGGCGCGTAGAGGCCCTCCCAGACGGGATCGTGCAGGCTGACCTCGAGCCGGGCGGAGCGCGTGTCGCCCGGCGCCGGCAGGTCGATGCGCTCGCGCGCGGCGAAGACCACGGCGCCGAAGATGCGCCGGATCGGCTGGGCGAAGCTGCCGGCGGTGTACTGGGTCTCGGGCCGCGCGTCGGGAAAGCCGCAATCCCACGCCGGCGAGCGGCGCACGCGGTCGGAGCCGAGGCGATGGATCACGAGCACCAGCAGCGCCGCGAGGAAGGTAACCGCCAGCAGAACGACGCCGCCGCTGTAGGAGCTGCGGTCGGGGCCGAGCGGCGCGAGCCAGAGCCAGCTCGACAGATCGAGGCCCGGGCTGCCGGGCATCAGCAGCGCGCTCACCGGCCGCAGCAGGCCGAGCACGGTTTGCGGCAGGACGCCGACGAGCGCGCAGAGGGCGGCGAAAGCCGCCATGGGCGCGAGCATCGTCGGGCCCACCTCGCGGGCGTCCGCCGCCGCCGGGCGGCGCGGGCGGCCGAGGAAGACCGTGCCGAAGACCTTGACGAAGCAGACCGCGGCCAGCGCCGCGGCGAGCGCCAGCATGGCGCCCACCACCGGCACGGCGAATTTGAGCAGCCATTGCGGCAGCAGCGAGCCGTTGACGATCGCCTGGAAGGTCAGCCATTCCGAGACGAAGCCGTTGAAGGGCGGCAGCGCCGAAATCGCCGCGGAACCGGTAAGGAAGACGAAGGCGGTGACCGGCATGCGGTGGATGAGGCCGCCGAGATGGTCCATGTCGCGCTCATGGGTGGCGGCCAGCACCGCGCCCGATCCCAGGAAGAGCAGGCTCTTGAAGAGCGCGTGATTGAAGACGTGGAGCAGCGCCGCCGCCAGCGCCAGCGTCGCCAGCGCGTCGAAACGGTTGGCGCGAAAAGCCAGCGTCAGGCCCAAGCCGATGACGATGATGCCGATGTTCTCGACCGTGTGATAGGCGAGCAGCCGCTTCAGATCGTGCTGCATCACCGCGTAGAGCACGCCGAGCAGCGCGCTGACGCCGCCGAGCAGCAGCAGCACCGCGCCCCACCACCATTGCGCCGGGCCGGCGAGATCGAAGAGCAGGCGGATGAGGCCGTAAAGCGCCACTTTGGTCATGACGCCGCTCATCATCGCCGAGACGTGGCTCGGCGCCGCGGCATGCGCCGGCGGCAGCCAGACATGGAGCGGCACCATGCCGGCCTTGGAGCCGGCGCCGATCAGGGCGAGCGCGAAGAAGAGCCCGCTCTTCCAGGGGTCGTGCGCCGCGCCGCGCAACGCGGCAAAGGCGAAATTGCCGCTGCCGCCGGCGAGCAGCCCGAAGCCGAGCAGCAGCGCGCCGACGCCGATGCTCGCCATGACGAGGTAGAGAAAGGCGGCGCGGCGCGTCTCCGCCAGGCGGTAGGTCGCCAGCACCAGCAGCCAGGAGGCGAGCGACATCGTCTCCCAGCTCACGAGGAAGCTGAAGGCGTCGTCGGCGATGAGCACGAGGCTCATGCCGGCGAGGAAAGCGGGGTAGAAAGGCAGCACGCGGCCGGGCTCTTCGTCATGGCGGCCGTAATCGAGCGCGAAGAGGCTGGTGAGGGCGCCCGCCAGGCCCAAGACGAGCAGGAAGAAGGCGCTCAGCGCGTCGATGCGGAAGTGCACGCCGATCCAGGGCAATCCCAGAGGTAGAACAGCGGTCTCGGTCGTCGCGCCTTCGGCGAGAAAGCGGAGTGCCCCAAGCGCCGTCGCGGCGGCCGCCAGCGCGCTCAGCGAATAGACCGGCACGAGTGCGCGACGGCCTCCGGCGATGCCCAGGAGCGCCGCGGCGCCGTAAAGGGCGAGCAGCGCGGCCAGCAGGCTCAGCACGGCGGCAGAGACCGAGGGCGCGGAGCGGTTGCGCCGAGCCGGGCCGCCGTCAAACCGGCTTGCGTCGTGGTGGAAGCCTGCATGTCGCTCGGCGGCTTAGTCCGCAGGCCGGCGCAGGCGCACGCCGCGACCGCCGCCGGTGCTGGTGGCGCCCTCATTGATGAACTCGATTCCGGCGGCCTCGAGCGCGGCCATGACCTTCGTCAGGCTCTCGATCACGCCGCGCACCGTGCCATTGCTGGCTTCCATCCGTTGAATGGTCGGCAGCGACACCCCGGACGCCTCCGCCAACGCGCGCTGCTCCATGCCGACGAGGGCACGGGCCGCCTTCAATTGCGCTGCGGTGAGCAAGGCGGAACGCCAACAGGCGGCGCTGAAATCTCCGTGCACACTATGGCAATCTTCATGTTTCTTACATCATATCTAAGGGATGCGCCGTGCTTCAAGCGTTATCGTCCCTG
Source organism: Allostellaceae bacterium (assembly GCA_035623985.1). GTDB lineage: Bacteria > Pseudomonadota > Alphaproteobacteria > ATCC43930 > CGMCC-115725 > DAHUYF01. The sequence goes on along the minus strand of DASPSJ010000080.1, from coordinate 38,626 downwards.
TCTTATCCGTGCCGAGCGGCGCTGCCGTCGCGTCAAATCGCAGGCGCAAGGGGACCGCCGCCGCTTCTGGTCCTGACGCGGCGGCCGGACGCGCCTAGTGGCGGGTGGCAAGCGCGCGGGCGAGCTGGCTCAGCGCCTCTTGATGCCGCTCGTTCGGGATCTGCGCGAAATTCCTCGCCAGTTCCAGGCACATCCGCTCGCGCTGGCTCACCGGCCGGCCGGTCTCATTGTCGAGACCGTCGAAGAAATAGCTGATGGGCACGCTCAGCACCCGGGCGATCTCATAGAGCCGCCCCGCCGAGACGCGATTGATGCCGCGCTCGTACTTATGCGCCTGCTGATAGGTCACGCCGATGAGATCGGCGAGCTGCTGCTGCGTCAGGCCGAGCATGATCCGGCGCTCGCGAATCCGGGCACCGACATGTCGATCGATGTCCTGGGTCCGGCCGGTCGTCCGCTTCGTTTCCGTCGCACTCATGGGTAGGATGACAGGGCAAGAGGAAAAGGATCGATCCGCCGCATCGCCCCCAACAAGCCATCAGGGCAACGTTCGTCATGAAAGTGCGCGTCATCGGACCCGATGCAGATCGATGATCTCCATGCAACGTCCGGACAAGATATAAAGGTAGGCGACGCGAGCGACGACTTCAACCAGATTTCGCTTCGGCGATCACTGGCCGTGCCGTGCCGGGGATTTTCCGAATGCCGGGAAATTAGCGTCATGGCGGCCTCGTCTGTTGACCGAGTGTCTGGAATCTCTTGCGATTATGGGCCTCGAGCCGCGCGGTGTCGCCGGCGCGTCGTCGGGGCGGCGGTCGTTCCTCCGGCGCATGGCTGTCCATCGCCGGTGCCGTTTGACACGGCCTTGGCCGAGCGGTAAACGAGCACTTTACCCTACACCGGCCGGGATTTTTCTCTTCCATGCCGCGCATCTCGATCGGCGATTGTCACCTCTATTACGAACGGCACGGCGCCGGGTTCCCGGTTGTGTTCATCAGCGGCCTCGGCGGCCTCGGCGCTTTTTGGCGCGATCAGGTGGCAAGCCTGGGCAAACGCTTCGAGGTGGTCCTGCACGATCACCGCGGCGTCGGCCAAAGCGATCACAGCCGCATCCCCTACACGATCGAGCGTCTGGCCGACGACGTCGTCCGGTTGCTGGACGCGCTGCGCATCGACCGGGCGCATCTCATCGGGCACTCCGCCGGCGGCGCCATCGCGCAAGTGCTCGCCATCGAGCATCCCGAGCGGCTGGCCAGCATGGTGATCACCGCGAGCTGGACCAAGGCGGATGCCTATTTCCGCCGCCTCTTCGCGCTGCGCAAGGAGATCCTGCAGCGTCTGGGCCCCGCGACGTATCTTCAGGCGGCGACGTTGCTGCTCTATCCCGCCTTTTGGATCGCGCGCAACAACGAGAAGCTGCGCCAGCTCGAGGCGCAATCGCTCGCCACCTTTCCGCCGCCGGAGATCGTGATGAGCCGCATCGACGCGGTGCTCGCCTTCGACCGGACCGACGACCTCGCACGCATCCGCACGCCGGCGCTGATCGTCGCGGCCGAGGACGACGTCGTGACGCCGGCCTATTTCTCCGAGGAACTCGCCCGCCTCGTTCCCGGCGCCGAGGTCAAGTTCTTCGCGCGCGGCGGCCATTGCCTCTCGCAAGTCATGGCGCGCGAATTTAACCAAGCCGTACTCCCGTTTCTCGAGGCGCATACGCCCTTATAAAGGGCGGGATTGCCGGCTTGCGATTTAAGCTTTCATAAATTGGTTCCCACTACCTTGCACGGCAGGTTCGCGGGTCGTCGCCATGGCTTGGCGATCGCCCGAATCACTCAGTGAGCGCCTGACGCATGGCCCCGGACGAGAAAAACGTGCCGCATCGCCTGGAGGCTGCGCTCAGCGCCGCCGGCGATGTCGCCTATGACTGGGACCTCGCCAGCGACATCATCCTTTGGCACGGCTCCGTCACCTCCATGCTCGGCGTCGCCGACGCCGGCGCCGTCGCCACCGGGCGCGCGCTGGCCGGCCGGCTCAACCCCGACGACCTGCTGCTGCGCCAGCAGCGGCTCAACGCCCATTGGACGCGCCGAACCACCTTCGATTGCGAGTTCCGCGTGCGCACCGAAAGCGGCGGCTTCGCCTGGGTGCATGACCGCGGCACCGCGGTGTTCGACGACCTCGGCCGGCCGGTCCGCATGCACGGCATCTGGCGCCTCATCACCGGCCGCAAGGCGCAGGAGCTGCGCCTCGAGCACGCCGCCAATTACGACGAGCTTACCGGCCATTTCAACAAGAAGCGGCTGCGCGAGGCGCTCGATCACGTCGTCTCCTCGAGCCTGCGCTCGGGCGGCGCCGGCGCCTATCTCGCCGTCGGCATCGACAAGCTCACCGCGGTCAACGACGCGCTCGGCTACGAGGCGGCCGACGCGGTGATCGTCGCCATTGGCCAGCGCCTCGACCGCTGCCTGCGGGTGAGCGACGTCATCGGCCGCGTCGGCGGCGACCGTTTCGGCATCGTGCTCGCCAATTGCGCCGAGGAGCACGTCGCGGTGGCGGCGGAGAAGATCCTCTCCGTGGCGAGCCAGCTACCCATCTTCACCGCCTCGGGGCCGGTCTATGTCACGGTCTCGGTTGGCGGCGCGACCTTCCCCGACCAGGCCAAGACCTCCTACGAGGTGATGACCCGCGCGGAAACCGCGCTCGCCGAGGCCAAGCGCGCCGGGCGCAATTGCTTCATCCCCTACCGCCTCTCCGAGGAGCAGCGCCGCCAGCACCGCATGGGCATGGCGCTGGGCGAGCGGGTGCAGCGCGCGCTGCGCGACGACCGCCTCGTCTTCGCCTATCAGCCGGTGGTCAACACCGACAGCGGCGCGGTCGACTATTACGAATGCCTGCTGCGCATGATCGGCGAGGATGGCAGCATCATCGCCGCCGGCGAATTCGTGCCGATCATCGAGCAGCTCGGCTTCATCCGCGTCATCGACCGGCACGTGCTGGAGAAGGCGGTGGAGGAGGTCGCGGCGCATCCCGGCATCTGCCTCGGCTTCAACATCTCGGGCCTCACCGCCACCGATTACGCCTGGCTGCGCGCCATCACCACCCTGTTGAAGGGCAAGCCCGAGCTGGCGAGCCGGCTGGTGGTGGAGATCACCGAGACGGCGGCGCTGCACGACATCGAGGAGAGCGCGCGCTTCGTCGGCTCGCTGCGCGAGCTCGGCTGCCGCATCGCGCTCGACGATTTCGGCGCCGGCTTCACCTCGCTGCGCCACCTCCAGGCGCTTGCCGTCGACACCGTCAAGATCGACGGCTCCTTCGTGCGCAATCTCGGCCAGAACTACGACAACCAGGTGTTCCTGCGCCACCTCGTCGGGCTGGCCAGCGGGCTCGGCCTCGCCACGGTGGCCGAATGCGTCGAGACCGCGCAAGAGGCGGCGATCCTGCGCCGCGAGGGCGTGGGCTCTCTCCAGGGCTACTATTTCGGCAAGCCGTCGATCGAACCGCCCTGGCGGCGCCAGGACGCGGCGCCGCGGGCCGAAGCCATGAAGGCCGGCTGACTACTCTTCTTTCTTTTCTTTTTCCTTTTCCTTGCCGAGGGCGTCGAGCTGCTGCTGCAGCGCGTTGAGCTTGTCGGTAAGCTCCCTGATGCTTGCTTCCGAGGCGGCCGGCGCCTCGGCCGGCTTCTCCGCCGGGCGCGGCGGCGTGCCCGGCGCGGCGGGGAAGGGCGAGAACATCTTCATCGTCTTCTCGAACAGCGCCAGATTCTGCTTGCCCATCTCCTCGAGCGGGCCGAACGGGAAGAGGCCGCCGAAGGTCTCCTGCAGGTTCTTGCGCATCTGCTCCTGGTTGCGCGCAAAGGTGGTCATGGCGTGCTCGAGATAGCGCGGCACCAGCCATTGCATGCTGTCGCCATAGAGGCTGATGAGCTGGCGCAGGAAGCTGATCGGCAGCAGGTTCTGCCCCTTCTGCTCCTCTTCGACGATGATCTGCGTCAGCACCGCGCGGGTGATCTCCTCGCCGGTCTTGGCGTCGTAGACGACGAAGTCGTGGCCGCCCTTGACCATGTGGGAGAGGTCCTCGAGCGTGACGTAGCTGCTTGTCGCCGTGTTGTAGAGCCGGCGGTTGGCGTATTTCTTGATGATGACCGGGGGCGTTTGCGCCCCGCCCTGCTCGTCCATGTCCTGCTTCCTTTCCGCATCCGCCGGGTGCGGCCACAGCCTAAAAAAACAGCATAGCAACATTCTCGGCGCGATGCCGCAACGCAGAATGATCGCCGGCGTCCCTGGCGTTTGCGTGGACACGCCGATATACTCCGCGCCATGGCGGAACCGCCGGACCTCGCGAGCCTGGCCAAGAGGTATCTCGACCTGTGGCAGGAGCAGCTCATCGCCATGGCGGCCGATCCCGATCTCGCCGAGAACCTTGCCCGGCTGCTCGCCGGCCTGGCGCCCGCGAACTGGCCGCCGCCGTTCGGGGTACCCGTCTATGACGGCACCCCGTTTGGGGCCGCGGCCGCTGCCGCTTCATTTGGCCAGCGCCGCGATGCTCTGGATGAGTTCGCGCGCCGTCTTGCCGCTGTTGAGGGCCGGCTTGCTGCCCTGGAGGCCGGAGCTTCTGCCGGCGGCAAGCGCGCTGCGCCGAAGCGTCGAGCCCGTCGCCGCTGAGGCTTTCGCCGCCGCCGTCGATGCCGAGCTGCGCGCCCGCGGCGCCGACTTCCTGCACGGGCTCGAGCGCTATCGCCATCATCCCTACCGCCGCGCCCTCGACGACCCGCCGGTGCTGTGGCAGGAGGGGTCGACGCGGCTGCTCGACTACGGCGCCGGCGGCGGGGCGCCGGTGCTGGTGGTGCCGTCCTTGATCAACCGCGCCTATATCCTCGATCTCGCCGAGGGCAAGAGCCTGCTGCGCTTTCTTGCCGGCGAGGGGCTGCGGCCGCTGCTGGTCGATTGGGGGAGGCCCGCCGCTCTCGAGCGGGGGTTCACCCTCACCGACTATATTGCCGGCCGGCTGGAGGCCGCCGCCGCCGCCGCGGGTACGCCGGTCGCGGTGCTCGGCTATTGCATGGGCGGGCTCCTCGCCTTGGCGCTCGCCGAGCGCCGGCCCGATCTGGTCGCGTCTCTGGCGCTGCTCGCGAGCCCTTGGGACTTCCACGCCGAACGGGCCGGCCAGGCGCGGCTCATGGGCGAGATCGCGACGCCGCTGGCGCGCAGCTTCGCGGCGCTGGGCGAGGTGCCGGTCGACGTGTTGCAGACGCTGTTTGCCGCGCTCGATCCGCTGCTCGCGCTGCGCAAATTCTCGCGCTTCGCCGGGCTGGCGCCGGGCGGCGACGAGGAGCGCGATTTCGTCGCGGTCGAGGATTGGCTCAACGACGGCGTGCCGCTGGCCTTGCCGGTGGCGCAGGAATGCCTTGCCGGCTGGTATGGCGCCAATACCCCCGGGCGCGGACGCTGGCGCGTCGCCGGCAGGGCGGTGCTGCCGCAGCGCGTCGAGCGGCCGTGCCTGGTGGTGGTTCCCGCGCAGGACCGTATCGTTCCGCCCCGGACCGCCGAGGCGGTCCTCGGGCTGCTGCCGGCGGCGGAGCGGCTGACGGCGCGGCTTGGCCATATCGGCATGATGGTGGCGCGCGAGGCGCCGCGCGCCATATGGCAGCCCCTGGCGCTGTGGCTGCGCGGCCACGCCGCCCCTGCGCCGCGGAGCGCCAGGCGCCGCCGCGCTTGATCCAGATCAAGCCAGCCGGCCCCGCCGGCGCTAGACTTTGCAGGAAAGATAAGGCGAGGCTGCGGCATGGGTTCCCAAACCCGCCGCAGAGGTCTATCTAAGAGAGATTAGCGAGCCCCCAGCAGGAGGATCCCCCCGTGAGCGAAATCGTCATTGCCGGCGCCGTCCGCACCCCGATCGGCTCCTTCAACGGCAGCCTGAGCTCCGTCCCCGCCCATTATCTCGGGCAGACGGTCATCGCCGAGGCGATGCGCCGGGCCAATGTCGATGCCAAGGAGGTCAACGAGGTTATCATGGGCCAGATCCTCGCCGCCGGCGAGGGCATGAACCCGGCGCGCCAGGCCGCCATCGGCGCCGGCATCCCGGTCGAGGCCACGGCCTATAGCATCAATCAGGTCTGCGGCTCCGGCTTGCGCAGCGTGGCGCTGGGCTACCAGGCGATCCGCTCCGGCGACAGCGCCATCGTCGTCGCCGGCGGCCATGAGAGCATGAGCCGCGCGCCGCACTGCATCCATCTGCGCAGCGGCGTCAAGATGGGCGATACCGATCTCGTCGACACCATGATCAAGGACGGACTCTGGGACGCCTTCAACGGCTATCACATGGGCAATACCGCCGAGAACGTGGCGCAGCGCTGGCAGATCACGCGCCTGCAGCAGGACGAGCTGGCGCAGCGCTCGCAGGCGCGCGCCGAGGCGGCGCAGACGTCGGGCCGCTTCAAGGACGAGATCGTGCCGGTGAAGATCGCCGGGCGCAAAGGCGACGTGCTGGTCGAGGCCGACGAATATCCCAAGCACGGCACTACGCTTGAGGTGCTGGCGAAGCTGCGGCCTTCCTTCGACAAGAACGGCACCGTCACCGCCGGCAACGCCTCGGGCATCAATGACGGCGCCGCGGCGGTGGTGCTGATGACCGCCGAGGAGGCGCAGCGCCGCGGCGTCAAGCCGCTGGCGCGCATCGTCTCCTGGGCGACGGCGGGGGTCGATCCGGCGGTGATGGGCACGGGGCCGATCCCGGCGAGCCGGCTCGCGCTGAAGCGCGCCGGCTGGAAGGTCGAGGATCTCGATCTCATCGAGGCCAACGAGGCCTTTGCCGCGCAGGCCTGCGTCGTCAACAGGGACATGGGGTGGGACGTCGAGAAGGTGAACGTGAACGGCGGCGCCATCGCGCTTGGCCACCCCATCGGCGCCTCGGGCACGCGCGTGCTGGTGACGCTGCTGCATGAGCTGGAGAAGCGGAACGCCAAGCGCGGCCTGGCGACGCTCTGCATCGGCGGCGGCATGGGAATTGCCATGTGCGTCGAGCGGGGTTGAGCGCGTCGAGCACGGCGGATCGCGGCAGGTGAATGGCACCTGCGGAAGCGGCGAAGGAGCAATCCGCGGCGACCGCCGGCAACGGCAAGGGAGGAAACCATGGGACGTGTAGCGGTCGTGACGGGCGGAACGCGCGGCATCGGGCAGGCGATCTCGGTGGCGCTGAAACAGTCGGACTGCAAGGTTGCAGCCAACTATGCCGGCAATGACGAGGCCGCGCGGCGCTTCACCCAGGAGACCGGGATCGCCGCCTACAAATTCGACGTCTCGGATTTCAAGGCGTGCGAGGCCGGCGTCAAGCGCATCGAGCAGGAGGTCGGGCCGGTCGAGATCCTGGTCAACAACGCCGGCATCACCCGCGACGCGGTGCTGCACAAGATGACGCCGGAGCAGTGGAGCCAGGTGATCGCCACCAACCTCACCTCCTGCTTCAACATGTGCCGCCTGGTCATCGAAGGCATGCGCGAGCGCGGCTTCGGCCGCATCGTCAATATCGGCTCGATCAACGGCCAGGCGGGGCAGTATGGCCAGGTGAATTACGCCGCGGCGAAGTCCGGCATCCACGGCTTCACCAAGGCGCTCGCCCAGGAAGGCGCCAGCCGCGGCGTCACGGTCAACGCCATCGCCCCCGGCTATATCGACACCGAGATGGTTCGCGCCGTGCCGCAGAACGTGCTCGACAAGATCGTCGCGCGCATCCCGGTGGGTCGTCTCGGTCACGCCGAGGAGATCGCCCGCGGCGTGCTCTTCCTGGTCTCCGACCAGGCCGGCTTCCTCACGGGATCGACCATGTCGATCAATGGCGGCCAGCACATGTATTAGGATCGCGTCGGGGCGCTGTGCGAGGTGCCCTTTCCGCGGCAGGGCCTGACCATCCCGATGCGCGTGGTCCCCGCGGTTGACCGGGGCGGGTAACCCACATAGGGTTGCGCCGAGCCACGCTCATCAGGGGGGACGCGCGGTGAAGGCATTCCATGCGGCGGCGCTCGGCATTGCCGCGCTCGCCGTTGCCGGCGGCGCAAAGGCCGATCCCTGGACCGGCATGCATGTCGGCGTGAATGCCGGCTATGGCTTCGACGGCGGTTATGGCGTCGCGCTTGCGCCGGTCAGCGCCGATTTCGTGCCGACATTCGCCGTCGGCCAAACCGCCAGCTTCGTTCAGATCGATCCCGCCGGTTTCATCGGCGGCGCTCAGTTCGGCTACGACCATCGGCTGGGATCGTCCTTTGTGGTTGGCGCTGAAATCGACGCCGAGGGTGCGACGATCGGCGACAACAGGACGGTGGCGCCTTTTTTGACGAACGCCGCCATAATGGCAGGACAGAATGTCCAGGGGTTCGATTCGGTCAAGCAATCCACCGACTGGCTGAGCACGCTCCGTGCGCGTGCGGGCATACTGGCGTCGCCCGATTTATTGTTCTACGCGACGGCGGGCCTCGCCGTGGGGGACGCGACATACTCGTCGAGCATCAGCTTCCCCTCGATTGGCCAGCTATTTTCCGGCTCGGCCAGCCGCACGCAAATCGGCGGGGTCGTCGGCACGGGCGCCGAATTCGCCGTCACCGACAACATCAGAGTGAAGGGGGAATATCTCCTTTATAATCTTGGACACCAGACCGTTGCCATCAATACCGTCACGCCGCCCGGTCTCGTGGGCCAGGCGAGCGCCAGGTTCCGGACCGAAGGCAATATTCTTCGCGTCGGCGCAAACTGGAAATTTTAGGATCGGCCGCCGGTCGATCCTGTAGACTGAGGACATGCAGGCATCGACCTTCACTCTCGCCGGAGCGGATGGCGTAGAGCTTTTTGTCCATCGCTGGCTGCCGGAGGGACCGGCAAAGGCGGCGCTGCACGTTGCCCATGGCCTTGCCGAGCATGGCGGCCGCTATGCAAGGCTCGCCCAGGCGCTGACCGGAGCGGGCTATGCGGTCTATGCCGGCGACCACCGCGGCCATGGCCGCACCGCGAGGACCCCTGCCGATCTCGGCTTCTTCGCCGAGCATGACGGCTGGCGGCGATGCCTCGACGATCTCGGAGCGCTCCATCGCCGCCTCATGGCCGACCATCCGGGCCTGCCGGTGGTGCTGCTGGGCCATTCCATGGGCTCCTTCATGGCGCAGCAGGTCATCAGCGAGCGCGGCGAGACGCTGGCGGGCGCGGTGCTGTCGGGCTCGGGCGGCAAGCCCGGCGCGCTGGCGGCGGCCGGGCGGCTCGTGGCGCGGATCGAGCGGCTGCGGCTCGGCGCGCGCGGCAAGAGCGCGCTGATCCACGGCTTGAGCTTCGGCGCCTTCAACAAGCCCTTCGCGCCGGCGCGCACCCCCTTCGACTGGCTGTCGCGCGATCCGGCCGAGGTCGACAAATACATCGCCGATCCCCTCTGCGGCTTTGTCGCCACGGTGCAGCTCTGGATCGACCTGCTGGACGCGCTGGGCGACGTCACCGATGCCCGGCGCCAGGCGCGCATCCCGAAGCGGCTGCCGGTTTATGTCATCTCCGGCAGCCGCGATCCCGTCGGCGAAAACACGAAGAGCGTGCAGCAGCTTCTCGCCGCCTACCGCGACGCCAGCCTCGAGCGCGTCGCGCATCGCTTCTATCCCGAGGCTCGCCACGAGCTGTTCAACGAGCTGAACCGCGACGAGGTCACGCGCGATCTCGTCGCCTGGCTCGACGGGGTGGTTGCGCGATAACCTCGCCCGGTGCGGCTCTCGCGGTTGCTGACGCAACCGCTGACGCCGCCTCGGACGATGTCGCTACGCGCCGTCGCTCGGGGGCTCCCACCCCTCAGGCGCCAGCTCGAAGCCGGCAAACTCGAAGCCGGGCGCCACGGTGCAGCCGAGCAGCGTCCAGGCGCCGAGGCTTTGCGCGCTCTGCCAGGCGCGCGCTGGCACCGCCGCCTGCGGCCGCTCGCCCGCGGCGAGATCGTTGCCGAGGCGCAGGCGCCGCGGCGCCCGCCCGTCCTCCGCCAGCGACAGCAGCAGCGGCGCGCCCGCGTACCAATGCCAGATCTCCGCCGCGTCGATGCGGTGCCAGCGCGACACCTCGCCCCGGCGCAGCAGGTAATAGATCGCGGTCGAAGCGGCGCGCGCGCCGCCGGCTGCGGCGTCGCGGAAGGTCTCGCGGAAATGGCCGCCCTCGGGGTGCGGCGCAAGGCCGAGCGCGGATATCACCTGCTCGGCCTCGGGCAGGCTCACGCCGGGTCTTTCGGCTTGGTGAGCTCGATCGACTTGCGCTTGGAGATTTCGTCGAACCAGGCGGCGAGCCGCCGGTGCCGGGCGCGCCATTCCTCGCTGGCGTAGCGGAAATCGAGATGGCCCAGGGCGCAGGCGATGGTGACCTGGCCGATGGTGAGCGGACCGCCGAGCTCGTCGGCCTCGACCTCGATCTCGAGCGCGCCGAGCGCGCCGCGCACCTTGCGTAGCTGCGCGTCGATCCAGTCCGGCCATTGATACTCCTTGGGCCGCAGGCTCTCGTAGCGGCCGAGGAGGGCGGCCTCGAGGAGGCCGTCCCCCAGCGCCTGCTGCCGCAGCGCCAGCCAGCGCGGCCTGCCGGGAGGGGGGAAAAGCTTCGGCCCGTCATGCAGCGTGTCGAGATACTCGCAGATCACCGCCGAGTCGTAGAGCACGAGCCCGTCATCGGTGGTGAGCGCCGGAACCTTTACCAGCGGGTTCTCGCGCGCCACCTCGTCGTTGGGCTTGGTCGGCGCGACCGTGGTCGGGATGCGCTCGATCCTCTCGGCAAGCCCCGTCTCGATCGCCACGATCATGACCTTGCGCACGTGGGGAGAACTGGGCGAATAGCGAAGCTTCATTGGTTGGACTCCCGATCTTCTGCGGCGGGCGGCTCAGACATTGTCCTTGCGCCGGCGAATGGCGGCGAAGGCGTCGCTTGGCGCGTCGCGGACCGCGGCGCGGCCCTCGGCTGGCGTTTGGCGAGCGCGCGCAACGCCGGCCCGGCGACGGAGGAAGCGATGACGCCGGTCCTGCCCCGGACCGGAACGCGCCGGAGCCGGCGTTATTGTCCGGAAGCGGCGGACACCGACGGAAGACGAGCTCGGACATGGCGCCCCTCGACTTACCCCTCGGAGGCTAATGTAATTCGTCGCGCCCGGCCATGCTACACTGTCTTCATGCATGTTGACGTCGTCGATCTCCGGGATTTCTACGAGTCGCGGCTCGGCCAGGTGGCGCGGCGCATGATCCGCCGCCGCATCCGGCTGATCTGGCCGGATCTGCGCGGCATGCGCCTGCTCGGGCTCGGCTACGCCGCGCCCTATCTCAAGCTGTTTCGCGAGGAGGCGGAGCGCGTGGTCGCGGTGATGCCCTCCTCGCAAGGCGTGCTCGCCTGGCCGCAGGACGGGCCTAACGCGGTGGCGCTCGCCGATGAGGGCGAGCTGCCGCTCCAGGATTTCTCGGTCGACCGCGTGCTGCTGATGCACGGGCTCGAATACAGCGAGCAGGCGCGGCCGCTGCTCAAGGAGATCTGGCGGGTGATGGCGGGCGGCGGCAGGCTGCTGGTGGTGGCGCCCAACCGCCGCGGCATCTGGGCGCGAGTCGACTGGACGCCGTTCGGCCAGGGCCATCCCTATACGCCCTCGCAGCTCTCGCGCGCGCTGCGCGAGGCCGATTTCACTCCCGAGCGCGTGTCGACGGCTCTGTTCGTGCCGCCCACCGGCTCGCGCATGCTGTTGCGCTCGGCCGCGGCGATCGAGCGCATCGGCGAGCGCTGGTTCACCAGCTTCGCCGGCGTCTCGGTGGTCGAGGCGTCGAAGCAGCTCTATGCCAAGCCGGCGATGAAGCGCAAGGAGAGCCGGCGTCCCGCCTATCTCCCGGTGGCGACCGGCGCGCGGCGGGCAAGCCTCCGGGCCCGTCCCATCTCCCGGACGGGCTAATCCCGCCGGCCGCGCAGCAGGAACAGCGCCTGCTCGGCCATGAGGTTGGCGAGCCTGCTCTGCGGTTTCAGGCGGTAGGGCAGGCCGTGGCGGTCGAGCGTCACGCTGCGCTCGATGGCGACGCCGAGCTCCGCGCACAAGGCGATGAAGTCGAGGATGGTGCAGAGGTGGATGTTGGGCGTCTCGTACCATGCATGGGCCAACACCGGCGTCCGCGGCATGCGTCCCTGGGCCAGCAGGGCGAGGCGGATGCGCCAATGGCCGAAATTGGGGAAGGAGACGATGGCGCGCCGGCCGATGCGCACGAGATGCTCGACGACGCGCAGCGGCCGGCGCGTCGCCTGCAGCGTCTGGCTCAGCACGACGTAATCGAAGGCGTCCGAGGGGTAGTCCTGCAGATCGCGGTCGGCGTCGCCTTGGATGACCGACAGGCCGTGGCGGACGCAGGAATTGACGCCGGACTGCGACAGCTCCATGCCGCGGCCGTCGATGTTTTTCTCGCGCGCGAGGAAGGCGAGCAGCTCGCCGTCGCCGCAGCCGATATCGAGCACGCGCGAGCCCTTTTCGATCATGTCGGCGACGAGGCGGAGATCGCCGCGCAGGCGCCCCCTGTCGGGGATGGCGCTCAGGCTGCCGTCGGCGCTCACGGCGCCGCGAGCCCGCGATGGCGCGCGCAGCCGTCGAGGAAGCCGCGCAAGGTGGCGAAGAACTCGGGCTCCTCCAGCAGGAAGGCGTCGTGGCCCTTGTCGGTCTCGATCTCGACGAAGCTGACATTGGCCGCGACCGCGTTCAGCGCGTGCACGATGGCGCGGTTCTCGGAGGTCGGGTAGAGCCAGTCGCTGGTGAAGGAGATGCAGCAGAAGCGCGTCTTCGTGCCGCGGAAGGCGCTGGCCAGCGAGCCGTCATGCTCGGCGGCAAGGTCGAAATAGTCGCAGGCGCGGGTGATGTAGAGATAGGAGTTGGCGTCGAAGCGCTCGACAAAGGCGATGCCCTGGTGGCGCAGATAGTTCTCCACCTGGAAATCGGCGTCGAAGCCGTAGGTGAGCGCCGAGCGGTCCTGCAGATTGCGGCCGAACTTGCGGTGCAGCGCCTGCTCCGAGAGATAGGTGATATGCGCCGCCATGCGCGCCACGGCGAGCCCGCGCTCGGGCCGCTTGCCGAGCTCCAGGTAGTTGCCTTGGCACCATTGCGGATCGGCCATGATCGCCTGGCGGCCGACCTCGTGGAAGGCGATGTTCTGCGCCGAATGCCGCGCGGCGGTGGCGATCGGCACGGCGGCGAAGACCCGGTCCGGGAAGGACGCCGCCCATTGCAGCGCCTGCATGCCGCCCATCGAGCCGCCGGTGACGCAGAACAAGGTTTCGATGCCGAGATGATCGATCAGCTTGGTCTGCGCCCGCACCATGTCGGCCACCGTGATCACCGGGAATGCCAGGCCCCAGGGCTTGCCGGTGGCGGGATTGAGCTCCATCGGCCCGCTGGAGCCCATGCAGCCGCCCAGCACATTGGCGCAGATGAGGTAATAGCGCTCGGTATCGAGCACCTTGCCCGGCCCCGCCAGCGTCTCCCACCAGCCGGGCTTGCCGGTCAGCGGGTGGGTGTCGGCGACGTATTGGTCGCCGGTCAGCGCGTGGCAGATCAGGATGGCGTTGGAGCGGTCGGCGTTGAGCCGGCCATAGGTCTGGTAGGCGATGGTATAGGGGCCGAGCTGCACGCCGCAATCGAGCGCCAGCGGCGTCTCGACCACCAGCCGGAAGCCCGGGCGGACGGGAGCAAGGGCGGTCGCTTGGACGGGCGATGGGAGGGTCACGGTCGCCTCTGGGCGCAAGTCCCGGGATCGGCTGGGAAAAAAGCGCTTTCCGGATCCGGCATAGCTAGGGATCGGGGGCCGGCGCTGTCAACGTTTTCTTTGCTTTTGGCGGGCCGGGGAACTATCTCTATCGCCTTCCGGTGCACCGACTCATCATGGCCACGAGCACATCCACCCTCGACGATCTGCGCCGCCGCATCGACGAGATCGACGACCGGCTGCATGACCTCATCATGGAGCGGGCGGAGATCGTCGAGGCGGTCGCCGCCGCCAAGCAGCGCGGCCGCGTCGCCGCGATCCGGCCCGGCCGCGAGGCACGCATCCTGCGCCGGCTGGTGGCGCGCCATCGCGGCCGCTTTCCGCGGCCGGTCCTGGTGCGGCTTTGGCGCGAGATCTTCAGCGGGGCGGTGATCATGCAAGGCAATTTCGCCGTCGCGGTGGCAGCGCTCGAGGAAATGCCCGATTATTGGGACCTCGCGCGCGACCATTTCGGCAGCCACATCCCGATGATCGCCCTCCATTCCCTGGGCGAGGCGATGCGCGCCGTGACCGAGCGCAAGGTGGCGGCGGCGGTGCTGCCGGTGCCGGCGGAAGGCGAGCGCGAGCCGTGGTGGCCACTGCTGGCGCGGGCCGGCGCCGCCGCGCCGCGCGTCCTCGCTCGGCTGCCCTTCGCCGGACGCGGCAATGCCCGCGGCGACGGCGGGCTCGACGCGCTCGCGATCGGCGATGCCGAGCCCGACCCGACCGAGGCCGACCGCAGCTTCGTCGCCTTGGAGCTCGCCGGCCAGCTCAGCCGCGCGCGGCTGATCGAGGCGCTGAAGACCGCCGGCCTTGCCGTCACGCTCTTTGCCGTGCACGAGCCGGAGGGCGAGGCGGCGTGGAATCTGGTCGAGCTCGACGACGGCGTCGGCGACGGCGATCCGCGGCTCGCCAAGGCGCTCGAGCTGCTCGGCGACCGCATCGCGCGCGTCGCCCATCTCGGTTCCTATGCCAAGCCCTTCGCGCTTTCGGCGCTGGGGCTGCGCGGCGGCGGGAGGTAGCGATGACGGAGCTTCTGGTGCCGCGTCCCGGCGTTCTCGACATCGCGCCCTATGTCGGCGGGGAAGCGAAAATCGAAGGCGCGGCGCGCGTCATCCGTCTCGCCTCCAACGAGAGCGCGCTCGGGCCGAGCCCACGCGCCGTCGCGGCCTATCGCGCGCAGGCCCACGAACTGCACCGCTATCCCGACGGCGGCTCGGTCGAGCTGCGCGAGGCGATCGCCCGGCGCCACGGGCTCGACGCCGAGCGCATCGTCTGCGGCACCGGCTCGGACGAGCTCATCAGCCTCTTGGCGCGCGCCTATGCCGGGCCGGGCGACGAGGTCGTCTACAGCCGCCACGGTTTCCTCATGTATCCCATCGCCGCGCAATCGGCCGGGGCGACGCCGGTCGCCGCGCCGGAGCCGCGGCTTACCGCCGATGTCGACGCCATCCTGGCGCGGGTCAACGCCAGGACGCGGCTCGTCTACCTCGCCAATCCCAACAACCCCACCGGCACCTATCTGCCGTGCGATGAGCTGCGGCGGCTCCTGGCCGGGCTGCCGCGCTCGACGCTGCTGGTGATCGACGCCGCTTACGCCGAATTCGTCACGCGCAACGATTACGAGCCCGGCATCGAGCTGGTCGAGAGCGCCGAGAACGTCGTCATGCTGCGCACCTTCTCGAAGATCTACGCGCTGGCGGGCCTGCGCATCGGCTGGGCCTATGCCGGCGCCGCGGTCGTCGACGTGCTGAACCGCATACGCGGCGTCTTCAACATCAATCTGCCGGCGCAGGCGGCGGCGGTGGCGGCGCTGGAGGACGTGGCCGCGGTCGACCGCGCGCGCGAGCATAACAACCTCTGGCGTCCGTGGCTGGAGCGCGAGCTCCGCGCGCTGGGCCTGGAGGTGACGCCGTCGGTGGCCAATTTCGTGCTGGTGCGCTTCGGCGCCGCGCCCAGGGATTCCAACGCCGCCTTCGCCTTCTTGCAGTCGCGCGGCATCCTCACGCGCAAGATGCGCGCCTATAAGCTGCCCGAGCATGTCCGCATCACCGTCGGGCTGGAGGAGGAGATGCGCGCCGTCGTCGCGGCGCTCGCCGATTTCCTCAAGACGCGGTGACGGCGCCGTCTTTCGAGCGCGTGGCGCTGATCGGCATCGGCCTGATCGGCTCTTCGCTTGCCAGGATGCTGCGGCGCGAGGGGCTGGCGGGCGAGATCGTCGCTTGCGCGCGGCGCCCGGCGACGCTCGAGGCCGCGCGCCGGCTTGGCCTTGCCGAGTGCGTCACCGACGATCCCGCCGCCGCCGCGAAGAACGCCGATCTCGTCGTCCTCTGCACGCCGCTCTCGGCCTATGCCGAGATCGGCCGCGCCATCGCGCCGGCGCTGCGGCCGGGGACGATCGTCAGCGACGTCGGTTCGGTCAAGGGCGTGGTGGTGCGCGAGCTCGCGCCGCTGCTGCCGGCGGGCGTGCATCTCGTCCCCGGCCATCCGGTGGCGGGAACCGAGCATTCCGGGCCGGAGGCGGGCTTTGCCGATCTCTTCCACGACCGCTGGTGCATCCTGACGCCGCTGCCGGGGGGCGACGCCGCGGCGCTGGAGCGCGTCCGCGCGATTTGGCAGGCGGCGGGCATGAAGGTGGCGACGATGGACGCCGAGCATCACGACAAGGTGCTGGCCATCACCTCGCATCTGCCGCACCTCATCGCCTACACCATCGTCGGCACCGCCACCGACCTGGAGGAGACGCTCAAATCCGAAGTGATCAAGTTCTCCGCCGGCGGCTTCCGCGACTTCACCCGCATCGCCGCGTCGGATCCCGTCATGTGGCGCGACATCTTCCTCCGCAATCGCGAGGCGGTGCTGGAGATGCTGCAGCGCTTCACCGAGGATCTGACGGCGTTGCAGCGCGCCATCCGCTGGGGCGAGGGCGAGAAGCTGGAGGAGCTCTTCACCCGTACCCGCGCCATCCGCCGCTCGATCATCGAGGCGAAGCAGGCTTAGCGGCGCGAAGCGCCGTCGCGGAAGTCCGCGCCTTGCCGGCGCGTTGCGCGGAGCGCAAAACGGAGGAGAGTTCCGATGTATGCCGTGATCTTCGAGGTGGAGCCCAAGCCGGGGCGCCGGCAGGACTATTTCGACCTCGCCGCCGCGCTCAGGCCCGAGCTCGAGCGGATCGACGGCTTCGTCTCGATCGAGCGCTTTCAGAGCCTGGCCAACGACGGCAAGATCCTGTCGCTTTCCTTCTGGCGCGATGCCGCGGCGGTGATGCGCTGGCGCGAGCATGAGCGGCACCGGCGGGCGCAGGCGCGCGGCCGCGCCGAGATCTTCGCCGATTATCGCTTGAGCGTCGCCGAGGTGGTGCGCCAATACGGTCTCCACGACCGCGCCGAGGCGCCGCAGCCGTGACCAGCGGCTACTCCCAGGTGAAGCGCGGCAGCACCGCGATCTGCGCCGGGCCGAGATAGAGGCGGTCGTTCTGCACGCTTACCGGCAGGGTCAGCCGCTTGCGGCCGTCGGCGCCCGGCTTCGCCATCAGCCCCAGCAGGATCTTGACGAGATCGGCGTCGCCGGCGCGCAGCGTGCCGCCCGCCACGGCGGCGTCGATGATCGCGTTGTGATTCTCGATGGCGGCGGTGAGCGCGCCGATCGGCTGTAGCTGGTCGTCGAGCGCGAAGGTGCCGTTGGCGTCGGCCTCGAGCGCGCCCCAGCGCAAGACGCCGTCGGTGAGCTCGAGCGTGCCGCCGTCCCGGCGCCAGGCGGCGAGCGTTTCGCGCAGCTTGCCCGGCGGCAGCGCGCCCTTGAGCGTTACCGCCAGGCTCAGCGTCTCGATGTCCTTGCCGAAGCTTGGCACCGTCACCGGCAGCGACAGGTCCGTAAGCCGCAGCGCGGCGGCGAAGGCGGGATCGAGATGATTGCCTGCCGCGTGGTCGGGCAGCGTCAGCCGCAGCTCGGCGGCGGCGACGTCGGTTCCGGCGGCGATGCCGCTGCCGGCAATCCTTTGCCCGGCAAGCTCGATCGTGGCGCCGCCGGCGCCGTCGAGGCCGACGCTGCCGTGGAGGCTTGCCGCGACGAGACCGCCGGCCTCGCCCGGCAGCGCCGCCCGCGCGCCATCGGGCGCGTCTATCCGCCACTGCCGCCCGTCCCATACCGCCGTCTCGGCGAGCAGCAGCGGTGCGACGGCGGTGAAAGGCAGCGGCTTCTCGCCGCTCGCCGTTACCTGCGCGAAGCGCAGGCGGACGGCGAGAGGAAACCCCTCCACCGCAAGGCTGTCCCAGCCGAGCGCAGTGCCGTGCGCGCGCTGGGCTTCCGCCCAAGGCCCGATCTCCGCTTGCAGCCGGTGGGCGAGATAGACCCAATATCCGCTAAAGCCGGCCGCGATCGCGGCCGCGGCCAGGAGCAGCGACAAAACGAGGCGGCGCATGCCGGCGTTATAAGGCAGAACGCCCGGCACCGTCGATGCGAAACCGGCATGCCGCATGCCGCCTCTGCCGCCGCGCCCGGCCTTCTTCGCCGCCGCCCGGGCCGGGTGTTGTCGCAGGGGCGGGCCTCGCCATACCATGGGTCCCGCGAGAGAGGCGGGATGAGACGCACCATCATCGGCTGGGCCCTGCTGGCCATCATCGCGGCGGCGGTATGGTCGGTCCTCTGGATCATGCATCTTGCCGCGCTGGCGCCGGTGAGCCCGGTGCGCAACGCGGTGAACGAGCCGGCGGCGCATCCCGACGTGCCGACCACGGGCAATATCGCCAACGACCGGCTGGCGAACCTGCCCTCGACCGAGCAGGCGGTGCTGCTCGGCAAGGATGTCGGCCAGGGCTGCGAGGGCGTCCTCGCCTTTGCCATGGGCTTCGGCCGGCATGACGCCGACAAGGGCGACGCCTATTGGAGCGTCAAATGCGCCGACGGCAAGAGCTACGCCGTGGCGCTCCATCCCGACAAGGCCGGCGGCGTCAGCGTGCTCGGCTGCGATGCCATGAGATCGGCCGGCATGGAATGCTTCAAGCGGCTGCCGCCTTAGGCGCGACGTCCTCGACCGGCGAGCCGGAGCGGCGACAGGGTGGCCCCGCCGGCATTCGAATTGCCAAGCCGCGCGAAAATTGGGCGTATATGCTGCGACGGGCTACGTGACCTTAAGGCGCGAGAGCGGAAATATCGCACGGCGCGCAATCTCGATGTAGTGGGGGTCGCATTCGATTCCAATGCTGTCATAGCCGACGGCCATTGCCGCCGCCAGCGTCGATCCTGCTCCCGCAAACGGGTCTAGAATCGTTCCTTCGCCCAGAGGTAAAACGGCGCGTACAAGTTGGCGGAGAAATGATTGCGGTTTGAGGCTGGGATGCGGCGCTATGTGGCGTTCGTTGGAGCGCGTGGGATGCGATTGAATCACGTCGCCGAACGGCTTCTCCCGGGAGATCCGCCGGAATCCCCCCGTCTTCCATTTCCGCAAATTATCTTGCACGCGGCCTTCGATCGGCTTCCTGAAGCACAGCCAAGGCTCCCACATGGAGCGCGGCATCACGCTCACGCCGTCGAATTCGTCATGTGCATTTTTGGGTCGGTCTCCCCCGCGCATGGTCATCACGAGTCGTACGATCTCTCCGCGACGTTCAAGTCCGGCATTCGAAAGCGCCTTGGAGACTCGATGCGATACCAGAGGATTCGACGCGACAATCACGTTGGCGCCGGGCACGAGCACGGGGAAGAGAAGCGATGCCCAATGGAATATGAACGCCTCGAGTTTTTCCAGATCGGTTTTGTTCAGCGTCGTAAACCGCGGCAGCGGAGACCGCCGGTGCCCGTCGAAAGATGGCGGAATGCGCCAGACGCCGCCTTTGCCGCCGCGGAGTTTCTGTTGCTCCGCGGGCGTGTATTCGACCATCCCATACGGCGGATCGGTCACGACTGCGTGGATGCTCGCGGCCGGCTGCTGTCGAAGCCAGTTTAAGCAGTTGTCTTGAACGAGGGTCGCCGTATCTATGGCCGCTTCATGGTCTGCCGGTAAGAAGGGCAAAGGCTCTTCGTCGCATTGCAATTGACATGCTCCGCGCGACGTCCTTTCGAACACGCGATCGACGTTCAAGCGCAAATAGGATCGCACCGATGACGCAGACGCGCCGGGGCCAAGCTCCCTGCGGACGGCGTCATGAATTTCCTGGACTGTCGCGGGATCGCTCCGCGAGCGCAAAAATTCGGAAATCGCCTCTCTCACGCGGCCCGGGGCTTGCCGATTCACTCGTCTCTCCGAGAAAGCGGCCCGATAATAGACGTCTCATCGCAACAGGCTCATCATTTTCATGCGCGCGGTCATCCGCATTTCGAACGGTCGCGCTCGCGCGCCGGCCTCGGCCCTCGATGCGGATAACGCGCTATGGCGTCGGGCCGCGCCGATCCTGGCGCCGGGAGACGAATTCGCTCCGCAGGAAAAGCAAGATGCCGAGCACGATGCCGACGCTCGCCGCCGGCGGCAGCGCCGCCGCCGGGGCATGGTCGAGGACGAAGCCGCCCCAGGCCGCGCCGATGGCGCTGCCGACGTAAACGGTCGAGGTCAGCAGCGCGATGGCGATGCCGCCGTGCTCGGGCGCCTCCGCCAGGAGGCGGCTCTGCTGCGCCGGAATGACCGCCCAGCCGGCGATGCCGAAGAGAAAGAGGGCAAAATCGGCGCCGATGACCGTGCCGCCGGTGATGGAGAGCAGCGCGATGTTGAGGGCGTTGATGCCGGCGATCGCCACGATCAGCGACGCGGCGCCGAAACGGTCGGCAAGGCGTCCCCCGGCGAACACGCCCACCCAGGTGCCGAGGCCGGCGAGCAGCAGCAATTGCGGCATCCGGTCGAGGCCGATGCGCCCGCCCAGCAGCACGGCGCTGTAGTGATAGATGCTGTAGTTGCAGCTCGACCAGAAGAGCTGCGCCAGCAGCGCCAGGGCTACGCGGGGTTGCGCGAGCGGCTTGAACCGCGCGCTGAGCGGCGGCACGGGCGGCAGCGCCGTTGCCGGCAGGCGCAGCGCGGCGAGCGCGACCATGGCGCCCAAGGCGCAGCCGGCGGAAAGGAGGAAGCTCCAGGACCAGCCGAAATGCTGGCCGATCCAGGTGCTGAGCGGCACGCCGATGACCAGCGCGGTGGTGGTGCCGAGAGTGACGCCGGAGAGACGGGCGCCGCGCTGCCCCGCCGGCGCCAGGGCCCCGGCGAGGGTCACGGCGGTCGGCACATAGAGCGCGGCGCACAGGCCCGACAGCACCCGCACCCAGAGCAGCATGGCGAGGCTCGTTGCTCCGGCACAGAGCAGGTCCGCCGCGGCAAATCCGGCGATCGCCAGGACGATAAGCCGCTCCTTGCGCCAGCCGGCGGTCAGCACCGCGAGCAGCGGCGAGCCCAGCGCGTAGGCGAGGGCGTAGGCGCTGTTGATCTGCGCCGCCGCCGGGACGCTGACCTCGAGGCTCGCGGCGATCAGCGGCAGGATGCCGGCGATGGCGAAGACGTCGGAGCCGATCGCGAAGGTGCCGAGCGCCAGGAGAGGAACGCTGTTGTGGCGCAACGTCGCCGCCAGTTCGGCCGGTGGATCATCCCGCATCCTCGCGCTCCCCCCTTGCGCCGCAGCACGGCGAAATTATCGTTGCGGCTTTTCCTTCACCCGCATTTCGAATAGTCGCAGCTCGTGCACTGGTCGCAGCCCTCGACGCGGATCAGCGCCGCCTCGCCGCATTTCGGGCATTGCGCGAGCCGCGGGCGGCGCTCGGCCTCGGCGGGCGCGAGGTTCACCACTTTGCGCTCGGCGAGCTCGGGCGTGGCGCTGCGCTTGGCCGGCATGAAGCCGATATCGATCATGTGGCGCTCGATGACGTCGCCGATCGCCGCCAGCAGCGAAGGCACGTAGCGGCCCTCCATCCAGGCGCCGCCGCGCGGATCGAACACCGCCTTCAGCTCCTCGACGACAAAGGAGACGTCGCCGCCGCGGCGGAAGACGGCGCTGATCATGCGGGTGAGGCCGACCGTCCAGGCGTAATGCTCCATGTTCTTCGAGTTGATGAAGATCTCGAACGGGCGGCGGCGGCCGTCCTGGATGATGTCGTTGAGCGTGATATAGAGCGCGTGCTCGTTCTCTGGCCAGCGGATCTTGTAGGTCTTGCCCGGCAGCTCCTCCGGCCGGCTCAGCGGCTGCGTCATGTAGACGACGCCGCCGTCATAGACGTCGGCCGGCTTCGCCTGGCGCTGCGGCACCGGCAGCGGCAGCTCCGGCTGCCGCTTGGTCTCGCTCGCCTCCTTCCTGACCTCGAGCACCGCGCCCGTCACCTCGTTCGGCCGGTAGGTGGTGCAGCCCTTGCAGCCGAGCTCATAGGCCTGGAAATAGACGTCCTTGAAGCGCTCGAAGGGAAAATCGGCGGGGATGTTGATGGTCTTGGAGATCGAGCTGTCGACGTATTTCTGCACCGTGGCCTGCATCACCAGGTGGTCGGCCGGCGTGAGCTGCTGCGCGTCGACGAAATAGTCGGGCAGCGGCGTGTTCTCGCCCTTGAGCCGGCGGAAGAGGCGATAGGCGTAGTCGCTCACCTCCTCCTCCTTGCGCGTGCCGTCGGGCATCAGCACGCGGCGCGTATAGCTGAAGCTGAATACCGGCTCGAGGCCGGAGCTGACATTGTCGGCAAAGAGCGAGATGGTGCCGGTGGGCGCCACCGAGGTGAGCAGCGCGTTGCGGACGCCGTGGGCGGCGATGGCGTCGCGCACCTCCTGGTCGAGGGCCGCCACCGTCTCGCCGGCGAGATAGGCCGCCTTGTCGAACAGCGGGAAGGCGCCTTTCTCCGCCGCGAGCTCGGCCGAGGCGAGATAGGCCGCGCGCTCGACCGCCTTCAGCCATTGCGCGGTAAGCTCGACCGCTTGCGCCGAGCCGTAGCGCGCGCCGCACAGGATGAGGGCGTCGGCAAGGCCGGTGACGCCGAGGCCGATGCGCCGCTTCGCCTTCGCCTCATGCGCCTGCTCCGGCAGCGGGAAGCGCGAGACCTCGATGGCATTGTCCATGAGCCGCACCGCCGCCGGCACGAGCCGGGCGAGCTCCGCCGTGTCGAGGCGGGCCTGCGGGGTGAAGGGATCGCGCACCAGCGCCGCGAGGTTGATCGAGCCCAAGAGGCAGGCGCCGTAAGGCGGCAGCGGCTGCTCGCCGCAGGGATTCGTCGCGCTGATCGTCTCGCAATAGTGCAGGTTGTTGCGGCGATTGATGCGGTCGATGAAGATCACGCCCGGCTCGGCATAGGCGTAGGTCGCGCGCATGATCTTGTCCCAGAGCTCGCGCGCCGGCACGACCTTGAAGGTGGTGCCAGAGAATTTGAGCTCCCAGGGCGCGTCCTCCTTCACCGCCTGCATGAAGGCGTCGGTGACGAGGACCGAGAGATTGAACATGCGCAGCCGGCCGGGCTCGCTCTTTACCTCGATGAAGGCTTCGATGTCGGGATGGTCGCAGCGCAAGGTCGCCATCATCGCGCCGCGGCGGTAGCCGGCGCTCATGATGGTTTTGCACATCGCGTCCCAGACATCCATGAAGGAGAGCGGCCCCGAGGCGTCGGCGCCGACGCCTTTGACCGGCGCGCCCTTGGGCCTGAGGGTCGAGAAATCGTAGCCGATGCCGCCGCCCTGCTGCAGCGTGAGCGCCGCCTCGCGAAGCTGGGTGAAGATGCCGGCCATGTCGTCCGGGATCGTGCCCATGACGAAGCAGTTGAAGAGGGTGACGTTGCGTGCGCTGCCGGCGCCCGCGACCACCCGTCCGGCGGGCAGGAACTTGAACCCGGCCATGGCTTCGTAGAAGCGCTCCGCCCAGGCCGCCTTGTCCGCCTCGGGCTCGGCGAGCGCCGTGGCGACCCGCCGCCAGGTATCCTCGATCGTCCTGTCCACGGGGTTTCCGTCCGGCCCCTTGAGCCGGTATTTCATGTCCCAGATCTGCTGCGAGATCGAGGCGACGGTGGGCAAGGCTCGGCGGTCCTTTCAAACATTCGACCCCGCCCGGGCGGGGTCCGGGCAGGGTGACGGTCGATCGTTAAAACGGTCTTTACCCTCGGCAGTTCCGGGCGTCAATGTTCCTGATTTGTCCTCGCGTGTTCCACAACCACTTCCCATTGCAAGTGGCTAAAAAGTCTCGTTTTGTCAAGCTTATCCCCGCTTTTCCGCGATCTGCCTTTGTGCGCAGTTTGCACGTTTCGCAATTTATCCACAGGATTATGCACAGGTTCTTTGTAGATCATTGGTTCCATATGCCGAACGGCAGACGGATTGAAGGGCGCCCGTGCAGCGCTGTTCGGCTGGCCGGTCGATCGCGTCATGACCGGCATGACCGGCGCCATTTCGTCCTGCGATCTGCCTGGGATCAACGGTCGTGTGGAGCACTTGACCGAAGACGATGCGAACCTGCGCGCCGCGCAACGGATCGAAGCGCGGGTGGAAGATCTCATCGAGCAACGGGCGAGCTTTCTCGTGGAAACCGTTCTCAGCTCCGACAAGCACCTGAAACACGTCTTGCGGGCAAAGGCGTTGGGCTGTTTCCTCGGTATGATCTATGTCGCGCTGCCAACGCCTGACATGGCAGGGGCCATCGCCGATGGCTTCGCGCCGTTGCCTGGGCGCGGCGTTAGTGAATCTCGCCCGCGCGCTTGATCGCCTCGCGCAAGCGGGCGGGCGAGAAGTCCGGGCTCCGGCAGACGTCGAGGATCACCTTCTCGCGCCGGGCGACGAGGTCGATGGCGGCGGGCAGCTTCCGCACCGCCTCGGCGGGGATCACCACCGCGCCGTGATAGTCGGCGTGGATCACGTCGTCATGCGCCGCCTGCATGCCGAAGACCATCACCGGCTTCCCGAAATCGACCATGTGGACATGGGCGTGGCTGGGGCCGACGCGGCCGCCGAGCATCTGGAAGCCGGGCGCCCAGGCGGTGAGATCGCGGAAGGAGCCGTTGGTGACGCAGCCGAGGGCGCCCAGCGCCCGGTGTACGGTCGACTGCACCTCGCCCCAATAGGCGCCGTAGCCCGGCGGATGGTCGATGTCCTGCAGCACGACGACGGTCGGGAGATCGGCGGCGGCGACGTAGTCGTACCAGTCGAGCCGATCCGCCACCGGCCCGCGCGGCGGCTCCTTGGCGCGGATGGTGCCGGTCCGCGCGAGACCCACGATCGGCGGCAGCTTGGGGTCGACCGCGATCATTGGCTCGACGGTGAAGCCGATGGCGCGGCGCTCCGGCATGACGATCTCGAGGCCGTTGCAGATCGTCGGCACGTCCCATTGCCGCAGCGTCTCGAGGTCGGCACGGGTGAAGAAGCGTTCGGGCGTGGTCGACTCTCCTGTGTTTCGATCAAACATACAATGTCACATACCCGGTTCAGATCGGCAAGGCGGCTTCAAGCGTATCAGAAGCGTTTATCGTACTCGATGCTGACCCGAGTAAGGATGGCTCCGTAGTCGCGGGCCGTCCGATTGTAGTCCACCCACTCGAAAGGAAACGGCGAATCACCTTCCGGGTCGTTTGTGGCGCGGTATCTCAAAATGAGAAACTCGTCGAAATCGGGCGCGGCGTCGCTGAGCAGGCGACGCTCGGCCTCGACCGCTTCCTGGAAGGGGTGCTTGTGTCTTTTTCCGTCTGTTCGAAAAGCACGTTCACCTTCGAGGCCGATGGTGTAAAGGGATGAATTGATTCCGACGATGCCAACACAAATCGGATCCGCACGGCCGCGGCGGAACTGTCGCACCTGCTTCGTAAGATCACCGATAACTCTATCTATCTGCTTGATCATTGCCTTCGCAAGTATCTTTACCTCAGAGCCGATTTCAATGGTGGCAACCGGTCCGCGGGCCACTGCGTATCCCTCGTCCAGTTTCGATGGTTCTCCGGGAATTATCTCCCCAAAAGTCGCATCGCCTCGGCGAGCCCTGATGCCTTGACGTATGTTCTGTCGGTTGGCAACGCGCTGGCGCCGTTCTACGGCTTCCGCCAGCTTTCGAGAACGTCGCAATGCAAAGAGGTCTTCGAAGAGTTGCACGGCAACTTTATCGCCGTGCGTCGAGGATCTGTGACGGTACTCGCGGCCGTCAAAGATCTGACGAAATTCAGCGAGTAATCGATATTCCATCAAGCGCGATCATCGCGTTCACGGCGCCGGTCAACCTCTTTTGTCGGCTTGCGGCCAACAGGCGCCGCTGCGCAATTTTCAGATATTTCGGCTCTATATCTATGCCGATTGAGCTTCGTCCGGTTCTCAATGCGCCAAGTGCCGTTGAGCCGGTCCCGGCGAACGGATCAAGCACGGTGTCGCCGGCAAACGAAAACAAACGGATTAGTCGTTCAGCCAACTCCACCGGGAAAGGCGCAGGATGTCCTTCGCGAGTTGACGCGCCCCTTATGTCTGCCCAATAGGAGCGCAGCCAATTTTGCATTTCGTGCCGATCCAGCATGGAAAGCGCTTTGGTCAACATTGATACTGACCGGTAGCGACCTCCTTTCCGAAGAAACAGAACGAACTCCGTATCGTTCTTGACAATAGAACCCGGCTGGTACGGCTTTCCATAGAAGCCGGCGCCGTTTCCCTCGGCCTCGGTGATGCCGTTGGCAATCTTGTGCCACAAGATCGGGGTGAGGCAATCCAGTCCGAGTCTCCGCGCGCGAACTTGAATGTCCGCGTGTAAGGGCATTACGTGGTGCCGACCCGCGACCTTTCGAGGCAAGCATATGTCCCCGACGACGCAACAAATCCTTCCGCCGTCGACGAGTACCCTGGCGCACTCGCGCCATACTTTGTCCAGTTCATCAAGGAATTCTTCGTAGCTGACGATCTCTCCCATCTGCCCTTCGCGGACTTCGTATTTCTTCAGCGTCCAATAGGGAGGCGACGTCACCACGAGATGGACTGAAGAATTCGGAAGCCACGAAAGATCCCGCGCGTCGCCAAGCCGAAGCCGATGCGCCGTCTGGTCAAAGGGCGCGGGCCATGGCACGCCCCGGTAAAACATGTTCGCTTTCAGTAATTCGGCGAGCCCATGGGGCGTATTGTCTTCAGCCGGGAGCTTCGGGGCTCGTTCAAACGACGCGCGATCCTCGGCGAGGCCGTATTTACGCTTGCGCAGGTTCGAGGCCACGTATTTTCTCCCTTTCGGCGCGATGATAGGGGCAAAGCGTTCGCACTCGCCAACAGATTTAGGGCCTGATCGCCAAAATACCCACAAGTAATTGCGGCAGATGTTTATGTTCTCTAAATGTTCTATCTTACGCCCTCATCAATGAGGCGGTCAAGCGCCGGCGCCTTGCGCCTGCGCCACCAGCCGCGCGGTCGCCGTCTCGATCCGCTCTTCGAGGGTTGCCATCACCGCCTTGCGCTCGCCGCCGGGCGGGATCGGCGGCAGGATCTCGACGACGATCCGCCCCGGCCGCTTGAGGAAGCTCCGCCGGCCCCAGAACACGCCGGAATTGACCGCCACCGGCACCAGCGGCAGGCCGAGCTGGCGGTAGAGCGCGGCGGCGCCGGGCTGGTAGGGCCGGCGCGTGCCCGGCGCGGTGCGCGTGCCTTCGGGAAAGATGACGATCGGCCGGCCTTCGGCGGCGGCGCGCTTGGCCGCCGCCACCAGCTTGCGCAAGGCGGGCGCGCCGGCCTTGCGGTCGATGGCGATCATGCCCGCCTTCCAGAGATACCAGCCATAGAACGGGATCCACAGCAATTCTCGCTTGAAAACGATCGCGGGGTCGGAAAACAGCACCGCGACGGCAAAAGTGTCCCAGGCCGACTGATGCTTCATGGCGATGATCGCCGGCCCCCGCGGCAGGTTCTCGCCCCCGCGCAGCTCATGGGAGAGCCCCGCGATGAGCGTGCACAGCCGCAGCACGCCGGCGGCCCAGGCGTAGCCGAAGCGGCAGGCAGCCCGGCGCGGCAGCAACAGCACCGGCAATCCCGCGATCGCCTCGACGGCGGTGAAAAGATAAAGCGCGAGGTTGAAGGCGAGCGAGCGCAGCAGGATCACTGCCCGGTCTCGCCGTTGCCGAGCAGCAGCGGCCGCGCCAGCGCCAGCAGGTATTTGTGATATTCGCCGAGAATGAGACTGACCGTGCCGGGCGAGGCCCACCAGCGCTCCTGCTTGACGCTTTCGGGGAAGACCGGGTTGGCGACGATGCGCGCCTCGGGCATCGCGCGCGAGAATTCGAGCAGGCTGCGCGGCATGTGGTAGCTGGCGGTGACCAGGCGCAGCGAGCGGAAATCCTCCTCGTGCATCCATTGCGCGGTCTCGAGCGCGTTGCCGAGCGTGTTGTCGGCCTCGTGGCCGAGCACGATGCAGCAGGCGACGTGCTCGGGCGACTGGCGCGAGATGCGCAGCAGCGCCGTCACGTCGGTCGAGTGGTAGACGCCGGAGACGAAGAGCTTCTTGGCCTTGCCCGCGGCCAGCAGCGCCAGGCCGCTCTGCACGCGCAGACTGCCGCCGGTGAGCACGACGATGGCGTCGGTCTCGCTGTCGGCGTCGCTCACCGCCTCGGGTATCGAGCGCGCGAACCAGACGAGGCCGCCGAGCCAAAGGACGAGAAGGGCGAGCAGCAGCGCCGCCGGCAGGCTGAGCCGGCCGAGGCCGAGGCGGCGGGCGCGGCCCTGCGCCTGGCGGAAGATCATGGCATGCGCTGCAACGCGCGCAGCACGGTGATGCGCGCCGTCAGCATGGCGATGAAAGCGGCGGCAAGCGGCAGCAGCGCCAGCACCAGCCAGTGCCAGGGCGCGAGTTCGAGCGCGGGCAAGAGGCGCACATGCTCGCCGAACAGCGCGGTGGCCGCGCCGGCGCGGCCGATGCCGATGAGCGTCAGCAGCGTCAGCATCAGGCCGATGACGCCGCCGCGCAGGCCGAGAGCGAGCGCCTGGCTCTGGAACTGGCCGGCGATATAGCCGTCGCGCGCGCCGATCAGATGCAGCACCTCGACGACCGCGTGGTGGACGGCGAGCCCGGCGCGGGTGGTGAAGACGACGGTGAGCACCGCCGCGCCGGCGATCAGCAGCACGATGGCGACCGCCGTCACCTCGATCGACAACACCAGCCCGGCGAGCCGGTCGAGCCACAGCCGGTGGTCGTCGAGCACCGCCCCCGGCGCTGCGGCGGCAAGCCGCGCACGCAGCGCGGCGAGGTCCGGCGAGGCTGCTACGTCAATGCGCAGGTCGATCAGCCGCGGCAGCGCCAGCTCGTCCGGGGTCAGCGCGCTGCCGAGCCAGGGCTCGACGAGTCGCGCGGTCGCCGCGCGCGACAGCGGCTCGGCGCTCGTCACCCCCGGCGCGCGCCGCAGCAGCTCGAGCACGGCTTGCATCGCGTCGGGCTTGCCTTCCTCGGCCGGCGGTAGCTGCACCGTGAGCGTGCCGGCGAGGCTCCGGTCCCAGCGTTGCAAGGCGCCCTGCAGCACCAGCGTGCCGGCAAGCGCCAGACCCGCGAGATAGACCATCAGCGCGATGATCCACGGCAGGAAGCGCACGGAGCTGTCGCGGTTGAGCGGGATGTCGAGGCGGCGGAGCATTGCGGCTCCTACCCCGCCTGCCGTGTGCGGGCGCGTTCCTGGGTAAGCTCGCCGTGCTCGAGGTGCAGCCTCGGATGGCCGAAGCGCGTCACCAGGCCCTCATTATGCGTCGCGATGACCAGCGTGGTGCCGAGCTTGTTCATTTCCTCGAAAAGCCGCAGCAGCCGCAGCGCCATCTCGTCGTCGACGTTGCCGGTGGGCTCGTCGGCGAGCAGCAGGCTCGGCCGGCCGATCACCGCGCGGGCGATCGCCACGCGCTGCTGCTGCCCGCCCGACAGCGTCGCCGGCCGGGCGCTGAGCTTGTCGGCGAGCCCGACCCAGCGCAGCAGCTCGCTGACGTGCTCGCGGATCTGCTCCTCGGCCAATCCCGCGACGCGCAGCGGCAGCGCCACGTTGTCGAAGGCGGAGAGGTGCTCGATGAGGCGGAAATCCTGGAAGACGACGCCGATCTTGCGGCGCAGCGCCGGCAGGTCGCGCCGCGGCGTGGTGGCGATGTCGCGGCCGAAGAGCGAGATGAGGCCGCGCGACGGGCGCTCGGCCAGGTACATCAGCTTGAGCAGGCTGGTCTTGCCGGCGCCGCTCGGCCCGGTCAGGAAATGGAACGAGCCCGGAGCAAGCTCCATGGTGATGTCGCGCAGCACCTCCGGCCCCGCGCCATACCGCATGCCGACATTCTCGAAGCGAACCAAGGCGTGCGCTCTCCGTCGCACCGCGGCATCGATCCTCGCCGCCCGAGGCAAGATGGCATGAGGCGGCGGCTCCCGTAAAGCGGGCGCGCGGCGCCCGCGCCCGCGCGAGGTTCCTTGCTTCGCGCCCGGATTGAGCCCTATAAGGGGAAAACGGCGCTGCGGCATCGATGATTGCAACCTGTCCGGCCTGTTCCACCCGGTATCTTGTCGACCCCGGCGCCCTGGGCCCGACGGGACGACTCGTGCGTTGCGCGAGCTGCGCCCATACGTGGCATTTGGCGCCGGCCGAGGACGCGCCGCGGCGAGTCGACCTGCCGCCGCCGGAATCGCCTCCGGCGCCGGAGGCGCCGTTGCGCGGCACGGGCCGGGTGCAGCTTCCGGCGCTGCCGCCCAAGCGCCGCCGGCTCTCGGCCGTCGGCTGGGCGGCCTATCTCATCGTGCTGGCCGGCGTCGTCGCCGGCG
Organism: Allostellaceae bacterium; assembly: GCA_035623985.1. Lineage (GTDB taxonomy): Bacteria > Pseudomonadota > Alphaproteobacteria > ATCC43930 > CGMCC-115725 > DAHUYF01. The sequence goes on along the minus strand of DASPSJ010000080.1, from coordinate 8,236 downwards.
GGTTGTGGTGGACGCGCGACCAGGTGGTCGGCCGCTGGCCCGCGGTCGCGCGCTATTACCAGATGCTCGGCATTCCCCTCGAGGCGGCGCAGGGCGCCTTCGATTTCCACAACGTGACGCCGACCCGCGACATCGAGAACGGCCTGCCGACGCTCGTCATCCAGGGCGAGGTGGTCAACGTCTCGAGCGTGGCGCGGCAAGTGCCGAAGCTCAAGGTCACCTTGCTCGACGGCAGCAGCCGCGAGCTGCAATCCTGGTCCTTCACCGTCAGCGACGATCGCCTGCTGCCCGGCGCCAGCGTGCCGTTCCGCACCAGCATCGCCCAGCCCAACGAAGCCGCGACGATGATCAAGGTCTCCGTCTCGGACGGCGGCTAGGAGCGGGGCGCGTGGCGAGAATCCTCGTGGCCGAGGACGACCAGGCGGTGAGCAGCTTCCTCACCCGCGCGCTCCAGCACGGCGGCCACCAGGTGATGGCGGTCCCGGACGGCTCGGCCGCGCTCGGCGCGCTTGCCGGCGAGCGCTTCGATCTGCTGCTCACCGACATCGTCATGCCCAATCTCGACGGCATCGCGCTCGCGCTCAAGGCGAGCAAGGATCATCCCGCGATGAAAATCCTGCTGATGACCGGCTTCGCCAGCGAGCGCCAGCGCGCGCACAATCTCGACGCCCTCATCCACCGCGTCATCGCCAAGCCGTTTACGCTGGAGCAGATCTGCGCGGCGGTCGAGGAGGAGCTGGCGCGGTAGGCGATCCTCAGAACTGCTTCAGCAGGCGGTCGATATAGTCCCGCTCGATCTCCGGCCGGCTGTGTTCGCCCGCCCGGCGGCGCAGCTCGTCGAGGATGCCCTTCGCCTTGTCGAGGGCGTAATTGCCGCTGGGACCGCCGAGCCGCATGCGTCCGCCGTCGTCGATGCCGCCATTGGCGTGGTCCTGCGGGTTGATCCGGCCGAAGGGATCGCGCTCCGGCTGGCGCAGTCCGTCGCGGTCGCCGGGATCGGACCCGTCCGTCCGGCCGTCGCCGTTCTGGCCCATCATCTGCTCGGCCAGGCTGCGCGCCGCCTGTTGTAGCTGGTCGAGCGCCTCGGTCTGCGGCGTGATCGCCTCGCCGGGCTGGCCGTGCTGGAGCGCGTCGGCGGCGCCGCGCATCGCCCGCTCGGCGCGGCCCAGCGATTGCGGGATGTCGCCGGATTGCTCGCCGAGCTGGCGCATCATCTCGCCGAGCTGGCGCCGCAGCGCCTCCTGCTCGCCGGCCAAATCGCCGTCCTGCATCCCCGACTGCCCCTGGCCGCGTCCCGCCTGCCCCGGCGAGCCCTGGCGCGATTGGCGGAAGCTCTTGTCGAGGAGCTGCTGCTGGCGGCGCATCATCTCCTGCATCTGCCGCATCGCCTCGCCCTGGCCGCCGCGCATCTGGCCGGGGCGCGCCATGCGCAGGTTCTCCAGCATCTCCTGGAGCTGCGACAGCAGGTCGCGCGCCGCCTCGCGCGAGCCCGTGCGCGCCAGGTCGCGCGCGCGGTCGAGCATGCGCTGCAAATCCTGCTGGCTCAGCATGCGCGAGGGATCCGCCGGCTGCTGGTCCTGATCCTGCTGTTGCATGTTCTGCGCCAGCGCCTGCAGATAGCGGTCGATCGCCTGCTGCAGCTCGCGCATGAGCTGTTGGATCTCGGCGTCCGGCGCGTTGCGCGCGAGCGCGTCCTGCAGCGCCTTCATCGCGTCGCGCAGGTCGCGCTGGACGAGCGAGGCGCGGCCGTCCTCGATGCGCACCGCGGTCTCCCACAGCAATTGCTGCACCGACGGGACGGCGGCGGCGGTCTTGTCGAGGACGAGGCGGGCCTGCGCCGTGCGCAGCGCCAGGAACACCACCGTGTCGTCGTTGAAGAGGCGCGGCTTGAGCGAGAGGTCCGACAGCGTCTCGGCGACGACCTCGCGCTGCGTCGGATCGAGCGTGAGCTGCCGGCGCTGCTCGATGATGGCGCGCGCCACCGGATGGTGGAAGACGCGCTCGGGCAAGGTGATGCGCAGCGTGTCGCTCTCGCCGGCCTGGCCGAGCGCGTCCAGCGCCTCGAGATGGATGTCGACCGGCAGCCCGGCCCAGGGATGGGCGGTGAGGTCGTGGTAGCTCGCGTCATGTGCCTCGTGCAGGTGCTGGCCCGGCAGCGGCAGGTCGAGGACGAGCGGCCCGCCGGCGTCGCCGGGCCGCGCGATGATCGCCTTGGCGGATTCGACGCCGTAATCGTCGCTCGCCTGGTATTCGAGCCGCAGCACGGCGCGCTGGGTGCGTTGCGGCGGCTTGGCGAAGTCGATCTTGGGCGGCAAGTCCGGCACGATGGCGATCGGCCAGGCGCCGAGCGTGCGGCCGTCCGCCTCGACCGCGAGCCGGTGGCCGCCGGTCAAGACCGCGCTGCCTTTGAAGTTGTGCTCGTCGACGCGGGCGAACTCGGCCGATGCGTCGTCGATCCGCAGCCGCGGCGGGCTGCCGTTGCTCTGCACCTGCGCCAGCACGGTGCTGCCGGTGGGCACGGCGATCGGCTGGTCGGGGGCGGTCGCCGGCAGGAATTGCGGCGGCAGGCCGGTGTAGTCGGGCGGCGTCACCCAGATGTCGAGGGTGGTTTGGGCCGCGGCGGCGCCGGGCACGAAGCTCGGGTTCAGCGCGCGCGCCAGGCGCTGCGACCAATCCTGCCCGGCGTCGATCGCGGCGAGCAGCAGCACCAGCGCCAGCGCCGCGCGCAGGGCGAGGGGATCGCGCCGCACCAGCCCGGCCTTGGGCCAGCCGACGCGCAGCGCCCGGACCTGTGCCGCCATGCGCCGGCGATGCGCCTGCCAGAGCGCCGCGGCGGCGGCATCCTTGCCGGGCGCGCTCAGCCGGTCCTCGAGCGCCGTGAGCGGGCGATGGGCGAGCCCGCTCGCCTGCTCGATGCGCCGCCGCTCCGCCTCGCGGCCGGGCAGCCGGAAGCGGCGGATCGCCGGCACCAGCGCCGCGCCCATGGCGAGAGCGAAGACCGCGAGCAGCGCCGCGTGCAACACGACCGGCAGCAGCGCCGGCAGATCGAACAGCGCCAGCGCCAGGAAGACGCCGCCGACGCCCACCGCCGGCCACAGCGCCGGCCACAGCCGCTCCCAGGCCAGCGCGGCGCCGGCCAGAAACAGGCGTCCGGCGAAGGGGCGGGGCTCGATCCGAGGCTTCAGGCTATCGCTCATTCCCATACCTCTCGCCGTTAACCATCGGCGAGCCAATCCGGCATCCTGTCCTGCGACAGGAGGTCCTCATAGCGCGGCCGAGGGCGGATCACGGCGAACTCTTCGCCGCGCACCAGCACTTCGGGCGCCATCAACCGGCTATTGTAACTCGAACTCATCACCGCGCCATAGGCTCCCGCGGAGAGCAGCGCGATCAGCTCTCTCGCCGCGATCGGCGGCAACGGCCGCTGGGCGGCAAAGGCGTCGCCGGTCTCGCAGACCGGTCCCACCACGTCGACCGGCCGGCGCTCGGCCGCCGCCGGCGGCTCGCGCACCGGCACGATCTCGTGCCAGGCGTCGTACAGCGCCGGGCGGATGAGGTCGTTCATCGCCGCGTCCTGGATCAGGAAGCGCCGCGCCGCGCCGTCCTTGACGTAAAGCACGCGCGCCACCAGCGCCCCGGCATTGCCGACCATCCAGCGGCCGGGCTCGAAGGCAAGCTCGACCTCGAGCCCCTCGGTCACCCGCTTGACCATGGCGGCGTAGTCCTCGATCGCCGGCACCCGCTCGTGGCGATAGCGGATGCCGAGGCCGCCGCCGAGATCGAGGCGGCAGAGCGCGATCCCCTCGCCGGCGAGCGCGCGCATCAAGTCGACGGCGCGGCGATAGGCAAGCTCGAAGGGGCCGAGATCGGCGAGCTGGGAGCCGATATGGAGCGCGAGGCCCTTGAGATCGAGGCCCGGGAGCTGCGCCGCGCGGCGGCAGGCGCCCGCCGCCTGGGCGAGGTCGATGCCGAATTTGTTCTCCTTGCGGCCGGTGGCGATCTTGGCATGGGTATGGGCGTCGACGTCGGGGTTGACGCGGATGGCGAGGCTGGCGGTCCGGCCCATGGCGCTTGCCATGGCGCTCACCGCGCTGAGCTCCGGCTCCGACTCGATGTTGATCTGATGCACGCCGGCCTCGAGCGCGAAGGCGATTTCCGCCTCGGTCTTGCCGACGCCGGAGAAGACGATGCGCTCGCCCGGAACGCCGGCGGCGAGCGCGCGCCGGAGCTCGCCCTCGGAGACCACGTCGGCGCCGGCGCCGAGCCGCGCCAGGAGGCGGATCACGGCGAGGTTCGAATTCGCCTTGAGCGCGTAGCAGATGCGCGCCGGGCGGTCGGCGAAGGCGGCGGCGAAGCGGCGGTAGCGCCGCTCGATCGCCGCGCTCGAATAGCAATAGAAGGGCGTGCCGACCGCGGCGGCGATGCGCGCGAGCGGCACCTCCTCGGCGCAAAGCTCGCCCGCGCGATAGGCGAAATCCGGCGCGCCCGGCGCCTCGTCGTCAATCATGCGGGTAGATGCGAGGAAAAGTGTGCGGCTCGTCGGGGGGCGGGCTGGGCTCCGACTTCTTGCCGCAGCCGGCAAGCGGCAGCAGCAACACCAGCAGCAGCGCCAGCGCGAGACCAGCGCGGCGGCGGATATGTGAGATATTGATAGCGTTGCAGCTTCCGCATAGCTCCTCCCCCCTTGAGGGGGAGGATGCCCGAGGCCCATGGCCTCGGGCAGGAGGGGGGTCTGCCCGTTCGGGCGGTTCGCGCACAAGGCGCGTCCATGCAGCAGTTGCAGAGCCGGGAGCTACCCCCCACCCATCCTCCCCCTCAAGGGGGGAGGGGCTACCAAGCTTATGAACGCGATAGCGGGCGGACCAAAAGGAAGTGGGCATCTCGGCTGCTCAGAGGAAACGCTTGCGCGCCGCCGCGGCGGCGGCGGCGACGGTGGCGGGCGCGGTGCCGCCGAAGCTGGTGCGGCTCGCCACCGATTTCTCCACCGTCAGCACTTCGAACACGGCGGCGGTGATGCGCGGCTCGAGGCGCTGCATCTCCTGAAGCGGCAGCGCCGCGAGGTCGACGCCCAGCGCCTCGGCGCGCGCCACCAGCGCGCCGGCGATGTGATGCGCCTCGCGGAAGGGGAGGCCCGGCACGCGCACCAGCCAGTCGGCGAGGTCGGTGGCGGTGCTGAAGCCGCTGGCCGCCACCCGGCGCATCGCTTGCGGATCGGGCACGAGGTCGCCGACCATGCCGGCGGTGGCGGCGAGCGCCAGCTCGAGCGTGTCGGCGGCGTCGAACACCGGCGCCTTGTCCTCCTGCATGTCCTTGCTGTAGGCGAGCGGCAGGCCCTTCATCGCCGCCAGCAGGCCGCTGAGCGCGCCCAGCAGCCGGCCGCACTTCGCGCGCACCAGCTCGGCGGCGTCGGGGTTGCGCTTCTGCGGCATGATCGAGCTGCCGGTGGTGAAGGCGTCGCTCAAGCGGATGAAGCGGTAGGGTTCGCTGGTCCAGATCACCACCTCTTCGGCAAAGCGCGAGAGATGCATGCCGGCGATCGCCGCCGCCGCCAGGAATTCGAGGGCGAAGTCGCGGTCGGAGACGGCGTCGAGCGAATTGGCCGCCGGCCGGTCGAAGCCCAGCGCCTTGGCCGTCATGTCGCGGTCGATGGGGAAGGAGGTCCCGGCGAGCGCCGCCGCGCCCAAGGGCGATTCGTTGAGCCGGGCGCGGCAATCGGCAAGGCGCGAGCGGTCGCGCCCGAGCATCTCGACATAGGCAAGGAGATGATGGCCGAAGGTCACGGGCTGCGCCACCTGGAGATGGGTGAAGCCCGGCATGATGGTGCCGGCATGGCGTTCGGCTTGCGCGATCAGCGCCGCTTGCAGGCCCTGCATCTGCCGCTCCAGCCGGTCGATGGCGTCGCGCACCCAGAGGCGGAAATCGGTCGCCACCTGGTCGTTGCGCGAGCGCGCGGTGTGCAGCCTGCCGGCGGCGGGTCCGATCAGCTCGCCGAGCCGCGCTTCGATGTTGAGGTGGATGTCCTCATGCTCGGCGCGGAAGGGAAAGGTTCCGGCCTCGATTTCATCGCGAATCTGCGCTAGACCGCGGGCGATGGCTTCGCCGTCCTCGGGCGCCAGGATCTTGCGCTTCACCAGCATGGCGCAATGGGCGAGCGAGCCGGCGATGTCCTGGGCATAGAGGCGCTTGTCGACATCGATCGAGACGTTGATGCGTTGCATGATCTCGGCCGGCCCGCCGGCAAAGCGCCCGCCCCAGGCCGCGTTCGCCGCCGGGAGGGCGCCGCTCGCCGGCTTGGCATCGCCGCGCAGCTTCCGGCTCATGGCTGCCGGCCGGGAGCGGGAAGGCGGGTCGGGATGAGGAAAACCCTCGGCGCGGTCATCGTGCTTGTCGTCCTCTGCCTGGCGGCGCTGATGGCCGCCGCCTCTTGGCCGGGCGCTCCCCTGCGCCGCGACCACGGCAGTATCGTGAGCAGCGAACCCGACGCCGGCGCGCCGCTTCCCGCGGCGCTCGGCCAGTTTACCCCGCTCGACCCGCCGCGGCCAGCGCCGGACCTGAGCCTCACCGGCCGCGACGGCAAGGCGCTGCGGCTTGCCGATTTCCGCGGGCGCTTCCTCCTGGTCAATCTCTGGGCCACCTGGTGCGCGCCTTGCGTGCGCGAGATGCCCTCGCTCGACCGCCTGCAAGGGCTCGAGGGCGACCGGCTCAGCGTGCTGGCGATCTCCGAGGACCGCGGCGCGGGCCATGTGGTCGAGCCTTTCCTGGCGAAGCTCGGGCTGCAGCGGCTTGCCGTCTATCTCGATCCCAAGGCCGCGGCGCAGGAGGCTTTCGACGTGCGCGGCCTGCCGACCAGCTTTCTCATCGACCGCGACGGCCGCATCCTCGCCTCGCTCGAAGGCGGTGCCGACTGGGACGCGCCGGGCATGGTGGCGAAGCTGGAGCGCTATTTGCGGGAGGACGAGAACAGCGGCCGGCCGATCAAGGCTTCGGCGGAGCAGTAGGGGCATTCCTTTCGTGTGGAATCAAGGGGAGTCAACTGTCAGACTGGAACCTCCGGTAGTCTCACGCTTAACGGCCTCTCCCCGCCGCTTGAATAAAGCGCGAATGGATGGTGTGAGCTCCGCTCACGCGAAGACGATAATCCAGCATCGGCCGACTTACGCCATAGATGCCTTGCCCCGCCGATAGGAGCCCTTGCCGCACGATATGAATTGCCGCTTCATTGGGGATCAGCAACGCACCGGCAAGAAAGTTTGCTTCAGCCTCAATCCCGCCGTCGCGAGCGCGCTCGCCGCTTTCAGTAAGCGGCGGCGTGCACTGATGGCCGAGAAAGCAGTGTGCCAGCTCGTGGCAGATATTGCTGCGCTGGCGGTAGGCGTGATGCGAGTCATTGTGGACGATCGCCGTCCGCCAGCCACAGGGCACCGTCACCGCCGAGAAGGAGGAGCGACTGGCACCGAGAAAGGACGAGGAGTCGCAATCGATCTCGCTGAGTTTGAGAAGCACAATATCGAAATAGGCACACACCTCGGTGGGATCGATCGCATCAATCGGCCCAAGACCCATCTGCTCCCGGACGCGGAGCGAAATGCGGTTAGCCTCTGCTTTGAAGCCGCGCTGGAAAGCCAATTCATCTGCTCCGAAGCTTGTTATAGGTGCTGACCACAATGTCCTCCAATAGCTTGGCATTCTGCGGGGTCAGGTGGGGGTCGGCGCGCAGGAGCGCGGTGAGTTTGGCGATCGGCGGCGCCTCTTTCTTGCTAGCGCCGGGAATGAACATCTCGGCTTTCAGGTTCGACCATTTTAGAAGCGCTGCAAGACCATTTACGTCGGAATTTGCGCCTTGCCCCATCCGCGACAAGGTCGATGCGGCGACCCCTGTCTCCTCGGCTACATCCCTCCAGGTCTTCTGCCGGCTCAGGCGTACAGCGTTTAGTGCCGCGTAAAAGGCTTCCGTGTCGAAGTTTTCGGCCATACCATCTCCGTTGCGAAAGTAGCATATATTGCGATCTTGCAATTTTTCTGGATCACCGTTATATATATCAAATCGGTTGCGATTTCGCAACAGGCAGAAAGTGAAACGCGCAGATTTCTGCACTTTTCGAGCTAGAGCGGATTCCGGTCAATTCGAAGCATAGCCTGAGTGCTCAAGGAAATTGGCACAGTCGGCAGCGGTGAAGCTGGCGAGGAGTTTGCCGATCTTGCGACGCAGATGTGGCACGGTACGCTCAGCCGCTTT
>DASPSJ010000065.1:0-33165 GCA_035623985.1 Allostellaceae bacterium | reverse complement strand
TCGAGACGGCGCTTCGCGCCTCCTCTGGATGAGGGTATTAAAGGCTCGATGGCCCTGTCCAACCGCCTCTATCTCTTCGACACCACGCTCCGCGATGGCGCGCAGACCCAGGGCGTCGATTTCACCGTGGCCGACAAGGCCGCGATCGCGCGCGAGCTCGACCTGCTCGGAATCGACTACATCGAGGGCGGCTGGCCGGGCGCCAACCCGACCGACGACCGCTTCTTCGCCGATCCGCCGACCTTCTCGAACGCCAAATTCGTGGCCTTCGGCATGACGCGGCGCGCCGGCCGCTCGGCCGCCAACGATCCCGGCCTCAACGCGATTCTTTCCACCAGGGCGCGGCACGTCTGCATGGTCGGCAAGACCTGGGACTTCCACGTCGACGTGGCGCTCGAGCTCGACCGCAAGGCCTATGTCGAGATGATCGGCGATTCGATCGCTCACGCCAAGAGCCGCATGGATGAGGTGATGTTCGACGCCGAGCATTTCTTCGACGGCTACAAGGCCAATCCCGACTACGCCATCGCCTGCCTCAAATCGGCCGAGGCGGCGGGCGCGCGCTGGATGGTGCTGTGCGACACCAATGGCGGCACCTTGCCGCATGAGGTGGAGCGCATCGTCGGCGAGGTGGTGAAGCGCGTGCCGGGCGGGAAGCTCGGCATCCACGCCCATAACGACACCGAGAACGCAGTGGCCAACAGCCTCGCCGCCGTCCGCGCCGGAGTGCGCCAGGTCCAGGGCACGCTCAACGGGCTGGGCGAGCGCTGCGGCAACGCCAATCTGGTCTCGCTGATCCCGAGCCTGATGTTGAAGCCCTTCTATGCCGAGCGGTTCGAGACCGGGATCGGCGAGGAGGGCCTCCGGCACTTGACCCAGCTCTCGCGGCTCCTCGACGAGCTTTTGAACCGCGCGCCCAACCGGCATGCCGCCTATGTCGGCGCCTCCGCCTTCGCGCACAAGGCGGGGCTGCACGTCTCGGCCGTCGAGAAGGACTCCCGCACCTACGAGCACATCCCGCCCGAGACGGTGGGCAATCAGCGCCACATCCTCGTCTCGGACCAGGCGGGGCGCTCGAACATCCTGTCGCGGCTGCGCGAGATCGGGATCGATCTCGATCCCCGCCATCCCAAGGTGGCGCGGCTGCTCGAAGAGGTGAAGGAGCGCGAATTCCAGGGCTATGCCTATGATGGCGCCGAGGCGAGCTTCGAGCTGCTGGCGCGCCGCGCGCTCGAAAGCGTGCCGGACTATTTCAGGCTGCAATCCTTCCGCGTCATCGACGAGCGGCGCTGGAACGCGCGCGGCGAGCTGATCACGCTCTCGGAAGCGACCATCAAGGTCGAGGTCGGCGGCACGATGCTGATGACCGTGGCCGAGGGCAACGGCCCGGTGAACGCGCTCGACATGGCGCTGCGCAAGGCGCTCATCCCGGTCTTTCCCGAGCTCGAGAGCATCCACCTGACCGACTACAAGGTGCGCATCCTGACGCCGCAGGACGGCACCAAGGCGGTCACCCGCGTCATGATCGCCACCAGCGACGCCGGCGAGAGCTGGTCGACGGTCGGCGTCTCCACCAACGTCATCGACGCCTCCTACAACGCGCTCCACGACAGCCTTACCTACAAGCTCTGGCGCGCGGGGCGGCGAGGCTAGGAGGTCGTCATGATGCGCGCGTTTACCCCCCTCCCAACCCTCCCCCTCAAGGGGGGAGGGGCAGTTTCCATCGGTACGCTCAATTCCCCCTCCCCCCTTGAGGGGGAGGGTGGGGTGGGGGGTGCTGCTGGAGAGACCTGACCATGGCGGGCACCGACCGGCGCCGCCTGCCGGCCAGCGGCGGGCCAGCGATCATCCTGGTGGCGCCGCAGCTCGGCGAGAATATCGGCACCGCCGCGCGCGCCATGTACAATTGCGGGCTCACCGAGATGCGGCTGGTGGCGCCGCGCGACGGCTGGCCCAATCAAAAGGCAATCGCCGCGGCAAGCGGCGCCGACAGGGTGCTGCTGGAGGCCCGCCTCTTCGACAGCGTCGAGGAAGCGATCGCCGATCTCCGCCATGTCTACGCCACCACCGCGCGCGATCGCTACATGGTGAAGCGCATCCTGACGCCGCGGCGGGGCGCTGCCGAGATGCGGCAATGCCTCGCCGCGGGCGAGGCCTGCGGCATCCTCTTCGGTCCCGAGCGCACCGGCCTCGTCAACGACCATATCGCGCTTGCCGACACGGTGCTGACCGTGCCGCTCAACCCCGCCTTCTCCTCGCTCAACCTGGCGCAGGCGGTGCTGCTGGTGGGCTATGAATGGTTCACCTCGGGCGAGGAGACGCCGGCGGAGCAGCTCGTCACCGGGCATTCGCAGCCCGCGACCAAGGAAGAGCTGCTGCGCTTCTTCGGCCATTTCGAGGAGGAGCTCGACCGCAGCGGCTTTCTGCGCACGCAGGACAAGCGGCCGGGCATGATCCGCAACCTGCGCAACCTCTTCCAGCGCGCGCAGCCGACGGCGCAGGAGCTGCGCACGCTCCACGGCGTCATCACCGCCTTTGTCGGGCCGCGCGACCGGGAAGGGGCGCCGCCGCCGGGCCGGCCGAAGACGAGGCGGCGCGCAGGCGGGAGGCGGCTTCGCGCCTCCGGCAAGGTTTGACAACCGCGCCGCCGTCCCTATAGTGCCGGCGCTTCATTCCCAAGAAAGCGGGCCTCCGAGCCCCGTCTCGCCTGCGGGCGAGACCTATTGGGACAACAACAATGACAATGGGTTGACCGGATCATGAGCAAGCGTGAAGGGTCCAAGTTCAAGATCAACCGGCGCCTCGGCGTCAATCTCTGGGGCCGTTCGAAAAGCCCCTTGAACCGCAACCGGGATTATGGTCCCGGCCAGCACGGGCAGCGGCGCAAGAAGCCCTCCGATTTCGGCACGCAGCTTCTCGCGAAGCAGAAGCTCAAGGGCTATTACGGCAATATCGGCGAGCGCCAATTCCGCCGGCTCTATGAGGAGGCGGCGCGGCGCAAGGGCGATACCGGCGAGCATCTGATCGAGCTGCTGGAGCGCCGGCTCGACGCCGTCGTCTACCGCATGAAATTCGCACCCACCCCTTTTGCCGCGCGCCAGTTCGTCAATCACGGCCATATCCGCGTCAACGGCCGACGGGTGAACATCGGCTCCTATCTGGTGAAGGACGGCGACAACATCGAGGTCAAGGACAAGTCGAAGCAGCTTGCCGTCGTGCTCGAGGCGGCGAAATCGACCGAGCGCGACGTGCCCGACTATCTTCAGGTCGACCACGACAAGATGAAAGGCACCTTCGTGCGCGGCCCCAAATTCGCCGACGTGCCTTATCCGGTGGCAATGGAGCCCAATCTGGTGGTGGAGTTCTATTCGCGCTGAGCCGGCGGTGCGTCCAATCGACCCGGGACGTTGATAGCGGGTCGCGCGGGCGGATGGATAGGCGGAGCGCCTTGCCCGAGCGATCCTGTCGAGGATGCCGCCCGCCCGGGATCGCGTCCTGTTCGGACCGCTGCCGCGCCTTGCCGTCGCCGCGGTCCCATTCGCCCGACGGCACGGATTGACGCGATGGACCGGTCATGAAGCGCGAAAATCTTCGGGTCCTGCTGCCGCTCGGCCTCCTGCTCGGCGTCATGGTGGGGCTCATCTCTTATTCGGCGACGCTCTATCGCCTGTTCTGCGCCGCCACCGGCTATGGCGGCGCGACCCAGCGCGTGGCCGCCGACACGGCAAGCCCCTCCTCGCGGATCATCACCGTGCGCTTTTCCACCAATGTGGCGCCCGGCCTGCCCTGGCGCTTCGAGCCGGCGCAACCGGAGGTACGGCTCCATCTCGGCGAGGAGACGCTTGCCTTCTTCACTGCCGAGAATCTCTCCGCGCGCGACTATGTCGCTCACGCCGCCTTCAACGTGACGCCGGCCAAGGCGGGCATCTATTTCAAGAAGATCCAGTGCTTCTGCTTTACCGAGGAGCGTCTGGGCGCGCATCAACAGGTGGAGATGCCGGTCGATTTCTTCGTCGACCCGCAGCTCGGCATCGACCCCTCGACCAAGGACGTCGACACCATCACCTTGTCCTACACCTTCTTCGCCTCGGAGCATCCCGAGGGCGCCGAAAACCTCGCGCGCTTTGCCGAAACGGCGCCCGATCCCGTCGCCGGCCGCAAGCTCTTCGCCTCGCGCTGCGCCGGCTGCCATCGGCTCGATCGCGCCTTGATCGGGCCGCCGCTCGCCGGCGTGATCGGCCGCCGCGCCGCGAGCCTCGTGGGCTATCCTTTCTCCCAGGCGCTCCTCGCCTCCGGCATCGTCTGGTCGCCGGCGATCCTCGATCGGTGGCTCGCGGGGCCGCAGCGCCTTGTGCCGGGGGCGCTGATGCCCATGGGCATCGAAGACGCCGAGACGCGGCGCGACATCATCGCCTATCTCGAGGCGCAACCCGGCGAGAAACCCGCCGCCGCCAGGCTGAAAGCCACGCGCGGCGAATAGCGCCTCGCTCAGCCGATGCCGAGGAAGCGCGCGGCGTTGCCGCGGCGGATGCGGTCGGCGAGCGCGGGGTCGAGCGGCGCCAGGTTCTCTTCGAGGTCCCTGACCGCGCCGGGATAGGTGCAGTCGTAATGCGGATAGTCGGCGCCCCAGAAGACGCAGCGATCGAGCCGCCGCTCCTGGAGCCTTGGCAGGCGGCCTGCCTCGTCCGCCTCGATCGAGATGAAGCATTGCTCGCGGAAGAGGTCCGAGGGCTTGCGCGTCAGCCACGGCACCGCGTGACGCAGAGCGACAAAATGCTCATCCATCCGGTCGAGCCAGTATTCAAGCCAGCCGAGCCCGGATTCAAGAAAGGCGACCGTGAGGCCGGGATGACGCTCGAGCACGCCGCCGGCCAGAAGGTCGAGCATCGCCGCCATCTGCTCGAAGGGATGGCAGATCATGTGGACGAAGAAATTGTTTTGATAGCGGCCCGAGGCGAAGCTCGGCATCAGCGAGCCGAAGCTGCCATGGACCGCGGCGAAGAGCCGGTTGCCGGCAACCCGCTCCCAGAACGGCGCCAGCCGCTCGTCGCTGAGCGCCAGGCCCCGATAGCGCTCCGGCCGGAACGAGACGCCCTTGAGGCCGAGCCGGGCGATATGCTCCACCTCCGTGGCCGCCTTGTCGATGTTCTGCAACGGCACGATGCCGACGGCATCGAGCCGGCCCTTGCCGTCGCGGCACATATCGGCGATCCAGCGGTTGTAGCCGGCGCAAGCGGCCGCCGCGACTTCGGCGTCGTCGATGTCGCCATGGAGCAGGTAGAGCGAGGGATAGAGCAGAGCGCGCTCGATCCCTTCCTCCTCCAAAACCTTGACCCGCGCGCCGCCGTCATAGGAGCCGGGCAGAATGTCGTCCCAGCTCGGCACGTGCTCGGCATCGTCCATGCCGCCGGGAATGCAGGCGGCGGCGGGCGGCAGGTTCTTGCGCTGCACGCCGTTGATCCAGACCCAATCCCGCCCGTCGCTGTCGCGCTCGACGCGGATCGTCCGCTCGCGGTGGCGGCGGGCGACGTAATCGGTCCAGACGGCGCGCGGTTCGCAGACATGCCCGTCGGCATCGATGACGCGGTGGCCCAAGGCGCTCCTCCCGGTGTTTTGCCGGCAGGATACCGCCGGCGCGAGAGCCGCGCAAAATCCGGGAATACCGCGTATTCTAGGGCCCGGACGCCAACCAACCGGACATGGCCATGCTCTGGCTGCAGATCGTCATTGTCTTCCTGCTCATCCTGCTGAACGGCTTTTTCGCCATGGCGGAGATGGCCGTGGTCTCCGCGCGCAAGGCGCGCCTCCAGCACGCCGCCGATCTCGGCCGCGGCGGCGCCCGGCTCGCGCTCGAGCTGAAGCGCGATCCCGGCCGCTTCCTGTCCACCGTCCAGATCGGCATCACCGTCATCGGCGTGCTGGCGAGCGTGCTTGGCGGCGCCACCTTGGCCGATACCTTGGCGCAGTGGCTGCAGGCCATGCCGGGCGCCATCGGCACCTACGCCACCTCGATCGCCTTTTTCAGCGTCGTCGTCCTGATCGCCTATTTCACGCTGGTGCTCGGCGAGCTGGTGCCGAAGCGGCTGGCCTTGAGCCGGCCGGAATTCATCGCGGCGCGGCTGTCGCGGCTGCTCCAGGGGCTGTCCGCCGTGGCGCGGCCGATCGAGCGGCTGCTCAGCGCCTCCACCAGCCTGGTGCTGCGCCTTGCCCCCACTCGCACCGGCGAGCCGCCGCCGGTGACCGAGGAGGAGATCACCTTGATGCTGCGCGAGGCGACCGCCGCCGGCCACTTCCAGGCGGCGGAGACGGAAATGGTGCAGATGGTGTTCCGCCTCGGCGACCGGCGCGTCAGCGCGGTGATGACGCCGCGCACCCAGGTCGAGTGGCTCGACGTCACCGACAGCGAGGAGGAGAATCGCCGCAAGATCCGCGACAGCGACTATTCGCGCTTTCCCGTCGTGCAGGGCTCGCCGCAGCAGGTGCTGGGGGTCGTGCAGGTGAAGGACCTGCTCACCGCTCTGCTCGCCGGCCGGCCCTTCGACATCAAGGGCGCGGTCAAGCCGCCGATCTATTTGCCCGCCACGGTGACGGCGCTGCGCGCGCTCGAGCTGTTCAAGAAATCGGGCGCGCCGATGGCGCTCGTCGTCGACGAGTACGGCGATTTCGAAGGCGTCGTCACCTTGCACGACATCCTGCAATCGCTGGTCGGCGACATCGCCGACCCGACCGATGCCGAGAGCCGGGCGGTGGTGCGCCGCGACGACGGCTCCTGGCTGGTCGACGGTATGGTGACCGTTGACGAGATCAAGGATCTGACCCGCCTGACGCAGCTTCCCAGCGAGGACAGCGGCGACTTCCAGACGCTCGGCGGCTTCATGATGGCGCGCATCAACCGCGTGCCGCAGGTGGGCGACCGGATCATGGTCAAAGGCTTCCGCTTCGAGGTGGTCGACATGGACGGCCGCCGCGTCGACCGCGTCCTGGTGATCCCGCCCAAGGCGGCGCGGAGCTTGCGCAAAGAGCCGGAACGGCCTACCTGACCCGCCATTGAACCAACCGCCCGAGGTTGATGATGATCGCCTCCCTGCCGAGCCTCTTTCTCTCCCACGGCGCGCCGACGCTGTCGCTCGATCCCGGCGAGACCGGCGCCTGCTGGCAGCGCCTGGCGCAGCACCTGCCGCGGCCGGCGGCGGTGCTGTGCGTCTCGGCCCACTGGATGACCGAAGAGCCCGCCGTCTCCGCGCCGCAGCGCAACCGGACCATCCATGATTTCTACGGCTTTCCCGAGCCGCTCTATCGCCTTTCCTACCCGGCGCCAGGCGCGCCGGCGCTGGCCGAGCGCGTCGCTTCGCTGCTCGGCGACGCCGGCATCGCCGCCGCGGTCGACGGCGAGCGCGGCCTCGACCATGGCGCGTGGGTCCCGCTGCGGCTCATGTATCCCGACGCCTCGATCCCGACCATCCAGCTCTCGATCCAGCCTTACCGAGATGCCGCCTGGCATCATCGCTTGGGCGTCGCGCTGGCGCCGTTGCGCGGCGACGGGGTGCTGATCCTGGCGAGCGGCGGCGCCGTGCACAATCTGCGCACCGTCGTCTGGCAAGGCGGTGCCGCGCCGTCCTGGGCGCAGCAATTCGACGACTGGGTGGCCGCGGCGCTGGAAGAGGGCCGGGAGGCGGACCTTCTCGACTGGGTCGAGCGCGCGCCCCATGCGCGGGAAGCCCAGCCGACGCCCGACCATTTCCTGCCGCTCTTCGTCGCCTTGGGTGCGGCGGGACCGGGCGCGCGCGGCGCGCGGCTGTATCAGGGCTTCACGCTGGGCAGCCTCAGCATGGCGGCCTATAAATTCGCCGCCTGATCGTCGCTAGCCGCGCCGCCGGGCCGGTGATATGTAGATCGCCAGGGGGTACAACAGGCCATTCGGGGAGGCTGCCGCCGATGTCATTTCATCACATGTCCGTTGCCGTGCTACTTGCCATGGTGCTTGCCGTGCCGGCGGCACTGGCAGAGGAGAAGCCGGTCAAGATCGCCTTCATCCAGGACAAGACCGGCGCGCTCGAGGCTTATGCGGCGCAGGAATCCCGCGGCTTCATGCTCGGCCTCGAATACGCCACCAAAGGCACGATGACGGTGGCGGGCCGCAAGATCGAGGTCGTCGAGAAGGACAGTCAGCTAAAGCCGGATGTCGGCCGCAACTTGCTCTCCGAAGCCTATAACGACGATGACGCCGACCTCGCCGTCGGCGGCTCCAGCTCGGCGGTGGCGCTCGCCATGCTGCCGGTGGCGCAGGAGGCGAAGAAGATCCTGATCGTCGAGCCGGCGGTGGCCGACAGCATCACCGGCGACAAATGGAACCGCTACATCTTCCGCACCGGGCGCAACTCCTCGCAGGACGCCATCTCCAACGCCCTCGCCATCGGCCGGCCCGGCACGGTGATCGCGACGCTCGGGCAGGACTATGCCTTTGGCCGCGACGGCGTCGCCGCCTTCAAGGCGGCGCTCGCCGGCACCGGCGCCAAGCTGGTGCATGAGGAATATGCGCCGCCCGCCACCACCGACTTCACCGCGCCCTTGCAGCGCATTTTCGATGCGCTCGCCAAGGAGCAGGGCCGCAAGATTCTGTGGGTGATCTGGGCGGGCGGCAATCCCTTCCCGGCGATCAAGGCGGCCGATCCCGCTCGGCTCGGCATCGAGCTTGCGACCGGCGGCAACATCCTGCCGGCGCTCACCGCCTATAAGGACTTCCCCGGCCTCGAAGGCGCCACCTACTACTATTACCAGATTCCCAAGAATCCCGTGAACGACTGGCTGGTCGCCGAGCACCAGAAGCGCTTCAACGCGCCGCCCGACTTCTTCACTTGCGGCGGCATGGCGGCGGCGATGGCGGTGGTCGAGGCCTTGACCAAGACCAAAGGCGCCACCGACACCGAGACGCTCATCGCCGCGATGGAGGGCATGTCCTTCGACACGCCCAAGGGCAAGATGGTCTTCCGCAAGGAGGACCACCAGGCGCTGCAAGAGATGTACGCCTTCAAGATCAAGGTCGATCCCACCGTCGCCTGGGCGATCCCGGAGCTGACGCGGGTGATCGGGATCGACGACATGAAGGTGCCGATCCAGAACGGCCGTTGAGCCGCCGCCGGCGGAGGGGCGCATGGCCGAGGCCGCGCCGATCCTGGAGACGCGCGATCTCACCATCCGCTTCGGCGGGCATGTGGCAGTGGACGGCGTCTCCTGCGCCTTCGACCGCGGCACGCTCACCGCCATCGTCGGCCCCAACGGCGCCGGCAAGACCACCTATTTCAATTTGATCTCCGGCCAGCTCCGCGCCAGCGCCGGCGCGGTGCTGCTGGACGGTGCGGACATCACGCGGCTGCCCGCGCCAGCGCGGGCGCGCCTCGGCCTCGGTCGCGCCTTTCAGCTCACCAATCTCTTTCCCAATCTGAGCGTGCGGGAGAATGTCCGCCTTGCCGTCCAGGCACGCGCCGGCATCGGCCTCGATTTTCTGGGGATGGCGGCGCGCCGGCGCGATCTCGCCGACCGCGCCGAGGCCTGCCTCGCGCGCGTCAAGCTCGCCGGGCGCGCCGATGCCGCGGCGGCGGCGCTGCCGCATGGCGACCAGCGCAAGCTCGAAGTGGCGATCCTGCTGGCGCTGGAGCCGCAAATCTTCATGTTCGACGAGCCCACCGCCGGCATGAGCGTCGACGAGGTGCCGGTCATCCTCGATCTCATCGAGGCGATCAAAGAGGAGGGCGACAAGACCATCCTCCTGGTCGAGCACAAGATGGATGTGGTGCGCCGGCTCGCCGACCGGGTTATCGTGCTGCATAACGGCGCGCTGGTGGCCGATGGCGCGCCCGCCGCGGTGGTCGCCTCGCCGATCGTGCAGGAGGCCTATCTCGGACTCCGCGCCGCGCCCTAGGGAAAGTGAAGGAGAAGGACCATGCCATTCGTTCTCGAGACCGCCGAGCCCTCGAACCTGGGATTCCGCGTCGACACGCTGAACCGGCTCGGCCGCATCATCGAGGGGCATATCCGCGAGAACCGCTATCCCGGCGCGCAGATCGCGCTGGCGCGCCATGGCAAGCTGGCGCTGTTCAAGACCTTCGGCGCGGCGCGGATCGAGCCCGCCGCGGCGCCGGCCAAGGACGACACGCTGTGGCTGCTCTATTCCAACACCAAGGTGATCACCGCGGCGGCGGTTTGGGTGCTGGTGGAGGAGGGGGCGCTGACCTTCCACGACCGCATCGCCGACCACATCCCGGACTTCGCGCGCCACGGCAAGGGCGAGATCACGCTGCTGGAGGTGCTGACGCATCAGGCCGGTTTCCCGGGCGCCGGCCTGGCGATCCCGCGCTCGGCCTGGGAAGACCATGCCGAGCTGCGCGAGCGCGTCTGCGACTTCACCTTGGAATGGACGCCGGGCTCGCGCCTCGAATACCACCGGCTCGCCGCGCATTGGGTCTCGGCCGTGCTGATCGAGGCGCTGACCAAGATGGATTACCGCGACTTCATCCATCAGCGCGTGATCAAGCCGCTGGGCCTCGAAGGCGAGCTTTACGTGGGATTGCCCGAGCGCGAGAACGCGCGCGCCGCCGACATGCACGGGCCCTCGGAGGACGGCCGCAAGCAGCTTCGCTTCGCCCAAGAGAACGATGCCGGCTGGCGCCGCGCCGGCTGGCCCGGCGCCGGCGGCTACGCGACGGCGCGGGCCATGGCCGCCTTCTACCAGGCGCTGGCGCAGGGCGGCGCGCTCAACGACGTGCGTCTCGTCTCGCCGCGCATGATGCAATACGTGACGCGCAACTACACCGGCGAGCGCGTCGATCATTATATGGGCATGCCGATGCATCGCGGCCTGGGGCCCCATTCGCGCGGGACGACGCCCGCCATCCGCGGCCTCGGCTCGCTCGCCTCGCCCTCGACCTTCGGCCATGGCGGCGTCGGCTCGTCCTATTGCTGGGCCGATCCCGAGACCGGGGTCTCCTTCGCCTATATCACCAACAGCCGCGTGCCCGATCCCTGGCATTCGCGCCGCCTCGACATCATCAGCAGCCAGGTCCATGCGGCGATCGAGGACGCCAAGTGAGCGACGGCGCAGCGCTGCTGCGGCTCGCCGGCATTCATACCCATATCGGCCGCTATCACATCCTGCACGGCGTCGACCTCGCCGTGCGCCGCGGCCGGCTGACCATGCTCCTGGGCCGCAACGGCGCCGGCAAGACCACCACCTTGCGCACCATCATGGGGCTGTGGCGCCGCAGCGCTGGCGAGATCGATTTCGACGGCAGGCCGATCGGCGATCTCGAGACACCCGACATCGCCCGCCTCGGTATCGCCTATGTGCCGGAGACCATGGGCATCTTCGCCCAGCTCACGGTGCGCGAGAACCTGCTGCTCGCCACCGGGCCCGAGGGCTTCGATGAGGCGCGGCTGGAGAGCGTGCTGGCGCTCTTTCCGGCGCTGCGCCAGAAATGGCACAACGCCGCGGGCTCGCTCTCCGGCGGGCAGAAGCAGATGCTCGCCATCAGCCGCGCCATCATCGAGCCCCGCCGCCTCCTCATCGTCGACGAGCCGACCAAGGGCCTGGCGCCGGCGGTGATCCAGCTTCTCATCGACGCCTTCCTGCGCCTCAAGGAGAGCGCGACGACGATTCTGCTGGTGGAGCAGAATTTCCACATGGCGCGGTCGGTCGGCGACGACGTCGCGGTGATGGATGACGGGCGCATCGTCCATGCCGGCGCCATGGCCGATCTCGCCGCCGACGAGGCGCTGCAGCAGCACCTCCTGGGCCTCAGCCTGTCGAGCCACCAATGAGCGCGGCGCTGCTCCGCCTGCGCGGCGAAGACTGGGGCGCCTACGCGATTTTGCCGGTGGTGGCGCTCGCGACCTTGCCGCTGATGAGCTTCTCCACCTGGCTCACCCTCACGGTGGCCGGTATCGCCATGGGCATGATGCTGTTCCTGATGGCGGCCGGCCTCACCCTGATCTTCGGCCTGATGCAGGTTTTCACCTTCGCTCATGGCGCCTTCATCACCTTGGGGGCCTATCTCGCGGTGAGCGTGGTGGCCGCTCTCTCCGGCTGGAGCGCGGCCCCCTCCTGGTGGCTCAACCTTGCCGTGCTGGCGGCGGCGCTTATCGCGGCGTTGCTGGCAAGCGGCGCTGCGGGCTATGTCTTCGAGCGCGTCATCATCCGCCGCGTCTATGGCGCGCATCTCCGGCAGATCCTGATCACCGTCGGCGGCCTCATCATCGCCGAGCAGCTCGTCGTCGCTCTCTGGGGCGCGAACCCGCTGCCGCTGCCCAAGCCGGCGAGCCTGGGGGGCAGCATCATCCTCGCCGGCGCCGCGATCGAGAAATACCGCATCCTCGCCGCCGCGCTGGGGCTCGCGGCCTATGTCGGGCTCCATCTCCTGCTCAACCGCACGCGGGTGGGATTGCTGGTGCGCGCCGGCGTCGAGAATCTCGAGATGGTGGAGGCGCTGGGCTATCGCATCCGGCGGCTGTTCATCGGCGTCTTCGTCACCGGGACGGCGCTGGCGGGGGTCGGCGGCGTCATGTGGGCGTTCTATCAGGAGCTGGTCACCCGCAGCATCGGCGGCGACATGACCATCCTGATCTTCATCATCCTCATCATCGGCGGGCTCGGCTCGATCGGCGGCTGCGTCACCGCCGCGGTGCTGGTCGGGCTGGTGACGAATTACGTGGGCTTTCTCGCGCCCAAGCTGGCGCTGGGCTCGACCATCGTGCTGATGATGGTCATCCTGCTGTGGCGGCCGCGCGGGCTCTTTCCGGTGGGGGCGCAATGAGGCCGGGCGTGCGGCGGCTCGACGGCGTGCTGTCGGGCGATCCGCCCGGCGGCGTCGTGCTGAGCCTGCTGCTGCTGGCGGTGCTGCTGGGGCTCGTCTTCGCGCCCTTCCTCTTTCCCGGCACGCGCCCGCTCGGCGTCGCCGCACGCATCTGCATCTTCATCGTGCTCGCCGCCAGCTATGACGTCATGCTGGGCTATACCGGCATCGCCTCCTTCGCTCATACCATGTTCTTCGGCATGGGCGCTTATGGCGTCGCCATCGCCTTGTCGAAGCTCTGGGTCGGCTGGGACGCGGTGCTGCTCGGCGCCGGGGCGGGCGTGGCGCTGGCGGCGCTGGTCGCCATCCTCATCGGCCTCTTGAGCTTGAGAGTGCGCGCCATCTTCTTCTCGATGATCACGCTGGCGGTGGCGAGCTTCGCGCTCATCCTTGCCACCGAGCTGCGCGACCTCACCGGCGGCGAGGACGGGCTCACCTTCTCGGTGCCGCGGCTGCTGACACCGGGCTTCCGGCTGGCGGCGGAGCCGGTGCTCGGCGTGCGGCTCGACGGGCGGCTGGTCACCTATTACCTGATCTTCGCGCTGTCGCTGGCGCTCTTCCTGCTGATGCTGCGCATCGTCAATTCGCCCTTCGGCCGCGTGCTGCAGGCGATCCGCGAGAACGAGTTCCGCGCCGAGGCGCTAGGCTACCGCACCGTCGTCTATCGCACGCTCGCCGGCGCGCTTTCGGCGGCGATGGCGGCGCTGGCCGGCGCGATGATGGCGCTGCTGCTGCGCTACAACGGTCCGGCGGTGACGCTGTCCTTCGACCTGATGGTCGATATCCTGCTCATGGTGGTGATCGGCGGCATGGGCACGCTCTACGGCCCGGTGCTGGGCGCCGTCGTGCTGGTGATGGCCGAGTACTATCTGCAGCCGGCGATGGCGGCGGTCTCCGGCGGCCTCGAAGGCTGGCCGGTGCTGCCGGCGCTCTTCAATCCCGACCGCTGGTTGCTGTGGCTCGGGGTGCTGTTCGTGCTGATCGTCTATTTCTTCCCGGCCGGGATCGTCGGCAAGCTGCGCGAGCGGCGGCGCTGACGCGCCGCGCTCAGGCGGCCTTGGGCGGCGAAGGCTCGGCCGGGGCGGGCTCCGCCAGCGGCGCCATCAGCGCCCGGCGCCAGAAGTCCAATATGTCGGCGGCGAGCAGGCCGAGATCGTCGATTGCCTCGAGGCAAAGGCTGAAGGCGGTCGGCGCCGGCGCCGCGAGCTCCGCTTCCGCCGCGACCCGGTTCACCGTGCCGCCGAGGTCATGGACGATGCGCGGAATGCGCGCATTGTCCGGCAGATAGCCGAAAACCAGCGAGACGCCGTGATTGGCGGCGAAGTCGAGCGCGTGCTGCACCAGGGCATGGCCGATGCCGCGGTCGCGCCGGTCGTGCGCGACGCTGATGCCGACTTCGCCGCGGCGCTCGGCGCCTTCGCCGGACAGCACGATCTCGATCAGCCCGACCAGCCGCTCGCCTTCGAAGCAGCCGACGAGATGCGCGGTGCGTCCCGTCATCTCGGCGCAATAGTGCCGGATGCGCTCGTCGCTCGTCGCGCCATGGAAGCGGCAGCGGCGATCCTCCGGCGTCAAGGCCAGGAGATGCTCGATGATCTTGGGATCGTCGGCGGAAAGGGAGCGATAGGCAAACATGCGAGTCTCTCTCTCGACGTGAAGCGCCCCCCGCCGGGATGAAATCACAAAACGGTTGATAGCCGGTTAGCGGCGCCGGGATGGCGCGCGCCGAGACGGCAACGCTCTCCGAGGGAACCGCCGGAGAGCGTTGCGTGAAGCCGGGATCGCGCCGCTCAGCCGCGCGTCTCGATGCCTTTGCCCTTGAACACGTCGCCGAGCTCGCCGGTCTCGAACATCTCGCGGACGATGTCGCAGCCGCCGATGAATTCGCCCTTGACGTAAAGCTGCGGGATGGTCGGCCAGCTCGAGAATTCCTTGATGCCCTGGCGGATTTCGGGATCGGCCAGCACGTCGATGCCTTTGAACTTCACCCCCAGATGGGTGAGGATCTGCACCACCGCGGCGGAGAAGCCGCATTGCGGGAAAACCGGCGTCCCCTTCATGTAGAGCACCACCGGATGGTCGGCGATGTCCTGCTTGATGCGGTCGATGACGGTTGCGTTGGTGGCGGTCATGTCGTGTACCTCGCGATATCGGCTCAATCTTCCGGCGGGCTCGTCTGCAATGCCAGGGCATGCAGCTCGCCCCCCATGCGTCCTTTCAGCGCCTGATAGACCAACTGATGCTGCTGCACGCGGCTCTTGCCCTTGAAGGCGGCGGAGACGACATGCGCGGCGTAGTGGTCACCGTCGCCGCGGAGATCCTCGATGGTCACCCGCGCATCCGGCAGGCCCTCCCTGATCAGCCGCTCGAGCGTCGCCGCATCCATCCCCATCTGCGTGCCTCCGGCCGAACGTCTCAGGGGGCTGCCATATAATTAGGCAACCACGCCTCGTTGATCTGCCGCAACTCGACGATGGATATGGCACCCTTGCCGTCTACTGTCAACGCATCGCCGCCGGTGGTGCCGAGCCGGATGACGGGCGCGCCGGCCGCCTCCAGGCGCCGCACGAGCCCGCCGGGGTCGGTCGTTGTCAAAACGTAACGAGCCTGGTCTTCGCCGAACCAGAAGGCATGAGGCGCCGCCGTCGCCGGTGCCGCGAGCCGGGCGCCGATCCCGCCGGCCATCGCCATCTCGGCGACGGCCACCAAGAGCCCGCCGTCGGCGACGTCGTGGCAAGCGGTGACGGCGCCCGCCAGAATCGCGGCGCGCACGGCATCGCCGTTGCGGCGCTCGGCGGCGAGGTCCACGGGCGGCGGGGCGCCGTCCTCGCGCCCGGCGATCTCGCGCAGATAGAGCGAGCTGCCGAGATGCCCCCTCGTCTCGCCCACCAGCAGGATCGCTTCGCCCTCGCGCTTGAAGGCGAGGCTTGTCGCGCGGGCGGCATCGTCGAGAAGCCCGACGCCGCCGATCACCGGAGTCGGCAGGATGCCGCTGCCGTTGGTCTCGTTGTAGAGCGAGACGTTGCCGGAGACGACGGGATAGTCGAGCGCCAGGCACGCCTCGCGCATGCCTTCGATGCAAAGGGCGAACTGCCCCATGATCTCCGGCCGCTCGGGATTGCCGAAATTCATGTTGTCGGTGAGGGCCAGCGGGGCGGCGCCGACGGCGGTGAGGTTGCGCCAGTTCTCCGCCACGGCCTGCGCGCCGCCGCGCCGGGGATCGGCGGCGCAATAGCGCGGCGTGCAATCGGTGGCCAGCGCCAGCGCCTTCCGCCTTCCGGGGATGCGCACCACCGCCGCGTCGCCGCCCGGCCGCTGCACGGTATGGCCCATGACGAGATGGTCGTATTGCTCCCAGATCCAGCGCTTGGAGGCGAGGTCGGGCGAGGCGAGCAGCGTCTTCAGCGCGGCGAGAGGATCGCTTGCCGGCACCTCCTCGGCGCGCAGCTCCGGCCGCTTCGGCGTCTCGACCCAGGGCCGCTCATAGACCGGCGCTTCGGTGACCAGCGGCCCCACCGGCATGTCGGCGGCGACCGCGCCGCCGCGGCGCAGCAGCAGCCGGCCGGTCTCCGTCACCCGGCCGATGACCGCGAAATCGAGCTCCCATTTCTCGAAGATGCGCCGGGCCTCGGCCTCGCTGCCGGGCTTCAGGATCATCAGCATGCGCTCCTGGCTCTCGGACAGCATGATCTCATAGGCCGTCATGCCGTCCTCGCGCACCGGCACCCGGTCGAGGTCAAGCTCGATGCCGAGCCCGCCTTTGCCCGCCATCTCGACGGAAGACGAGGTGAGGCCGGCGGCGCCCATATCCTGGATGGCGACGATGGCGTCGCGCGCCATCAGCTCGAGGCAGGCCTCGATCAGCAGCTTCTCGGTGAAGGGATCGCCGACCTGGACGGTCGGGCGCTTGGCCTCGCTGTCCTCGGAGAATTCGGCCGACGCCATGGTGGCGCCGTGGATGCCGTCGCGCCCGGTCTTGGCGCCGACATAGATCACGGGATTGCCGGGTCCCGCGGCGGCGGAATAGAAGATGCGCTTGGCGTTCGCCAGCCCCACCGTCATCGCGTTGACCAGGATGTTGCCGTTGTAGGAGGGATGGAAATTGCATTCGCCGCCGACGGTCGGCACGCCGACGCAATTGCCGTAGCCGCCGATGCCCGCGACCACGCCAGCGACGAGATGGCGGGTCTTCGGATGCTCGGGGCTGCCGAAGCGCAGCGCGTTGAGATTGGCGATCGGGCGCGCGCCCATGGTGAAGACGTCGCGCAGGATGCCGCCGACCCCCGTCGCCGCTCCCTGATAAGGCTCGATGAAGGAAGGGTGGTTGTGGCTCTCCATCTTGAAGATCGCGGCCTCGCCGTCGCCGATATCGATGACGCCGGCATTCTCGCCGGGGCCGCAGATGACGCGCGGTCCCGTGGTGGGGAGCCGCCGCAGCCAGACCTTCGAGGATTTGTAGGAGCAATGCTCGCTCCACATCACCGAGAAGATGCCAAGCTCAGTGAGGTTGGGCTCGCGGCCGAGGATGCGGCAGGCGCGCGCGAACTCTTCGCTGGTGAGCCCGTGCTGGGCGACGATCTCCGGACTAAGGCGCGGCCCGGCGGCGGGCGTGCTCAAGCGAGCGCCTCCACCAGCCCGGCGAAGAGCGCCTGCCCGTCGGTGCGGCCGAGCAGGGGGTCGGTGGCGTCTTCGGGATGCGGCATCAGGCCCAGCACCGTCTTGGCCTCGTTGAAGATGCCGGCGATGTTGCGCGCCGAGCCGTTGTCGTTGCCTTCTTCAGCGATCTCGCCCGCGGGCGTGCAATAGCGGAAGGCGACCAGCCCTTTCTGCTCGAGCCGGTCGAGCGTCGCGTCGTCGGCGAAATAATTGCCGTCGTGATGCGCCACCGGCACGCGGATGACCTGTCCCGCCTCGTAGCGGCAGGTGAAGATGCTCAGGCTGGTCTCGACGCGGAGATCGACCTCCTTGCAGTGGAAGCGGAGCGTCTTGTTGGTGAGCAGCACGCCCGGCAGCAGCCCAGCCTCGGTCAGGATCTGGAAGCCGTTGCAGATGCCGAGCACCGGCGTGCCGCGCGCCGCGCGCGCTTTCACCTCGCGCATGATCGGCGAATGCGCCGCCATGGCGCCGCAGCGCAGATAGTCGCCATAAGCGAAGCCGCCGGGGATGACCAGCAGATCGGCCTTGGGCAGTTCGCTGTCGCGGTGCCAGACCTTGAGCGGCGGCTTGCCCGAGGCCCGCTCCAGCGCGTCATGGACGTCCTGCTCGCGGTTGGAGCCGGGGAAGACGATGATGGCGGCTTGCATGGCGCGGGCCTCGCTTGACGGCGCAGGGGCGGGGTCGGGGTGGTCTACCCCGGCCCCTGCCGCCGATCAAGCGCCGCGCCGGCGCGCGACCCGACTCGGGACGTGGCGATGGCGAAGCGTTGCGGCGGCTTTCGCCGCGCCGCATGTTTCCCCTGTCGGGCACGGCGCGAAGCGGCGATAATTCCCGCCGGCCGATGACCGCCGAGGACAAATATCTCGTGCTGCTGCGCCGCGAGCTCACCCGCGCCCAGGCGCGCCTGAAGCGCGCCGAGCGCGAGCGCGACGAGGCGCTGGAAGAGAATCGCAAGCTGCGGCAGCTTCTGCGGCGGCGGCGCGCCCGTGCGCCACGAAAGCTCAACCCCTGAGCTCGATCTGGTAGCTCTCGATCACGGTGTTGGCGAGGAGCTGGCGGCACATCTCCTCGACCGTCTGCCGCGCTCGCGCGGGATCGCTCTCGGCAAGCTCGAGAT
The DNA here is from genome assembly GCA_035623985.1 of Allostellaceae bacterium. Classification (GTDB taxonomy): domain Bacteria; phylum Pseudomonadota; class Alphaproteobacteria; order ATCC43930; family CGMCC-115725; genus DAHUYF01. The sequence continues at coordinate 14,547 of DASPSJ010000065.1, read as the reverse complement.
CGATCACCTTGCCTTGGCGCACCTCGTTGACGCCCTTGAAGCCCAGCGAGCCCAGCGCATGCGCGATGGCCTTGCCCTGGGGGTCGAGCACGCCCGCTTTCAGCATGACATGGACGCGGACCTTGGTGCTTTGGGTTCCATTTGACTGATGGTGAGGGTTTACATTCGGAGGCAACATGGTTTTCAAACTCTCGCGAGTTGGCAAGGTGAGGTTTGGTTGTGCAGTCGAAATGTCCGGTCCGATGCTTTCGGCGGCTTCCATACGCTCAACAGCGACTTTTAGGTCACCGCATTGCGCGGCGAAACCATCCCAATCGGATCGCTGCTTGAGTTCCCAAAACTTCTTGTCTCCAGAATGATAAACGACGACCTTTTTGTCGCGATTGAGCAACCGACGAACGTTCATCAGCGTGCCCTTGCTCTTCCCATCCCAGATCATGAAGCCGAGATCGGCTTCAACTGCCATCAACCTATCTTTTGCCGAATAATATTCGAAGCTTCCTCTTGGAACCCTCGAATTTACCGCCCTGACGGTCCATTTGCCGATATTATTCCGGCATATGCCGCTGGAGCAAAATACCTCGACATTTTTGTAGCCGACATCGTGAAGGTAGTCTTGCACCGCTTTATCGGCCCCGTTTGCATCCCCGATCAGAACCGCGAGCTTGTTTGTCGTGATATTATCGAGGCGCTTTCGAACTTCCGCCGTTAAACGGGACAGATGCCGCGAGCCGCCGATGAAGACCCTGTTCACTGGTTGCTCCGCGTGCGGGTGATTGCCAGGACCACCACCTCTTTTGCTCCGCAGTCATAAATGAGCTGCGTGAGGGCATTCATCGTAGCGCCGGAGCGGTAGAGATCGTCGAAGAGAAGGACTCGCGTATCCCGAACTGCATCCGCCTCGACGGAATGGAGGCCGTCAAGCAATTGAATGCGTTCGTCGTAACCGCGTACATTCTTCAGGGGAGAGGCTTCGCGCCTGTGCATCACGCAATTTTTAACCGGCTTATTGAGCGCATGACCGAGCGCTTCGGCGATTAACATCACAGGCTGTATCTTCCGCTGCGTCGACGGCGGGACCGGGACGATGATGTCAAAGGTCAGTCCCTTGTCCCTTACGAGTCTACGCGCGGCATTGACGATTTCATCAAGCACGCCTTGGTCGCCGTGGTATTTCAGCCTGTACAGGAGATCTCCGATCGCGGAACGTTTTGCGTCAAATTGGGCATGGCCGTACTCGTCATCGCCAATGTAGGTGCTGCTGAGCGTGTGCAGGTCCAGAGCATAACCAAGACGCCATTTCCCGAGTATTTGCCGCGGGACGAATTCAGCCATGCGCCTGACGCTCCGGGTTTGACCTCCGAATTACTGCACCGTCTGCGTCCCCTTGACGTCGCCCGGCCCGCCGTCGGGCAGGATGCCGAGGCGGCGCGCCACTTCCTGATAGGCTTCCTCGACCCGGCCGAGATCCTGGCGGAAACGGTCCTTGTCCATCTTCTCCTGCGTCTTGATGTCCCAGAGCCGGCAATTGTCCGGGCTGATCTCGTCGGCGAGCACGATGCGCATCTCGTCGTTCTGGTAGAGCCGGCCGAATTCGAGCTTGAAGTCGACCAGCTTGATGCCGATGCCGAGGAAGAGGCCCGAAAGGAAATCGTTGACCCTGAGCGACATCTGCATGATCTCGTCGAGATCCTGCGTCGTCGCCCAGCCGAAGGCGGTGATGTGCTCCTCCGACACCATGGGATCGCCCAGCTCGTCCTTCTTGAAATAGTACTCGACGATCGAGCGCGGCAGCACCGTGCCCTCGGCGATGGCGAAGCGCTTGGCGAGCGAGCCCGCGACGATGTTGCGCACCACCACCTCGATCGGGATGATCTCGACTTGCCGCACGAGCTGCTCGCGCATGTTGAGCCGGCGCACGAAATGCGTCGGGATGCCGATCTCGGCGAGCTTCATCATCAGGAATTCGCTGATGCGGTTGTTGAGCACGCCCTTGCCGGTGATCGTGCCTCTCTTCTGGTTGTTGAAGGCGGTGGCGTCGTCCTTGAAATATTGCACCAGGGTGCCGGGCTCGGGGCCTTCGAAAAGGACCTTCGCCTTCCCTTCATAGACCTGCTTGCGTCGGGACATGGCCGGTACCTGCGCTGGCAAGGGACGCGGAGGCGCGTTCTATAGCAAGCCCACCCCCTCGAAACAACGCCGCCGCCCTCACGAGCTTGGCACCTCCCGCCAGGGCGAGGGCTCGGGCTGCCAGGCGCGGAAACGGAACACCGGCCGGCGGCCCGCTTGCGCCGCGGACGGCAGCGCGATCAGCGCGCTCGACACGGTGGCGAAGCCGCGCTCCGTGGCAAAGCGCATGGCGCCGGCGGGCCCGTCCTGGGGTGCCGCCTCGCCGTCGGCGAGCAGCGCCTCCCACGCCGCCCAATCGCCGCTCGCGGGATCGGGCGCGGGCGCGGCGGCAAAGCGCGGGCGGTAGCGGCGCAGCCGCGGTGTCTCGCTTTCGTCGAGATCGCCGGCGGCGATCATGGCGAGCCCGGCGCCGAGCGGCTTTGCCGCGACCGGCTGCCGTCCGGCGGGATCGGCATGCCGCAGCCAGAAGGCGTCGCGATTGTCGGCGACGATCAGGTTGAAGGGCCGGTAGGCGCGCGGGTCGACCTGGCGCAGCGCCGCGGCCGCGTCCTTGGCATCGGCGTGGTCAAGCGCCTCCAGCACCAGCTCGCCGCGCGAGCGCTGCCCCGGCGCGGGGCCGAGCGTGCCGAAGCGGTTGAGGATGCCGGCGACCACGCCGTGATCGTTGAGGCCGAGCCAGGAGCCGTTGGCCAGCTCGTCGAGCCCCGCCACCACCTCCGGCCGGTCCGGCCAATGCCGGCCCGGCGCGCGCCAGGGCCGGCCGATCATCTCGTCGCGGTTGGCGGCGATGATGAGCGGCCAGTCATGGCCTGGCCGGCGCAGGACAACCAAGGTGCACATGCGCTACTCTCCGTGCCGCGCATAATGGGCAGGAGCCCGCGATGCGCCAAGAGGAGCGGCCGATGACGACCTTCGACGAGCGCGAGAAGGGCTTCGAGCGCAAGTTCCAGCAGGAGCAGGAGCTTGCCTTCAAGGTGAAGGCGCGGCGCAACAAGCTCTTGGGCCTGTGGGCGGCCGAGTGCCTGGGGCTTACGGGCGACGCCGCTCAGCGCTACGCGCGGGAGGTGCTGCAATCCGACCTGCAGCGTCCCGGCAGCGACGACATCGTCGAGAAGGTCTGCGGCGATTTCGCGCGAGAAGGCGTTGCCCATGGCGAGGCCCGCGTGCGCGCCGAGCTCGAGCGCTGCGCGCAGGAAGCCAAGAAGCAACTCGGCGCGCCGAAGTAAGGGGCTTGCATGGCCGCTGTGCGTCCTTCGACAGGCTCAGGATGAGGAAGAGCGAGAATGGCACCTCGGACGATGCCATTGAGAAAAACTCCTCATCCTGAGCCTGTCGAAGGACGCGGGATGTTAATGCAGCTTTTCCCGATAGCTCGCTGACAATCTGCGCAGGGCGTCGTAGTCGCCGCGTATGAGCGCTTCCTTCTTGTCCCGCCGCCAGCCCTTCACTTGCCTCTCCGCCGCGATCGCATCGGTGATGCGGTCGAAATGCTCTTGAAATACCAGGATGACCGGACGCCGCCGTGCGGTATATCCGTCGAACGTGCCCGCATTATGCTGGGCAAGCCTCTCTTCGAGGGACGCGCGCGTGGTGCCGACATAATAGGAGCTGTCGGCGCAGCGAAGAATGTAGAGATAGGCGCTCATGTCAGTAAGAGTATTGCATCGACATTGGCGGGCTGGGGGCTTGTGTCAGCGCCTCCAGGCTCACGCGCCACCGAACACCCGCTTGAAAATCGTCTCGACGTGCTTCGTATGATAGGCCTCGTCGAACAGCGCCTCGAGCTGCGCCGGCGAGAGGTGCTTTGCCACCTCCTTGTCGGCCTTGAGCAGGTCGAGGAAGCGGCCCTTGCCGTCCCAGACCGGCATGGCGTTGCGCTGCACCGCGCGATAGGCGTCCTCGCGGCTCATCCCCGCCTGCGTCAGCGCCAGCAGCACGCGCTGGGAATGCACGAGGCCGCCGAGCTTGTCGAGATTGGCGCGCATCGCCTTGGGATAGACCACCAGCTTGTCGACGACCTCGGCGAGCCGCGCCAGGGCGAAGTCGAGCGTGACGGTGGTGTCGGGGGCGATGACGCGCTCGACCGAGGAGTGCGCGATGTCGCGCTCGTGCCAGAGTGCGATGTTTTCGAGCGCCGGCACCACCGCCGCGCGCACCAGCCGGGCGAGCCCGGTGAGGTTCTCGGTCAGCACCGGGTTGCGCTTGTGCGGCATGGCCGAGGAGCCCTTTTGCCCCGGCGCGAAATACTCCTCCGCCTCGCGCAGCTCGGTGCGCTGGAGATGGCGGATCTCGGTGGCGAGTCGCTCGACCGAGCCGGCGACGACGCCGAGCGCCGCGAAATAGAAGGCGTGGCGGTCGCGCGGGATCACCTGGGTCGAAACCGGCTCGGGGGCGAGGCCGAGCTTTGCCGCGACGTATTCCTCGACCTCGGGGTCGATATTGGCGAAGGTGCCGACGGCGCCGGAAATAGCGCAGACGGCGATCTCGGCGCGCGCCGCCTCGAGCCGCTGCCGCGCGCGGCGGAACTCGGCATAGAAACCGGCAAGCTTGAGGCCGAAGGTGGTGGGCTCGGCGTGGATGCCGTGGCTGCGGCCGATGGTGAGGGTGAATTTGTGCTCGAAGGCGCGGCGCTTCAGCACCGCCAGCAGGCGGTCGACATCCGCGATCAGCAGCTCGGCCGCTTGCTTCAATTGCACCGAGAAGGCGGTGTCGACCACGTCGCTCGAGGTCATGCCCTGATGAACGAAACGCGCCTCGGGGCCGATGCGCTCGGCGAGATGAGTGAGAAAAGCGAGCACGTCGTGCTGCGTCTCGCGCTCGATCGCGTCGATGCGGTCGAGGTCGTAAGGCCCTTGGCCCTTGGCCCAGACCGCCTTGGCGGCCTCGGCCGGGATGATGCCGGCACGGGCGAGCGCGTCGCAGGCATGCGCCTCGATCTCGAACCAGATGCGCAGGCGGTTCTGCGGCGCCCAGAGGACGCTCATCTCGGGCCGGCTGTAGCGCGGGATCATGGACGGGCTCGCGGACAAGGGCGGCTCAGGCTTACCCCAGCCTCCGCCCTCGCGCAACCGCCGCCCTCATCGCCGGCGGAGCGCCGGCAGCATGCGCCCCAGCACGTCGTTCCGCCGCCTGAAATGGTGATAGAGCGCCGCGCCGATATGGAGCGCCGCCAGCCCATAGATCGCCCATTGCAGGCTCGCATGGATGGCGAGCGCGAGATCCGCCGGCGGCTTCGCCTTCGCCACCAGCAACGGCACCGGGATCAGGCCGAGATAACGCAACTCGATGCCGCTGAAGGCGACGAAGAGATAGCCGGTGACCGGCATGAGGAAGAGCAGGAGATAGAGCAGCGCGTGGACTCCGCCGCTGGCCCGGCGCTCGAGCGGGGTGAGCGCGGAGGAAGGCGGCGGCGCCGGGCGGGCGAGCCGCCAGAGGAGGCGCAGGAGGGTCAGGCCGAGCACCGTGAGGCCGAGGGACTCGTGGGTGACGAAAAGCGTGTCCTGCAAAAGCCCGCGCGGCAGGTCGCCCATGACGAGGCCCAGCGGGATGATCGCCGAGAGCAGCGCCACGGTGAGCCAATGGCAGGCGCGCGCGAGGGCGTTGTACGGCGCGTCCTGCAACGTCTCGCTGGCGGCTCCCGCCTCGGCCATGGCTCCGCCTCCGGCTTCGATTGTCCGTTGGAGTCTCGATCGCCGGAAATTAACCGGCCGAAAGCCCGATTGCACGATCGCTCTCGAGGCGGTGATCAACGGCAGCGCGAGTTGCGATCCGCCATGAGGCGCGTGGTTCGTTGCCCGCCGCCACCATCTGCCATAGATTACGGTGGTTGGGCTTCATCCGAGGACGCCGCCGGTTAAAAGCATGGCGAAACCGTCTTATCTGCCGCCGCCGATCCATGGCAAGGTGCCCCCGGCCCAGAAGAAGGGCGCGGCCGCGCGGACGGTGCCCCCGCCACCGGTGAAATTCGGCGCGCAGCCCCTTCTGATGATGAAGCCGCCGGCCGTGTCGGGGGCGAGGCGGGCGCCGCCGCCCACGCGATACGGCGTGGCGGCGGGATTGCCGGCCGCGCCGCTCCGGCCGGCTGCCCGGCCGCAGCCGCGGACCGCCGGAGCTTCTCCGGCCAAGCCGCAGCCCGCTCCCGGTCATCTCCGCCCGTCGCTCGCGATGCCGGTGCGGCAAAAACGGCTGGCAGCGCCGACGCCGCATGCTCGTCAGGCAATCCAGCCCATGATCGCCATAAAGGAATGGTTCACCGGCCTGCCCGAGGGGGTCGATCTGGTGAAATTCCTGCAGAAGGGCGTCAGCGTCGGATATTCGCCGAAAGAAAAAACTGTGGGGCTTTACCGGAACGGAGAGCTCATCGCGCATGTCGAGATAGACCCGCAGGACTCTTCCGGCACGATCATCCTGCACACGCGAACCGACTCCGGCGAGGCGGGCGGCCAGGGATATCTCACCGTTCTATTCCCGCACGCGCTCAGGATCGTCTGGAAATACTTCCGGAATTACCACGAGATCAACATGGCGCCGGCCCCGGGCGCCGCGACCAAGGGCTTGATCAGCCAGCTCGCCCGCCTGAGGCCGAAAGTGGCGGGCGGTCCGCCGACCCGCTTTGCCGCCGTGCGCACCGATATGGCGCTGCAATACCTCGGCAAGGCCGACAAGCTTCGCGAATCCCGGAAAGAGGCCGAGAGATTGGGACTGCGCGCGAAGCCCGGGGTGCAGGATTGGGACACCGCAAGCATGCTGGAGACGGCCTGGGAGTTGAACGCGCTGCAGGAGCTCGAATTCGCATCCTCGACGGGCTTGGTCATAACCGGAACAACCGGCAAGTTCTACGAACAGCTCGTCGGATCGACCGGCACGCCTTTTCTGCCCGGCGGAGCGCTCGCCTGGCACCAGAGCGGCGTGGAGCAGAATATGGGCGTCGTCGTGCTGCGGATCCCGATGGCGAGCGTGCCAGCCTATATCAACGCGCTGCCCAACTGAACGGGGTCGGGCTTCGCACCCCGCTCAGAAAAGCCCCAGGCTCTTCAAGCTCGTATGCCGGCCGCGGCCGAGGACGACATGGTCATGCAGCGCGATGCCGATGGCGGCAAGCGCCTTCGCCACCGCGCGCGTCATCTCGATATCGGCCTTGGACGGCGTCGGGTCGCCGGAGGGGTGGTTGTGCACCATGATGAGGGCGGAGGCGCCAAGCTCGAGCGCGCGCTTCACCACCTCGCGCGGATAGACCGGGGTGTGGTCGACCGTGCCGCGCTGCTGGCGCTCGTCGCCGATGAGCGCGTTCTTGCGGTCGAGAAACAGCAGGCGGAACTCCTCGGTCCCGGCGAAGCCCGCTTGTGCGCTGCAATAGTCGATGAGCGCCTGCCAGGAGCTGATGATCGGCCGCTCCTGCACCTCGGCGCGCAGGAAGCGCACCGCCGCCGCGCGCACCGCCAGGAGCTGCGCCGCCGAGGCCTCGCCCATGCCCTCGACCCCCAGCAGCGCCTCCTTGTCCGCGCCGAGCACGCCCGCGAGCCCGCCGAAGCGCTTCAGCAGCGCCTTGGCGAGCGGCTTCAGGTCGCCGCGCGGCCGTGCGGCAAAGAGCAGGAATTCGAGCAGCTCGTAATCCGGCAGCGCTTCCGCGCCGGCCGCCAGCAGCCGCTCGCGCAGGCGCTCGCGATGGCCGAGATAATGCGGCTTCGACGGCGGGGGCGGCGCTTCCGCGGCGGCGGCCGGCAGGGGGTAGGGCTTGTCCATGGGGCCGGTGTCAAATGTTCTTGCCGCCTACGCTATCGGAATCGGCGGCCCGGCGCCAGCGGCGGCGCGGGGCGCGGGGCGCGGCGAATGGCGGCGCGACCGGCGGCCGATCGCGAAAATTTGCCTAAACTTTGTCCTAATGCTGTAGCGCTCTCGACGCGACTTTGTGGCATGCTCTTCCTGGAGCGCGGGGAGAGACGCATGTACATTCGCAATAACGAGCCGTCCATCGAGGATCTCTTGAGCGACGAGGTCACGCGCCTGGTCATGGCGCGCGACGGCTTCAGCGATCACATGGTGCGCGCCCTGGTGCGCGACGTTCAGCGCCGGCTGCATGCGCGCCACAAGGCGCCGGAAGAGCCGCCGTCGGAATGCGCCGCGTAGCTCGCTTCGGCAATTTTTTCACCGCGAATCGGCGGCATGGGGGCCGTCTCCCGCTCGAGGGCGGCGCCGCGAGCGCTAGGAGACGAGCTGCGCGAGCTGTCTTACGATGTCGTCCAGGCTGAGATCGAGTTTCGAAAGAATATAGGCCGACAGGATAAGGACGAGGAAGGCGCCGAGAAAACCCAGCAGGAACCCATAGCTCTTCTTCGGCGGCGGCGGCTCCTCGATCTTCGGCGGCCTTGCCGCGCCAAGCTCATCCAAGAGCGTGTTGCAGGTCACGGCCTCCACCGCGGTCGACCGGTAGGAGGCGAACCCCGTTTGCCGCGCCGGCTGAGGCGATCCATACCGTCTCTCGGACAGCACGCTCTCGATGGCGGCGCCGAGGCTTTCGATCATCGCTTCCCTCGACGACGGATCGGCCTCGCTGGTCCAGCCCGGCTCTTCCGGCGGCGGCGCGGGCGCCGCGCCGTCGCCGTCCTGCCACTCGTCGCGGTCGGCCGGGTGCTCCCAGGCCGGCGGCTCGCCAAGGCCGGCGGGCGCATCCGCTTCTGCGGCGGCGTCGCGATCGCGGAGGTCGAGCGTGGGCAGTGCCTCGGCGGCTGCTTCAGCCGCCGCAAGCGTAAGCGGAGTTTCCACCCTGTGCGGCGCGTCGGCGGGGAATGCCGCGCTTTCCTTCCCGTCTCCCGCGGCAATCTCCGGCGCGGCATCCGGAGCCGTGGGGCTTGCGTCGACGGGCGGGGACAGCGCTTCGATCCGCTCCGGCGCGTCGGCCGGCGGGGGAAGAGCGGCGGTTGCGGCTTCGTCCGGCGACATCGGTTCCGGCGGCGCCGCGGACCGGTCTTTCTTCTCTTGCGGCGGCGAGAACGAGTGCCGCGTCGCAACATCCGGTTCGGCGTCTCGCGCTTCGACGGCTAGGGGAGGCTCGGGCAACGCGGCGCGCTCTGGCGCGTCTTGCTTGCCCGGCGCAAGAAGCGCGGCAACCGCACTTTCGTCCAGCGCGGCCATCTTCGGCCGCCGCTCGCCTTCTTCATCGTTCCGATCAGCGAGCGTGGACAGAGCCGGCGTCGGGACGTTCGGTTCGGCCTTGGGCGCCGCGACGGCCGCAGGAGGCTCGGGCGAGGGCGGTGACGCATCGCCACCGCCGGAGGCGAGAAGCTGGGCAACGGCGGCTTCGTCCAGCGGCTCGGGAAGGCGCGGCGCCCGAAAGGAAGGGTGATCTGGCGGCGAGCCCATGGACGGTTCCGGCGCCGGTGCCGGCGGTGCCGGCTTGGGCGCCGATCGCAGAAACCGCCGCAGGAAGGCCGTCGGCGCATCCGAGGGACGAGCCTCCGGCACGAGGGCGACGACATTATCGGCGCCGTCCGGTCGCGATACCGGCGGCGCATCCTCGCTTTCCCGCGATTGAGACGGGAGCTTGTCGACGTCGATGCCCGGGCTGGCCGGCGAGGCGGCAGGGATCTCGATCGCGGTGGCGGGCGAGTCCGCGACTGCCGTCTCCGCCGGGACCGCCGGCGATTTCTCGGCCTTTGCTTTGCGACGATAGGACCAGAACGACGGACGGAAGCCGGTCGCGGAGGCCACCCCCTTGTCGAAAAACAGCGGGCTTTCCGTCCGCGGCTCCGGCGGCGGCTGCGCCGGTTCGGCCGGCGGAGCACCCTCGGCAGGATCGCCCTCCGGTGCCGCCTCGACCGCCTTGCCGGGATGGCGGCCCCGGACGAGATCGGCCACCAATTTGGCGCGCATCCTCGCCTGCGGGAGCGCTGGCTCTGCCTGGACCATCGCGGCTCTCTAATAATACCGCCAATAGGCGGGGCGGAAATCCGCGGCGCTGGCCGTGCCCTTGCGATGGAAAGGGCTCTCCGCCGCGAGCGCCGCCGCCGCCGCAGGACGCGGCCCGGCAGCCGCCGAGGAGGGCGGTCGCCGTTTTCGCCGCACGGCCGCGATCTTGAGCCGCCAGGCATCCGCGGCGGCCTCGCCGAAAGCGCATGCCGCCGATCGCTGGCGCCGGGCGGACAGCAATTCCGGAAGCAAAGTCGCGCGCTTTCTGGTGGACATCGTGCCGTTGCCGGTGACCCGAGATGCCGGAGTTTCGCTTGTCCATGCCGTTCAAGGGAAGCAGATTTGCCGGCGAAGTCGCACGAATATTTGCGATCTATATTCATAATCCAATTTTCTTCGAGAGAAACTGCGGTTTCCGGCCGTCGAAAGATGAATATATCTCGTCGATCAATTTTCATTATTTTATCGATAATCCCATGTCTTTTTTTGAACACTATGATGTGGAACGGCATAGACTAGATTTACCTGCCATGGAGCCCATTCTGTACGCTCGATCATTCAGGCGGTCGTCGCGGTTTTTCGCTCTTGCCGCTCTCGCGGCAGCGAGCCTTTCCGCCTGCGCCGGCCCGCCGCGGGACGTGCCGCCGCCGGCCCCGGTGGCGCCGCCCCCCGTCGTTCAATCGAGCTGCTTGCCGAGCTTCATCGATACCGGCGTCGCCTCCTGGTACGGCGAGGAATTCCACATGAAGGCAACCGCCAGCGGCGAGCCCTTCGACATGAACGACCTCACGGCGGCGCATCGCTGGCTGCCGCTGAATACGATCGTGCGCGTGACGAATCTGGAGAACGGCAAGTCGGCCGTGCTCCGCATCAACGACCGCGGCCCCTATATGCGCGGCCGCGTGCTCGACGTCTCCCGCTACGCCGCGCAGCAGCTTGGCATGAAGCGCCATGGCACCGCGCAGGTGCGCATCGAGGTTTTCGACCTTGGCCGGCACGGCGCGACGCAGGAGCTGGCGCTCACCGCCGTCGATCAGGACGCGACCGACGATCCATTCTTCAATACCGGCAAGACGGCAGCGCATTTCCCGCGCGTCGGGACGCTCGTCGAGCGCCCCTGAGGCGCCGGTCGCGCGTTCTCATCCTCCGGCCGTCGGCCTCGCCTTCGATCGCCGCACTGCATCCATCAGCACCCCCTCGACGTCGTCGGGGCGCAGGCCGTCGCTGGCCATCAATTGCCGGGTGATCGGATCGGCCAGCACTTCATCGAGGGAAGGCTCCTTCCCCAGGGCTCCCGCCAGGCACGTCCAAGGTCGGAGGACCGGCATCGCTTTCTCCCGCGTCGTGGACCTTGCAGGAGAAAAGCACGGGGAGCCGGCCGCTGCCTGTGACGCGCCTCACCAGCCCGCCCTGCCATGGCGGGCATAAGCGGCGGCGCTCAGCCCTCGTAAGGGGGGCGGTGCCAGTCCTTGGGCGAGAGGGTGAAGATCTCGCAGCCTTCCCTGGTCACGCCCACCGTGTGCTCGAACTGCGCCGAGAGCGAGCGGTCCTTGGTGACCGCGGTCCAGCCGTCGCTCAGGATCTTCACTTCCCAGCGCCCGGCATTGATCATCGGCTCGATGGTGAAGAACATGCCTTCGCGCAGCTCCGGCCCCTCTTCGGGCTTGCCGAAATGCAGGATCGAAGGCGCGTCGTGGAAGATGCGGCCGATGCCGTGGCCGCAGAAGTCGCGCACCACCGAGAAGCGCCGCGCCTCGGCATAGCTCTGGATGGCGTGCCCGATGGCGCCGGTGCGCACCCCCGGCCGGACCGCCTCGATGCCGCGCATCATCGCTTCCCAGGTGACCTCGACGAGGCGGCGCGCCTTGAGCGCGATCTTGTCGCCCAAAAGGAACATGCGGCTGGTATCGCCGTGCCAGCCCTCGAGGATGACGGTGACGTCGATGTTGAGGATGTCGCCCTCGTCGAGCTTGCGCTCGCCGGGAATGCCGTGGCAGACGACGTGGTTGACCGAGGTGCAGATCGAGCGGGGGAAGCCGCGATAGTTGAGCGGCGCCGGGATCGCGCCGTGATCGAGGATGAAGCCGTGGCAGAGCCGGTCGAGGGCGTCGGTGGTGACGCCCGGCTTGACCTGGGGCGTGATGAAGTCGAGCACCTCGGCGGCGAGCCTTCCGGCCTTGCGCATGCCTTGGAAGGCCTCGGCGCCGTGCAGCTTGATGCGCCGCTCCTCGGGCTCCGAGGGCCGCAGGCCCATGGCCGCGCGCTGCTGCAAATTCATCATTCCTCTTCCGCTCCTGCCGCGATTGCCAGCGGCGCCTCGATCTCTATCGCCTCGGTGTCGACGCGGCAATGATAGCACAACATCTCCACCCCCGCCGCGCGCGCCTCGGCGAAGGCGATGGCATAGACGGGATCGATGTCGCCGGCGATGCGGAACTGGCGGCAATCGCCGCGCTGCACCACGTAAAGCATCACCGCGCGATGGCCGGCGGCGGCCATGGCGCCAAGCTCGGCCAGATGCTTGGCGCCGCGGGCGGTGACGCTGTCGGGAAACTCGGCGCAGCCACCGCGCCTCAAATGCACGTTCTTCACCTCGAGGTAGCAGATGGGGCGTCCCTGGCCTTTCAGCAACAGGTCGATTCGGCTCGCCCTGCCATAGGCTACTTCGCGCTGGAGGCTCTGATAGCCGCCGAGCTCGGGAATGCGGCCCGCGGCGATTGCCTCCGCCGCCAGCCGGTTGGGATGCGCCGTGTTGACGCCGACGAGCTGGCCCTCGGCGCGGACCAGCTCCCAGGACCAGGCGAGCTTGCGCTTGGGATCGGCGCTCGCCAACAGCCAGATTTCGGCGCCCGGCGCGGCGAGCCCCAGCATGCTGCCGGGATTGGCGCAATGGGCGGTGGTCTCGGTCCCGTCCGGCAGCCGGACATCGGCGAGAAAGCGCTTGTAGCGCCGCAGCAGGACGCCGCGCACCAGCGGCCGGGGAAAGCGCATGGCGCCGGCGCTATAGAGGCAAGGCGGCGCGGCGGCAAGCGCGGCTGCGGCTTTGCCTTTTCATGCGGAATCGGAAATGCTTGAGCGAGCGCGCGAGACCACACCCCCCACCTCACCCCAGCCCTCTCCGCCCCTGAGGGGCGAAGAGGGAGGGTGAGGTGGGGCGAGCCACGCGCGCAATCGCGCCGGGAGCCGCCATGACCGCCGAGAAGATCGTCACCGCCTCTGTCCTCATCATCGGCAACGAGATTCTCTCGGGCCGGACCCAGGACGCCAACTTGGCCTTTATCGCCGCCGGCCTCAACGAGGTCGGCGTGACCTTGCGCGAGGCGCGGGTCATCCCCGACATCGAGTCGGCGATCGTCGCCGCCGTCAACGAGCTGCGCGCCAAATACGACTATCTCTTCACCACCGGTGGCATCGGCCCCACCCATGACGACATCACCTCGGAATGCGTGGCGAAGGCGTTCGGCGTGCCCTGGACGCTTCATCCCGAGGCGCATCAGATCTTCCTGGAGCATTACAGGCCCGCCGACCTCAACGAGGCGCGGCTGCGCATGGCGCACACGCCCGAGGGCGCGAGCCTCATCCGCAACGCCGTGTCGCGCGCGCCCGGCTTCCGCATGGAGAACGTCTTCGTCATGGCCGGCATTCCGAGCGTCATGCAGGCCATGTTCGACGCCATCAGGCACGATTTGAAAGGCGGCCGGCCGATGCTGTCGCGCGCGGTGACCTGCCATCTCGCCGAAGGCGTCATCGCCAAGGGGCTCGGCGAGATTCAGGCGCGCTATGCCGATCTCGATATCGGCTCTTATCCCTTCTACCGCCGCGGCGAGTTCGGCACGACCCTCGTGGTGCGCGGCCGCGATGCGGAGCGCCTTGCCGCCGGCACGGAGGAGGTGGCGGCGCTGGTGCGCAGCCTCGGCGACACGCCCATCCTGGAATAGGGGCCCGTGGCGCGGGGCGGCGCCATCGTGTAGCGTCCGGGCCGCGCTCCTGCCTGTGCCCGCTTGGCGGAACGGTAGACGCAAGGGACTTAAAATCCCTTGGCCCAAAAGGCCGTGCCGGTTCAAGTCCGGCAGCGGGCACCAGGATTTGCAACAAGGTGATTTTCTGGGAGATGTTGAGGCTAGCGTAATTTACTTGCTCGATACATCATCCACCTGACCTTGTGATTGTGCTGCCGCATCTATTACGTTGCGCGAAACGAGCGGACGTAAGCATGTTAGACAAGATTACGGCACGCGGCTTCGAGATCCAGTTCCTCTCTCATGCTCGTGCGATATTATCCGAAGACTTTCCCCTCGCGATTGTCGAATTGGACGACGTCCTCTCGACAGTGATGATCCCAATTGCTGAGATCATCGGGTCCGGCGGGGGGTATGCGCCCGGTGACGGCCGCCTTCCTGCGATGGCGCAGGCGTGAGATGTTTGCACATTAATTGGCGAGTTAATGTGCAAACGATGGTCGAGGTCTCGGTTCTTCCCGGTCGGGAGCGGCGGCGCAAGTGGAGCGCTGAG
>DASPSJ010000061.1:0-25988 GCA_035623985.1 Allostellaceae bacterium | reverse complement strand
CCTCGACCATCGTTTGCACATTAACTCGCCAATTAATGTGCAAACATCTCACGCCTGCGCCATCGCAGGAAGGCGGCCGTCACCGGGCGCATACGGCATATTTTCTAATACATTCGAATTGGAGCCGCTCCGGATCGCCGTTCGCGCGATGACCGCTTTTCGCGCGAGCCTCTGACTGTCAAGCGGCGCAATGAGCGGCGCGTCGAGATGGCCGATGCAGTTCCGGATGTCGCTGGACACCCTGGGATGCTTTGTCCGCTTTCGGGACGTCACGGCGGTGCACCGGTGACCGCAATGGGCGCGAAGCAGCAGTGACGGGCCGGACGCGGATCGCCCACTTCCGGGCGCCACCGAGCCGAGTATCAAATTCGCGTGTGTCCTGCGCAAAGGGGGCCGAGTTGCACAAGCCGGCAGGCGCCGAAGCGCGTGGGATTGACCGGATGGCGCGATCCTACCTACCTTGCTTCTACTCCGAAAAGTCTTTCGGCTCGCGCAGGAACGCCTCGATAATGTAGAGCGCCGACACATGGCGAAGGTGAGTGCGCGTGGTGCCGCAATCGCAGTCGTGCTCGTGAGGTTCGCGATGCCAAGACCCCTCGCCATCGACGCGGTAGTACCAACCAGGCGTCAAACTCGCTCGTGTCAGATCAAGTCCGGGGTGCTCGACCATAAGTTCGCATAGCTCGATAAGATCGGGTTCATGCTCCCAGACTACGATCCCCTTTTGATAGAAGGCGGTATTTCCGAGCGTGGCGTGCTGCACAAGCTGGTTTACCTCGAAGGCTACCAAGCGATGCTCGCGTACCAACTCCCGCACTTTCGGGAATAGAAGTGGTGCAGGGTCCGGTGTACCAAACATGACAATGTCGGGCACAGCGACAACGATGCCGCCATCGCTTGCCCCGGCAAGATCGATTCCGTCAGCCACGCGCGCACCATGGAAGAAGGCGACGCGCTCCGAATTTATCTTCACATAGCTGTCTTGGTATTCGGGAAGATCGAGAGGGCGCTCATAAAAATCGATATAGCCGGGCTTCTCCTCGATCCCACTTATTTTGATCCACGGGAGCCCAAGCAACGCGTCCAAGATTGGGTCTTCTCGGCGCGGCGGGAATAGATCGTCGGTGGCGATAAAACCGCCAGCCGCCGCGCAGTCCCGAAAAATGGCGCGGTCACCCCGAATATGCGCGACGAGGCAATCCATATCGAGCCGCTCCTCGCGTAGCGGTCCGACTAGCCAAGCTTGCTGCGCCATGGGCCGAACACGAAATTTGTCAATCGCGATACCCGCGAGGTCGACCGTTCCGCTGCGATCATGCGCACGGTCGCGGTCGATCACATAAAGATGCCCCTCGCCTTGTTTGAGCGCATAATTAGCATGGCGCTTCCGAAGCATGACAGGCCGCTCTTCGTAATCTTCGGACATCTCAATAGCGATGCGGTCGGAATAAGTGTGGGATGCAAACCACGCCGCCACGCCAGGACTGGCTGAACAATCGACATAGAAGGAACGCCAGCCATAGTGCTGGAGGAGCGCCTGCGAGAAAACCTCTGGGGTTGCTTTGGGTCCGACCCAAGCCTCGAGCACCTTGTCTGCATAATGAGACCATCTGAGCATGGCACTCGGGATGCAGCCTTTGCGATCGAACGAGGTGACGACGGACGGGTAGCCCTGATGCTCGAAATGGGCGGTTTGTCCACGGAAAAGATAACCCGCGCCAAATCCGGCGAGTATTTCTTGAAGTTCACCGGACGTACCGACAGTGATTTCTTGCATGCTTCCTCATCCTCATTTTCGCTGGGTTTAGGAGAGCGTGTAAAGCCTTTCAAAAAACGCGACCACCAGCCTCGGAAACTCGCTTTCTATATATTCCGCGGAGTCTAGGAGCGACGCCATAGCCTTCGTGTGGCGATGATAATTTGGCGCTGCTCGGTCGAGGTGGATGCCAGCTTTCGAGACGTGGGGTAGCCGCTCTGCACGGCAAGTCCGGGCGCAAACCAGCCTTAAAAAGCGCGACGGTCTTATGTCCGCTTCCCACCCCTTGCGGGCAATCCTCTCGCTCATTTGCAATGACCGCTCCGGGTCAAGCGAAAAGCCGAATCCGGGTGCGTACGGCCTAGGCCGGCTCCAGCGCGCTCCTCGCGAAGAGCTGCTCCGGGCGCAGCGCGGTCGGGATCACCTGTTGCTCCACGGCATAGCGCACGATGGTCTCCAGCGCCGGCCGGTTGGCGGCGACGCCGAAGGGAAAGGGATCGCCCACCACTTCGCTGAGGCGGCGCACGGTCTCATCCGCCGGGCCGAGCTCCCCGCCCGCGTCGAGCCGCGCCAGATATGCCGCCTTGGCCGCGACGAACGCCTCGACCAATGCGCGGGCGAGGTCAGGCTCCGCCGCCAGCGCCTCGTCCTTCACCACCACCGTATGGTTGATGGGATAGATGCCGGTCCGTTGGTACCAGGCGTAGCCGGCCTCCTGCGCCTCGGGGATGAGCGGTTTGATCTCCGGCGCGTCGCTGCGCACGTCGCCGACCGCTGCCACCGCCTCGCCCGAGAGCAGCAGCTCCGCCGCCGGCCGGCCGCGGAACTTGTAGGTGACGTTGGCGGGCGCCAGGTATTCCTGGACGTGCTCGTCATCGGTCGGCGCCCAGGTGACCTTGCCGAGATCGACGCCGTACTCGTCTGCGAGAATCCCGCGCACCCAGAGACCCGTGGTGACGGTGTAGCCGCGATTGACCGCCACCACGCGGCCTTCGAGATCGCGCGGCGAACGCAAGCCGGCCTTGACATTCTGGAAGGCCGCCCGATGATGGAAGTTGCGCGTGACGAAGACCGGGATGGCGGTGATCGGCTTGCCCGCCGCCCGCGCGCAGAGATAGGTGGTGAACGCCATCTCGCAGATGTCGAAGGCGAGCGCGCGCACCATGCGCCGCATCAGCGGCACGATCTGCTCCACGGGCACGAAATCGAGCGGCCGGCCGCAATCGACCGCGCCCTCCTTCAAGGACCGGGTGAGGCCGGAGGCGGCAAGGGCGATCGTGAGCGGGCGCATCGGGCGGAGTCCTCCGTGCAATCTACCGCGCGCGGGCGCTTCCGCGCGAGACAAAGTCATAGGACATTGTCCTATGTCCCTCCCGCCCGCGCGGCGCTAGCGCGAGCGCGCCTTGCGCCGCGCCGCCGCCTTGGCCAGGAAATCGCCCATCATCCGCTGCGGCTCGTCGCTGGCGAAGGCGTCGGCGAAGCTCGCAATGCCGCGCGCGATCGCCTGCGACATCGGCAGCTCCTCCCACTCGCGCACCAGCGTCTTTTGCAGCCGGATCGCCTTGGCGCCGCAGGCGAGAATGGCGTCGAGCAGCTCGCTCACCGCCGCGTCGAGCTGCGCCGCGGGAACGCACCATTCGACCAGGCCCCAGCGCTCGGCCGTGTGCGCGTCGATGATCTCGCCGGTCAGCAGCAGGCGGCGCGTGCGGCCCCAGCCGATGAGGCTCGGCAGCAGCGCCGCCTCGATCACCGAGGGAATGCCGACCTTGACCTCGGGCATGCCGAAGCGCGCATGCTCGCTGGCGATGCGCAGATCGCAGGCGGCCGCGACTTCGAGGCCCGCGCCCAGCGCATAGCCGTGGACGCGCGCGATCACCGGCACCGGCAGGCGGCGCAAGGCGTCGCAGGCGCGGTGCAGCGCGTCGATGAAGGGCGCGGCGCCGGCGCCGTCGAGCGCCGCCAGCTCGCGGATATCGGCGCCGCCGATGAAGGCGCGCTCGCCGGCGCCGGTCAGCACCAGCGCGCGCAGCTCGCCGTCGCCGGCGAGCCGGTCGACCTTTTCCGCGAAATCGTCGATGAGCCGCCGCGTCAGGATGTTGAGCTTGCCGTGATAATCGACGACGAGCCGGGCGATGCGCCCCGCCTCGCCGCGCTCCTCGATGCTGAGCTCGAGGCGCGGCTCGGCGCCCGGCCTACTGACGCTGGATGAGCTCGATCTTGTAGCCATCGGGATCCTCGATGAAGGCGATGACGGTGGTGCCGAACTTCACCGGCCCCGGCGGCCGCGTGATCTTGACGCCTTCCTGGCCGAGCTTGGCGCAGGTGGCATGGACGTCGGCGACGCCGATGGCGAGGTGGCCGAAGGCGGTGCCGAGCGCGTAAGGCTCTTTCTGGTCCCAGTTATGGGTAAGCTCGATCACCGTGCTGTTCTCCTCGCTGCCGTAGCCGACGAAAGCGAGAGTATAGCGGCCTTCCGGCACCTCGCGCCGGCGCAGCGCCTGCATTCCCAGCAGCCGCGTATAGAAGTCGAGCGACTTCTCGAGATCGAAGACGCGGATCATGGCGTGCAGCATCCGCCCCGCGGCGATGACGGGCGCGGTCTCCTTGCCGGCGGTTCTCGTGTCCATGGGAGCCTCCTCTCGGTTTTCGCGGGGCGCGCGCGCGGCTCAGGCGGCGGTGAGATCGGCGCCGCGCCGGCGCGCCGCGATGATCGACAGCACGATGTCGGCGGCGCGCCGGCTCGGCGAGATCTCGCCCAGGCCGAGCTGGCGCAGCGCCTCGCGGCAGGCGAGGATCTGCGCGCGCCGCCGCGTCTCGTCGGCGAGCAGGCTCTCGGCCGTCGCGGCAAGACGTTCCGGCGTGCAGTCTCCTTGGATCAGCTCCGGCACCACCGCGCGCCCCAGGATCAGGTTGAGCAGGTGAGCATGCTCGACCTTGACGATGCGCCGCAGCAGCCCATGGGTCAATGGGTTGAGGCGATAGGCGACGAGCGCCGGCACGCCGGCGAGCGCCAGCTCCAGCGCCACCGTGCCGGAAGCGGCCATGGCCGCGGTGCTGGCGGCAAAGGCGTCGTATTTCTCGCGCTCGCCGCGCACCACCACCGCCGGCGCCGCCCAGGAGGCGACGGCCTCGGCCACCGGCGCCGCCACGGTCTCGGTCACCGGCACCACCAGCCGAAGGTCGGGATGGATCCGCGCGAGGCGCTCGACCGCGCCGGCAAAGGGCGGCAGCAGGCGCCCGACCTCGCCGCGGCGGCTTCCCGGCAGCACCGCCAGCACCGGCGCCTCGGGCGGGATGGCGTGCGCTCGGCGGAAGCCGGGCCCGTCGCCGCGCTCGGCGCCGCTTTCCACCACGGGATGACCGACATAGCTGCAAGCGAGCCCGACCCGGGTGAAATAGGGCGGCTCGAAAGGCAGCAGGACCAGCAGATGGTCGTACCAGCGCGCCATGCGCCGCGCCCGTCCGCCGCGCCAGGCCCAGACCATGGGCGCCACGTAATGGATCAGCGGCAATGCCGTCTCGCCGCTCCGCCGCAAGCGCTGCGCCACGCGCCAGGTAAAGCCGGAGCTGTCGATGGTGACCACCGCCGCGGGCTTCAGCCGGCGAATCTCGGCCACCGTCTCGCTGACGCGGCGCAGGATGCGGCGCGCGCGCGGCAGCACTTCGGCGACGCCCATCACCGCAAGCTCATGCAGCGGCACCAGGCTCTCCAGCCCCTGCTCCGCCATGCGCTCGCCGCCGATGCCGGCAAAGCGCACGGCGCCGCCGCTGCGCTCGCGCAGCGCCGCCATCAGCCGGCCGCCCAAGGCGTCGCCCGAGGGCTCGCCGGCGATGATGTAGACGAGCGGCGCCTCGGCGCTCATGGCGCAACGACGCCGACGACGAAAAGCCCGGCGCGGTCGGCGGCGGCGGCCGTCGCGCCGCAGTCGAGGACGAGCGTCGCGCCCGCCTCGACGGCGATGCCGGCAAGGCCCGCCGCCGCCGCCCGCGCTACGGTGCGGGGACCGATGGTCGGGAGATCGGCGCGCCGCTCCTGCCCGGGCTTGGCTCCTTTGACCAGCACGCCGCCCGGCCCTTCGCGCTTCAGCGCGCCGCAGCGCTCGATCAGCGCGTCGGTGCCTTCGATCGCCTCGACGCCGAGCACCATTCCGTGCTGCACCACCGCCGCCTGGCCGATATCGAGCGCGCCCAGCGCGCGCACGATGCGCAAGCCCAGCGCGATGTCCTGGCGCGCCGCCTCGTCGGGGCCGAGCCGGCCGAGCGGCCCCTCGGGCGCCAAGGCCGCCCCGAGCAGGCTTTCGGCGCCGACGACGCGGAAGCCCTCGGCCTCCTCGAGCTCGCGAATGATCGCCTTGAACAGGCCGTCGTCGCCCAGCGCGCGGTAGCTCGCCCGGGCGAAGAATTTGGCGGCCCGCCAATCCGGCCTCAGTTGCAGCAGCGACGGGCGCTGCACGCCGCCCGCCATCACCAGCTCCTCGACGCCGTTCTCGCGCAAGAGGCGCAAGCCCTCGCCCGCCGCGCCGAGCCGGATCCAGGCGTGCGGCGCGCCGGCGAGGATGGCGGGATCGGCCGAGCCTTCGAAGGCGAGGACGAAGAACGGGCGCTCGGCGGCGCGGCAGGCTTCGATCACGCGCAACGGCAGTTCGCCGGCGCCGGCGAGGATGCCGAGCTTAGGCGCCATTGCTCTTCGGCTGGACGAAGCCGCGCGCGTTGTCGGCGCGCATGAAGTCGACGAGGTCGCGCACCGGCTTCACTTCGCCGTAGCGCGCCGCCGCCGCCTCGACGCGCTCGGCGAGCGTGCCGTTGCCGTCCTCGAAGATCATCTGATAGGCGCCGCGCAGCGCCTGGATGTCCTCGCGCGAGAAGCCGCGGCGCTGCAGCCCCACCATGTTGAGGCCGGCGAGCCGCGCGCGATCGCCCATCACCAGCCCGAACGGGATGACGTCGCGCTCGACCCCGGTGACGCCGCCGACATAGGCGTGCTGGCCGATGCGCACGAATTGATGCACCGCCGAGAGGCCACCGAACGCGGCGTAGTCGCCGACCACGACGTGCCCGGCGAGGGTGGCGTTGTTGGCCATGATGACGTTGTCGCCGAGCCGGCAGTCGTGTCCCACATGCACGCCGACCATGAAGAGGCAGCCGTCGCCGATCTGCGTCAGCATGCCGCCGCCGGCGGTGCCGGGATTGACGGTCACGTGCTCGCGGATCACGTTGCGCCGGCCGATGACCAGCGCCGAATCCTCGCCGGCGTATTTCAAATCCTGCGGCCGGTGGCCGATCGAGGCAAAGGGAAAGATGCGCGTGCCGGCGCCGATGCTGGTGCGGCCGGCGACGACGACGTGGGACAGCAGCTCGACCTCCTCGCCGAGCACGACCTTGGGTCCCACGTGGCAATAGGGGCCGATGCGCGCGCCTGCGGCGATCTCGGCGCCGGGCTCGATGATGGCGGTCGGATGGATCGCGGCCACGGGCCTAGCGATCCCGGATCATGGCGGCGAACACCGCCTCGGCCATGACCTGGTCGCGCACCAGCGCCTGGCCCTCGAATTTCCAGACGTTGCCGCGGTTGTGCTTGCGCACCACCTTGACGTGGAGCTGATCGCCGGGAAAGACCGGGTGGCGGAACCGCGCGTTGTCGACGCTCATGAAATAGACCAGCTTGCCCTCCGACTCCGGCCCCAGCGTCTGCACCACCAGCACCGCCGCGGTCTGCGCCATGGCCTCGATCATCAGCACCCCCGGCATCACCGGATGCTCCGGGAAATGCCCCTGAAAATAACTCTCATTGATCGACACGTTCTTGATGCCGACGGCGCTTTCGCCGCTGATCACGTTCACCACCCGGTCGATCAGCAAAAAGGGATAGCGGTGCGGGATCATCTGCAGGATC
Organism: Allostellaceae bacterium; assembly: GCA_035623985.1. Lineage (GTDB taxonomy): Bacteria > Pseudomonadota > Alphaproteobacteria > ATCC43930 > CGMCC-115725 > DAHUYF01. The sequence continues at coordinate 18,339 of DASPSJ010000061.1, read as the reverse complement.
CGCTGGATATCGACCTCGGCGGTGACCACCGGTTGCGACATGTCCATAGCTACGTGTTTTTCCTTTTGGCGAGCCGCTGCAGAGCCGCGACCTGACGAAAGAACTCCTTCGCCGGCACGGCCGGAGCGCCGATCACGGTCTCGCCCGGCGGAACGTCGCGCATGACCCCCGCCTGGGCCGCGATGCGAGCGCCGCTGCCGATGACGAGATGACCGATGAGCCCGCCCTGGCCGCCGATCATGACATAGTCCCCGAGCCGGGTGCTGCCGGATATGCCGCTTTGCGAGACCAGCACGCAGCCGCGCCCTATCTGCACGTTGTGCCCGATTTGCACCAAATTATCAATCATTGTGCCGGCGCCGATGACCGTATCCGGCCCGGCGCCGCGGTCGATGGTGGTGTTGGCGCCGATCTCGACGTCGTCGCCGATGATCACCCGGCCGAGCTGCGGCACTTTGACATAGCCTTTGGGATCGAGCGCGAAGCCGAAGCCTTCCTGGCCGATGCGGGCGCCGGGATAGAGCCGCACGCGCGCGCCGATCAGCGCGTGGCTGATGCTGACATTGGCGCCGACGCGCACGTCGTCGCCGAGCCGCGAGGCGGCGGCGATGACGCTGTTGGCGCCGATCAGGCAGCGCTTGCCGATCTCGACTCCCGGCCCGATCACCGCATTGGCTTCCACCGCCGTGCCTTCGCCCAGCCGCGCCGAGGGGTCGATCGACGCCCCCGGGGCTATGCCCGGCACCGGCGGCGGCTCGGGATAGAAGGCCTGGGCGGCGACGGCATAGCCGCGATAAGGCTGCTCGGTCAGCAGCAGCGTCGCCTCCACCGGCGCCTGGTCGGCGAGCGCCGGCTGGACGAACACGGCTCCCGCGCCGGTGCGGCGGAAATCCTCGAGATATTTGCGGTTGTCGAGCCAGGTCAGGTGCTCAGGCCCGGCGCTGTCGAGCGGCGCCACGTCGAGCAGCAGCAGCTCGGCCTTGCCGGCGCCGCCGATGACGGCGCCGGTGCGGCGCGCGATCTCCGCCACGCTGAAGGGACCGGCGAGGCTGAAAAAGCGCGGATCCGCCATGCCTGTCCCGCCTAGTTCTTCGGCGGCGGCCTGAGGCCGCCGTCGCTGCCGTCGGGAAGATCGACCTTCACCGAGGGCAGCTTCTTGTCGAGGCGTTGGATGGCCTCGGCACTGATATCCATGCCTTCGCTCTCATAGACCACCGCCTGCTTCTCCAGCACCAGCGTGGCGTGCCGCTCCTTGCTGATGTCGCCCACGATCTCGAGGGCGGCCGCGCGCACCTTGCCCATGGCGTCGTTGAGGCTTTGCTGCAGTGCCTGGCGCTTGGCCTGAACCGTCTTGCCCAACTCGTCATAGCGCTGTTGCAGCTCGCGCGCACGCGCGGAATAGACCTCGGGCGCCATCACCGTGCGCTGGCGCTCGAGATCGGCGCCGCCCTTCTGCAGCTCGTCCTCCTGTTGCGCCACCTGCTTGGAATAGGTGCTGTATTGCTGATTGAGCACCGCCTGCACTTCCTTGGCGGCCTTGGCGTCCTGGAGGATCTGCTGCATGTCGACGATCAGGATCACCGGCGGCAGCGCCTGCTGCGCCTCGAGGCGCCGGGCGGGCGCCAGCGCGGCGGCGATCAGCAGCAGCGCGCCGAGGGCCCGGCGGCGGAGCAACACGGGCATCAGAACCTCGTGCCGAAATTGACGCGGAAATACTGCGACTTGTCGTAGGGCTCGCGCACGATGGGCACGGCAAAGTCGAGGCGGACCGGTCCGAGCGGCGATTTCCAGGAAAAGCCGAAACCGGTGGACAAGCGGATCATATGCGTGTCGGCGATGTTGCCGGTCTCGTCGACGCCGTAAAGCGTGCCGAAATCGCTGAAGACGTGGCCGCTGAGCCCGAGCTCCTGCGGCAAGCCGAGCGGGAAGCTCTCCGACACGGTGCCGATGTAATAGGTATTGCCGCCCAACGCGTCGTTGGAGCTGAGGTCGCGCGGGCCGATGCCGGCGACCTTGAAGCCGCGCAGATTGTCGCCGCCGACGAAGAAGCGATCCTCGATGTGCACGATCTCGTCGATGCCGTGGATGTAGCCGCCCTCGGCGGTGAAGCTCAGCACGTAGTTGGGCGCGAGCCCGAAATAGTAGCCGCCGGAGACCACGCCGCGTCCATAGCGGACGTCGCCGCCCAGCCCGGCGATGTCGGTGGCAAGCTGCACGTAATAGCCCGCGGTCGGGTCGAGCCGGTTGTCGCGCTTGTCGTAAAGCAGCACCTGCCCCACCGCCGAGGTGTTGCGCGAGCCGGCCTCCTCCTGGATGAAGCGCGAGGCGGTCGTCTGGACGTCGTCGATGGTGTCGTGGCGCAGCGTGTATTTGAGCGTCTGGCGCAGCGGCTCGGTGATCTGGTAGCCCACCCGCAGCGTCCCGCCGTAGCTGAACTGGTTGTACGGCAGGTAGGCCCCCAGAAGCTGGTTGTTCTGGTTGATGAGGAAGAGATCGAAGCCGGCCGCGAGATTGCGGTCCAGGAAATAGGGCTCGGTGAAGCTCAGCTCCACCTGGTCGCTGTATTGCGCGATGGTGGTGCCGATGCGCAAATCCTGGCCGCTTCCGAGCAGATTGCGCTCGCGGACGGAGATGTCGCCGAGGATGCCTTGGGTGGTCGAGAAGCCCGCGCCGATCGAGAACTCGCCGGTCGACTGCTCCTCGACGTTGACGGTGATGACCGTCTTGTCGGGCGCGCTGCCGGGATTGTTGGTGACGTCGACCTTCTTGAAGTAGCCGAGGTTCTTGATGCGCTGCTCGGAGCGCTGCAGGCGCGAGGTGTTGAAGGCGTCGCCCTCGAGCAGCCGGAACTCGCGGCGGATCACCTTGTCGAGCGTGCGCACGTTGCCGGTGATGTCGATGCGCTCGACATAGACGCGCGGTCCTTCCTTGACGTCGAAGGTGACGTCGATGGTATGCGCCTCGGCGTTGCGCTTGACGCGCGGCTCGATGTCCACGAAGGCGTAGCCGCGATTGCCGAGCGCGTCGGTGAGCGCGGAGATCGTCTTGTCGATGTGGTCGGCGTTGTACCACTCGTGCTCGCGCACCGTCACCAGCGGCCGCAGCGTGTCGGCGGTGACGTCCCTGATCGCGCTGGTCACGTCGATCTTGCCGAAGCGGTAGCGCTCGCCTTCCTCGAGGGTGAAGGTGATGAAGAATCCGTCGCGCTGCGGCGTCAGCTCGGCGACGGCGGAGACGACGCGGAAATCGGCATAGCCCTCCGAAAGGTAGAATTTGCGCAGCAGCTCGCGGTCGTAGGTGAGCCGGTCCGGATCGTAATTGTCGTCGCTGCTGAAGAAGCGATACCAGCGCGACTCCTTGGTCTGGATCACGCCGCGCAGGCGGTCCGCGTCGAACAGGCGGTTGCCGACGAAATTGATGCTGCGGACGCCGGTGGACGGCCCTTCGTCGATCTCATAGACGAGGTCGACGCGGTTCTGCTCGAGCGGGATGATCTTGGGCTCGACCCGGGCGGCGAAGCGGCCGTTGCGGCGGTAGAGGTCGAGGATGCGCTTCACGTCGCTTTGCACCTTGGTGCGGGTGTAGACGGTGCGCGGCTTGAGCTGGATCTCCTGGTTGAGGGTGTCGTCGGTGAGCTTCTTGTTGCCTTCGAACGCGATGCGGTTGATGACCGGATTCTCCACCACGTGAATGATGAGCGCGTTGCCCTGGCGGCGCAGGGTCACGTCGGCGAAGAGGCCGGTGGCGAACAGGCTCTTGAGCGAGCTGTCGATGCGGTCGGCGTCGAAGGGGTCGCCCGGCTGGACCTTGAGATAGGACCGGACCGTCCCGGGCTCCACGCGCTGGGTGCCTTCGATGCGGATCTCGGCGATGGTGCCGCCGGCGGGCACTTGCGCGGCGCTCTGCCGCGGCGGCAGGACGGCCATTCCAGTCGCGCCTGCAACGCCGACGCAGACCGCTGCAACAGCCAGGTTACGCCGCAATACGCCCCCCGCCTTCGAACCGCTTTCGCTCGCCCCGCTTCAGCCCATGCGTCCGGTTTTTTTAAGAGCTCCAGGACTTGGAGAGTCGTACCAGGTCGTTCCAGGTAGCGAACACCATCAGCATCAGCACCAAGGCCAAGCCGAGACGGAAGCCGTACTCCTGCGCGCGCTGGCTGAGCGGCTTTCCGCGAATGGCCTCGGCGGCATAGAACAGCAGATGGCCGCCGTCAAGCACCGGGATGGGAAAGAGGTTGATGAGACCGAGATTGATCGACAGCACCGCCGCGAAGCCGAGCAGCGGAATGAAGCCCTCCTGCGCCACCGCCCCCGACAACTGGAAGATGCCGATGGGCCCGCTGAGCTCGTCGCTGGAGCGCAGGCCGATGATCATCTGCCAGACCGCCTTGAGCGTGCCGGTGGTGAGATACCAGGCCTCGTCGGCGGCGTACCAGACGGCGGTCAGGGGGCTGCGCTGGATGAAATCGACGCCCTTGCGGCCGATGCCGAGGCGCGCGATGCGGTGGCTGAAGCCCAGCCGGTCGGTCTCGACGACCACCTTGGGCGTGACGCTCAAGGTGAATTCGCCGTCGCCGCGCTTCACCACCAGCTCGAGCGGCGTGCCGGTGTTGGTCTCGACGATGCGCTGGATGGTCTCGAAGCGGTCGATGGGCTCGCCGTCGATGGCGACGACGATGTCGCCGGGCCTGATGCCGGCGGCCTCGGCGGCGCTGCCCGCCAGCACCTGGCCCACATCGGGAGGCGAGAATTGCTGGCCGCGCACGGCGATGATGACGGTGAGCAGCAGCACCGCCAGCACGAAATTGGCGATCGGTCCCGCCGACACCACCGCCACGCGCTGCCACAGGCGCTTGTGGTGGAAGGAGACGGCCTTTTCCGCCTCCGTCATGTCGCGGAGATGCTCGCCCGGCAGCGAGGCGGGATCGGCGTCGCCGAACATCTTGACGTAGCCGCCCAGCGGCACGGCGCTCACTTTCCAGTGCGTGCCGGCGCGGTCGTGCCAGCCGAAAAGCTCGGGGCCGAAGCCGATGGAGAAGGTCTCGACGCGCACGCCGTTGCGCCGCGCCACTAGGTAATGGCCAAGCTCGTGCACGAAGACCAGCACGGTGAGGACGAGCAGGAAAGCGATGAGATGGCCGAAGCCGCCTGTCAACCACGCCATGATCAAGGATTTGTCCTTTCCTGGACGCCCGTCGCCGCAATCGTTAACTCGTCAAGGCGAGAGTGTACGCCCTTTTTGTCAAGAATGTGGATAAGCCGCTCCGCTTCACCATAGCAAAGGCGACCGGCCGGCGGCGAGGGTCATCGCCCCGGCCAATATCGAGGCCGCCAGCAGCCCGTCGACGCGGTCGAGCAGCCCCCCATGCCCCGGGATGAGCCGGCTGGCATCCTTAACGCCGAAATGGCGCTTGGCCCAGGATTCCGCAAGATCCCCGAGCTGGGCGGCAAGGCCCAGCAGCAGGCTCACGCCGGCCAGCGTGCCGAGGTTCGCCCCGGACGCCAGCCCCATGAGCGCGCCCGCCAGCCCGGAAGCCGCCATGCCGCCGGCAAACCCGGCCCAGGTCTTGTTGGGGCTGAGATGCCGCGCGAGCTTGGGTCCGCCGATGCTGCGGCCGGCGGCATAAGCGGCGATGTCGTTGGCCCAAACAACTGCCAAGAGCCAATAGGTCGTCACATGCGCTTTTTCGGGAAGAAGAGCGAGGGCAAGGAAGGCGCCGGCGCCGAGAGCGATCCAGAAGGTCCCGGCCGCCGCCCAAAGCGGCTCCGCCTTGCCCGAAGCGGCGGCGGTTGCCAGCACCAGGAGCGCGCCCAGGACGGCGATGAGGCCGGCGAGGCCCGCGCCGGCGCCGAGGCCGAGCGCGGCGATGGCGGCAAGCCCGGTCATGGGGATGAAAGCGGCGGTGGCGTTGAAACCGCCGCGCACGACGAGACCGGCCCATTCCCAGCCCATGGCCGCGACGCCCAGCAGCACCAGCGCCAGCACCCAGCGCCCCCCTGCCCAGACCGCGCCCAAAGCCAAGGGCGCCAGCACCAGCGCCGACAGGATCCGCAGTTGCAGCGGAGTGGGCTTAGCGCGTGCCAACGGAGGCGCCGTAGCGGCGGTCGCGGCCGTGATAGTCGCGCAACGCCTTTTCGAGATCGGGCTTGCCGAAATCGGGCCACAGCGTGCTGGTGAAGACGAGCTCGGCATAGGCGGCCTGCCACAGCAGGAAATTGCTGATGCGCTGCTCGCCGCTGGTGCGGATGAGAAGGTCGGGATCGGGCATGTCGGCGGTGAAGAGATGGCGCGCGAACGCCGCCTCGTCGACCGCTTCCGGCGCGAGCCGGCCCTCCACCGCCGCCCGGGCGATGGCGCTCGCCGCCGCCGCGATCTCGGCGCGGCCGCCATAGGACAGCGCGATCGTCAAGGTGAGGCCGCCATTGCCCGCGGTCAGCGCCTCGGCCTTGTCGATGAGCGCGACGATGTCGGGCGCGAGCCGCCGCCTCTCGCCGATGACGCGCAGGCGCACGCCCCGGGCGTGAAGCTCGGCGATCTCGGCGCGGATATAGTGGCGCAGCAGTCCCATGAGGTCGTCGACCTCACCGATCGGCCGCTTCCAGTTCTCCGAGGAGAAGCCGAAGAGCGTGAGATAGGCGATGCCGAACTCGCCGGCCGCCTCGACCGTGCGGCGCACCGCTTCGGCGCCGCTGCGATGGCCGGCGATGCGCGGCAGGCCGCGCAATTTCGCCCAGCGGCCGTTGCCGTCCATGATGATGGCGACGTGGGCGGGCGGCGGCGGCAAGGGCGCGGTGGCGACGGTGTCCATGAGGCTCAGACCTGAAGGATCTCCTTGTCCTTCTGGGCGAGAAGCCCGTCGACCTTCTTGATCGTGTCGTCGGTGAGCGTCTGGATGTCCTTGTCGAGCTTGCGGTGCTGATCCTGGGTGATCTTGTGGTCCTTCTCCTGCTTCTTCAGCAGGTCCATGCCGTCGCGCCGCACGTTGCGCACCGAGACGCGCGCCTGCTCGGCATATTTGGCGGCGACCTTGGTGAGCTCCTTGCGCCGCTCCTCGTTGAGATCGGGGATCGGCACGCGGAGGGTCTGGCCTTCGGTCTGCGGGTTGAGGCCAAGCCCGGCCTCGCGGATCGCCTTTTCCGTGGCCTTGACGTTGGCGCGGTCCCAGACCTGGACGATGATGAGGCGCGGCTCGGGCACGCTCACGGTGGCGACCTGGTTGAGCGGCATGGGGTTGCCATAGGCCTGCACCACCACCGGATCGAGCAGGCTCGCCGAGGCGCGGCCGGTGCGCAGCCCCGCGAACTCCTTGCGCAGCACCTCGAGCGCGCCGTCCATGCGGCGGCGGAGGTCCTTGATGATCTGTTCTTCGCTCATGCCTTCACTCTCACTCCGTGATGATCGTGAAGCGGCCCCGCCCGGTGACGACGTCGGCAAGGCCGCCGTCTTGATGAATGGAGAAGACCAGGATCGGAATATCGTTCTCCCGCGCCAGCGAGACCGCCGCCGCGTCCATCACCCCCAAATCCCGGGACAGCACCTCGAGATAGCTGAGCCGATCGTAGCGCTCGGCCTTCGGGTTCTTGCGCGGATCGGCGGAATAGACGCCGTCGACCTTGGTCGCCTTGAGCAGCGCGTCGCACTCCATCTCCGAGGCGCGCAAGGCGGCGGCGGTGTCGGTGGTGAAGAAGGGGTTGCCGGTGCCGGCGGCGAAGATCACCACCCGGCCCTTCTCCATGTGGCGGATGGCGCGGCGGCGGATATAGGGCTCGCACACCGCCTGCATGCTGATCGCCGAGAGCACGCGCGTGACCACTCCTTGGCGCTCCAGCGCGCTCTGCATCGCCAGCGAATTGATGACGGTGGCGAGCATTCCCATGTAGTCGGCGGTGGCGCGCTCCATGCCCTGCGCCGCGCCGGCGAGGCCGCGGAAGATGTTGCCGCCGCCGATGACGAGGCAGACCTCGACCCCCAGCCCGTGCACCGATTTCACCTCGGCGGCGATGCGCGAGATGACCTTGGGATCGAGCCCATGGCCCTGATCGCCCATCAGCGCCTCGCCGGAGAGCTTCAACAGGACGCGGCGGTAGCGGATGGCCGAGCTATAGATGGGGTCTACGGGCATGGCGCTTAAGGTCCTGGGTCGGGGCCATGATACACCACGCCCCGCCCCCCGTCTTGCCTCAGCGCGGCTTTACCGCCGCCGCCACCTCGGCGGCGAAGTCGCCCGATTCGCGGGCGATGCCTTCGCCCAGAGCGAAGCGGGCGAAGCCCGCGACCGCCACCGGCGCGCCGATCTCCTTGGCGGCGGCCTCGATCACCTTGCCGATCCGGCGCTCGCCGTCGATGACATAGAGCTGCTCCAGCAGCACCACCTCCTCGTAGAACTTGCGCAGCCGGCCCTCGACCATCTTGTCGATGATCGCTTCCGGCTTGCCGCTGGCGCGCGCCTGCTCGCGCAGCACGCCGCGCTCGCGCTCCAGCGCCGCGGCGTCGACCGAGGCGACGTCGAGATAATCGGGCTTCGCCGCCGCCACGTGCATGGCAAGCTGCTTGCCCAGCGCGCCGAGCTTCTCGCCGTCGCCGGCCGATTCGAGCGCCACCAGCACGCCGATCCTGCCGAGCCCCGGCGCCAGCGCGTTGTGGACATAGGCGAGCACGGCGCCGTTCTCGACCTCGAGCCGGCGCACGCGGCGCAGCGCCATGTTCTCGCCGATGGTGGCGATCATATGTGTCAGCTCGTCGGCGACGCTGCGCCCGGTGCCGGGGAAGGCCGCCGCCTTGAGCGCCTCGACGTCGTCGCCGGTGTCGAGCGCAAGCTCGGTCGCGGTGCGCACGAAATGCTGGAAGGTCTCGTTGCGGGCGACGAAGTCGGTCTCGGCGTTGACCTCGACGACCGCGCCCCGCCGGCCGCGCGTGGCGACGCCGACCAGCCCTTCGGCGGCGACGCGGCCCGCCTTTTTGGCGGCGGCGGACAGGCCTTTCTTGCGCAGCCAGTCGACCGCGCCTTCGAGGTCGCCCCCCGTCTCGCCCAGCGCGCGCTTGCAGTCCATCATGCCGGCGCCGGTCTTCTCGCGCAGCTCCTTGACCAGCGCGGCGGTGATCTCGGCCATGCTCTCTCCCTCGGTTCCGGTTCCTCCGAAAAGAACGGCGGCGGAAGCCGCCGCCGTTCCCGCTCGTCCTGGCGGCGCGGCTCAGGCCGACGCCTGCTCTTGCGCTCCGGCGGCCGCCTCTTCCGGCGGCGGCGCCTCGGCGGGAAGCTCGGCCTGCTCGCCGATATCGGCGCCGGAGCCCGCCAGCTCCGCCTGCAGCCCGTCCAGCACCGCGCCCGACACCAGCTCGCAATAGAGATGGATGGCGCGCATGGCGTCGTCGTTGCCGGGCACGGGATAGACGATGCCGTCGGGCGAGGAGTTGCTGTCGAGCACCGCCACCGCCGGGATCTTGAGCTTGTTCGCCTCCTGGACGGCGATCGCCTCCTTGTTGGTGTCGATGATGAAGAGGATGTCGGGCAGCCCGCCCATCTCCTTGATGCCGCCCAGCGCGCGCTCGAGCTTGTCGCGGTCGCGCGTCAGCTCCAGCAGCTCGCGCTTGGTGACGCCGGCGCTCGGCTGATTGATGCGCTCGTCCAGCTCCTTGAGCCGCTTGATCGACTGCGAGATGGTCTTGAAATTGGTGAGCATGCCGCCGAGCCAGCGATGGTTCACGTAATACTGGCCGCAGCGCTTGGCCGATTCGGCGATCGCCTCCTGCGCCTGGCGCTTGGTGCCAACGAAGAGCACGCGCCCGCCCTGCGCCGCCACGTCGCGCACCGCCTGAAGCGCGCGATGGAGCATCGGCACGGTCTGCTCGAGGTCGATGATGTGGACGCCGTTGCGCACGCCGAAGATATAGGGGCTCATCTTCGGGTTCCAGCGGCGCGTGTGGTGGCCGAAATGGACGCCGGCTTCCAAAAGCTGGCGCATGGTGAAATCGGGTATTGCCATCGTCGTCCTTCTCCGGTTGGGCCGCCGCGGGGGATCATCGGCTCGATGCCGACACCGGAGCAGCCGCTTGCCGCCGAGGCGAAAGCCGCCGCATCCCCGCGTGAGGTTTGCTTAAGAGCGCCTTTAAATAGGACCGCCGAGGGATTTTGGCAAGCCCGAAACCGGCCCGGCGGATTTACCGGTCCGGTACTTTGGTGGTCCGCACCATATGCCCGCTGGTGTCGTTGTCGGTCGGGCCAAGATGATGGATGTCCAGGCACTTGGCTTGCGCTGCTGAAGCGACTTTCAAGCTGAAATCGAGCTGGTTGGAGGCGGTGCTGACCTTGTCCATCAGCGTGGCGCAACTGTGCTCGTCAGGGACGCTGGCGACGAGCCCCGGCGGCAGCGCCTCGTCGGCGAGCAGATCGGAGATCAGCAAGCCGGCGCTGATCAAGGCGCCGAGGCCGACCACGCCGGTCGCCGCGATCGCGAGGAGGCGCTGGCGGAAGCGGGACGCCGCCGCCGCGGACGGCGGCGCCCGTCGCGGAACGGCGGGAGCCGGCGCCGCGGCGGCAGCGGGGGCCGGCGCCGCGGCGGCGGCAAGGGCCGGCATTGCGGCAGCGGCCGAGGCCAGGTCAGGCGCCAGCGTCTGCTGGAGCTTTGCCGCGACTTCCTCGGGGGCGAGCAGGAATTGCAACCCGGCCTCGCCTTCGCGCTGCCAGACCACCTTGGCGCCAAGCTCGTCGAGATGCTTCAACACCAGCGTCAGCTCGTCGCCGGCGGCGACCGGGGCGTCGAAGGTCATGCGCGCGCCGCCGGGCGAGAGGTCGACGATCATGCCTTCGAAGCGCTGGCCGCGCACTTCGACGCTGGCGGCCCAGAAGAGCTGCTTGCGCTCGAACCGCCGGCGCTCCTTGAGGTTCTCGCCGAAATCGCTGACCCGCTTCAATAAATCCTTGGCGTCCGTGATCTGATCGTCGGGCATCCTCTGATCCTTGCGGAAGAGACCAGGTCGGCCTTAGCCGGGGATGGAAGCCTAGCCCGTACTTTTTAATATTTGCCATCAAATATGGCGATTGAGAGAAATAAATCGCCCCGCATTCTCCAAAAAACTCAAAAATACCGACGATAAATCTTATCGATTACCGTCGATTATTTTAATAAAACTGCGCGCGCCTGGCGCTCCCTATGAATTTCACCACTGGAGCGGTTCGCGTTTTGTTGGAGGAGGGGTAGATAGCCCTCTCCGCCCGCTTGCGGGGGGAGAGGGCGCGAGCGCATCGAGCGGGTGAGGTGGGTGTCGATGGCGGAAAGAGCGTGCGACGGCGGACAACCCGGCCGACCGTTCCACGGTCGGCCCCGGAGGGTTCGGTCGCAAAGCGACCGAACGGGTTGTCCCTCACCCTCCCCATCGCTCTGAGGAGCGATGGGTCCCCTCATCTGGGGCTGCCCGTGTCAAGCGCATATTTTAATCCCTTTGTTCGATCGAATCGACCATCTCCCCGCTTCGCGCGGAGAGGGGCATGAGAGCACATCCGATTCCAACTGAACGGAACCTGCTCTAGCGTTTCGCCTCGGGCTGCCGCTTCACCTCGACCGGGCGCTGCTGGGTCCCGAGGGTGGGGGTGACGGAGAGCAGATTGGCGGGCTTCTGCACGATGATGCGATGCCACACGCCCTTCGGCACGACGCAGGCGTTGTTCGGCCTGAGCGTGACGGTGCGCTCGCTCTCGCCCGCCAGCACCACGAGATCGACCGCGCCCGACAGCAGATAGATCACCTCGTCGCCTTGCGGATGCATCTCCCACTGCTCGCTGTCGCGCACCTGCGCCGCCGACCAGAGGATACGGCCTTCGGCAAGCTCGGGCCGGCCGGAGAGCCGCACCCAGAAATCATTGCCGGCCTCCACCTTCGTCGCGGCGCCGCCGTCCTTCAACTGCACATAGGTGCCGTTCAGCTCGAACACGATCTTCGGGGGATTGGCCATAAGCCCTTTCCTTAGCGTCAGACGTCGTGGACGTCGAGGATGCCGGGCAGCGATTTTACCGCCGCCCGCACCTTGGGGCTAATCTTGAAGCCGCCGGGGAGCAGGATCTCGACCTCGCGCGCCGGCGGCACCGGCACCACCACCGTGACCCGGCCGCGCCCGCCGGCCTCGCGCTGCATCAGGCCGCGCAGCGGCGAGAGCGCGTCGCCCTCGCCGAGGAACACCTTGAGCCCGGCCGCCGCATGGGCGGCAACGTTGTCGAGCGGCTCGGCGCGCTGCGCGGTGAGGCGCAGGCTCTCCTCCTCGGCGCGGACGTCGACGGTGACCAGCAGCGGCTGCCCGCCCTCGAGCAGCGCGCGGGCCTGGCCCAGCACTTCGGAGAACATCATCACCTCGAAGACGCCGCTTGCATCCGACATCTGCACGAAGGCGAAGCGGCTGCCGCGCGCCGAGGTGCGCTCCTTGCGGCCGATGACGACGCCGGCGAGCTTGAAGCGCGTGGCGCCGCCGGCGGCAAGCCGGGCCGGCAGATCGGCAAAGCGCACCACGCCCAGCCGGTCGAGGCTCTTGCCGTAGGCGTCGAGCGGATGGCTCGAGAGATAGAAGCCGATGGCGTCGAATTCGTGCTGGAGACGCTCGATCGCCGGCCAGTCCGCCACCGCCGGCAGGCCGGGGCCGCGCGCAGTCTCGTCGTCGCTATCGCCGAAAAGGCTCACCTGCTGGCTCGCGCGCGCATCGGCGGCGGCGGCGGCGTGGCGCAGCAGCATCTCCGAGGCGGCGAAGGTCTGGGCGCGGTTGCGGTTGAGGCCCTCGAAGGCGCCGGCCTTGGCGAGGCATTCGAACGGACGCCGGTTGACGCTCTTGGCGTCGAGCCGGCGGGCGAGATCGAAGAGATCGCGGAACGACCCTTTCGCTTCCCGCTCCTCGACGAGCTGGCGCATCGCCTGGGCGCCGACGCCTTTCACCGCCGCCAGCGCATAGCGGATCGCCATGCCTTGCGGGCTCGCCTCGACCGCAAAATCGACGGCGGAGCGGTTGATGTCCGGCGGCAGCAGCTTGATGCCGAGCCGGTCGCATTCGCCGCGGAAGACGTTGAGCTTGTCGGTGTTGCCGAGGTCGAGCGTCATCAGCGCCGCCAGGAACTCGACCGGGTAGTTCGCCTTGAGATAGGCGGTCTGGTAGGCGATGAGCGCATAGGCGGCGGCGTGCGACTTGTTGAAGCCGTAGCCGGCGAATTTCGCCACCTGCTCGAAGATGTGCTCGGCGACGCGGCCGGCGACGCCGCGCGCGGTGGCGCCGTCGATGAAGGCCTTGCGCTGCGCCTCCATCTCCGCCTTGATCTTCTTGCCCATGGCGCGGCGCAGCAAATCGGCGCCGCCCAGCGAATAGCCGCTGAGCACCTGGGCGATCTGCATCACCTGCTCCTGATAGATCATGATCCCGTGCGTCTCGGCCAGGATCGGCTCGAGCGAGGGATGGAGATAGTCCGGCCGCTCCTCGCCGTGCTTCACCGCGATGTAGCGCGGGATGTTCTCCATCGGCCCCGGGCGATAGAGCGCGACGACGGCGATGATGTCCTCGAAGCGGTCGGGGCGCAGCTTCTTCAGCATGTCGCGCATGCCCGCGCCTTCGAGCTGGAACACGCCTACCGTGTCGCCGCGCCCCAGCAGCTCATAGCTCAGCTTGTCGTCGAGCGGCAGCGCCGCGAGGTCGAGCGCAACGCCCCGCGCGCGCAAGAGGTCGAGGGCGCGCGCCAGCACCGTCAGCGTCTTGAGGCCCAGGAAGTCGAACTTCACCAGCCCCGCGATCTCGACATATTTCAAATTGAACTGCGTCACCGGCATGTCGGAGCGGGGATCGCGGTAGAGCGGCACCAGCTCGTGGAGCGGCCGGTCGCCGATCACCACGCCCGCCGCATGGGTCGAGGCGTGGCGGTAGAGCCCTTCGAGCTTCAAGCCGATGGCGATGAGGCGCGCCACGCTCTCGTCGCCGTCGCGCATCTGCTGGAGCTGCGGCTCGCCGTCGATCGCCTGCTGGAGCTTCACCGGATTGGCGGGGTTGTAGGGCACGAGCTTGCACAACTTGTCGACTTGGCCGTAGGGCATCTCCAGCACGCGGCCCACGTCGCGCAGCACCGCGCGCGCCTGGAGCGTGCCGAAAGTGATGATCTGCGCCACCCGGTCGTGGCCGTATTTCTCCTGGACGTGGCGGATCACCTCGTCGCGCCGGTCCTGGCAGAAATCGATGTCGAAATCCGGCATCGACACGCGCTCGGGATTGAGGAAACGCTCGAACAGCAGCCCGAAGCGCAGCGGGTCGAGATCGGTGATGGTGAGCGACCAGGCGACCACCGAGCCCGCGCCGGAGCCGCGCCCCGGCCCCACCGGAATGCCCTCGGCCTTCGCCCATTGGATGAACTCGGCGACGATGAGGAAATAGCCGGCAAAGCCCATGGCGATGATGGTCTCGAGCTCGAAGCCGAGCCGCTCGCGGTAAGGAAGCGCCGCCGCCTCGCGCTCGTCCTCGCTCATCGCCGCGGCGAAGACCTGCGCCGCGAGCCGCCGCGCGAGCCCGTCGCCCGCCATGGCGCGCAGCTCCTCAGCCTCGCTGCGGCCGCTCTCGGTCTTGAAGGGCGGCAGGATCGGCTTGCGCGGCTCCGGCATATAGGCGCAACGCCGCGCGACGACGAGCGTGTTATCGACCGCCTCCGGCACATCGGCGAAGAGCAGCCGCATTTCCGCCGGCGATTTGAAACGGTGGTGCGGCGTGAGGCGGCGGCGGTTGGGCTCGCTCAGCACCGTGCCCTGGGCGATGCAGAGCAGCACGTCATGCGCCTCGTAGAAGCCGGCATCGGCGAAGAACACGCCGTTGGTCGCCACCAGCGGCAGGCCGTGGCGATAGGCGAGGTCGATCAGCACCCCTTCGCAGCGATCCTCGGCAGGCAGCCCGTGGCGCATCAGCTCGACATAGAGCCGCCCGGGAAAGAGCGCGGCGAGTCGCAGGAGCTGCCGCTCCGCCTCTTCGCCCAGCCCTTCGAGCAGCAGCCTTCCGACCGCGCCCGCGGGGCCGCCGGTCAGCAGCAGCAGCCCGTCGGTCAGCCCGGAGAGCGCGCCGAGCGGAAGCTGCGGCGACTCGCCGGCCGCGGTTTCGAGATAGGAGCGGCTCACCAGCGTCAAAAGGTTGCGATAGCCCTGCTCGTTCTGCGCCAGCAGGATCACCGAATCGGGCGGCGGCGCCGGGCCGTTGCGCGCCGAGCGGCCATTGCCGTCGCCCCCGCTCCGGCGCAGGCCGAACTCGCAGCCGATGACGGGCTGCACCCCCGCCTCGCAGGCCGCCTGGGAGAATTCGAGCGCGCCGAAGAGATTGCCGCTGTCGGTCAGCGCCAGCGCCGGCATGGCGTGGCGCTTGGCGAGCCCCACCAGCTCCTTCACCTTGATCGCGCCGGCGGAGAGCGAATACGCGGAGTGCGCGCGCAGATGAACGAAATCGGCGTGAGGCATGGGCTCACAATCGCACAAGGGGGGGACGGCGCAAGCGGATTTTCACCTTCCGCCCGGAGTCGCGCAGACCCGGGAATGCAGCCGCCGCGTCGGCGCCCCGCCCTTGCCGAGGCGGCGCCGGCACCATAGAGAGCCTCCGAAGAGCGGAGGAACGGCGCGATGCTTTATCTCATCGATTGCGAGGACCGGCCCGACGGCGCCGCCATCCGCGCCGCGACGCGCGAGACGCATCTCGCCTATCTCGCGCGGCACCGCGACATCCTGATCCTGGGCGGCGCGCTGCTCGCCGAGGACGGCACGACGCGCATCGGCAGCAGCTTCCTCATCAACGTTCCGAACCGCGCCGCCGCCGAGGAGTTTTCGCGCAACGAGCCCTTCACCGCGGCGGGACTTTTCAGGGAGGTGCACATCCGGCGCATGCGACGCGGGCAATGGAACCCGGAAGCGGCGCCGAAGACGGCGGAGGGGAATTAGGGTATTCGCTTTCATGTAGGCGGCGAAAAAGATGGATCATCTCTTCGGGTCAGACCATGCTCGAAGCGGCGCACAGGACGGTGAAAGAAGTTGATATTTCCCCTCGCCTCCTTGTTTATGCGGCGTGGCGGAAAGAGAGATCTGAATAATAGCAGGAAGACGGTCAGCATGAGCAAGCAGGAGCCACGCAAAGTCCAACTTACAGGAAGATCCCTCAGCAGCGTCAGCATGAAAGTGGCAGTGAGGGTCCGCACCAGTCTCGCTGGCCAGCACATGCTTGCTGCGGCTCTTTTTTCACGGCGAGTGAAAGCTATAGAATCAGAAAATCAGGGAAAGTCATTTGGCCCATTCTATGAGGAAATATTGTCGTTTTCATCTGCATGTGTGTTGATGGCCGTGGCCGCGCTAGAGGCGTACGCAAACGAGGTATATGCCGACCGGGGCAGGCACTTTCCAAACATCGACGCAATGATCGTAGATAAATGCTGGGAACTAATTGAACAAAAACCGATTCTAGAAAAATTGGGCTTTGCATTAGCTCTTCTGAAAGCACCGCAATTGGAAAAAGGACAGTATCCGTATCAGGATGCAGACACTCTCATTCAGCTTCGCAACGCGCTGATGCACTTCAAACCGGCGTGGGATACTGAAAGCGAGGCACATGCGAACCTCTCGAGGCGACTGAAAAACGTTAAATACAAATTTGCTCCCAGCCCGTTCTTTTCTGCACACGAGCCCGTTTTCCCGCGCACATGGGCCACACACGGATGCACGAAATGGGCGGTAGAAACGGCATTAGCAATCATTGACAAGTTCGAGTCCCGCGCGAAGTTCACGCCAAAGTTCGCACCGTTCAAGGACCGACTCGCCACCTGATACGTCGGATACCCTTTTTGACTCCGCGCGGAGAACGGATTCTCTACCCCCGCCCACTCGACGATCGCGCTTTCTTCCAGCAACAGCACGCGATCCTTCTGCTGCTCCGGCTTAAGATTGTGCGCAGCGATGAGTGTCACAGGCCCGGTGCGGCAGACGATCTCGACGAAGATCACGATCACATCGGCAGCAGCTTCCTCCTCAACGTGCCGAGCCGCGCCGCCGCCGAGGACTTCTCGTGCAACGAGCCCTTCACCGCGGCGGGACTTTTCAAAGAGGTGCGCATCCGGTGCATGAGGCGGGGGCAATGGAACCCGGCAGCGGCGCCGAAGACGGCGGAGAGGAACTAGGGATGTCCTCGTGGACGAGCAGAAGCGGGTTGTAACGCCATCGACGCCCCCGCGAACAGAGCATCTACGAGATCGGTATATGGCACGCCGAATCCCCGCTATCGGCCTCGCCGGCCGGCAGATAGCAAAACGATTTGAACGTTGGCCGTGATTCCAAAGTCGGGCTTCCGTGCCACGGCTGGCGGATAGAATCGAGCCCAACGTAGCTGTAAGGCGACACGTCGACGATGGTCGAAACCAACGTCCATTGCACTCCCGTGATGCTGTAATAGTATTCATATGTGGTGTTGACCTTCGTCAGCTTTGGATAAACCTCATTATCACGATACCGCGCGAATGACGGATCAATCGGCCCGTTGGTGTAGCTGGCAATTCCAAGTCCATTCTGGCGATTTTGATAGCTCAATTCGAAGCGGTGAAATTTGCTAGCTCGAGTAAAGCCACCCGGTTCCATCGTGAGGATGAGGCCCGCCGCCTGAAAGTCGACCGTTGGAGAAAAGAAAAAATGGGTAATGATGGTCCAATTCGCCGACGGAGAAATGGGCTGAAGAAGCAACGACGCTCTATAATTTGTGCCGACCCAAAGATCAGAACCGCCATTTTGCCCAGACGCCTCCAGCAAAAGACCGTCAGTTCCAATCGCAAAAGAGGATGCTGGATTCGGTTCGTATAATATCCAACCCGCCTTCAACGTGCCATCTTCGGTAAAATTGTCGGAAAATGGTTTCGACTCCTTCGTCGAAATGTCATGGGTGCAACCGGAGAACGCCGTCATCACGATGATCAAAAATGCTACACGTCCGGTCATAGGATCCTCGCTAGTTCAATGTATCCCCCGTTTCGCAGTCGCCAACGTTTTCTTTTGACGACCGAGTTCAATGCCGCAGCGCGCAAGTGGATCGAGATTTTCGAGCGGAGCGTTTCGACTGTCGCCGAAAGCGAAAGATACCTGAAACAGCGCGCAAGATCATCGCCCCCACCTCACCCAACCCTCTCCGCCCCAGTGGGGCGGAGAGGGAGGGACCCGCGCAGCGGGAGGGTGAGGTGGGCAGGGCACCGAGTCGAGGTTAACAGCGGAGTGGGCCGAGGATCTGGAGCAGGTAGTCCGGATCCCAGGAAGCCTTCTTTCGGCGTCGCTTGATGGATCGCTTGTCCTTGGCTTGACGGACGAGGTTGAGAGCGAAGTGCCG
>DASPSJ010000034.1:0-6155 GCA_035623985.1 Allostellaceae bacterium | reverse complement strand
CTCAGCGCTCCACTTGCGCCGCCGCTCCCGACCGGGAAGAACCGAGACCTCGACCATCGTTTGCACATTAACTCGCCAATTAATGTGCAAACATCTCACGCCTGCGCCATCGCAGGAAGGCGGCCGTCACCGGGCGCATACTATACACCTGAAGGACGGCACGTTGCTTGGCGGCCAAGTGGGCGAAGATTCTTATGCTGGATTATTCCCCAACTCGGGCCACGGGCCATATATATGTGGAGAAATTATGGAGAGTGTCGGAAACGGGAAAATTTGAAGAACCAATTTCCGATTCGATAGGAGCGATACTCCGACCGGACGACTACGACTTCGTTGAGCTATTTTTGCCTGATCCGGATAATCCTCAGCCGCCCGCGACATCGACTGCCTAGGAGTTCCCGCATGACCGATAAACCGAAGTGGCAAGGCAGGGTTCACATAGAAAGAGGCGGCGTTACGCCGAAGGCTCCCACGACGGGATTCAAGCCCTCGACCGGCGGTTCCGCGGTCGTTAAGCCGGCCGCTTCCGGCAAATCCGTCGGACAGGACTCGACCAAATCCCCGAAACTCTGAGGCTCCAGGGTTTTGCGCAGATTGGCGCTGGCGTATAGGGAGTCCCGTTGTTTTGAGGTTTCGCGCGAAAAAACCTCTCAAGAGGGAGAGAGGGAATGGAGCTTTTGCGAGATGCGCAAATCTTGCGCGCAATTCGCGGAAATAACCTGCATCCGATTCTTGCTGAACGGGAACCGTGCTATCCCCTGGCCTCGCGCCAGAGGCCGAGCTTTTCCTGGACGGCGCGGTCGGAGAAGCTGAACAGCACCGATTCCGCCGCCGCGCGATGCGCATGCCGGGCCCAGCTCGGCACGACGAAGACGTCGCGCGGGCCCCAGGCGAAAGTCTCCTCGCCGATGCGCGTCTCGCCCTGGCCTTCGATGCAGACGTAGACCGTGCCGTCGGTCGAGCGATAGGGCGCGCCGGCGAAGTCCCGCGGCAAAAGCTGCATGAAGCTCGACATGGTCGGCATGGCGTAATCGCCGGTGGCCGGGTTGACGTAGCGCAGCTTCAAGCCGTGGCAGGAATCCCATTCCCGCTGCCGCGCCATCTGCGCCAGCGCCTCGCGCGTGCGCGCATAGGGATAATTGAAGACCGGCGAGGTCCGGCTCGTCGGCCGCCAATCGACCGGCAGCAGCCCCGAGCCGTACCGCGCCAGCGAGTCGCCGGCCTCTCGCGTCACCATCTGGGTTTCGGCATTGCCGGGCTCCATGAAGCCGGCGTCGAGCAGCCCGACCAGCGGAATGTCGAGGCCGTCGAGCCAGACCATCGGCTGGTCGCTGTCATTGCCGTGATCGTGCCAGGTCCAGGACGGCGTGATGATGAAATCGCCGGGACTCATATAGGTGCGCTCGCCGTCGACGGCGGTATAGGCGCCCTGGCCCTCGATGACGAAGCGCAGCGCCGATTGCGAATGACGATGCGCCGGCGCCACCTCGCCCGGCAGAATGAGCTGCAGCCCGGCATAGAGCGTGTGCGTCACCGAGGCCTTGCCGGCAAGCGCAGGGTTCTCGAGGATGAGAACGCGCCGCTCCGCCTCCTTGGCGCTGATCAGCGCGCCCGAGCGCATGAGATAGGGCCTGACCTCGTCGTAGCGCCAGATCGCCGGCACGCAGGGGCTCGCCGGCTCGCGCGTGATGAGCGCGCGCAGCACTTCCCAAAGCGGCGCCATGTGCTTCGGTGCGAGCTCGTCATAAAACGCCGTGCGCTCGGCGGTGCGGGCCGGGGCGTTGTCCATCGCTCACTCTCCTGCGGCGCTCATGCCGGTTGCGGCGCTGCAACGGCGCGCCGTCATGACGTCGCGGCGGCGGCGCGCGCCGCCTTCTCCGCTTCGCTGTAAAAGGCGTCGGCATGGATGTCGGCCTCGGCCAGCCCCTGCCCGCGCAACGCCGCGCTTGCCGCTTCCACCATCGCCGGCGGCCCCGCGAGATAGGCCTTGGCGCCGGCGAGCGCGGCGAGCGCTTCGGCCGCCGCTTCCTTGACAAGGCCCACGCGATGGGTCGTTTTGCCGCGCGGCTCGGAGAGCACCGGCACGAAGCGGAAATCGGCATGGCGCGCCGCCAGCGCCGCGAAATGCTCGACGAGATAGAGGTCGCGCTCGTCGCGCGCGCCGAAGTAAAGCCTGACCCTCCGCGCCGGCATGCGGGCAAGCGCGGTCTCGACGATCGATTTGATCGGCGCGAGGCCGGAGCCGCCGGCGATGGCGAGGATCGGTCCGCCGTGATGGTCGCGCAGATAGGCCGTGCCCAGCGGGCCTTCGAGGCTGACGGGATCGCCCGGGCGAAGCCGGCTTGCGACATGGGCGCTGACGCTGCCCGCGCCCATGCGGCGGATGTGGAATTCGAGCAAGCGGTCCCCCGGACGGCTCGCCATGGAATAGTCGCGCGCCGGCAAAGCGTCGAAGCCGAGGCTGGCGAATTGGCCCGCGGAAAAGACGAAGGGTCCGCCCCGCTCGATCGCGAGAAGGACGCGGCGAATGTCATGGGTCAAGGCGTCGATCCCCGCGACGCGGCACAGCAGGCGGCGTTGCGGATGCGGCAGAATCGCGTCGGTCTCGGGCCCGCTCACCTCGGCCTTGCTCCAGGAGGTCGCGCGGCGAATCGGGAAGCGGCGCCGCGCTCGGAGCCTAGTCTACCGGATCGGGCCCGTCGTTTCCTCCGGGGTCACGGCCGGGGCGCGGCCAAAGGCCGCATCCCGGCCATTCGCCTCTTGCGCGAGGGGCGCAACGGCGCGCAGGGCCGCGCCAAATGCGGCCCAGGCAATTTGGAAGGGGTCGGGATCGTCTTACAACCCTCTGAAAAGCAAGGGCGCCCGGTCAGGGGGGTTGACCGGGCGCCGGAAGCGCCGTTGCGGGAGTCCGATCTCGCTGGGGGCTGGACCGGACAGTCGGAGGGAGGGTCCACCGACCGCTTCGAAAAAGACGTGGGGCCTAGACCCTAGGGCGAGAATCGCACAAAACGCATGGCGGACCCGCGATTATCGCATGGCCGGCGAGCGTCAAATCGCGACCGGATTTTCGCGCCTGAGCGTCACGCCCGTGACGAAGAGATCGTCGTTGTGATAGCGCCAGGGCAACAGGACGCGATCGTACCGCGCGCGCAGCGTCACGCCGGCCGAGGTGGCGATCAGGGCGCGTATCGATTGGACCAGAGGACGCTGATGCCAGGCCGTTTCCATATAGCCTTCGATCGTCCGCGCGCCGAACTCGCGATCGGGCACTTCGAGAAATTCCCGCCCGACCATGACCAGGCTCTCGCAGGGCCGAAGAAAGGCAAGGCCCGGAGCGCAATATTCGAAGACGAGGCGCGAGCCTCGCGGCATCTGGCGGAGCACGGAGGTGCGATGCAGAACGCCGCTCTGGGTCAGCGCCTCCGTGATCTCGTCGGTCCAGGCGCCGCGCATCCGGGTCCAAATCCTCAGCAAGGAATGCACTTGCTTGAAATTCGGCGACGACAAGATGGTCGCGGGGCGGGGCACGGCAAGCCATCGCGTCCGGCCGCTGTCGGCATCGACGACATGCGTCGCCTTTTCGTCCTGATAGCAAAAGAAGGAAAGGGGCACGCCGAGCGCCGTCGCGGCGGCGACGAGCTTGTTCGGGCCGATGCGAACGCGGCCGGTTTCGTAGTCGTCGAGACGGTCGGGCGTGACGCCCAGCCGGCGGGCGAGCTTGCCGCTGTCCGTGCCGGCGAGCAGACGCTCCTGCCTCAGGCGGCTGCCGAAGAACCGGTCGCCCTCGCGACCAAAATCGTCTTGCTGGATCAAGTTTGGCCCTTCGATGACGGTTAGCCGGGAACGGCCGAAAGATCCCGCGCCGCCGGCGCGCGCCGCGGCAAGGCGATGCGCAGCGCATAAGACAGCGCGAGATTGACGAGCGCAAGCCCGGCGAGCATCGCCAGCGTCGGCGCGACGCCGTAACGGCTCAGCACGAGCGCGCCCAGCGCCGGCCCGGCCGCTTGCGCGATCAGCGTCGGCATGCCGAGGCGGCCGACCAGCGTCGCGTAACCCTCGGCACCGAACAGCACGAGCGGCAACGTGCCCTTGACGATGGTCCGGACGCCGTTGCCGAGCCCGTAGATGACGAGCGCGACGCCGATGAGCATCGAGTCGCCGCCGAGCAACAGCGCAAAGCCGACAAACACCAGCACGCTTGCCGCCACGCCTTCCCAGACGGGATGCAGATGGCGCGCGACGGCGATCTCGATCAGCCGGCCCGCGACCTGGCAGGCGCCCATCAGGCTGCCCAGCGCCACCGCCATCGCCATGTCGAGGCCGAGGCCTTGCAACAGGCTCATGAGATGAACCGCGAGCACCGAGCCGATGCCGATTTGCAGCGTGAGATTCGTGCCGACGAGCCAGACCAGCAGGCGCCGGCGGCGCTGCGTGCCCCGCTCATGCGTCGGCATGCGCGTCGCCACATCGGTCGGCGCCGTCGCGTCCGGCGGCGCCGTCGGCAGCAGGAACAGCAACAGCGGCAGCCCCACGGCGAGATGCATGCCGGCGTAGAAGAAGCAGGTGCCGCGCCAGCCGATCGACGCCACCAGCGCGGCGCTCAGCGGCCAGGTCACCGTCATGACGAGACCGCCGATGAGCGTGAGCTTGCCGATCATCGGCCGCGCCCGCAGCCCATAGAGCTTGCCCAGCGCGGCGAAGGCCGCGTCATAGAGGCTCGCGCCCATGCCGATGCCGAGCACCGCCCAAGCGAGGAAATAGGCGGCCTGATCTTGCGCCAAGCCGAGCGCGATCAGCCCGAGCGCCAGCGCCATCGCGCCGAAGGCGAGAACCGGCCGGCCGTTGTGGCGCTCGATCGCCTTGCCGACCAGCGGCGAGACCAGGCCGGCGATGATGAGGCCGATGGAAAGGCCGGCGACGACCGAGGCAAGTGGCCAACCGGTGTCGGCGGTGATCGGCTGGGCAAGGATGGTGACGAGGTAATAGGTCGAGCCCCAGGCGAGCCATTGGGTGACGCCGAGCACGGCGATGATCCCGGCATGTCCGTCGCGCCGCGGCCGCCAATCGAGTTGTCGTGCCCCCCGCACTATCCAGCCGCTAAAATGCTCCCGCATTACCTCCTGCCATTTCGGGCGGCGCGGCCGAGCGGCGCGCCGAATACAATCTTAGCAAGAAACACAAAAATATACACACGAATCTATTGCCAAATCAGCAAAGGTATCGCGAATTACTCCGGTATCTCCTTGGCCGACTATCTTTAGACACTGTTCCGGTGTCCAGCCTGCAACGAAAACGAGAAGTATGTACGATCGGAACATCATCGAACAGAGCATGGTCGAAGAAGTGAACCTCGGTCGCGAACCATGCGATTTTGATCGCTTGATCATTTTCGGCAACCGGCCCCGCGCTGGCCGGCCGCCGTTGCCGCATCTGCATACGAATGCATGATTCGCCGCGCCGAACAACCTCTTTTCAAGCGAAGGGCTGGGCGCGTTCGGCGAGATGGCCATGATCGGCGTGGCGTGCGCTTACGGTTCCCGGCATGTGGAGGATCGCATCACCGCGCCCATGACGCTTAGCGCGGCGACCATGACATGCTCTTCATGTCCATGGGACAAACGTCATTGATCCGGGATTGAGCTCAGGACCGGTGCGGTCCGCTGGATCGACAGCGCCGTCGCGAACCAATCGCCGCTGCCGGAGCGCCACGGCATGATGAGCCGGTCGTAACGTCCTACCAGCGTCCCCGACGCTCCCATTCGGATGAGGGCGCGTATCGACTCCAGATGAGGGCGGCGGCGCCACAACGTCTCGGCATAGGCTTCCGCCACCCAGGCGACGTAATCTCGATCAGGGTGAAGCTCGTGGAAGTCCCGATCGATGGTCAACAGGGACTCGCACGGACGCATCACTTTGATGCCGGCGCCGAAATGCTGCGCGATGAGCCGCGCGCCGCCGGCCGGATTGCGCACCACGACCATGCGCTGGAACACGCTGCTGGCGCGCATGATGCTTTGCACGTCCTCGGTCAACTCGCCGCGGGTGGCTTGCCAAAGCTCGAACAGCGGCCGGGCGCCGGCAAAAGCCGGAGTCGACAGCAACAACAGCGAGCGGCGGGCCGACAGCCGCCTGACCTGTTCCATCGTCCCGCGGTC
>DASPSJ010000031.1:0-43839 GCA_035623985.1 Allostellaceae bacterium | reverse complement strand
AAGCGAATCCTTTCAACGACATCGGCATTTGCGAGTCATGCCTACGGCCTCCACAACCGTACATGGGTATCATGCCGAATTGCAGAGTCATATGAGTCACTTACAGAACACACTCTGTCCTTCCCGTATCGGAAGTTCGGTTTAGGGAGGAAACGCCCCTTGGGGCGTCCGCCCCCGGATGTGGCAAGGCAGCACTGCTGACGCAATCAGACAATGACGCATGTCGGCATTGCACAAGACGCAGGGTTGACCGGCGGCGTCAACGCCGGGCCGAGGCCCGGCGCAGCCGCTCGGTGGCCGCCGCGTCAACCTCGCCGGCATCGTCGAGCACCACGCCGAAGCGCTCGGCCGCTTCAGCCGCGGTGTAATAGCCGCGCGCAACGTCGCGGGCGACCAGCGCCGGCGCCCGCTCGAAAGCCGGGCCGTAGCCGCCGCCGCCCGGCGTCGAGATGGTGACGGCATCGCCCGGCGCCACCCTTATGTCCTGGTCCTTGGAGAGATGCGGCGGCACATAGGCGCAGCCCGCCTGCTCGACCAGCACCCGGTTGACGCCGCCGTCGCCGCCGCCGAGCGCGCCTTGCGGGCCGAAGCGGCCGTGGTCCATGACGAAAGAGGCGCGCGCCTCGCCGCGGCGCAGCCGCAGCTTGTAGCGCACGCCGAAGCCGCCGCGCTGCCGCCCGGCGCCGCCGGAGCCTTCGGCGAGCGCGTATTCCTCGAACAGCACCGGGTAGTATTGCTCGACCACCTCGAGCGGCGTCGTCTTGGAAATGCCGATGGTGGAGCAGCCGTTGGAAATGCCGTCGAGGCCGCGGCTGCCGCCATAGCCGCCGCCGCTGATGAGATACATGACGTAATTGCGCCGGCGCTGGGGGTCGAAGCCGCCCAGCGCGAAATTGCCGCTGGTGCCGGCGGGCGCGGCGAAGAGCCGGTCGGGAATCGCCTTGACCAGGGCGGCGAACACCGCCTCGGCGATGCGCTGGCTCACCTCGGCGGCGCAGCCCGAGACCGGACGCGGATACTCGGCATGGAGAAAGGTGCCGCGGGGCTCGGCGATGTGCAACGGCTCGAAAGTGCCGGCGTTGATCGGCACCTCGGGAAAGACGTGCTTGATGGCGAGGTAGATCGAGGATTTCGTCGTGGCGATGACGCTGTTCATCGGGCCGCGGCAGGGCGGGCTCGAGCCGCCGAGATCGAAATGAAGCTCGCTGCCCTGCTTGCGGATCTCGAGCGCGATCTTGAGTGGCCGGTCCTCGACCCCGTCGCTGTCGACATAGGCCTCGCCGGTATAGACGCCGTCGGGGATGGCGGCGATCTTGGCGCGCATCTGCTGCGCCGCGCGGGCGCGCAGCTCGGCGATCGCCGCCTCCACCGTATCGGCGCCGTAGCGGTCGAGCAGCGCGGTGAAGCGCTTCTCGCCGATGGCGAGCGCGGCGGCCTGCGCCTTGATGTCGCCGATGCGCTGATCGGAGATCCGGATATTGGCGAGGATGATCGACAGGATCTCCGCGTCGAGCGCGCCTTCCTTGTAGAGTTTCACCGGCGGGAGGCGCAGCCCTTCCTGCTCGACCTCGGTGGCGTTCGCCGAGAAGCCGCCCGGCACCGCGCCGCCGGTATCGGGCCAGTGCCCGGTGTTGGCGAGCCAGGCAAAGAGGCGGCCCCGATAGAAGAACGGCTTGACGAACTTCACGTCCATCAGATGCGTGCCGCCGAGATAGGGATCGTTGACGATGAAGACGTCGCCCGGCCGGACGTCCTTGGCGCGCTCGATCACCGCCTGGGTCGAGAATTGCATGGTGCCGACGAAGACCGGCAATCCCAGATCGCCCTGGGCGATGAGCGCGCCGTCGTCGCGGTGATAGATGCCGTCGGAGCGGTCGAGCGCTTCGGAGATCACCGGGCTGAAGGCGGCGCGCACGAAGGCAAGATCCATCTCGTTGCAGACCTGGATGAGGCCGTTCTGGATGACAGCGAGCGTCACCGGATCGAGCGTGTTGGGCGGCGCGGTCATGCGAACCCTCCGACGGCGACGATGAGATTGCCGAGCCGGTCGACGCTGACGCCGTCGCCGGGCTCGATGACGGTGGTGGCGTCGAGCTGCTCGACCACCGCGGGTCCCGAGAAGCTCGCGCCGGGCGGCAGCGCGTCCCGGCGATAGACCGGCGTCTCCCGCCAGCCGGAAGCGAACCACACTTTCCGCGCGCCGCTTCGCGCCGCCTCGAGGCTCGCCGCCGGCGCGGCCGAGGCGAGCGCGGCAAGATCGACCGGGCGACGCCGTCCGATCACCGCGGTGTGCAGATTGACCAGCACGGCGCGGATCTCGGGCAGCGCCACGCCGAAGCGGTGCCAATAGGCGGCCTCGAAGGCGCGCTGCAGCTCCTCGCGCGTCACCTCGATGCCGGGCAGCTCCACGCTCAGCAGATGGCTCTGTCCCTGGAACTGCATGTCGGCGCGGTGCAGCAGCCGGATCGCCTCGATCTCCGCCTGCTCGCGCGCCAGCGTGCGCTCGCCTTCGGCGATCTGCGCCGCCAGCACCTCGCGCACGAGACCCTCGGAGAGCAGCGGCACCGGGCGGTTGACGGTGCGGACGTAGTCGTGGCGGAGATCGGCGACGACGCAGCCCAGCGCGTTGGTAAGGCCCGGCCGCATCGGAATGAGGAGGCGCGGAATGCCCAGCTCGCGCGCCAGCGCCGCCGCATGCAGCGGACCCGCCCCGCCGAAGGCGAAGAGCGCGAAATCGCGGGGATCGTGGCCGCGCGCCAGCGACACCATGCGGATGGCACCCGCCATCTTGTCGTTGGCGATGCGCAGGATGGCGGCGGCGCTCGCCTCGGCGTCGAGCCCGAGCCGTGCGCCCACGGTCTCAACCAGGCGCGCGCGCAGATGGTCGAGCGGGACCGGACGCTCCACCGACAGCAGCCGGCCGGGATCGAGCCGGCCGAGCAGCAGGTTGGCGTCGGTGATGGTGGGCTCGCTGCCGCCTCGGCCGAAGCAGATCGGCCCGGGATAGGCGCCCGCGCTCTCGGGTCCGACGCGCAGCATGCCGGCGTCGTCGATCCGCGCCAGCGAGCCGCCGCCGGCGCCGATGCTGTGCACGTCGACCATCGGCACGTGAATCGGCATGGCGTATTCAAGCTCGAGCTCGGAGGAGACCAGCGGCACGCCGTCCTGGATCAGCGCCACGTCCGAGCTGGTGCCGCCCATGTCGTAGGTGATGACGTTGGCAAAGCCGGCGGCCTTGGCGGTATAGGCGGCGGCGATCACGCCCGAGGCCGGTCCCGACATCACCGTGGTGGCCGGCGCCTCGCCCACCAGCCGCGCCGAGACCGTGCCGCCATTGCCCTGCATCACCAGCAAGTCGCCGCCATAGCCCTCGGCCTTCAGCTCGCGCTCGAGACGCGCGATGTAGCGCTGCAGCACCGGCTGCACCGCGGCGTTGACCGCGGCGGTGACGCCGCGCTCGTATTCGCGATATTCCGACATCAGCTCGTGGCCGACGGTGAGGTAGCCGTTGGGCCAGAGAGAGCGCGCGATCTCGGCCGCGCGGCGCTCATGGGCGGGGTTGATGTAGGAATGGAGGAAATGGATGACGAGCGCCTCGGCGCCCTGCGCCAGCAGCCGCGCCAGCGCCCGGCGCAGCCCGTCTTCATCGAGCGGCGCGACCACCGCGCCTTCGGCATCGACGCGCTCGCTCACCTCGAGCCGCAACTCGCGCGGAATCAGCGGCTCGAATTCGCCGATGAGCCCATAGGGCTTCGGCCGCGTGCGCCGGCCAAGCTCGAGCACGTCGCGGAATCCTTTGGTGGTGACCAGCCCGACGCGGGCGATCTTGCGCTCCAGCAGCGCGTTGGTGGTGGTGGTCGTGCCATGCACCACCGCGCCGACGCCGGCGAGATCGGCGCCGGCTTCCGCCACCGCCGCCAGCACGCCGAAAGCCTGATTGTCGGGCGTGGTCGGCACCTTGGCGATGCGCACTTCGCGGCGCTCGTCATCGAGCAGGATGAGGTCGGTGAAGGTGCCGCCGACATCGACGCCGATGATCTTCATGGCGCGCCCCTCGGCGCACTATCGGCACACGGCCCCTTCCCCCTGTAAGACAGGGCTATCGCATATGCCGCCGAGTTGCCGGCGGGAAAGATCGACCACGGAGGCACGGAGGGCACGGAGAATTGATGTTGGGCGCGCTTCGCCTGCCTTCGCCGAAGCGAAGCCGCTTCGGCTTCGCGCAGGCAGCCGCGCCATTCTTTGTCTCTCCGTGTTCTCGTTGATCCGCTTCGCGGATCAACCTCCGTGGTGAAGCGGCGAGGAATGTACGGATTCGACATCGTCATGCGCTCAGATAGGCGTGCTGCACTGCCTCGTCGGCGATGAGCGCCGCCATCGCGCCGACATGGCGGATGCGCCCCTTCTCGATGATGGCGGCGCGATCGGCGACGCGCGCGGCGAAATGCAGGTTCTGCTCTGAGAGCAGCACGGCAAGCCCTTCCGCCTTGAGACGCAGGATGGTGTCGGCCATGGCCTCGACGATCTTCGGCGCGAGCCCCTCCGACGGCTCGTCGAGCAGCAGCAGCAACGGATTGCCCATCAGCGTGCGGGCGATGGTCAGCATCTGCTGCTCGCCGCCGCTCATGCGGCCGCCCGGCCGCCGGCGCAGCGTCGCGAGATTGGGAAAAAGCGCGAACAGCGCCTCGGGCGTCCAGTGCGGCGCGCCGGGCCGCGGCTTCCGGCGCGCCACCTCGAGATTCTCGGCGACGCTGAGCTCGGTGAAGATGCGGCGGTCCTCCGGCACGTAGCCGATGCCGCGCCGCGCGATGGCATGGCTGGGGCGGCCGTCGATGCGCTCGCCCTGGAACCGGATGGCGCCCGATTGTATCGGCAGCAGGCCGATGATCGCCTTGAGCGTCGTCGACTTGCCGGCGCCGTTGCGGCCGAGCAGCGCCAGCACCTCGCCGCGCGCGAGCGCGAGGTCGACGTCGAACAGCACATGCGCCCTGCCATAGGCGACATTGAGCCTCTCCACCTCGAGCAGCGCTTCGGCCATATGGCGGCCTCACGCGGCGGACATGGCGCCGGAGCCCAGATAGACCTCGCGCACCCGCCGGTCGGCGCGGACGGCGGCGGGCGGTCCTTCGGCGAGGATGCGCCCGCGGTCGAGCACGATGATGCGGTCGGCATGGGCGAAGACCACGTCCATGTCATGCTCGGTGAAGACGAGGCTGAGGCCCTGCGCCCGCGCCAGGCGGGTGACGAGCGCCATCAGCAGCAGCCGCTCCTGCGCCGCCATCCCCGCCGTGGGCTCGTCCATCAGCAGCAGCCGCGGCGCCTGCGCCAGCGCAATGGCAAGCTCGACGCGCTTCAAATCGCCATAGGCGAGGATGCCGCAGGATCGCTCGGCCTGGTCCGCCATGCCGACGCGCTCGAGCAGCGCCACCGCGTCGTCGCGGTAGAGCCCGGCGGCGCGCGGCAGAAAGGAGAAGATCCGGCGGTGATGAGCGATCAGCGCGAGCTGGACGTTCTCGCGCACGCTCATCGAGGCGAAGCTCTGGGTGATCTGGAAGGTGCGGGCAACGCCGAGGCGGCTGATCCGGCGCGGGGCGAGGCCGGTGACGTCGCCGCCGGCGAGGAGGATGGTGCCGCGGTCGGGCCGGATCTGGCCGCCCAGCATGTTGAAGCAGGTGGTCTTGCCGGCGCCGTTGGGGCCGATCAGCGCCAGGAATTCGCCTGCTTCCAGCGCGAAGTCGATGCCGGCCACGGCCTCGACGCCGCCATAGGCCTTGGCGAGGCCGGTCACCTCCAGCAGCTTCATGCCGGCGCCTCGCCGGGCCGCAGCCGCCGCTGGGCGAAGCCGACGATGCCGTCGGGGAAGGCCAGCACCAGCGCGATGATGACGAGGCCGAGCAACAGCCGCCAGAGACCGGTGTAGCGGCTGATCTCTTCCTGCAGGCCGACGAACACCACGCTGCCGACCAGCGGGCCCGCAAGCGTGCCGATGCCGCCCAGCAGCACCATCAGCAGCGCGTCGATCGAGCGCGAGATGGCGATGTAGGTGGGAAAGACGCTGCCCTTGCTGTAGGCGAAGAGGCCGCCGGCAAGCCCCGCAAAAGCCGCCGCGATGACGAAGCCGGTCCAGCGCACCGCCATGAGGTCGATCCCGCTGGCCTCGGCGCGCAGCGGCGCGTCGCGCCCGGCGCGCAGCGCGGCGCCGAAGGGCGCGAAGACGATGCGGCGCAAGAGCCAAAGGCTGCCGCCGCATAGCGCCAGCGTCATCAGGTAGAAGACCGTCCTGCTGCGCGCCCAATCCGCGGGCCAGACGCCGAGGATGCCGTTGTCGCCGCCGGTGATGCCGGTCCATTGGAACGCCATCGACCAGACGATCTGCGCCACCGCGAGCGTCAGCATGGCAAGATAGACGCCCGACAGCCGCACGCAGAACCAGCCGCAGGCGAGCGCCAGCAGCAAAGCGGCGAGCGGCGCCGCGGCGAGGCCCAACAGCATCGGCGCGCCGGCATCCTGCGCGGCGAGCGCCGCGCCATAGGCGCCGAGACCGAAGAACGCGGCATGGCCGAAGGACGGCATGCCGCCTGGCCCCATCATGAAATGCAGCGAGGCGGCAAAGAGCGCGAGGATGACGATCTCGGTGACGACGCTTGCGGCATAACCCCCGGCGAGCGGCGGCAGCACCGCCAGCAACGCCGCTCCCGGCACGAGCCAGCGCCAAGCACCGGCGCCGGCGGGGCTCAGCGCCGGCGCCTCGGCGCCCGCGCCGCGCGGCTCGGACACGGCGCGGCCGAAGAGGCCGTAAGGGCGCAAAGCCAGCACCACGGCCATGACCAGGAAAATCAGCACCAGGGTGATCTTGGGAAAGACGACGATGCCAAAAGCCTGCAACACCGCCACCAGCAAGGCCGCGACATAGGCGCCGGCGATGCTGCCCATGCCGCCGACGACGGTGATGACGAAAGCCTCGGCGATGGTGGAGAGATCCATCTGCAGATTGGCCGCCTCGCGCGGGAGCTGCAACGCGCCGCCAAGCCCGGCGAGCAGCGATCCCAGGAAGAACACGCCGGTGAAGAGCAGGCTCTGGTTGACGCCGAGCGCGTCCACCATGTCGCGGTCCTGCGTCGCCGCGCGCACCAGCGCGCCCCAGCGCGTGCGGTGGAAGAGCAGCCACAGCGCCGCCAGCACCGCGGGGCCTATGGCGATGAGCAGCAGGTCGTATTGCGGAAAGGCGCGGCCCAGGATCTCGACCGCGCCGCGCAGCGCCGGCGGACGCGGCGCCACCAGATCCTCGGCGCCCCAGAGCGTCAGCGTGAGATCGGCCACGACCAGCACCACGCCGAAAGTGGCGAGGAGCTGGAACAGCTCCGGCGCGCGATAGATGCGCTTCAACAGCGCGATCTCGACCGCGGCGCCGATCGCGCCCACCGCCAGCGCAGCGAGGCCAACGCCGCCCCAAAAGCCCAGCGGCGTCCGCGGCAGCGCCTCGACGAGCGAATAAGCGATATAGGCGCCGAGCATATAGAAGGAGCCATGGGCGAAATTCACGATGCGGGTGACGCCGAAGATGATCGTCAGGCCCGAAGCCACCAGGAACAGCGACGAGGCGCTGGCAAGGCCGTTCAGGAATTGGATGAGGATGAAGTCCACCCGATCGCCTTCTCATCGCCGAATTCCCTCTCCGCCCCCAGGCGGCGGAGAGGCGCAACCCGTTCGATCGCTTCGCGATCGAACCCAAATGGGGCCGACGGCAGAGCCGTCGGCCGGGTTGCGGGTGGGGGAGTCTCGATTGCAGCCATCGTCTCCGCGGCGCACACCCATCTCATCCCAGATCCTTCTTCGCCCTGAAGGGCGGAGAAGGACTTTCAATTCCCCGCCCGGAGCTTCGCGGCTTCGGCTTCGGTCGGCAGGTAGTCCTTGCCGTCGTCATAGCGGAAATCGACCATCACGCCCTTGCCGTCCTGGACCGCAGTCTTGCCGACATAGGCGCCCATGGTCGATTGGTGATCGGCAGCGCGGAAGACGATGCGGCCGAAGGGCGTCTCGACCGGCAGTCCCTCCATCGCCGCGATCAGCTTGTCCGTGTCAGTCGAGCGCGCCTTGGCGATGGCGGCGGCAACCGCCTTGAAGGTCGAATAGCCCACCACCGAGCCGAGGCGCGGATAGTCGTTGAAGCGCTTCTGATAGGCGGCGAGGAATTTCTTATGCTCGGGCGTGTCGATGGCATACCAGGGATAGCCGGTGACGATCCAGCCGCGGGGCGCCTCGTCCTTGAGCGGGTCGAGATATTCGGGCTCGCCGGAAAGCGCGCTCACCACCGGGCGGTCCCTGAAGAGGCCGCGCGTCGTGCCTTCGCGCACCAGCTTGACGAGGTCGCCGCCGAACTCGGCGTTGAAGATCGCATCCGGCTTCATCTCGATGAGCGCGTCCACCGTCGGCCCGGCATCGAGCTTCTGATTGGCCGGCCATTGCTCGCCGACCCATTGCACGTCGGGGCGCTTGGCCGAGAGCATCTGCTTGAACGCGGCGACGAAGGAGGTGCCGTATTCGTAATTGGGCGCGATTGTCGCCCAGCGCTTGGCCGGCAGCTTCGCCGCCTCCTGCGCCAGCATCGCCGCCTGCATGGAGGTCGAGGGCCGCAGGCGGAAGACGTAGGGACTGCCCTTCTGCCAGATGATGGCGTCGGTCAAGGGTTCGGCGGCGAGGAAGAGCACCTTGTTGTGGGTGGCGTAATCGGCGACCGCGAGGCCGATATTGCTGAGGAAGGTGCCGGCGAGCATCGCCACTTTCTCGTCGCCGACCAGCTCGCCGGCGACACGCACGGCATCCTCGGGTTTGCCGCCGTCATCGCGCGAGACGACCTCGAGCGGACGCCCGAGCACGCCGCCTTCGGCGTTGATCTCCTCGACCGCGAGCGTCCAGCCGTTGCGATAGGGCAGAGTGAAGGCGGGGATCGCGGTGTAGCTGTTGATCTCGCCGATCTTGATCGGCCCTTGCTGCGCCGCCGCCGGCGCGGCCGCGAGCAGCGCCGCGGCGAGGCTGATGCCGGCGGTCACCCATGCTGTTCTCATGACGGTCTCCCTCTGCGTCTCGCCCGATGATGTCAGCCCGCCGGCGCCGGGGCAAGGCGCGGCGCGACCGCGCCCACGACGCGCAGCCGCCCTTGCAGCGCCAGCACCGCGCCGAAGATCAGCCCCCGGGCACGCATCGCCGCGGCGACGCCGCCGCCGCGGCGCAGCGCCTCCTCGACCAGCGCCGGCGGCAAGGCCGGAACCGCCGTGGTGACGAGGCGGTCGCCGAGATCGCTCGCGTCGTCGCGCGCCGAGGCGGGCTCGCGCCGGATGGCCGGGTGATCGACATCGACGGCGTTGGCGACCAGCGTCGCCGCCGCGTCCGCCGCGGCGCCGTCCTCCGCCAGCACGGTGGCGGCGTCGGCGATGCCGAGCGAGAAGCTGCGCCCGCGCCAGCCGCTGGTGGCGGCGCCGCGCACCGGCCAGGAGGCCACGATCCCGGCGCTGCCGGCGAGCGCGGGACGGGCGACATCGGCGACGAGGCCGATATCGAGCCGCTCGCCCGGCGCCAGATGGAACGCAATGTCGCCGCCATTGTTGACATAGGCCCTGGCGAGCCGCCGTCCGGCCAGCATCGCCGCCAGCACTTCGTCGGCGACTGCGCCCGCCACCGCCGCCATGGGCGTGAGAAAAGCCGGGCGGTGGCGCCGGCAGGCCTCGAACATGCGCCGCGCCACCTTGCCTTCGAGGCCGGGATGCGCGTCATCGGCTGGCCGGCGCAGCAGCGGCAATTCGGCGACAAGCTCCGGCAGGACCGTGGCAAAGCGCCGCCAGGCCTGGGCGTAAGCCGCTTCGATCTCCGCCCTTTCGCCCCAGGCCTCGATGACGAGGTCGATCGGCCCGTGCTGGAGATGGAGCCGGCGGCCATCCGGCAAGAGGCGCCGGGCCGGGCCGCCGCTCATCGCTCCTCCGCCGCCCGCGCCGCGCCTTTGACGCGCGGCGAGGCGAGCACGTCTTCGAGCGTCTGCACCCGGTCCATATGGCCGCCCAGCGCGGCGTAATCCTCGAGCCGCATGGTGAACTCGATCGGTCCCACCAGCGCCGGCGTCGGCACATAGCCAAAGGCCTTGTCGGGGAGCAGGCTGACATCGACCATCAGCGTGATGCCGCCGCCCGGCCAGATATAGCTCGGCGCGCCGCCGCAGGTGACGCGCACCAGCGCATCCCGCACCGAGCGCGTCAGCCGCACCGGGTTCTCGGTGACCCCCGCGCGCAGGCTGCCGCCGGCGCCGGCCATGAACAGCACCGAGGCCAGCGCCCGCTCGCAATTCTCGCCGATGCGCTCGACCGCCTTGCGCACCGCCTCGGGCATCGCCGCCAGCGCCGGACGGAGCCGGTCGTCGAGGATGAAATAGGCGGCGTCCTCGCCGGTGGTGGAGACCATCAGCAGCCGCAGCCCCGGCCAGGCCGTCTTGGGGTCGATCGTCTCGATGACCGCCAACGGATCGGCGATGTCGGTGCCGCCCCAGCCGCGGCCGGGCGAAGCCACCTGGAAATAGCGGCCGGGGGTCGAGCGCCGGCCGCGCACGCGGATGCCGGCGGGCGCCATGCCGAGGAAGCGCCCGGCCTGATGCTCGGTGAGCACGCCGGTGATGTGGTCGTCGACGACGATCACCTCGTCGACATGGCCCTGCCATTGCTTGGCGAACATGCCGATGGCGGCGGAGCCGCAGCCGACGCGCATGCGCTCTTCCTCGACGCCGTCGATCACCGGCGCGCGGCCGGCCTGGACGGTGAGCCGCGCGCCGCCGTCGACGGCAAGCGTCACCGGCCCCTTGTTGCAGAGCGCCAGCAGCGTGTCGCAGGCGACGACGCCCTCTTTCTTGCTGCCGCCCGTCAGATGCCGCACGCCGCCCAGCGCCAGCATCTGCGAGCCGTATTCGGCGGTGGTGACGTGGCCCACCTGCTCGCCTTCGGCGCGGACCGCCGCCTGCTCCGGGCCGATATAACGGTCGGTGTCGATCTTCACCTTGACGCCGCAATAGCTGAAGATGCCCTCGGTGACGACGGTGACGACATCGACGCCGCGATGCCGGCTGGCGACGATGAAGGGCGCGGGCTTGTAGTCGGGATAGGTGGTGCCGGAGCCGATGCCGGTGAGCAGCGCCGGCGCGGGCGCGACCAGCGAGCCGTCCCACTCCGCCGCGGAAAGGAACGGCACCACCGCGCCCTTTTGGTCGATGACATGCTGCGCCAGCACCATCGGATCGGTGCGCGTCAGCACGCCGCCGATATTGGCGTAGCGGTCGCAGGCGCCGGCCTTGCCCGGACGGATGCGGCACAGCACCGGGCAGGCATCGCAGGTCACCACCTCCTCAGCCATGGGTCTCTCCCTTGCCGGCGGCAAGCAGCGCCGCGCGCACCCGGTCGGGGGTCGCCGGCACCTGGCGCAGCCGGACGCCGGTCGCGTGATGAATGGCGTTGAGGATCGCAGGCGCGGTCGGCACCAGCGCCGGCTCGCCGATGCCCTTGGCGCCATAGGGGCCGAGCGGGTCGGGGGCCTCGATCAGCAGGCACTCGATCTCCGGCACGTCGCCGATGGTGGGAATGAGGTAGTCGTGGAGATTCTCGGTGCGGCCGGGGATGTATTCCTCCATCAGCGCGAGACCCAACCCTTGCGCGACGCCGCCCTGTATCTGGCCTTCGACCTGGGTCGGGTTGATGGCGCGGCCGACGTCATGGACGGCGGTGACGCGCGTCACCTTGACCGTGCCGAGGCCGAGATCGACCGCCACCTCGGCGATCTGCGCGGCAAAGGCGTAGGTCGCATAAGGCACGCCCTGCCCGTCCTCGTCGAGCGGCGTGGTCGGCGGGTCGAACGTGCCGCTGCCGGTGAGCACGTCGCCGGTCTCGTTCGAGGCCGGCAAGGCGGCGAGATCGACCCATCGCAGGTCGCCGCCCTGCCGCACCGTCACGGGATTGCCGCCGAAACGGATCTCCGCCGGCTCGCCGAGTCCGGTCCGCGCCAGGATCTGGCGGCGAAGATCCTCGGCTGCGCGCTTCACCGCGGCGCCGGAGATGAAGGTCTGGCGCGAGGCCGAGCTTTTGCCGGCGTCCGCCGTGCGGTCGGTATCGCCGGTGATGAGGCGCAACCCCGCCAGCGGCGCGCCCAGCGCGTCGGCGCAGATCTGCATCAGGATGGTGTTGGCGCCCTGGCCGATATCGACGGCGCCGCTGTAGAGCGTGAGCGCGCCGTCACGATCAAGGCCGACGCGCATGGTCGAGGGATTGGACATCGAGGTGTTGCCGATGCCGTACCACATCGCCGCGAGGCCGACGCCGTGCCGCAGCACGCCCTTGCCGCGATTGAACCGCGCCGCCTCCGCGCGCGCGCTTTGCCAACGCGGCTTCAATGCGTCGAGGCAGGAAACGAGCCCGACGCTCGCCGCCAGCACCTGGCCGGTGGCGGTGGCATGGCCGGGGCGCAGCGCGTTGCGCAAGCGCAGCTCCAGCGGATCGATGCCGAGCTTTTCCGCAAGCTCGTCGAGCAGCGTCTCCGTCGCCACCGCCGTCTGCGGCACGCCGAAGCCGCGGAAGGCGCCGGCGGGCGTCTCGTTCGTATAGATGGCGCGGGCGACGGCACGGACATTGGGCACGCGATAGGGACCGCTTGCATGGACCGGCACGCGGTTCGCCACCGTCGGCCCCCAGGAGGCATAAGCGCCGGTGTTGAAATCGGCATGGAAATCGACCGCGGTGAGCCGCCCCTCGGCATCGGCGGCGATCCGCGCGCGGATCGAAGCCGGATGGCGCTTGGTGGTGGAGGCCATGGATTCCGGCCTGGTGTAGACGCAGCGCACCGGCCGGCACAGCAGCCAGGCGGCGGTGGCGATCAGCGGCTGCAGCGACAGGTCGAGCTTGCCGCCGAAGCCGCCGCCCACCGCGCTCGGCAGGATGCGCACCTGGTCGGGACGGATGCCGAGGATCAGCGCCAGCTCGTCGCGATCCATATAGGGCGTCTGGGTGCAGGCGAAGATCTCGATGCGGTCGCCGACGCGGCGGGCATAGCCGGCCTCGGGCTCTATATAAGCGTGCTCGACGAAAGCCGTGCGATACTCGCCTGCGACCACGGCCGCAGCGCCGGCAATCGCGCTTTCGACGTCGCCGCAGGCGAGCCGGCCGGTGACGAGCACATTGTCGGGCTTCTCCCGATGGAGCGCCGGCGCGCCGGGAGCGAGCGCCGCCGCGGTGCCGATGACCGGCGGCAATTCCTCCCAGGCGATCGGCAGCGCGTCATCGGAGATCGCCTCGATGGTCGCGGCATCGCCCACCAGCGCCAGCACCGCCTCGCCGCGAAAGCGCGCCTCGCCTTCGGCGAGCGCCGGCTGGTCCTTGCCGGTGGGATATATCCCGAAGCGGTTCTGTCCCGGAATGTCGGCGGCGGTCAGCACGCGCACGAGGCCGGGATAGCGGGCCTGAAGCGCCGCAAAGGAGCCCAGGGTGAAGCGCGCGCGAGCATGAGGCGAGCGGACCGCGCGGAGCCAGAGCGCGTCCCCTGGCGCATCATCGGCGGCAAAGCGCTCGCTGCCGGTGAGCTTTGCCGCGCCGTCGACCTTGGCGACGCGTGCGCCGACGGCCGCGCCGACCGCCGGCGTCGCGTCGCCGCCGCCGGCGACGTCGAGCACCGCGTCGATGATCTTGCGATAGCCGGTGCAGCGGCAAAGCACGCCGCCCAGCGCTTCTTGCACCGCCGTCTCGTCGGGATGCGGCCGGCGCGCCAGCAGGTCGGAGGCCGCCATCAGCATGCCCGGCGTGCAGATGCCGCATTGCGCGGCGCCATGGCGCAGAAACGCCTTTTGCAGCGCGCCGAGCGCGCCGCTCTCCGTCAGCCCTTCGACGGTCAGGATGCTGCGGCCTTGGGCCTGCGCCGCCGAGACCAGGCAGGCGCAGATTTGCGCGCCGTCAAGCAGCACGGTGCAGGCGCCGCAATCGCCGGCATTGCAGCCGATCTTGGTGCCGGTAAGCCCGAGATCCTCGCGCAGGACATCGGCCAGCCGCCGCGCCGGCGCCGTCTCGACGACAGAGGCGCGTCCGTTGACGGTGAGCGCGAGCCTCATGCGGCGTCTCCGGCAAGGTCGTCGAGGAGGCGCGCGACCAGCGTGCGCGCGGCGTCGCTGCGATAGGCGGCCGTGCCGCGGACATCGTCGATCGGCGCGAGCGGCGCCAGATGCCTGGCCTCGACGGCGACGCCGAGACCGGGCGCGCAGCGCCGCCCCTGGAGTGCCGTTTCGAGATCCGGCAACCGCCGCGCCACCGGCGAGCAGGCGCCGACGGCAATGCGCGCCGCGGCGATGCGCCCCGCGGCGACCTCCAGCACCGCTGCCGCCATGACGATGGAGATCACCAGATATTTGCGCGCGCCGAGCTTGGCAAACCCGGCGCGGGCGGGATGGCGCGGCTTCGGCACCAGCACCGCGGTCATCAGCTCGTCCGGAGCGCACGCGGTGCGGCGGTTGCCGGTGATGAAGGCGGCGAGCGGCAGCACGCGCGTTCCGCCGCGCGATGCGAGCTCCACCGCGGCGTCGAGCGCCAGCAGCGGCGGCACGCCGTCGGCGGCGGGGGACGCATTGCAGAGATTGCCGGCGATCGTGCCGGCGTTCTGGATCTGCACGCCGCCGACCTCGCGCGCGGCGAGCTTGAGCCCGTCGAGCCAGGCCGGCAACTCCGCCGCAATGACATCGCTCCAGCGCGTAATGGCGCCGATGCGAAGATGGTCGCCGGCATCCCTAATGCCGCCGAGCGCCGCCAGCGCGGTGATGTCGAGGATGTCCTCGGCGAGCGGCCGGCCGACATGCGCCGGGTAGACATCGGTGCCGCCGGCCAGCACCGTCATCGGGTTCTCCGCCAGCGCCGCCAGCGCTTGCGAGAGATCGGTCGGGCGCAGATAAAGCCCCATGGGGCCGCTGCCCTTTCGTTCGTATACGTATATTCTAACAGCCGAGCCAGACCCGGATGTCAAGCGCGATGCGGGCGACAGCGGTTGCTGTTGCAACCGCGAGAGCCCGCACCGCGGCGACTAGCCCGCATGGTGCGGCTCCCGCGCTTGCTGCGCAAGCGCTGACGCCGCCGGCGACGACGCGCTGCGCGCGTCGCGCTAGGCCAGCTTTTTCAAGAGCTTGAGAAACTGCAACTGCTCGCGGGGGCGGAGCGGCGCCAAGGTGCGGGCGCTGACGGCGAAGCCCAGCGCGAGCGTGCGCTCGACGAGATCGCGGCCGCGCGGCGCGAGGCGGAGCTTGGTGCGGCGGCGGTCGCCGGGATCGCCGGAGCGGCCGATCAGCCGGCGCGCCATGAGACGCCGGACCACGCCCTGGATGGTCGCGGGGTCCATGGCGGTGAGCCGGCCCAGCTCGTTCTGCGATTGCTCGCCGAGATCGTGGAGCTTGACCAGGGCCGCGAATTGCGTCGGCGTCAGCCCGTGCGCCTCGCCCAGCTCGGCAAGAAAGATCGCGGTGGCGCGCTGATGCGCGCGGCGCAGGAGATGCCCGACCTGCGCCTCCAGGACATAGCCATCGGCGCTCGCGTTCTTGCCGCGCTTCATCGGGCAATCCTAGCCCGGCCGGCGCCGGTTTGAAATTCCGCGCCGTCTCGCGCAGGATGGGCGCGGGAGGAAAAAGCGATGGCAATGCGCAAGCCCGCCCAGGGCTATATCGGTCATTTCGCCGGCATCGACGTGCCGTGGCTGGTGGCGCTGCGCGCACGCACCCGGCGCGACCATCCCTTTCTCATCTGGGAACCCTTTGAGGGGCCGGGCGAGACGCTGACCTATGGCGCCTTTCATCATCGCGTGGCGCAGCTTGCCGCGGGACTCGCGCGGCGCGGCGTCGGTCAAGGCGATTTCCTGCTGCTGCATCTCGACAATTGCCTCGAGACCATCCTCGGCTGGTATGCCGCGGCGGCGCTGGGGGCGGTGGCGGTGACCACCAACACCCGCTCCTCGGCCGCGGAACTCGCCTATTTCGCCGAGCATTCCGGCGCCGTGGCGGCGATCACCCAGCCTTCCTATGCCGAGCTGGTCAACGGCGCCTGCCGGCGGATCAAATGGCTCGCCGTCACCGCCCATGACGCGGGCGCGCCGCCCAAAGCCGGGCGCGGCCCCGACCGCGCCTCGGCCTTCGCCGCGCTCTTCGCCGAGGCCGAGGATTGCCCGCGTCGGGCGCCGGAGCCGATGGCGCCGGTCGGCGTGCAATACACCTCCGGCACCACGGCGCGGCCCAAGGGCGTGGTCTGGACGCATGCCAATGCGCTTTGGGGCGCCAAGGTCAATACGGCGCATGAGGATCTGCGGCCGGAGGACGTCCATCTCGTCAACCTGCCGCTCTTCCACTGCAACGCCCAATCCTATTCGGTGCTGGCCTCGCTCTGGGCCGGCGCCACCGCCGTGATCCAGCCGCGCTTCTCGGCGAGCCGCTTCTGGGCACCGGCGCTCAAGCACCGCTGCACCTGGACCTCGACCATCCCGTTCTGCACCCGCGCGCTGCTCGAGCAGGAACGGCCGAAGCAGCACAATTTCCGCCTCTGGGGCAGCGCCGTGTCGGAGCCGCCGAGCGACGCGCTCTTCGGCGTCAAGACCATCGGCTGGTGGGGCATGACCGAGACCATCACCCACGGCATCGTCGGCGAGGTGAACCAGCCCAACCCGCCGCTCTCGACCGGCCGCGCCGCCTTCGAATACGAGATCCGCGTGCTTGCCGAGGACGGTGGCGCGACCATGCCGGGCGAGACCGGCGAGCTGCGCATCCGCGGCACGCCCGGCATCTCGCTCTTCAAGGAATATCTCAACAATCCCCAGGCGACCGCCGAGAGCTATGACGAGGAGGGCTTCTTCCGCACCGGCGACCGTATCACCCTGCTCGAGGACGGCTTCCTGCGCTTTGCCGACCGCGCCAAGGACATGCTGAAGGTTGGCGGCGAGAACGTCGCGGCTTCCGAGGTCGAGCAGGTGATCATGATGCTCCCCGACGTGGCCGAGGTCGCGGTGGTGGCGAAGAAGCACAAGATGCTGGACGAGGTGCCGGTCGCCTTCATCCTGCCGCAAGGCGGCATGGCGGGGGCGCCGCCCGATCTCGCCGAGCGCGTGCTCGCCGCCTGCCGCGACAAGCTCGCGGATTTCAAGGTGCCGCAGGAAGTGCGGCTGGTCGACGCGCTGCCGCGCTCGACCTTGGAGAAGATCGCCAAGGCCGAGCTGCGCAAGCGGCTGGCGGAAGACTAAGCGCGGCGCCGCAAACCCCGCCGGCATTTGACCGGCCCGGCGCCGCCTGCCAATCTAGCGCTCAAAATCAACATCACAGGGAGGGATGCCGCCGTGAAAAAACTCGCCGTCCTCTTTGCCGCGCTGCTGCTCGCCGCCGGCGCCCGCGCCGCCGAGCCGCCCAAGGACCCGCCGGTCTTCGCCATCGGCGCGCTCTTCGCCATGACCGGCCAGGCGAGCTTCTACGGCCACACCATGGGCCAAGGCATGAAGCAGGCGATCGACGAGATCAACGCCAAGGGCGGCGTCGACGGCATCAAGCTCGAGGCGGCGATCGAGGACCACAAGGGCGGCGGCGGCCAGGACGGCGTCGCGGCGATGAACCGCCTCATTTCCATCCATCACGTGCAGGCGATGCTGACCTCGTTCTCCGCGCCCACCATCGCGGTGGCGCCGATCGCCGACCAGCAGCACGTCCTCATGCTGAACGGCGGCGCCGTCAGCCCGCAGCTCGTCGGCCTCAGCAAATACCTCTTCCACAACCGCTCGCTGTCGAGCGATCTGGCGCGCATCGCGCTCGTCTATGCCGCCGGCCTCAAGGGCAAGAAGCTCGCGCAGATCCAGTGGCAGAACGACGTCGGCGACAATATTGCGAAGATCGCCGAGCCGCTGTGGCAGAAGCTCGGCGGCACCGTCGTCGCCACCGAGAAGGTGGCGCAGGGCGCCACCAACATGGACACCCAGGTGGCGAAGATCCGCGCCGCCAATCCCGACGTCGTCGCGATCTGGATGTTCGCGCCGGAGGTCGGGCTCGCGCTCAAGCGGCTGCGCGATTTCGGCATGAAGCAGCCGATCGTTGGCGTCGAGTTCACCGAGAACGACGCCAAGATCGCCGGCGCGGCGGCCGAAGGCTATCATTTCGCCAACGACTATTTCGCCCCGTCCGACGACAATCCCTGGTCGAAGCAATTCGCCGCCGACTACAAGCAGCGCTATGGCGAGGAGCCCGATTTCTACGCCGCCAACTATTACGAAGAGGTCTACGTCGTCGCCGAATGCATCAAGCGCGCCCGCGCCAAGGGCGGCGACTACTGGAACGGCGAGGCGCTGCGCGAGGCGCTGCTCGCCAATCCCAAATTCGCCAGCGTCTATGGCGGGCAGATGACGTTCCAGGCGAACGGCGTCGCCTTGAAGCGCACCGCGCTCTTCACCGTCGAGGACGGCAAGCGCAAATTCGAGACCTTCCTCGAAGCGGGCGAGTAGGCGCGTCGCCCTGGCGCGCTTTCCGATGCAAACCTCGCCCGCCATCAGGAGCACAACGTGATCTTCTCCTCTCCGCCCCATTGGGGCGGAGAGGCAGGGTGAGGTGGGGATCGCCACGCTCTCGATCGCAAGAACGGAGATCGCGCAGGACAGCCATGTCTCATCCGGTTCCGAAGCGTTGAGGTGCTCGATGGCAAGGAGGGCATGCCGGAAATCATCCGCCGAGCGCCGGCGGCACCTCCACCTCACCCAACCTCTCCGCCCCGAGGGGCGGAGAGGGGAAAGTTTTTGTCGAGGCGGAAGTCCCGAGCGGCCGGCCGCGCACTACACGGCGGAGCGCTGAGCGATGGAGCTTGCCGCTCAGCTTCTCATCGACGGCATCGTCAATGGCAGCCATTACGCGCTGCTGGGGCTGGGCTTCGGCCTGATCTTCGGGCCGACGCGCATCACGCATTTCGCCTTCGGACCGCTCTATGCGCTGGCAGCCTACGCCGCCTGGACGGCCGCGGTGCCGCTCGGCCTGCCGCTGCCGCTGGCGGCGCTCGTCGGCGTCGTCGCGGGCGCGGCCGCGGGCGTCGCCACCTATCGCATCCTCTACCGCCCCTTCGAGCGGCGGCAGAGTTCGAGCCTCGTCGTGCTCATCGCCTCGCTCGGCCTTTTCATCGTGCTCGAGAACGCCATCGGCATCCTTTTCGGCAGCGACACCAAGGTGGTGCCGGGCTTCAGCGCCGACGTCTTCCTGGTGGGCGACATCGTCTTCACCTCGGTGCAGGCGGCGCAGGTATTGGCGCTTGCCGTCGTGGGGACACTGCTGGCGCTCTTCCTGACGCGCAGCGATTACGGCAAGGCGGTGATGGCGATGACCGACAATCCCGAAATGGCGCGCATCATCGGCATCGACACGGTGAAGGTGGCGACCCTCGCCTTCGCGCTCGGCTCGGCGGTGGCGGCGGTGCCGGCGGTGCTGATCCTGCTCAAGGAAGGCGCCACGCCCTATATGGGCTTCTCCGCCGTCTTCATGGGCTTCGTCGCCGTCGTCGTCGGCGGCATCGGCTCGCTGCGCGGCGCGGTGGCGGGCGGGCTCGCGCTCGGCCTCGTCGAAAATCTCGGCACCTGGCAGATCCCGACGGAATGGCAGGGCACCATCGCCTTCGTCGTGCTGTTCCTCGTGCTGCTGCTGAAGCCGCGCGGGCTTTTCGGCCGCTTCGCGCGCTGATGGAGTATCTCCTGCACATCGCGGTGATGGTGGCGCTTTA
Organism: Allostellaceae bacterium; assembly: GCA_035623985.1. Classification (GTDB taxonomy): domain Bacteria; phylum Pseudomonadota; class Alphaproteobacteria; order ATCC43930; family CGMCC-115725; genus DAHUYF01. Next base: position 24,067 of record DASPSJ010000031.1, on the reverse strand, counting down.
TGCCATCCTCGCCGCCTCCTTCAACCTGCTCATCGGCTTCGCCGGGCTTTTCGCGCTGTCGCAGGCCGCCTTCTTCGGCATCGGCGCCTATGCCACCGCCATCCTCGCCGCCAAGCTCGGCCTCGCCTTCCCGCTGCCGATCGTGCTGGCGGTGCTGCTGACGACGGCGGTGGGCATGCTGGTGGCGCTGCCGGCGCTCAGGATCGGCGGCGATCATCTCGTCATCGTCACGCTCGCGCTGCAGATCATCGTGATCGCCGTCATGGTCAACTGGCGCTCGGTCACCGGCGGCACCGACGGCATTGCCGGGATTCCCAAGATCGCGCTGCTGGGGGTGCCGCTCGACACGCCCGGGCGCTTCCTGCCGCTGGCGCTGGCGGGCGCGGCGCTCTCGCTCGCCGTCGCCTGGCGGCTTGCCGCCTCGCCTTTCGCGCGCGCCGTGCGCGCCATGCGCGAGAACGAGCAGGCGGCCCAGGCGGCGGGCAAGAACGTCGTCGCCTTGAAGCTCACGGTCTTCGCCTTCTCCGCCGGCCTTGCCGCGGTGGCGGGCGGGCTTTACGCCCATTACATCAGCTTCGTCAGCGCCGAGACCTTTACCCTCGACCTCACCATCTACATCCTCGCCATGGTGATCCTCGGCGGCACCGGCAATCTCTGGGGCTCGGTGCTGGGCGCGGCGCTGCTCACGAGCCTGCCGGAGCTGCTCAAATTCATCGACCTGCCGCCCGACATCGCCGACAAGAGCCGGCAGGTGGTCTATGGCCTCGCGCTCATCGCCATCCTGCTGCTGCGCCCGCAAGGGCTGCTCGGCGAGATCCCCGCGCGCCGCCGGACGGTGCCGGCCGCGCCCGGCGGCGGCGGCGGCGCGCTTGCCGCGCCCGCGCCGGCCGACGGCGCCGTCACCGTCATGGGCCAGGGGCTGGCGCGCCGCTTCGGCGGCATTCTCGCCGTCTCGGGCCTCGACATCGAGTTGCGGCGCGGCCGCATCACCGGCCTCATCGGCCCCAACGGCGCCGGCAAGACCACCGCCTTCAACCTGCTCACCGGCTTCCTGGAGCCCGATGAGGGCAGCGTGCGGCTCGCCGGCGCAACGCTCAAGGGGCTGCGCCCGCACGAGATCGTGCGCCGCGGCATGGCGCGCTCCTTCCAGGATCTGAAGCTCTTCGCCCGCATGACCGTGCGCGACAATGTGATGGTGGCGCTGCCGCGGCAGAAGGGCGACAACCTGCTCCACGTCTATTTTACGCCCTGGACCGTCGCGGCAGAGGAGCGCGAGAACCGCGCCCGCGCGCGCGCCATCCTCGATTTCGTCGGCCTTGCCGGCAAGGAAGAGGAGGTCGCGGAGAGCCTCTCCTACGCCGAGGAGAAGCTGCTGGCGATCGCGCGGCTCATCGCCACCGGCGCCGAGGTGCTGCTTTTCGACGAGCCGCTTTCCGGGCTTGCCCCCGACACGCTCGAGGCGATCTTTCCGATCGTCAAGCGGCTCGCCGCCGCGGGCAAGACCATCTGCATCATCGAGCACAATCTCGACGTCATCCGCGGGCTTTGCGACACGGCGGTGTTCCTCGACGAGGGCCGCAAGCTCTCCGAGGACGCGCCCGAGCGTCTCATCGCCGACCCCGCGCTCGCCGCGCGGTATTTCGGATGACGGCGCTGCTCGAGGCCTCCGGCGTCGCCGCGGGCTACGGCAAGAAGGAGATCGTGCGCGGCGTCGACATCGCCGTGGCCGAGGGCGAGGTGCTGCTGGTGCTGGGCCATAACGGCGCCGGCAAGACCACCTTGATGCGCGCGCTCTTCGGCCTGCTGGCGCCGCGCGCCGGGCGGGTGACCTTCGCCGGGCGCGACATCACCGGCCGCAGCCCGGCCGAGAACGTCGCCGACGGCCTCGCCTTCATCCCGCAGGGCCACGGCATCTTCCCGACCTTGAGCGTGCGCGACAATCTCGAGCTCGGCGCCTTCGCGTTGAAGGAACGCCGGACGCTCGGCGAGCGGCTCGACACCGTCTTCGCGCTCTTTCCCGTGCTGGCCGAGCGCCGCGGCCAGATCGGCGGCACGCTCTCGGGCGGCCAGCAGCAGATGCTCGCCATCGCCATGGCGCTGATGCACGCGCCGCGCCTCGTCATCCTCGACGAGCCCTCGATCGGGCTTGCGCCCAACCTCGTCGACAAGGTGATGCAGGCGGTGCGCGAGGTGAACCGGCGCTTCGGCGCCACCATCCTGATGGTCGAGCAGAACCTGCGCTACAGCCTGCCGATCGCCGACCGCGTGGTCGTGCTCAAGACCGGCCGCAAGATCTATGATGGCCCACCGGAGCCGCTCCACGACCGGGTGGCACTGATGAAGCTGTTTTGAGGCGCTGCTATTCCATCGCGGCCTGCGCCGCCGCGGGCGCCTGCCGGGCGCGGCGCAGCAGCGCCAGCAACGGGATCGCGGCGAGCGTGATCATCATCATGAACTTGAAGTCGTCGACATAGGCGACCATCGCCGCCTGGCGCGTCACTTCCTGGTTGAGCGCGGCGAGCCCCGCCGCGCTGTGGAGGTTCCAGAGGCGCTGCACCGCCGGCAGGGCGAGGCCGGAGGAGAAAGGCGTCACCTGTGCGGCGAGCGCGGCATGGACGGTCTGGGTCATCCGGTCCTGCAAGGTCTCGACCAGCGAGATGCCGATGCTGCCGCCGATGTTGCGCACCAAGCTGAAGAGGCCGGCGGCCTCGGCGCGCAAACGGCTGTCCAGCGTGGCGAAGGCGACGGTGCTGAGCGGCACGAAGAGGAAGCCCAGCCCGACGCCCTGGATGACCCCCGCGACGATGATCGGCGAGCGGTCCATGGCGAGCGAATAGCCGGTCATCAGGTGGAGCGAGAAGGTGGTGACGGCGAGCCCGAAGAGCAGCAGCAGCCTTATGTCGATGCGATTGATCAGCCGGCCGACGACGAGCAGCGCCGCCATGGTGCCGATGCCGCGCGGCATCATGACGAGGCCCGCCGTGGTCACGGGATAATCCATGAGATCCTGGAGCATCGGCGGCAGCAAGGCGAGCGTCGCATAAAGGATGATGCCGACGGCGAAGACCAGGATGCAGCTTCCGAGGAAGTTGCGGTCTCTGAGCAGCGCCGGATCGAGGAAAGGCCGGTCGGCGATGCCGGTCCAGAGCGCGAACATCCAGAAGCCGCAGACCGCCAGCGCGCCTTCGATCATGATCTCGAGCGAGCCGAACCAGTCGTTCTGCTCGCCGCGGTCGAGCATGATCTGCAAGGCGCCGACGCCGAGGCTCAAGAGCGCGAAGCCGATGAAGTCGAGGCGCTGGCCGCGATCGCGCCGGCTGTCGCGCACGAAAGCGAGAATGCCGAGAAAGGCCAGGATGCCGACCGGCAGGTTGATGTAGAAGACCCAGCGCCAATCGTAATTGAAGGTGAGCCAGCCGCCGAGCGTCGGCCCCAGGATCGGCCCCACCATGATGCCGGCGCCCCAGATCGCCATCGCCTGCCCCTGCTTCTCGCGCGGATTGATGTCGAGCAGCACCGATTGCGAGAGCGGCACCAGCGCCGCGCCGAAGACGCCCTGCAGCAGGCGGAACAGCACCATCGCGCCGAGGCTGCCGGCGCCGCCGCACAGCATGGAGGCGAGCGTGAAGCCGCCGATCGACACCAGGAAGACGCGCTTCAGCCCGAAGCGGCCAGTGATCCAGCCGGTCACCGGCGTCATCACCGCCGCGGCGACGATATAGGAGGTGAGCACCCAGGTGATCTGGTCCTGCGCCGCCGAGAGGCTCCCCTGCATGTAAGGCAGCGCGACATTGGCGATCGTCGTGTCGAGCGCCTGCATCACGGTGGCGAGCATGATCGAGACCGTGATCAGCGCGCGGTTCGGCACCGCGCCGGCGCTTGCGGAAGCTGCGGCGGGCATCGTCGCTCTCAGAAGATCGCGGCGAGCTGGCGCGCGAGCGAGCCTTGATAGCGCGTGTCGACCTCGACATCGGCGCTCATGCCGGCGCGCAGGATCCGGTCCGGGCCGGCATCCTCCACCTCGAGGCGCACCGGCAGGCGCTGCACCACCTTGACCCAGTTGCCGGTGGCGTTCTGCGGCGGCAGCACCGAGAATTGCGCGCCGGTGCCAGGGCTGAGGCTCGCGACCCGCGCCTTGAAGACGACGCCGGGATAGGCGTCGACCGCGACCGTCGCGGGATCGCCGGGCTTCATATGGGCGAGCTCGGTCTCCTTGAAATTCGCCTCGACCCAGGGCTGGTCGGTCTCCACCAGCGAGAAGGCGGGGGTCGAGGCCGCGAGATAGTTGCCGACCGGCAGCTTGTCGACATTGGTGACGATGCCGTCGGCCGGCGCGGTGACGACGGTATAGCCGAGATTGAGCCTGGCCTGGTCGAGTTGCGCCTCGGCCTGGCGCACCAGCGGATGCTCGTCGGCCGGGATGTCGGCGTTGCCGCCGAGGCTCGCCAGCACGTTGGCGAGCTGCTGCTCGATGCTCGCCACCTGCTGGCGCGCCGTGACCAGGCGGTTCTGCGCCTGGTCGAAGGCCGATTGCGAGGTCACATGCATGCCGAGCAGCTCTTTCTGCCGGTCGTATTCGCGCTGCTGAAAGGCGAGCGTGTCCTTGGCCGCGGCGAGATCGGCCTGATGCTGGCGATAGGTCGCGCGCAGCCCCTCGATTTGCAGCCGGGCATTGGCGAGCTGCGCCTCGGCCTGATCGAGCGCCGCGCGGTAGGGCCGGTCGTCGAGGCGGATCAGCACCTGTCCCACGCTCACATGCTGGTTGTTGCGCACCTCGACCGCGACGACGCGGCCGGAGACGTCGCTGCTGACCGTCACGGTATCGGCCTGGACATAGGCGTCGTCGGTCGCGACGTAGCGTCCGCCGGCGAGATACCACGCCCCGCCGGCAATCGCCGCCGCCAGCGGCAGCGCCAGCATCAGCAGCAGGCGGAGCGCGCGCGCCTCCCTCCAGCCCCGCCGCCGGAGGCCAATGTGCTCGTCGATCGTGTCGGAGGTCGTCATGCTCATGCTGCCGTCTCCACTGTGTCCGGGTGTCCCTCCGCCGCCGCACTCTCGGCGCCGCGCCGCTCGGACAAATTGGCGCGCACGCGGATCAAGAGATCGACGAGATGCTCGCGCTCCTCCTCGCTCATGCCGGCGAAGGCCTCGCCGCGCAGCGCATCGCCGAGCGCCCGGCAGTGCTCCAGCATCGGCCGGGCGCGCGCGGTGAGATAAAGGCGATGGGCGCGGCGGTCGGCGGGATCGTCGCCGCGCCGCACCAGCCCCGCCTCTTCCATGCGGTCGATGAGCCGGGCGACGGTGATCGGCTCCAGCTCCAGCAGCTCGGCGAGGCCGGACTGGTTGATGCCCTCATGCCGTTGCAGATGCGCGAGCGCCTGTCCCTGCGCCCGGGTGAGGCCGAGCGGCCGCGCCCGCTGCTCGTAGCGCTTGCGCAGGAGCCGGGCGACGTCATGCAGCAGGAAGCCGAAGCTGCGGTCCCAAGAGGATCGGGTCATGGCGCCTATATAATAAGCATGCTTATTATAAGCAAGGCTATTTACGCAAGCCAGCCCTGTCCCAAATGCAGGGATCGCGCCGGCACGCCCCCGGATGCTGAGGATTTTCTTAACGCTCGCGCGCTAGGGTTGCGCCGAAGGAGACGGCAGTGGCTGATTGGCTCGACACGGAAGACGCGAAGGCGGTCGCGGTGCTGGCGACGGCCACCGTGCGCCAGCTCGGCCGCGACGCGCCGGTGGTGGCAAGCCTGCAACGGCTGCTGCGCGAGCGCAGCAAGCCCGCCTATGAGGAGGCGTGCGAGAGCTTCGACGGGCTCGATGCCGCCGTGCGCGAGCGCATCGCTTCCAGCGCGCCGGCGATCGCCCGCCGCCGGCTGCGGGCAAGGCGCCCGCCGCCGACGCTGACCGGCCTCCTCGGCGTGCTCAACCGGCGCTAACGCTCCCGCTCGGGATCAGCATCGTCAGCGTCAGATCGGAGCCGCTGGCGAGCGTGAAGGCGACTTGCTCGTAGCGCAGGAAACCCGCCGTCGGATGGTTGAAGGTCCGCTCGCCGCCTTCGCGTCCGAGCACGCCGTGCTCATCCCAGAAGCGCGCGAAATCGGCGCTTTCCCGGCGCAGCCCCTCGATCAGCAGACGGAGATCGGGATCGCCGAGATGCGCGCTGGCGGCGGCGCGAAACTCCGCCGCGACGCGGCGGGCGCGCTCCTCCCAGCCGCAGACAAGGGCTCGCGCGGCGGGCATCAGGAAGAGAAAGCGCAGCAAATTGCGCTCGCCCGGCTGGTCCAGCCAGCCGACGAACAGCCGCTCGGCCGGCTCGTTCCAGCTTCGCGCCGTCCAGCGCCGGTCCAGGAGATAGGCCGGCGACGCGATTGCCGCGACGCAGCCCAGCACCGCCGCCGGAAGCCGGTCGGTCTCGTCCCTGCCGTGATCGGGGTCGCGCTTTCCGGCCAGCTCGAAGAGATAGGCGCGCTCGGCGCGGCCCAGCCGCAGCGCGCCGGCCAGCCGGGCAAGGGCCGTCGGCGAGACCGAGACATCCCGCCCCTGCTCGATCCAGGTGTACCAAGTGGCGCTGAGGCCGCAGAGCTGGGCGACCTCTTCCCGGCGCAAGCCCGGCGTCCGCCGCCGGCTTCCGCCCGGCAAGCCGAAGGCGGCGGGGGTCAGCCTTTCCCGATGGGCGCGGACGAACTCGCCCAGCTCTCGCCTTTGCTCCAGAGATCGTCCTTCGATCATGGTGGCATTCATACCGGGATAAATGGCCATCTTAAACCGGTATCAAGAAGATGTTATCGAAGACGGAAGAACGCGCCACAATCCCCGGAGCCGAAGCGAAGCGCCATGTCGGAAAGCAGGACACACGAAGCCTTGGTGAGCGGCCAGTTCGGGTCGCGCGCCGCCGCCTATCTCAGCAGCGCCGTCCATGCCCAGGGGGCCGACCTCGAAGCCTTGGCCGCTCTGGTGAAAGGCCGGGCGTCGGCGCGGGTGCTCGACCTCGGCTGCGGCGCCGGCCATGTCAGCTTCGCCGCGGCGCCCCACGCCAGGGAGGTCGTCGCCTATGATCTTTCGCCGGAGATGCTCGCGGTGGTGGCGCGAGCGGCGGCGGAGCGCGGCTTCGGCAACATCGAGACCCGGCAAGGCGTGGTCGAGCGGCTGCCCTTTCCCGATGCGAGCTTCGACTGCGTGCTGAGCCGCTTCAGCGCCCACCACTGGCAGGATTTCGCCGCCGCGCTCGGCGAAGCGGCGCGGGTGCTGCGGCCCGGCGGCCTTGCCGGCTTCGTCGACGTCGTCTCTCCGGGACTGCCGCTGCTCGACACCTATCTGCAAGCGGTCGAGCTGCTGCGCGACCCCTCGCATGTGCGCAACTATTCGCGCGCGGAGTGGGAGGCCGCGATGGTTCGCGCCAGGCTGACGCCGGGATCGGTCAGCGCCCATCGCCTGCGCCTCGACTTCGCCTCCTGGATCGAAAGGATGCGCACCCCGAAGCTCCAGGCGGACGCCATCCGCGCGATTCAATCGGCGATGTCCGAGAGCGTCCTGCGCCATTTCGAAATCGGCGCGGACGGCAGCTTCGATCTCGACGTGGCGCTGTTCGAGGCGACGAAGGCGGCCTGAGCCGCCGGGCGGGGAGACGGCGCGCTATACCCGCGCCAGCACGCGGTCGATGACGGAATCGGCCTCGCCGAGATAGCCCGCGGGATCCGTGAGCCGCGCCAGCGCCGCGCGGTCGAGATGGGGCGCCACCGCGCCGTCCTCAGCAAGCACCTCGACCAGCGGCCGCTTCTGCTCGATGGCGCGGTCGCAGGCCCGCTGCACCGCATGATGCGCGGCGTCGCGGCCGATCTTCTCGGCGAGCGCCATCATCACCGCCTCGGCCATGATCAGCCCTTCATTGAGGTCGAGCCCCTGCCGCATCCGCGCGGCATCGATGCTGAGGCCCTGGGCCAGCGCCGCCGCATGCTCCAGCGCGCCAGCGCTCAGCACGAAGATCTGCGGCAGGGCGAGCCACTCGCTTTGCCAGGGGCCGGTGGCACGCTCATGGTCCTGCGCCATGGCCGACAGCATCATCGGCACCAGCGCGTGCACGCCGCGCGCGGCGGCGAGAATGTATTCGCTGGCGATCGGGTTGCGCTTTTGCGGCATGGTGCTGGAGCCGCCGCGTCCGGGCTGGTGCGGCTCGAACGCCTCGCCCACTTCGCTCTGCATCAGCAGCATGACGTCGGTGGCGATCTTGGCGAGGTTGCCGCAGAGCATGCCGAGCAGCGCGGCGACCTCGACGACGCGCTCGCGGTTGACGTGCCAGGGCGCGTCGGGCGCGGCGAGGCCAAGCTCGGCCGCGAGCCCTTCGGTCACGGCACGGCCTTCGCCGCCGAGCGAGGCGAGCGTCCCCACGGCGCCGCCGAACTGCACGGCGAGCGCGCGGCGCCGCACCTCGGCAAGCCGCGCGCGGTGATCGAGGAGCGGCGCCAGCCACACGGCGCATTTGTAGCCGAAAGTGATGGGGAGCGCGTGCTGGAGATGGGTGCGCCCGGCCATCACCGTGCGGCGGTGCCGGCGCGCCAGCGCGGCGAGCGCGGCGATGACCTCTTCGAGCCGCGCCTCGATCAGCGCGAGGCCGTCGCGCATCTGGAGCACCAGCGCGCTGTCCATGATGTCCTGCGTCGTGGCGCCCCAATGGACGTAGCGCGCGGCATCGCCGCCGGCGGCGCGGCCCAGCGCCTTCACCACCGCCACCACCGGATATCCGACGCTGCGCGTGCTGGCGCCGATCTCGGCGAGGGAGACGCGCTCCACCTTGGCGGCATCGGTGATCGCCTGCGCCACCTCCGCCGGAATGATGCCGAGCCGCGCCTCGACCCGCGCCAGCGCCGCCTCGACCTCGAGCATCTTCTGCACGAAGCCCTCTTCGGCGAACACGGCGCGCATGGCGTCGCTGCCGAAAAGGCCGCCGAAGACCGTGGACTCCGCGGGATTGATGCCCATGAGCGTCAAACGTCGAAGAAGGCGGTTTCTCCCTCGCCTTGCAGCACGACATCGAAGCGGTAGGTGGCGACCGCGGCGTTCACCGGTCTCGCGAGCAGCGTTTGGCGCGCGGCCCTATCCTCGATCGCGCTCAGCACGGGATCGCTCGCATTGGCCGAGGCGAGATCGGCGAAATAGAGGCGGGTGACGAGATGCTTCAACAGGCCGCGGGCGAAGACCGTGACCGCGATATGCGGCGCTTGCAATGCGTTGCCGCGCCCCGGCACTGGCCCCGGGCGGATGGTGGTGAAGCGGTAGCGCCCGTCCTTGTCGGTAAGCGCGCGGCCGAAGCCGGTGAAGTTGGCGTCGCCGGCCTTGTCCTGCTTGTCCTCGGGATGGGCGTATTTGCCGGCGGCGTTGGCCTGCCAGATCTCGAGCATGGCGTCGGGAATGGGCGCGCCGTCGCCGTCGCGCACCTGGCCTTCGATGACGATCCTCTCGCCCTTGGCCTTGCCGCCATGGGTGAGATCGGCAAGCTCGGGCCGGGTGAGGCCGACGGCGAAGTACGGCCCCGCCGTCTGCGAGGCGGTCGGACGGAGCTTCATCTCAGGGCTCCATCGGCGTCTCGGCGCGGCCGCGTAGCACGATGTCGAAGCGATAGCCCAGCGCGTATTCGGCCTCGCTCAGCGCGGGATCATAGAGCGAGATCAGCCGATCGCGCGCCTCGGCATCCGCCGTGCTGTTGAAGATCGGATCGAGCGGCAGCAGCGGATCGCCGGGGAAATACATCTGCGTCACCAGCCGCGTGGCGAAGGCCGGGCCGAAGACCGAGAAATGCAGATGCTGCGGCCGCCAGGCGTTGTAGGTGTTGCGCCAGGGATAGGCGCCGGGCTTCACAGTGAGGAAGCGGTAGCCGCCGTCGGCGTCGGTGATGACGTGGCCCTTGCCGATGAAGTTGGAATCGAGCGGCGCGTTGTGCTGGTCGCCCTCATGCCGATAGCGCCCCGCGGCATTGGCCTGCCACATCTCGAGCAAGGTGCCGGGAACCGGGCGCCCGTCCTCGTCGAGCACGCGGCCGGCGACGATGATGCGCTCGCCGATCGGATCGCCCTTGCCGGCGCGCGTCAGGTCGGCCTCGTTCGGACCCGCCCAGCCGCCGGCGAAGGTCGGGCCGGTGATCTCGGTGAGCGTGTGCTCGAGACGGATCGGGGCCCGCCGCGGCGCGCGTTTCACCGTGCTCGTATAGGCGGGATAATCATAGGGCGGGTGGTTGCCCGGCCTCTCGCGGCGATAGCCCCTGACCTCAACCATTCGGCTTCTCCTTGTCCATCTCCTCGAACACGGCGCGGGCGTGGCCGAAGGCCGCGTTCGCCGCCGGCACCCCCGCATAGATCGAGGTATGCATCAGCACTTCCTTGACCTCGTCGCGGCTCACCCCGGTATTGGCGGTGGCGCGCAGATGAAGCTTCAGCTCCTCCTCGCGGCCCAGCGCCGTGAGCAGCGCGATGGTCAGCATGCTGCGCGTCTTACGGTCCAGGCCGGGCCGTGTCCAGATGCCGCCCCAGGCATATTCGGTGATGAAGGTCTGCCAGTCCTCGGTGAGCGCGGTGGCGCGCTGGCGCGCGCGCTCGACATGGGCGCGGCCCAGCACCGCGCTGCGCACGGCGAGGCCGCGCTCGAAAAGCTCCGTGATCACGCCCATGACCTGACCTCCCTTGATGCTCACGACTTCCGTTGCAGCGACTGCACGAGCTTGTCGACCGCTCGGACGGCGCCGCCGGCGGCGTCGTTGCCGTAGATCAGCCGCGCGAGCTGTCCGCCGAGATAGGGATGGAATCCCAAATCGTAAAGCGCGCGGAAATCGCGCGCCTCGATCGCCTTGCGCTCCTCGGGCCGCAAGGCGTAGCGGTCGAGCACCGCGGCCTCGTTGAGCGCGAATTCCCGACGCAGCGCCGCGTCCCATTTCAGATCCTGGACGAGATCGTGCCCGGCGAGCGTCGGGTCGAACGTGTCGAAGAGGCCCATCTCAAGCTCCCGGATCCCATGCCACGGCGCCGATGCCGCAGCGGAAGTCCCGGTGGGCGACATAGCCGAAGCAACGGCCCGGGCGCTCGCCGATAGCGCCCATGACGACCACCCAGGCGAGCAGCTCGCTGGTGCCGCCCGAGCCCGCCGCCTCCATCCGCTCGATGGTCAGCTCCTCGCGCAGGCGGCGGTGATCGCCGGCGCAGCAGAGATCGAGGAACCAGCGGTCGAACGCCTCGTCGATGACGTAATAGCCGGGGCCGCCGGGCTCGTGGCTGAGCCCGCCCGAGCCGATGAGGCCGACGCGCAGCCCGGCGGGCAGATCGCGCGCGATGAGATCGCCGAGCGCTTCGCCGATGAAATAGCAGCGCTCTTGATCGGGATAAGGCGGCACGGTGCAGTTCTGCATCACCGGCACCAGCGCGATGCCGCGCGCGTCGAGATCCATGAGCACCGTCGGCACCGAGATGTTGTCGTCGAATTTGAGATCGGCGCGTTCCGCATTCATGCGGATGCCGCGCCGCGTCATGCCGCGGAAGAGCGCCTCCGCCACCGCCGGCGCGCCCTTGGCGACGTAGTCGCGGCAGCCGATCCAGGGCTTGAACCATTCGAAGGGACCGCGATGCTCGGCCGCCATGCCGATGAGAAAATCCGGATAGGCGCGGATGCGGCTGTTGGCGAGATGGTCATTGGCGAAAATGACGAGCACGTCGGGCCGCGCCCGGTCGAGCGCTTCGGCCAGCCCGTTATAGATCGCGCGCACCGCACGCTGCGTCTCCGGCGGCGCCTTGCTGAAGAGGCCGACCAGAGCCGGCGCGTGCGGCAGACCCGCGGCATAGACGATCTCGGCCATCGCCTCAATTCACCTGTCGCTCGCGGCCCTGCCAATAGGGCTTGCGCAGCTCGCGCTTCAGGATCTTGCCCGCGGGGTTGCGCGGCAGCGCCGCGACGAAATCGATCGAGCGCGGCACCTTGTAGCCGGCGATGCGCTCGCGCGCGTAGTCGATCAGCTCCGCGACGCCGACCGCCGCTCCCGGTTTCGCGACCACGATCGCCTTCACCGCCTCGCCCCATCGCTCGTCCGGCACGCCGATCACGGCCACATCGGCGATGGCGGGGTGGCCGAACAGCGCGCTTTCGACTTCGGCAGGATAGATGTTCTCGCCGCCCGAGACGATCATGTCCTTGACCCGGTCGTGGATGTAGAGATAGCCGTCCTTGTCCATATAGCCGGCGTCGCCGGACCAGAACCAGCCGTCGCGGATCGAGCGCCGCGATGCCTCCTCGAGGTTCCAATAGCCCAGCATCACCTGCGGCGTGCGGCAGATGATCTCGCCGATCTCGCCCGGCGGCAGCGCGTTGCCGGCGGCGTCGACGATTTTGATCTCGACCTCCGCCATCGGCTTGCCGCAGGACGTCATGCGCTCGATCGCATGCTCCCCGTGATCCTCCGGCCCCAGATAGGTGATGGCGCCGGTGGTCTCGGTCAGGCCGTAGACCTGGGCGAGGCCGCAGCCGAACACCTCGAGCGCGCGGCGGATGAGATCGAGCGGCGCCGGCGACGCGCCGTAGACGACGAGCTCGAGCGAAGAGAAATCGGTGTCGCGCGCCTGCGGCGCCTGCAGCAGGAACAGCATCATCGCCGGCACGAAGATCGCCTTGGTGACGCGCTGCTGCTCGATGATGCGCAAGATCGCCGGCGGATCGAAATCGCGGGTCAGCACGTTCTCGACGCCGCGATAGAGCCCGACCAGGCCCCAGGCGCTGCCGCCGATATGGAAGAGCGGCAGGCAGACCAGATTGACGTCGCGATCGCGCCAGGTGCCCCATTGCGCCAGCGCATGCGGCACCAGCGTGAGGAGATTGTCGTGGCTGATCTGCGCGCCCTTGGGATGGCCGGTGGTGCCGCTGGTATACATCTGGATGGCGCAATCGCGCCCGCCGACCGGCAGATGCGGGTCTCGCGGCTCCTGCCGCGCGAGCCAGCCGCGATAATCCGGCCAGGCCGGATGGCCGCCGCCGAGCGCGATGATCGCGCGCACGGTCTTGAGCGTCCCCGCCACCTTTTCGACGGCGGGATAGAAGTCGGCGCCGACGAACAGCAGTTCGGCCGCGGCGTCGTTGACGACGAAGGCGATTTCGGGCGGCGCCAGGCGGAAATTCACCGGCACCACTGCCGCGCCCGCCTTGGTGGCGCCGAACCACAGCTCGAAGAATGCCGGGCTGTTCTTGGCCAGGACGGCGATCCGCGTCCCGCGCTTGATGCCGGCGGCGAGCAGCCCCTGCGCCGCCTGGTTGGCGCGCCGGTCGAGCGCGGCATAGGTGATCGTCTCGCCGTCGAAACGCAGCGCCACCCTTTCCGGCCGTGTCTCGGCATGATGCCGCGTGACATCGGCGACGGTCGCAATCGCGACAGCCATGAACGCCTCCCCGGGGCGTTGCTTCTCGTTCCCAACGCGGCTCGAGGCCGCCACCACCGGCGCCGTGTTGCAACCGCGACGCCGGCTCAGGATACCGAAACACTCCTTCCGTTGCACGCAGTCGGAGGGGCGGACGAAGCGATTCCGGCGGCGTCGAGGCCGCCGGCGCGCGCCACCATCCTGAGCCGAGCGAGAGTCTCCCCGAACGGCAACCCGCAAGCGGCGGTCTGTCATTCGCTTGCAATTTTTTCGCGAAGTCTCGGCCGGTTGCATCCTCTTGCGGCGCTGTCCGAGCGGCAGCCGCCGCTATCATCGCGGGCGCGCCGAGCCTGGCTTCCCGCGCCAGGCCGCCGCCGCGGCTGCACGCTTGCGCAGCGCACGGCGACCACCCTTTCGGCGCGGCGCGGCGAGGGGCGGTTACCCGTGGCGGAAAATCGGGTAGAATCGGCGGCTTGCGGGGAGGCGCGATGGCGACGCCGACGGCGATCAAGCAGCGCCCGGTGGACGGCGCGGCCTCGCAGGCGACGACCGCCGATGCCTAGGACAGCCGCGGGGAACGAGCGATGTCATGAGCGGCATCATCACCGAATGGCTCAATCTGCTGCTGCGCTGGCTGCACATCGTCGTGGGCATTGGCTGGATCGGCACCTCCTTCTTCTTCATCTGGCTCGACGCCCATTTGAGCCCGAAGCCGGGCGCGGCGCGCGGCTCGGTCGGCGAGATCTGGTTGTTCCACAGCGGCGGCTTCTACGAAGTCGAGAAGAAGCTGGTGGTGCCGACCGAGGTGCTGCCCTCGCTGCACTGGTTCAAATGGGAGGCCTATCTCACCTGGATCAGCGGCGTCCTGCTGCTGATCGTGGTCTATTATTTGGGCGGCGGCGTCTTCCTCATCGATCCCGAGCAAAGCTCGATCGGCCTCCCCGCGGCGGTGCTGATCGGCCTCGGCACCCTGGCGCTGGGCTGGCTGATCTATGATTTCCTGTGGCGCTCGCCGCTCGCGCAGAAGCCGGCGCTCGCCGCGGCGATTTCGTTCCTGCTTCTCGCCGGGCTCGCCTTCGCCCTCACCCGCGTGTTCAGCGGCCGCGCCGCCTACATGCATGTCGGCGCGCTGCTCGGCACGATCATGGCGGCCAATGTCTGGCGCGTCATCCAGCCCTCGCAGCGCGAGATGTATCGGGTCAATCTCACGGGAGGCGAGCCGGACGCGGCGCTGAGCAAGGCGGCGAAGCTGCGCTCGACCCACAACAACTACATGACCTTGCCGGTCATCTTCGTGATGGTGAGCAACCACTTCCCCAGCACCTACGGCAATGTCTACAACTGGCTCGTCCTGCTCGTCCTGTTTCTCGCCGGCGCCGGCGTGCGCCACTATCTCAACATCCACGACCGCGACCCCCGGGCCGGCGGCGTCGTGCTCGCGCTCTCCGCCGCGGCCTTCATCGGGCTCATCGCCTTCACCGCCTTGCCGTCCTACGAGCGCGCCACCGCCGCAGCGGGCGCCGGGCGCGTCGCCTTCGCCGAGGTGCGGCCGATCATCGTCGAGCGCTGCGTCTCCTGCCATTCGGCGAAGCCGAGCGACGATGTCGTGACCCAGGCGCCCAACGGCGTCACCTTCGACACGCCGGCGCAGATCAAGGGCTTCGCCGACAAGATCGAGGCGCGCGCGGTCGCAACCGACACCATGCCGCTCGGCAACAAGACCGGCATGACCGAGACCGAGCGCGTCGTCATCGGCCGCTGGATCGCCGAGGGAGCGCCGCTTGACTAGGCCCGGCGCAAAATCAGCGGCGGGCCCGCGCTATCCCCGCGACATGATCGGCTATGGCGGCAAGCCGCCCCATCCGCGCTGGCCGGGAAAGGCGCGCCTCGCCGTGCAATTCGTCATCAACTACGAGGAAGGCGGCGAGAACTGCATCTTGCACGGCGATCCCGCTTCCGAGGCCTTCCTGTCGGAGATCGTCGCGGCGGAGCCGCGTTACGGCGTGCGCCACATCAGCATGGAATCGATCTACGAATACGGCAGCCGCGCCGGCTTCTGGCGGCTGCTGCGGCTCTTCGCCGAGCGCCGCCTCACCGCCACCGTCTTTGCCGTCGGCATGGCGCTCGAGCGCAACCCGCCGGCGGCCAAGGCGATGGTCGAGGCCGGCTTCGAGATCGCCGCCCATGGTTGGCGCTGGATCGACTATCAATATGTCGACGTCGCCACCGAGCGCGAGCATATGCGGCTGGCGGTGGCGGCGATCGAGCGCGCCACCGGCAGCCCGCCCTTTGGCTGGTACACCGGGCGGACCAGCCCCAACACCCGCAGCCTCGTCGCCGAGCATGGCGGCTTCCTCTACGACGCCGATTCCTACGCCGACGACCTGCCTTATTGGGAAATGGTCGGCGACCGGCCGCTGCTCATCGTGCCCTATACGCTCGATGCCAACGACATGCGCTTCGCCACCGCGCAGGGCTTCAACTCGGGCGATCAGTTCTTCGCCTATCTCCGCGACGCCTTCGACCTGCTTTACACCGAAGGCGAGACCCGGCCCAAGATGATGTCGGTGGGCCTTCATGCGCGGCTCGCCGGCCGGCCGGGGCGCGCCCAGGCGCTGGCGCGCTTCCTCGACTACGTCGCCGGCCATGAGGATGTCTGGATCTGCCGCCGCGTCGACATCGCTCGCCATTGGATCGAGCATCATCCCGCGCCGCGCGCCGCGGCGAGGCCGTCGCGATGACGCCGCCCAAGCCGAAGCTCACCTTTCCCATGCTCGACCGGCTCGATCGCGCCGCCTTCGTCGCGGCGCTAGGCGGCGTCTTCGAGCACGCGCCTTGGGTTGCCGAGCAAGCCTGGGAACAGCGCCCGTTCGCCAATCTCGCCACGCTTCACCGCGTCATGGCCGGGGTCGTCGCCGCCGCCGGCCGCGAGCGTCAGCTCGCGCTCATCCGCGCCCACCCCGAGCTTGCCGGCGCCGACGCCGTCGCGGGCGCGCTCACCGCCGCCTCGCGGCAGGAGCAAGGCTCGGCCGGGCTCAGCACCGCCAGCGGCGACGAGATCGCCCGCTTTCGCGAGCTTAACCGGCGCTACCGCGACCGCTTCGGCTTTCCCTTCGTCATGGCGGTCAAGGGAAAGAGCAAGGCGGAGATCCTCGCCGCCTTCGCCGAGCGCCTGGCGCAATCGCCCGAGGCGGAGTTCGACCGCGCCTTGGCGGAGATCGCGCGCATCGCCCGGCTCCGCCTCGAGACGCTGATCGAGGCTTGAGGCCGATGGCGGGGCTGGGCGCGGAAATCATGCAGCGCGTCGAAGAGCTGGCGGCGATTACGGAAGAGCCGGGCAAGCTGACGCGCACCTTCCTCACCGCCGAGCACCGCCGCGCCGGCGAGACGGTCATCGGCTGGATGCGAGGCGCCGGCATGACCGCCGATTTCGACGCCATCGGCAACGTCGTCGGGCGCTATGAGGGAAGCTCGCCCGGATTGCCGGCGCTGCTGCTGGGCTCGCATCTCGACACCGTGCGCGACGCCGGCCGCTATGACGGCATGCTCGGCGTGATCTCCGCCATCGCCTGCATCGGCGCGCTCAACCGCCAAGGAATACGGCCGGCTTTCGCCATCGAGGTGTTCGGCTTCGGCGACGAGGAGGGCGTGCGCTTCCAATCGACGCTGCTGGGCAGCCGCGCGGTGGCCGGCACCTTTGATGCCGCGCTGCTGGAGAAGCGCGACGCGCAAGGCATCAGCCTCAGAGAAGCGCTGCGCGGCTTCGGCCTCGATCCCGACCGGGTCGCCACGGCGGCGCGGCGGCGCGAGGAGGCGCTCGCCTATGTCGAGCTGCACATCGAGCAGGGGCCGGTGCTGGAGGCCGAGGACCTGGCGCTCGGCGTGGTGACCTCGATCGCCGGCGCCAGCCGCTACGCCGTCACTCTCACCGGCGAGGCCGGCCATGCCGGCACGGTGCCGATGGCGCTGCGCCACGACACGCTCGCCGCCGCCGCCGAGGCGGTGCTGCTGGTCGAGCGGCGCTGCGCCCAAGGCGCGCGCCTCGTCGGCACCGTCGGCCAGATCGCCGTCGCACCCGGCGCCATCAATGTCATTCCCGGCCGCGCCGCCTTCAGCCTAGACCTGCGCGCCGCCGAGGATGAAGAGCGCCGGCGCGCGGCCGGCGACATCCTCGGCGGGCTCGAGGCGATTTGCGCGCGCCGCGGCGTCGGGCTCGAAGTGACCGAGACCCATGACGGTCCCGCCGCCCGTTGCGCGCCTTGGCTCATGGCGCAGCTCGAGCGCGCCGTCGCGGCGCAGGGACTGGCGGTGCGGCGCCTGCCGAGCGGCGCCGGGCATGACGCGATGGCGCTTGCCGCACTCACCGATATCGGCATGCTGTTCGTGCGCTGCCGCGGCGGCATCAGCCACAACCCCGCCGAAGCCATCGCCGGCGAGGACGCCGAGATCGGCGCGGCGGCGCTGCTCCATTTCATCCGCCATTTCGCGCCGTCCGTCGGCACGGGTCGGGCGCCGTGAGCGAGGACGCGCGCCGGCGCCTCCACGACGCCGTCCTCCGGCGCTTTCCGGCCGAGACCGCGTTCCTCGCCGAGTTGGTGCGCTGCCCCTCGGACAATCCGCCGGGCGATTGCGCGCCTTTCGCCGCGCGTGCCGCCGGCCTGCTTGAAAGCCTCGGCCTTGCCGTCGAACGGCACGAAGTGCCGGCCGCCGAGGCGCGCGCGGCAGGCATGGTCTCGGCGGTCAATCTGGTGGCACGCCGCCGCTTCGGCGCGGGCCCGACCGTGGCGCTCAACGCCCATGGCGACGTGGTGCCGCCGGGCGCGGGCTGGACGCAGGACCCTTACGGCGCGGCGATCGTTGACGGCGCGATGTACGGCCGCGGCGTCGCCGTCTCCAAATCCGACGTCGCCACCTATGCCTTCGCGCTGCTGGCGCTCGGCGAGTGCGGCGCGCCGCTCGCCGGATCGGTCGAGTTGCACGTCACCGTCGATGAGGAGGCCGGCGGCGCGATCGGGCCGAAATGGCTGCTCGAGCGCGGCATCACGCGGCCCGACTACGCCGTCGCCGCCGGCTTCTCCTACGGCATCGTCACCGCGCATAACGGCTGCCTTCATCTCGAGATCGAGATCACCGGCCGGCAGGCGCATGCCGCGCTTCCCGCCACCGGCGTCGACGCGCTCGAGGCGGCGACCGAGGTGCTCGCCGCGCTCTATCGCCATCGCCGTGGCTATGCCCAGCGCCATTCCTCGGTCGCCGGCATCGACTCGCCGACGCTCGTGGTCGGGCTCATCAAGGGCGGCGTCAATACCAACGTCGTGCCCGACCGCGTCGTCCTGCGGCTCGACCGCCGCATCATCCCCGAGGAGAATGCCGATTCCGCCGAGCAGGAGCTGCGTGAGGTGATCGCCTCGGCGATGGCGGCGCATCCCTCGGCGCGCTGCGCCGTCCGCCGCATTCTGCTGGCGCAGCCGCTGGCGCCGCTGCCCGGGGTCGAGCGGCTGGTCGAGCCGCTGATGCGGCATGCCAGCCGCATCCTGGGCGCGCCGGTCGCAGCTCACGGCGTGCCGCTCTACACCGACGCCCGGCACTATGCCGCCGCCGGCATCCCGACCGTGCTCTATGGCGCAGGGCCGCGCAGCATCGGCGAGGCCAACGCCCATGGCGCCGACGAGCACCTGCGGCTCGACGATCTCATCATGGCAACCGAGGTGGTGGCGAACCTGCTGCTCGACCTGCTGGGCGGCGCTCAATAGAGCGTCTTGTCCGGCTTCTTCTCCCAGGCCTCGAAGGCGAGCCGCGCCTCCTCGGCGAGCAGGCGGATCATCGGCAGGCGGCGCGCCGCCAGCGGCGCTGCGACCTCGCGATGGAGGAAATCGTCGTCGAAGCCGATGCGCGCCGCGTCGGCGCGGTCATTGGCGTAATAGACGCGCTCGAGCCGCGCCCAATAGATCGCCGCCAGGCACATCGGACAGGGCTCGCAGCTCGCATAGATCTCACACTGGTTGAGGCTGAAGCTGCCGAGCGCTGCGCAGGCGGCGCGGATGGCGACGATCTCGGCATGGGCGGTGGGGTCGTTGGTCGAGGTGACGCGGTTCCAGCCTTCGGCGACGATGACGCCGTCCTTGACGATGACGGCGCCGAACGGGCCGCCATCCCCCTGCTCCATGCGTTCGCGCGACAGCGCGATCGCCCGGCGCATGAAGCGCTCGCCGCTCATGCACGCCTCCCCGCCGCCATGGCCGCCATACCGCTCTCCCGCGCGAGACTGTAGCGGCTTCGCCCCGGCGGCGTACACGACCCTTCCCCGTCGCGCCGCCGGGGCCGGCGACGGCGCAGCCCCACCCTATGCCCTCCAGAGGCTCCTAGCCCGGCGCCTTCTCGTCGATGCCTTTGACATACCAGTTCATGCCCAAGATGTCGGGGTCGGGCAGCACCGCCCCGTCCTTCACCGCCAGCGTGCCGTCCTGCTTGTAGATCGGGCCGTGGAAGGGATGGAGCTTGCCCGAGGCGACGGCCTCGGTGGTGGCCTCGGCCATTTTCTTCACGTCGTCCGGCATGTTGGCGAAAGGCGCCATGACCACCATCTTGGTGCCGAGCCCGCCCCAGACATCGCCCGACTTCCAGGTGCCGTCGAGCACCGCCTTCGTGCGCTCGACATAATAGCCCGACCAGTTGTCGATGATGCCCGAAAGCTGCGCCTTGGGACCGAACTTGATCATGTCCGAATCCTGGCTGAAGGCGTAGACGCCGCGCTCCTCGGCGATCTGCATCGCCGCCGGGCTGTCGGTATGCTGGGTGATGATGTCGGCGCCCTGGTCGATCAGCGCCTTGGCGGCGTCGGCCTCCTTGCCGGGGTCGAACCAGGAGTTCACCCAGACGATCTTGACCTTCATGTCCGGCCTTTGCGTCCAGGCGCCGAGCATGAAGGCGTTGATGCCCGACACCACCTCCGGGATCGGGAAGGAGGCGACGTAGCCCACCACGCCCTTCTTCGACATCTTGCCGGCGATCTGGCCGATGACGTAGCGGCCCTCGTAGAAGCGGCCCGAATAGGTGGCGAGATTGTCGGCGCGCTTGTAGCCGGTGGCGTGCTCGAACTTCACCTCGGGGAATTTCTTGGCAACCTTGACCGTCGAATCCATGAAGCCGAAGGAGGTGGTGAAGATGAGCTTGCAGCCGGACCGCGCCAGGCCCTCGATCGCGCGCTCGGCATCGGGCCCTTCGGGCACGTTCTCGACATAGGTGGTCTCGACCCGGTCGCCGAGCGCTTTGTCGACGGCCTTGCGGGCGACGTCGTGCTGGTAGGTCCAGCCGAAATCGCCCACCGGCCCGACATAGACGAAGCCGACCTTGAGCCTTTCGGCCGCCTGCGCGTAGCGCGCGACCAGCGGCAGGCTCGCCAGGACGGCAGTCCCCCTCAGGAATTCGCGTCTGATCATTCTTTGTCCTCCGTTGGCGACGGGAGAGCTCTCCCTGCGGCCCCCCAAAGCGAAACCGTCCCGCGCGGGCCGCGGCCGCGGGCCGGCCGATCCGCGGCTTAGCCAGGATTTCTCAAGCGAGCGAGGTGCATAGAGCGCGGGTTCCGAGAAAATTGCCGTGCAGCAACGACTTGCTCTCGTCCAAAAAGACGCCCCGATGCCCCGGAAGCATAGCGCAGAACCGTTCGCTTTTGCAGCATCAGAACGTTATGCGGCAGCGACGGAATTCGAGAGAGGGGGAAGGACCGCCCCCGATGGCGGGACGCCGCTGCCGGGAAGGACGGCTCGGGTCATCCGGCCGGCCGATCATCTTGCCGGCCGCTCCATTGGCGCCCGCTGCCGCGCGCCGATCGGGCATCGGGCCCCGATGCCGGCGGCGGAGGCGCCCCTCGCCGACGGCTCGCGGGACGGCCCAGTGTTCCAAGTCCCTCGGTTCAACTAAAAAATGATCTTGTGGCCGACCGGCCGCGGCCCGCAACCCGTTGAGATAGAAGCGGGACCGGTCCTCTTTATCGAGCCCGGATCATTCGCCGGTTTGCTTCAGGTCAAGGTTGGTGCTATGTTACAGTGCTTTGTTTTAGGAAATCTGCGTCATAACAAATGAAAGGGGAGGGTATGAGCGACGTCGGCAGTCCCATTCACGCCATCGCGGCGAAGCGTTGGAAGATCGCTTTGACGCTGAGCGTGCTTGTGCTCGTGATTTACTTTGGCTTCATCCTGCTGGTTGCCTTCGGCAAGCCCTTGCTTTCGATTCTCCTGGGCCCCGGGCTCAGCGTCGGGATCCTGCTGGGCGCGCTGACAATCATCTCCTGCTGGATACTCGCCATCATCTATGTGCGATGGGCCAACCACCATTATGACGACGAAATCGCGCGGGCAGCGCGCTGGGGGAGAAAATCATGAACATCGAAGCAGTCGTGTTCTTCTTCGGCTTCATCGCGCTGACGCTCGGCATCACCTACTGGGCGGCCCGGCGAACGAAGACGACCGAGCATTTCTATGCCGCCGGGCATGGCGTGACCGGATTTCAAAACGGCCTGGCGCTGGCGGGCGACTATATGAGTGCGGCGAGCTTTCTGGGCATCGCCGGCCTCGTCGCGCTCAACGGCTTCGACGGCTTGATCTATTCGACGGGATGGCTGGTCGGCTGGCCGATCATCCTGTTCCTGATCGCGGAGCCGCTGCGCAACCTCGGCAAATACACCTTCACCGACGTCGTTGCCTACCGCCTCCAGCAGCAGCCGGTGCGGATCGCCGCGGCGATCGGCACGATGGCCGTCGTGCTCACCTATATGATTGCCCAAATGGTCGGCGCCGGCACGCTCATCAAGCTGCTGTTTGACCTCGACTACACGATCGCGGTCGTCATCGTCGGCGCCGTCATGATGGCCTACGTCCTGTTCGGCGGCATGCTGGCGACCACCTGGGTGCAGATCATCAAGGCCTGCCTCCTGCTCGGCGGGGCCCTGGTCATGGCCCTGTTGGTGCTGGCGCAGTTCGGCTTCAGTCCGACGGCCTTGTTCGCCAAAGCCGCCGAGCTCAACGGCGACCAGGTCCTCAAGCCCGGCACCAAGGTGGTGACGGGGGCGTGGGACGCCGTCTCGCTCGGCCTCGCGCTCATGTTCGGGACCGCCGGGCTGCCGCACATCCTGATGCGCTTCTACACGGTTCCCGACGCCAAGCAGGCGCGCATCTCGGTGGCGTGGGCGACGATCTGGATCGGCGCCTTCTATCTGATCACCTTCGTGCTCGGCTTCGGCGCCATGGTGCTGGTCGGCATGAAGGGTATCCTCGCGGCCGGCGGCGGCGGCAACATGGCCGCTCCGCTGCTCGCCAACGCGGTCGGCGGTTCGGCCTTCTTCGGCTTCATCTGCGCGGTTGCCTTTGCCACCATCCTCGCGGTCGTTGCCGGGCTCACGCTCTCCGGCGCGGCGGCGTTGTCCCACGACATCTGGGTCAACGTGGTCAGAAAAGGACAGGCGCCGGAGAGCGAGCAGCTCCGCGTTGCTCGCATCGCCGCCGTCATCCTCGGCGTCTGCGCGATCCTGCTGGGGGTCATTTTCCGCGGCCAGAACGTGGCGTATATGGTCGGCCTCACCTTCTCGATCGCGGCCTCGGCGAACTTCCCCGCGCTGGTGATGGCGATCTTCTGGCGCCGCTTCAGCACCTGGGGCGCAGTGGGCGCCATCCTGGTCGGCGCCATCGGATCCCTGGTGCTGCTCTATTGCGGCCCCACCATTCAGGTCGACATTCTCCACGAGGACATTGCGAAGGTCTCGCAGAACTGGTGGTACTTCCCGCTCAAGAATCCCTGCCTGATCAGCATGACATTGTCCTTCGTCGTAGGGATCGTGGTCTCGCTGCTCACGCGCGAGCCGGCGGCCGAGGCGGAATTCGCTCAGGCGGAGCGCCGCGTCATCCTGGGTACGCTGGCCGACGTCGAAGCGAGCGGCAGGCCGGTTGCCGCCGAGTAATCGAAGGCTGGATGATTGACGTGAGGTGCCGCACGCTTGGTGCGGCACCTTTTTTCTGAGCGGGCGGCATGAGCGAGTGGCTGCGGCGCCTGAGCGGCACGGTCGATCAGGTGGTCGAGCCGCTTCTCGTCACCGGCTCCGAGACCGAGCCGCTCTTTGGTCTCGTGGCGCGGATGCGGGAAGCCGGCGACACGACCGCGCTGATCACGGATGCCGAGGGCCGCGTCGCCGGGCTGCTGTTGGCCGAAGATCTCGTCCAGCACGCCTTGTTCGCGCTCGCGCCCGATCAGCCGGCCGCCGCCGCCTTGGGGCGCCGCGTCTCGCCCTTGCGCCCGCAGGACCGGATCTACAAAGCGATCGCCGAGATGCGGCGCCAGCGTCGCCGCTGCCTTCCGGTGGTGGACGAGACCGGCCGCGCCATCGGCTTCGTGCGGACCGCCGGCGTGTTAGGCTTTCTGGCCGGCGAGCTCCTGACCCGGCTCGATGCCGCGATCGTCGGCGAAACCGCGCCGGCCTCGCCGGAGGTGAAATCGGCCCAGGCGGCAGTCGCCACGACTCTCCTGGCGAGCCGGGAATCCGCCGCCGAAACGATCGCGCTCATCAACGTGCTCAACGACGACATCGCCCGGTCGGTCCTGCGCGAGGCACGAGAGACGATGGCCGCCGACGGCTGGGGCGAACCGCCGGTGGATTTCGCGGTGCTCGTGATGGGCTCGGCCGGCCGCGGCGAGAGCCTG
>DASPSJ010000030.1:0-45306 GCA_035623985.1 Allostellaceae bacterium | reverse complement strand
ATCCGATCCTGAGTCGCCTCCTCGGCCGCGCCGAGCGCGTCGATCAGATTAACCGCCACGCACGCTCCAGATACTCAATGTTCGCACAAGGTATATGCGACTTTCGGCCCCAAAAGTCAACTCCGCCGAAAATACCGCTGGGTGCGCCCGGCGGTTCCTCGACACAGGCGCGCGGCTTATTCCACAACGAAGCGAATGCCATCGCCGCGCCTGGCCCCCCGGGACGAAGCGAATCGCCGGCAACGTCAAAAAATATCAGGAAAATCAATCGACTAATTCCGTCGGCGACTGCTGGTCGGAGCGCTCCTTGTGGCCCGTGGCAGGCCTCCGATGGCTCAGCGCCAAAGCCGCTTCGAGGCCGTGGCGCGGCCATTCTATCGAGCGACGACATAGATCATGCTCCCGTGAGCCCCTGCCCGAAGCTCACGATGAATTTCAGAAATCTGAAAAAGACGTTCGAGCGTCCACCGCAATTATCGCGACTCGGCGGAGGTGGTAAACGTGGGCCACTGACCTCAATAAAAGATGACCGTCCCTTGCGGATATGCCTGCTGCAGCAAGTCAAAATTGTCGTCATTCGTCAGGACGGGAAGGCCCGCCCGCGCGGCGCATAGATAGATCAGAGCATCGTTCAGCAGCTCCTTGCGCTGATGAGCCTGGAAATCCTGGCGGCGCGCCACGGCGCCGGCAAGGAGGCCGGCTTCGAGCCAGTCCTGCTCGTTCGGCACGAGGATGCGCCCGGCGGGGATGGCGCCCATCAGGCCGGCGTAGTGGGACCGGACGCGGCGATAGTCTCGATGGGTTGGGGACATGGCGCCGATGCCGGCGGCGATCTCCCCCAGGGACGCGGCGCAGTGATATTGGATGGCGGCGCCGAGGAGCGCCCTGGCCGCGGGCGAGAGCCGTCCGGACGCCGCGTGGATGTAAGCGCAGGTATCGGGAACCAGGACGGTCGGCCGCGCCGGCACCGCGGACGCGGCCATGCGCGCGCTTGCCGGGCGAAGGGATAAGCGGCGCGTCTGTCTCTCCGGCCTGGCGCGCCGGAGCGCATCACCGAGCGCGGCGGCCGCCAAGATCAGTCCTCGAGCCTATGCCGCTCGCCGAGGGCGCCGTAGGTCTTCATCATGAAGGCGCTGACGGGATCGGGGGCCGCGACGGCGGCGAGCGCCGTCTCGACGAGCTCGGTGTTCGAGGCGATCCCGGTCCGGCGCTTGGCTTCCGCCAGCAGCGCCCGCGTGGTCCTGACGCTCAGATGCTCCGTCCGCTCTCCGGACAGAAGGCCGGCCTGCTCGGCGTCGCTCCGCGCGGCTTCGAGCAGCCGCACCCGCTTGGCGTCGCTCTCGGAGCGGATCGCTTTCGACCGGGTACGTCTTCTCCCTTTGCGGCCGTCCATGCGCGCCTCCCCGCCTTGTGTGCAAATTCGGAAGAATTCGCACACAAATCAAGAAGCGATTCTTCGGCTCAGCGTCCCGCGAGCACGGCGTCGGCGATCTTCTCGGCGACCATCAGGGTCGGGAAGTTGGTGTTGGCGCAGGGCACGACGGGGAAGAGCGAGGCGTCGACCACGCGCAGCCCCGTGAGCCCGCGCACGCGGCCGGCGGCGTCGGTGACCGCCATGGGATCGCTTTCGGCGCCCATGCGGCAGGTGCAGGAGGCGTGCCAGACGCCGATCGCCGCCCGGCGGATGAACGCCTCCAGCGCGTCGTCGTCGCGCATCAGCTCGTCGAAGCGGAAGCCCTCGACGATGAATTTGTCGATGAGCACACGGCGCAGCGCGGCGGGCCCGTCGAGCAGCCGCGCCAGCATCGTGGTGATGATGCGGTTGCGCGCGGTGACCCGGCCCACCTTCTTGACGCGGTCGCTGTAGCTCGCCGGGAAGGGATCGGACGTCGCGGCTTGCAGCGCCGGGCTCTGCTGCATCCTTCCGGCGCGGCGGAAAGCGTCCATCAGGCGCTCGAGGTCGCGCCGGTCGGACAGCAGGTTGAACTCGACGATGGGCTCGCGCCGCCAATCCGCCGAGGCGAGCCGAACCTGGCCGGTCTCCGAATAGGTCTTGTAGACGGAGAGGATCAGCGAGCCGATCTGCTCGCCGACGGGATGCCAGGCGGATTTGTCGATGGCGGCCGCGAACATGTCGCCGCCCGGCGCGCCGCCGATGCCCGAGGAATAGCGCAGGCCCACCAGGATGTGGCGCCGCGTCAGCCCGTTGAGCCGCGCTTCCGGCTTGATGAAGGAGGAGAGTGCGATCGAGGGATGATCCATCAGCCGCTGGCCGACGCCGGGCAGCGCCGCGAGGACGGGAATGCCGAGATCGCGCAGTTGGGCGGGCGGGCCGATGCCGGCGCGCAGCAGATGCGCCGGCGAATGGATCGCGCCCGAGGAGAGGATCACCTCCCTGCCGCGGAACTCGGTCTCGCGTCCGGCGACCAGCGCCCTGACGCCGATGCAGCGCGCACCCTCGAAGAGCAGCCCCGTCACTATGGTCGATGTCGAGATCGAGAGGTTGGGCCGCAGCCGGGTCGCGGGATCGAGATAGCCGATCGCGGCGGAGACGCGACGGTCATAGGCATTCGAGATGGCGATGGGGAAATAGCCGTCCCGGAACTCGCCGTTCTGGTCCGGGAGGTAGTGGAAGCCCGCCGCCTCGAAGGCGGCGGCCGTCGCCTTGGCATGGCCGTTCCAGAGATCGGGGAAGATGCGGCGCACCGGGATGCGCCCTTCCTTGCCGTGAAACGGCCCGTCGAAATCGAGGTCGCGCTCGATTTTCTTGAAATAGGGCAGCACGTCGCGCCAGCCCCAGCCGGCGGCGCCGCGCGCCTCCCATTCGGCGTAGTCGCCGGGCGCGCCGCGATTGGCGAGCTGGCCGTTGATCGAGGAGCCGCCGCCGAGCACGCGCGCCTGCTCGTATTTGCGCAGCGCCGGCCGGTCCGTCTCCGGGTTGTTGTGCGAGATTACCCCGGTATGGACCTTAAGCTCGGTCCAGTGGAAGCGCGGGTCGAAATAGGCGGTGCCGGTATAGCTGTCGAGAAGCTCCGGCGGCACGCGTCCCTCGGGCGTGTCCTGGCCGGCCTCGCAGACCAGCACGCGGTTGGCGCCCGGCGCCGAGAGCCGATTGGCCATGACCGACCCGGCCGAGCCGCCGCCGACGATGATGTAGTCGTAGGACATGCGCCGGGCTCAGCGCCAAAGCTGCTTCGAGGCCAAACCGGCGCCTTCGGCGAGCGATTGCAGCTTCGCCCAGGCGATCTCGGGATGGACGCGGCCGCCGAGGCCGCAATCGGTGCCGGCGATGACGCGCTCGCGCCCCACCGCACCGGCAAAGCGCAGGATGCGGTCGGCGACCAGCTCGGGATGCTCGACCACGTTGGTGGCGTGGCTGACCACGCCGGGGATGAGGACCCGGTCGGCGGGCAGCTTCACCTCTTGCCAGATCTTCCATTCGTGCTCGTGGCGGACGTTGCCGGCTTCGAAGGAATAGGATCGGCAGTCGACCGCGAGCATGACCTCGACGATGTCGCGCAGCGGGATGTCGGTGACATGCGGCCCGTGCCAGCTCCCCCAGCAGAGATGGAAGCGGATGCGCTCGCGCGGCAGGCCGCGCAGCGCGTGGTTCAACGCCTCGACGCGGATCATCGAGAATGCGCGGTAGTCCTCGACCGAGGGCGCCGGATTGATCATGTCCCAGTTCTCGGCGATGGCGGGATCGTCGAGCTGGAGCACGAGGCCGGCATCGACGATGGCGCGATATTCCTCGCGCATCGCCTCGGCGCAGGCGTAGAGGAGTTCCTCGTCGCCGGCGTAATACTCATTGCCGATGCGCGCGGCGCTGCCCGGCGCGATCGAGGTCATGAAGCCTTCCGCGACGCCGGCGGCGGCGAGCGCCGCCTTGAGACGCGCGATGTCGGCGGCGATCGCCGCCTGGCCGGTATAGCTGAGCTTGCCCACGCAGACCGGCAGCGGGAAGGCGCCGCCGCCGCTGCGCGGCCTCGTCGTCACCCCGGCATCGGGATCGGCATAGGCGGCGGGGAAAAGCGCGCGGTCGCGGCGGTCGGCGAAGCTGGTGAGCCGCAGCTTGCCGGGCGCGGAGCGCTGCGGCGGCAGGGTGTAGATCTCGCCGCCGAGCTTGAGCCCGCCAAGGCGCTGGAAGGAATAGCTCCACCACGCGCCGTAGCTGACCCGCATTCCCATCGCCTTGCCGTATTCGCCGTCATTGACGATGTCGATGCCGCAAGCCCGCTGGCGCCGCACCACCTCGGCCACCGCCGCGCCGAGCCGCGCTTGATAAAGCGCCTCGTCGCCGCTTTCGCCGGCCGCACGGGCGCGGTTCAACTCGATGAGATCGTCGGGACGCGGCAGGCTTCCGACATGGGTGGTGAGAATCCGCTCGCGGCTGGTCTTCACCTGCGTCTCTCCCCGGCGCGCGTCGTCCCGCCGCTCACACTTGCAGCCATTCCCGCCGGACGGCCTCGTTGTCGCGCAGCTCGGCCGGCGTCCCCTCGAAGACGACGCGGCCGTGACCCATCACGTAAAGGCGATGAGAGATGCGCAAGGCGATCGCCAGCTTCTGCTCGACCAGGAGGATGGCGATGTCCCGTTCGGCAATCCGTTGCAGCAGATCGCCCACGCGCTCGACCATCTGCGGCGACAAGCCCTCGGTCGGCTCGTCGATCATCACGAGCTCGGGATCGCCCATCAGCGTCCGGCAGATCGCCAGCATCTGCTGCTCGCCGCCCGACAGAACGCCGGCCGGCGTCTGCGCCCGCTCGGCAAGCTGCGGGAAGAGGCGGTAGGTGTCCTCGACCGTCCAGCGCGACGTCTTCTGGCGGTTTTTCACGCCAAGCCTCAGATTCTGGGCGACGGTGAGCGAGGGAAAGATGCAGCGATCCTCGGGAACGTAGCCGAGGCCGAGGCAGGCGATCTCGTAGGGCTTGAGGCCGGCGATCGGCCGCCCCTTGAACAGGATCGTGCCCTGCGGCGGCACGTCGCCCATGATGGCTTTGAGCGTCGTCGAGCGGCCGACGCCGTTGCGCCCGAGAACGCCGACGATCTCGCGGCCATGGACGTCGAGATCGACCCCCTGAAGGATGTGGCTCTTGCCGTAATAGGCGTGGAGGTCGCGGACGCGGAGCAGCGCTTCCCCTGTCATCGCGCCTCCTCGCCATGCCGCGCCGTGCCGAGGTAAGCCTCCTGGACGGCCTCGTTGCGGCGGATGTTGTCCGGCGTGTCGGTGGCGATGAGCTGGCCGTAGACCAGGACGGAAATGCGATCGGCAAGGCCGAAGACGACGCCCACGTCATGCTCGACCACGACCAGCGCCTTGCCCACGGTGACCCGGCGAATAAGCTCGACCGTCTGATCGGTTTCCGAGCGGCTCATGCCCGCGGTCGGCTCGTCGAGCATGAGCACGTCGGCGCCGCCGGCGAGCGCGATGCCGATCTCGAGCGCGCGCTGCTCGGAATAGGTCAAGACGCCCGCGGGCAGGCGGCGGCGGTCGGCCAACCCGATCTCCTCGAGCAGGCGCTCGCTGCGCTCGTTGAGATCGGCGAGGCGGTCGACGTTCCGCCAGAAGGCGTATTTGTATCCCATCGGCCAGAGCAGGCCGCAGCGCAGATTCTCGAACACGCTGAGGCGCGGGAAGATGTTGGTGACCTGAAAGCTGCGGGCAAGCCCGCGGCGGCGGATCTCGTAGGGCGGCAGTCCCGCGATGTCCTTCCCCTTGAGCCTGATCGCGCCGGCGCTCGGCGGGAAGCGACCGCTGATGAGATGAAAGAGCGTCGATTTGCCGGCGCCGTTCGGGCCGATGATGGCATGACGCTCGCCGGGCTCGATCCGGAGATCGACGCCGCGGATGACCGCGATGCGGCCGAAGCTCTTGCGCAGGCCGACAAGCTCGAGCGCGGGAGCCGTCATGCCCAGCCCTTTCGCCGCGCCACCGCGAGCGCCTCGTCCAAGGCGTCGGCGACCCTCGGCCGGGCGCGGCGGAAAAGCCAGAAGCCGCCGGCCACGAACAGCAGGCCGACGATCCACGGCACGGCCGATTTGGCATCGACCGGCTGGTAGAGAAAGCGGAAGGCCGACCCTTCATTCGCCTTGACGGTGAGGCGATAGGTCATCTCGATGATCAGGCTGACGCCGGCGAGGCCAAGCAGGCACGGGACCGCCGCCAGCAGATAGGCCGGGACGACGCGGTGAAGCACGCGCGCCCGCCACAGCGGCGCGTGCTTCATGAGGATGCCCGCGATCCCCGCCGGAGCGAAGACGACCATGGCAATGAAAAGAAGACCGAAATAGAGCTGCCAGGCATCGGTCGCGTCGCTCAGCATCACCTGGAGAAAGGTGATGAGCATGGCGCCGAGCACGGGACCGACGAAGCTGCCGGTGCCGCCGATATAAGTCATCAGCAGCACGGAGCCGGACTGGGCGGCGCCGACGGCGACCGAATTCATGATCTCGAAGTTGATGGCGGCGAGGCCGCCGGCGATCCCGGCGAAGCCGCCGGCGAGGCAGAAGGCGATGAAGCGCACCGCCCCGGCGTTGTAGCCGATGAACTCGGCGCGCTCGGGATTGTCGCGCACGGCGTTGCACATGCGCCCGAAAGGCGTGCGCGACAGGGCATACATCGCCATCATGCAGACGAGGCACCAGCCGGCGATGAGATAGTAGACCTGGATCTGCGGCCCGAAATTCCAATCGAAGAGCCGCAACAACTTGGCGCGGTTGGTGGTGATGCCCTCCTCGCCGCCGAAGAAACTGCGCAGGATCAGCGCGCTCGAGGCGACGAGCTCGCCGATGCCGAGCGAGATCATCGCGAAAGCCGTGCCGCCGCGGCGCGTCGAAACCGAGCCGAAGACGATGCCGGCCAGCAGCCCGGCAACCGCCCCGACCAGCGGCACCACGATCGCCGGCGCCGGCAGCTTGTCGCCGATCACCAGGTTCATCGCATGCACCGCGAGGAAGCCGCCAAGCCCGTAATAGACGGCGTGGCCGAAGGACAGCATGCCGGTCTGGCCGAGCAGCATGTTGTAGGAAAGCGCGAAGACGATCATGATGCCCATCAAGCTCATGGTCGTGAGCGCCGCGCCCGAGCGGAAGACGGAAGGCAGCACGGCGAAAAGAATTGCGGCGACGATCCAGACGCCGAGGCGCCAGACCGTCCGCCGCCCGTGTCGACCCTGGCTGGCAACGACCGCGGCCATCAGGTGTCTCGCGTGCCCAGGAGCCCGACGGGCCGCAGGATCAGAATCAGGACCAGCAGCAGATAGGGCATCACCGGCGCGACCTGGGCGACGGTGACGTTCCAGAGATCGGCGACGACGGCGGGAGCGCCGGGCATGATCGGACCGAGCAGGCCCGCGAGCGAGGCATTCGACGCCACCGCGAAGGTCTGAACGAGTCCGATCAGCAGCGAGGCAATGAAGGCGCCGGCGAGCGAGCCCAGCCCGCCGACCACGACGACGACGAAGAGGATCGGCCCGAGCAAGGCCGCCATGTCGGATTGGGTCACAAGCGCAGGCCCGGCAATGACCCCCGCGACCGCCGCGAGGCCGGTGCCGACGCCGAACACAAGCATGAAGATCCGCGGCACATTGTGGCCGAGCATCGCTACCATGTTCGGATGGGTGAGCGCCGCCTGGATGATGAGGCCGATGCGGGTGCGCGTCAGAGCCGTGAGCAAGGCCAGGAAGATGGCGATCGCCGTCGCCAGCTCGAACATCTTGTAGGCGGGATAGTTGGTCGAGAACACCGTGAAGGCGGTGAAGTCGAGCGACGGCGGCACGCGATAGTCGACCGGCAGCTTGCCCCAGACCATCTGCACCAGTTCCTGGACGACGAAGGTGAGGCCGAAGGTGAAGAGCAGCTCCGCCACGTGGCCGTGACGGTGCACCACCCGAAGCCCATAGCGCTCCACCAGCGCGCCGATGCCGCCGGCCGCGAGCGGCGCAATCACGAAGGCGGGCCAGAAGCCCAGCCAGTGGCTGAGCTGGAAGCCGAAGAAGGCGCCGAGCATGTAGAAGCTCGCATGAGCGAAGTTGAGCACCCCCATCATGCTGAAGATGAGCGTGAGTCCGCTCGCCATGAGGAACAGCAGCATGCCGTAGAGCACGCCGTTCAGCGTCGAGACGATGACAAGCTCGAGCATGATGCGACCGATTGCCGCGCGGACGCCCGGCGCCGCAACGACGCCGGGCGATCCGTCGACCGGGCTAAAAGCCTAGCTGGGGCGCTCCATCTTGCAGATGGTCGGCACGATCGTGTCGCCGGTGTCGATCTTGCCGACCGTCTTCCAGCCCCAGCCGGTATGCTCCTCGTCGAACCGGGCGCCGTCCGTCAGCGGCCCGAAGGAGGCGATGTACATCGGCTGGAAGAACTGGTGATCGACGTTGCGCATGAAGCCCTCGCCGCCGTTGAAGACGGTGATCTTCATGGTTTCAAGCTTCGCCGCGATCTTCGCCGGTTCCGTCGACTTCGCCTCCTCGATCGCCTTGACCAGCATGGTCATCTCATTGACCACGCGCGGATACCATACCGACTGGCCGCCGAGCTTGGCGCGAAACGCGTCTTCGAACGCCTGCGACGGCGCGTAGGGGACATTGGCGTGGCCTTCGAGGACGACGAAGACGCGATCGGCGAGATTGGTCTGCTTGATCGCCGTCGGACCGCCCGCGCCGCCGGCGTAGTAGGTGTAGAAATCCGCCTGCAGTCCCGCGTCGGCCGCCGCCTTGAGCAGCAGCGCGATGTCCTGGCCCCAATTGCCGGTGATCACGGTGTCCGCCCCCGAGGCCTTTATCTTGGCGACATAGGGGGCGAAATCGGTGACCTTCAACAGCGGATGCACCTCGTCGCCGACGATATCGATGTCGGGCCGCTTGTTGGTGAGCATCTTGCGCGCCTCGCTGCGCACCGATTGCCCGAAGGAATAGTCCTGATTGATCAGGTAGACTTTCTTGATGTTGGAGCGCGTCTTCATGTAATTGGTGAGCGCCTCCATCTTGATGTCGGCGCTCGCGTCCCAGCGGAAGTGCCAATAGCTGCATTTCTCGTTGGTGAGGCTCGGATCGACCGCCGCGTAGTTGAGATAGAGGATCTCCTTGTCGGGGTTGCGGTCGTTGTATTTGGCGACGAAGTCCTCGATCGCCGCGGCGACGGCCGAGCTGTTGCCTTGGGTGATGATGCGCACGCCCGCGTCGATCGCCTTCTGCACCTGGATCAGGCTCTCCTGCGGGTTCGCCTTGCTGTCGTAGCCGATCACCTCGACCTTCATGCCGAGCACGCCGCCCTTGGCGTTGAGCTGGTCGGCGAGATACTCGAAATGCCTGAGGCCGATCTCGCCGACGCTGGCGCCGCCACCGGAGAGCGGATCGATATAGGCGATCTTGAGCGTGTCAGCGGCGGTGGCGGCCGGCGCCATCCCGCCAAGGGCCAAGGCGCCCAATGCCGCCACCAGATATGCGCGTTTCATATCGTCCTCCCTCTCAGCGGGTGTCTTGACGACTCATGGTCGACACCTGGAAAAACAACGCCGCGGCCGTCGGCATCGCGAAGATCGTCCGCCTTCGCTTGAACGCCGCTACCGGACGCATTCACAATAATATGCCGTGAACGACGCCGCTACCGCTACTTGAAGCGGGCCGGTCGCCGCTCGGCGCTTCAGGGATCGATCAGCACGCCGGGGTTGAGCAGGCCGCGCGGATCGAGCGCCTGTTTCGCCGCTTTGAGCGCCGCTGCAAAGAGTTGCGGGCGCTGCCTATCATACCACACCCGATGGTCGCGGCCGACCGCATGATGGTGCGTGATCGTGCCGCCGGAAGCGATGAGCTGGTCGGATGCCGCGGCCTTGATCGCCTGCCATTGCTCGATCAGGCGGCCGTGGCGCCCCAGGGCATGGAAGGTGAAATAGGGCGCGGGCCCGTCGGGATAGACATGGGTGAAGCGGCAAGTGACTTGGCCCGGGCGGCCGGTGACATCCCTGATCGCCGCTTCCGTCGCGCGCTTGACCGCATCGTGGAATTGCTCGAAGCGATCCCAGGTGATGGCGGTCTCGAAGGTGTCGCTGATGATCGCTCGCCCTATCATGCGCTCGCGGCCATAGGGCATGCGGATGAAGGCGTTGCGCCAGAGTCCGGCGGCGCCGCCGCGATGGGCATCCGCGCCTTCGGTGCCCTCCGCCACGCCGCCGTGGTCGCGGCAGCATTCGAGCGCGCGCCGCATCCAGGGATCGACGGCATGATCGCCGGACTCGAACGCCAGCACCATGACGGCGGAACCGCCGTCGCCGGCGCCGGTGTTGAACGCCTCCGCGGGATCGAGCACGCGGCAGTTGGCAGGGAAAAGGCCGGCCTGGGCGATCGAGCGCACCGCGCGCGCCGCGGCGAAGAAATCCCTGAAGCGGACCGCGCCGCCGGCGCGAAAGCGCGGCCGGTCCTGGAGCCGCATCCACGCCTCGGTGATGACGCCGAGAATGCCTTCCGATCCGATGAACAGCCGATCGGGGCTCGGCCCGGCGCCCGATCCCGGCAGCCGCCGGGTCTCAAGGCGGCCTTGCGGCGTCAGCACCACCAGGCTTTCGACGAAATCGTCGATATGGGTGTAAAGCGTGGCGAAATGGCCGCCGGAGCGCGTCGCGATCCAGCCCCCCAGGGTGGAGTATTCGAAGCTTTGCGGGAAATGGCGGAGCGTCAGGCCATAGGGCTTGAGCTGGGCTTCGAGGGCGGGCCCGAAGGCTCCCGCCTCGATGCGGGCGGCGCGCGAGGCGCGATCGACTTCCAGCACGCGCCCCATCCGGCTGAGGTCGATGGTCAAGCCGGCCTGGTAGCGCGCGCGGTCGAGCCGATGCTCGACGCCGCCGACGACGCTGGAGCCGCCGCCGAAGGGGATGACGGCCGCCCCGACCTCGCCCGCCCAGTCGAGCAGCGCCGCGACATCGGCCTCGCCGCGGGGATAGGCCACCACATCGGGTGCGACGGCATAGTCGCCGTCGAGACCACGGACATAGTCGGGATAGGACTTGCCGTAGGTGTGACGGGCGCGGTCACGGGGATCGTTCGAGGCGAGCGCCGCCAGCGACGCCGGCGGCGTTACGCGCGGGGACGGCAGTTCGATCTCCTGCGGCTTCGGCGCCGCTTTCTCGTCGAAGCCGTCGACGCCGAAGCGCCGCCGGTAGCGATCGAGGACGAAGCCCTCTTCCTCAGCGGTCATCGCTTCGCCTTCGCGACCCCAGCCGAAATGCTTCATAGGGGCTTCCGCCATCGCTTCCTCCCTCGCCGCCGCCGGTGGAACCCGGCTCGCGGCACCACGCCGGCAACAGTAGCGCGAAACCTCCGCTTCAGCAGCTTTCCCTCTAAGATAGTAATATAATACTATAACGCACCTTAAGATTGTTGACCCAGATCAATGCGCGCGGCCAGGGCGCTCCGAAGCTGGCCGAAACGCAGGGGCGTCACCGAAGGGACAAGCGCCATGGAAGACGCAGCGTTCTGGCGCAGGGAAGCGGTGAAATTCCGCGACGAGGCGGAAGCCGCCGAGGATGCGCCGCAAACGGCGGAACTGCTCGACCTTGCCGCGGTGTGCGAACAAGTCGCCGCCGAGATCGAGGACCGTGCGCCGGCCGGGTGAGTCGCCGGCGGGCAAGATCGGATATTTCTCCGCCCGGCTCGCGCCATAGCCGCGCGGCGCATTCGTCTGCCCGCTACAGGAAAGCCTCGGCCCGCTTGATCAGCTCGTCGAGGCCCGGCTCGTCGGCAGTGAGCGGCTTGCCCGGGTGGATGATCGAGACCTGGCAGCCTTCGGCCGCTTCCACGAGCTGGCGATAGGTGCCGGCCGCCGCATCGGCGATGAACGCCTGCTTGTCCTTATTGTAGCCGAACATCTTGTCATTGATCGCGATGCATTCGTTGCAGCTCGTGCAGCGCGGCGTCTCGATATAGGCCGCTTCGGACCCGCGCTCGCTTTCCGCTTCAGCCGCCGGCGCCGCCGCCGCGGCCGGCGGGAGGGCAGCGGGCGGCGGCGGTTCCGCCGCCGGCGCCGGGCTGGCGGCGGCGGCGTGGCGCAACTGCTCGTCCCAGGCCTTGCGCTCCCGCGCCAGCAACCTTTGCGCATGCGAATTGTGAATCCCGCCCAGCTCCTGCAGGCTGCGCCACATGTCGCGGCAACGCCGCGCCTCGCGCATCGCCCGGCGGTCGACGATGACCTTGTGCAGCCGGTCGTCGCCATCGACCATGAGCAGGCACGGCACGGTCTCGGCGCCCTCCGCGCCCTCGTCCAGGCTCTCGGCGACTGGCACCATGTGGCCGTTCCACCGCGCCCGCGGCACCCTGGCGAAACTCGCGGCATAGCGCTGATCGCAAGCCAGGAAATCGACCAGCGTGAAGGCGAGCCGCTCCGCGACGCGCTGATGCGCTTCATCCTCGAAGCCGAGGCTCTGGACCGGCCAGTCCAGCTCGGCCTGCGGATTGTCCTGGAGACAGAAGCGCGACGCCCAGTCGCCGCCCAGCGACGGGTCGTAGACGAAAGCCGGGAAGGCGCGCGCTTCGAGCGCCGCCGCGGCGACAAGATAAGGCGGCAGGCCGCCGGCTTCGCCGGTCGCGCCCGAGAACACGCTGATGAGCGCCGGCCCGCGATAGTCGAGCCCGGCCTCCATGCGCTCGCGCAAACGGAAGAGGTTCGAGCCGGGCGACTGCAGCACATAGATATCGCCTTGCCCCATCGCCGCGCTGGCGAGCTGACGGCTGCGCGCGCCAAGCGCCGGCTGCCCGCTGGCCGCCGCCGACCCTTTCAGGATGTCGTCGATCTGGACCAGAATCTTCATCGGCAGACCCGCGGCCAGGACGTCCATCAGCTCGGCGGCCTCGGCCGCGCTCATGGCGCCGCCATCGACGCAGACGAGATAGTCCGGGAACAGCGCCGCATCCCGCGGATCGAGCCCGTTCGCGCCGAAATCGGCGAAAAGCGCGTCGTGCCGCGCCTCCTTATAGGTGCCCGCGGTCTCGAGCTCGGCGATCGCCATGGCCTTGGCCAGCTCGACCATGCCCGCCAACCGCGCGCGATAGGCTTCGAGCGCGCCGGCGACGCCGTCGAAAGCGAAGGCATAAAACCCCGCCGCGGCGGCGGCCTGATCCGGCGGCGGAAAGAATTTCTGCGCTTGCAGCGTCGCCAGCAGCCAGCCGATGCGCCGGCGGCGGCTCTCGGGCAGCGTGTCGGCGGGCGCGGCCTTCTCCAGGAGGCGCGACATGGCGTCGAAATCGAAGGCGTTCCCCTGCGCGGCGCCGAATGCAGCCTCGAGACTCGCCGCGCTCCGTCCCGCCGGCGAGCGGACGAAATCCGCCTTGAGGATGTCGGAAAGCCTGAGGATCAGCCGGTCGATATCGGCGCGAGCGGCGCGCGCCTTGCGCTGCTGCACCGCTTTCCACAAATGGGCCAAAAGACGCGCCGGCATCGCCTTGTCGCAATCGACGACGTCGCCGTCGAGCGCGAGCGCGGCGCGCAGGCGGGCGAGGCTGTCGCGGAACAGCGCATCGCCTTGCGCCATCGATCGCTCGGCCGCCTTGTCCAGAAGCGAGGACAGCGAGCCGGCGTTGCCGGCGGCGACCAGCACGCGGATCTCGCGTTCGAGCCGCAGCGCGTGATTGGTCAGCCGGTCGGCCTCGCCCTCCCGGGCGATCTTGCGCAGCGCGCCGTCGACGGCGCCCGACAGCGACTGCACGGGCGCCGCGTCCGCGGCGGCACCGCGCACCAGCAGCAGCGGGAAATCGTACCGCAGACGAGCGAGGTCGCGGTAGCCGGCGAAGAGCGCCGGCCGCAAGCCGAGGCCGGCGATGCCATCGAGGCCGTCGCCCTGCCCCTTTGCCGTCAGGTGAAAAACGATGTGCGTTTGATGTCCAGCGTCCATGTCGGTCGCGCCTTCACTCTCCCGGAGCCCGCTCGGCGGCCTGCCGCGGCCAGACCGTGAACTTGTCGAACTCCGCCTCGAGACCTTTGCGTATCAGCTCGGCCGAGCGCAGTTGCCCGGCGTTTCTCAGCTCCTCGTAGCAGGGCACGGCGGGATTGCGGTAGAGAATGCCGACCGGGATCGGATCGAAGCCGGAGGCGATCTCGCGCGCACGGTGGAGGTCGGAGGGATCGTGCCGCCGCTGATTCCTGTAGACCTTGGCAAGGCCCGGGCTGATCCCGATCCCGTCTTCGTGCTCGAGCAGCAGGACCTTTTCCGGATCGTGCAACCACGGCTCGAGCAGCTTCGGCAGCCATTCCGGGCAGCGCTGGACGATGCGCACGAAGGAGAAGCCCTTGTGGTGGAACGCGGCCGAGATGATGTCGTACATCACTTCGGGTATCCAATCGACCGCCTGCGCCACGAAGGAGACGTTCTGCACGCCGAGGGTGACGGTGAGCGGATTGAGCGCCTCCAGATAGGCGCCGCGCGGCGTCGTGTTGCTCTTGAGCCCCTTCGGCGAGGTCGGCGAAACCTGCATCTTGGTCAGACCGTAGATCTGATTGTCGTGCAGCATCACCGTCATGTTCATGTTGTAGCGGATGGCGTGTATCCAATGCGCCGCGCCGATGCTGCAGCAATCGCCGTCGCCGGTGTTGACGAACACGTTGAGGTCGGGCCGCGCCATCTTGATGCCTTCGGCCACCGGCAGCGCGCGCCCGTGAATGCCGTGGAAGCCATAGGTCTTCATGTAATGCGGAAAGCGGCTCGAGCAGCCGATGCCGGAGACGAATACGGTCTTCTCCGGCCGCAGATCCTCGTCGCGACACAGCCGCTGCACCGCCGCCAGGATGGCGTTGTCGCCGCAACCGGTGCACCAGCGCGGTACGCCGCTCTGATAGTCCTCGAGCTCGTGATGCTCGTCATACATGCGCAACAGGCATTCGCTGCCGGCGATCGTCATGGGACGCCCTCCCCCGGCCGGGCCAGCTTGTCGAGGATGACGCGGCGGATGGTGCCGGGCTTGATCGGCTGGCCGCGCACCTCGCTCCAGCAGTCGACATCGACCAGGTAGCGCGCGCGCAACAGCAGCGCCAAGGCCGAATAGCGCCGGTTGGTCTCGTCGATGATCTCGTCCTGCGGCCGGTCGCACCAGTTGCTCTCGATCGTCATCACCTTGGCGAAGCGCCCCATGATCTCCTTGAGCCCCGGGGCCATCGGCTGCAAAAAGGTGAGGTGCAGCGACGAGACCTTGCGGCCCTCCTCGCGCAGCCCTTCGACCGCCTCTTCGATCGCCCCCTTGGCGCTGCCCCAGCCGACGACCAGCAGGTCGCCGCTTTCGCCGCCGAACACCGGCGGCGGCTTCAGCGTCTTCTGCAGCGCCGCCAGCTTCAGGCTGCGGGCATGGAGGCTCTTCTCGTTGCTCTCGGGGTCGTAGGCGACGTGGCTCAGACTGTCATGGGCGAGGCCGGTGAGCGTGTGCATGCCGCCGGCCTGGCCCGGAATGAAGCGGCGCGAAAGCCCGGTGGCGCTCTCCCAATCGTAAGGCTTCGCGCCGGCGGGAAGGTCGCTCTGGTCGACGGGCGGCGCCACCCACGCCTCGCTGAAGCGCGGCCGTGGAAACGGCTGCTGCGATGTCGCGAGATTGGCGTCCGACAGCACCACCACCACCATGTTGAAGGTCTCGGCGATCTTGCGCGCGGTGATCATCGAGTAGAAGCAGTCCTCGATGGTGCCGGCGGCCATCACCACCTTGGGCGCGTCGCCGTGGCTGCCGAAGATGGCGGTGAGCAGGTCGCCCTGCTCGGCCTTGGTCGGCTGGCCGGTGCTCGGGCCGCCGCGCTGCACGTCGACCACGACCAGCGGGATCTCGCCCATCACCGCCAGCCCGATCGCCTCCTGCTTGAGCGAATAGCCGGGACCCGAAGTGATCGTGACCGTGCATTTGCCGGCATAGGAAGCGCCGATGGCGAAGGCGCAGGCGGCGATCTCGTCCTCCGCCTGGTGCACGACGCCGCCCACCTTCTCGAACACGTCGCTCAGATAATGCGAGGCCGAGGTGGCCGGCGTGATCGGATACATGGCGCAGACTTCCATGCCCGAGGCGAGGATGCCGAGCGCCAGGGCGGTGTTGCCGTTGACCACGATCTGCGGCTCGGCGGCGCGCTGCGCCGGGATGCGGAACTTGAAATCGAGATTGCGCTCCGCCCAATCGTATCCCGCCTCCAGCAGCTTGACGTTCTGGGCGACCACGGCCGCGTCCTTCTTGCCGAAGGCGAGCGCGACCTGGTCGCGCGCGAGCTGCATGTCGAGGCTGTAGAGGTTGCACAGCATGCCGAGCGCGAACATGTTCTTGCCGCGCCTTGCGTCGCGCGCGACGGCGCGGCACTCGCGCTCCATCGGGATCTCGCGGACCCGGTAGCCCGCCGCGACGAGCTGGTCGTAGACCTCGCGGTAGGAGGCGGCAACGGCCGGATCGCTATCCTCGCGCCACATGCTCTCGAGCAGGATGATGCAGCCGGGCTTCAGCTCGCCGGCGCGCACGCGGCCGAGCAGCACCTGCTCGTTGAACGCCACCACCAGATCCGTGTCGTCGCCGCCATTGGTGACGCGCCGCGCGCCGAGGCGGATGCGGTTGCCGCTGGCGCCGGCGACGCTGCGCGCCGGCGGGCGGATCTCGGCGGGAATGATCTCCACCGTCCAGACGCCGTTGCCCATGCGCGCGGCGACGGCGCCGAGCGACTGGCCGCAGCGTTGCGCGCCCTCGCCGGAATCGCTGATCACCTCGACGATGGCCTCGCTCAGCGTGGTGACCGCCTTGTTCCCGGCGGGCGCCCGCGCCGGCGAGTCGGCGTTGCGCAGCGGCTGCAATAGAGAGGTTTCGTTCATGGTCCTGCCGCCAGCTCCGTGATCCCTAGGCCACGCGGATACGCGCGAAATTCCGCTCGCGATGGTCGATGCCGAAGAGCGTGCCGACGTCCTGCGCCGCCTCGGCGGGCGAAGCCGCCTCATAGTCGCGGATGCCGAGATACGCCTTCATGCTGCGCGCCGCCCGCCGGCCGGCGCCCATCGCCTCGATGACGGTCGCGGCTCCGGTGACGATGTCGCCGCCGGCGAAGACGCCGGCCATCGACGTCGCCATGCTCTCGTCCGCCTCGATATAGCCGCGCCGGTCGAGCCGCAGCTTCGAGGTCTGGCCGATGATCGGGTTGGCATTGGTGCCGATGGCGAAGACCACCTGGTCGACCGCGAGGTCGTGCTCGCTGCCCGGCACCGGAACCGGCCGCGCGCGTCCGGAGGCGTCGGGCGCGCCGAGCTCCATGCGGATGCAGCGCATGGCGCGGACGCCGCCCGTCTCGTCGGGCAGGATCTCGACCGGCGCCGTGAGCCAATGGAACTCGATGCCTTCTTCCTCGGCGTGATGGATCTCCTCCGCCCGCGCCGGCGCTTCCGCCTTGCTGCGGCGATAGACGCAGAACACTTGCTCGGCGCCGAGCCTGAGGCAGACGCGCATGGCGTCCATCGCCGTGTTGCCGGCGCCGATCACCGCGACGCGCCGGCCCAGCGGCAACGGCGTGTCGTAATCGGGAAAATCCTTGGCGCGCATCAGGTTGCAGCGCGTCAGCAGCTCGTTGGCCGAGAGCACGCCGTTGAGCGAGTCGCCGGGAATGCCGAGCATCGAGGGATAGCCGGCGCCGGTGCCGATGAACACCGCGTCGAAGCCCAGCTCGTCGATCATCTGCTCGATGGTGAAAAGCCGCCCGACCAGCGTGTTGCACTCGAAGCGGACGCCGAGCTTGCGCAAATTCCCGATCTCGGCGTCGATCACCTCGTTGGGCAGGCGGAAATCGGGAATGCCGTAGCGCAGCACGCCGCCCGGCTGGTGGAAGGCCTCATAGACGGTGACCGCGCAACCCGCCTTCGCCATGTCGGCGGCGCAGGCGATGCCGGCCGGGCCGGAGCCGACGACGCCGATCTTGAAGCCGTTGGGCTCGATATAGGGGATGCTGGCCCAGCCCTCCTTGATGGCGAGATCGCCGACGAAGCGCTCGAGCCGGCCGATCGCCACCGGTTCGAGCGCGTCGCCGACGACGCAGACGCCTTCGCACTGGCTTTCCTGCGGGCAGACCCGGCCGCATACCGCCGGCAGCAAATTGGTCCGGCCGATCGTCTCGTAGGCGGCGCGGAAATCCCGGGCGCCGATCTCGCGGATGAAGCCCGGGATATCGATGTTCACCGGGCAGCCGGCGACGCAGGCGGGATCGGGACAGAAGAGACACCGCTCGGCCTCGGTGAGCGCCTCCTTCTCCGTGTAGCCGCAATTCACTTCGGCGAAGTTCCTCACGCGCTCGCGCGGATCCTG
Organism: Allostellaceae bacterium; assembly: GCA_035623985.1. GTDB lineage: Bacteria > Pseudomonadota > Alphaproteobacteria > ATCC43930 > CGMCC-115725 > DAHUYF01. The sequence continues at coordinate 27,019 of DASPSJ010000030.1, read as the reverse complement.
CTCGCGGACCGGCGTCCGCTGCTGGGGAATGGTGCGTATCGTCCGTTTCTTCGCCATCGCCCTTCACCCGTGCGAGACTTGACGACCCTGCCGCTTCAACCCGGACCCGGCGCGCGGGCGAGGCGGCAACTCTCCGACCACCGCGCCAACGCCGCCTTCTCCTCTTCCGCATAACGCTTCAAGCGCATCATCAGGTCGTCGAAATCGACCTTGTGCGCGTCGAAATCGGGACCGTCGACGCAGGCGAACTTGACCTGCTCGCCGATCTTCACGCGGCAGCCGCCGCACATGCCGGTGCCGTCGACCATGATCGGGTTGAGGCTCACCACCGTCTTGATGCCGGCCGGCCGCGTCACCTCGGCGCCGGCTTTCATCATCACCGGCGGGCCGATGATGACCGCCTCGTCGATGTCGCCATGCCGGTCGATGGCGAGCCTCATGCCGTCGGCGACGGTGCCCTTGATCCCCGCCGATCCGTCATCGGTGCAGAGGATCAACTCGTCGCAGCAGCCGCGGAACTTGTCTTCCCAGAAGATCAGATCCTTGTTGCGGAAGCCGAGCACGCCGATGACATAGGCGCCGTTTTCCTTGAAGCCGCGCGCCTGCGGGAAGATCGGCGCGGTGCCCAGCCCGCCGCCGACGCACAGCGCCTTCCTCGCCTGCCCGATGGCGCTCGGCACGCCCATCGGTCCCACCAGGCCGTAAAGCATCGTCCCCGCCCGGCAGATCTGCTGCATCTCGCGCGTGGTCTTGCCGACCGCCTGGATGACCAGGGTGACCGTGCCCTTGCCGCGATCGAAATCGGCGAGGGTGAGCGGAATGCGCTCGCCTTCGGCGTGCGACATGACGATGACGAACTGGCCCGGCCTGGCGGCGCGCGCCATCAGCGGGTGGCGGATCTCGAGGAGAAAGGTGACGTCGGAGAAATCCTCGCGACGGACGATCTCGAAACCCGCGCTGCCGCTCGCATCGTGCATGGGCGTGCCTTGCTGCCTAAGAGCGGTCGGTGGTTCCGGCGCGGCGGCAGGGTCGGCGTTTCGACCCGCCGCCGACGGCCCGGCGGGCTGTGCGAAGAAACGCGCCTGCCGGAGAACGAGGCCTTGGTCATTCGCCGCTGCCGTGCGTCGCCGAACCCTCCCGAGTCCCAATACATCAACCTGCCGGCGACGTTACGCCACGGTGCGCCGCAGCCCATTGATTTGGATCAAATCTTCGCCGGAGGGCGAGCAGCGGGCGCGCCTCCGCGGCGCCGGCGCTCAGCGCCGATCGGCGGTTGCCGCGGTCCCCAGCTCGGAGGCATAGCGCAAGGCCGCCGCCTCGCCCGAGCGCTGCGTGAGCCGCGGATCGGCCGTTCTTCCGTTCACGTAATGATCGAGGAAGGCAATGCTGTAGGCGATGATGGCGCCATGCGCGCCGGCGCCGATATCCGTCCACGCCAAATGGCCCGCCCGCCGGAATTCGACGTAGTATTTGGGCGCGGGCGATCGGTCGTAAGCGCCGTCGCGGCGTCGCACCGCCGGCGTGATGGCGAGGTCGAGCGTGCCGCCCTGATACATGACCGGAGCGGAGAGACCGCCGAGGCTGCCGCGGGCCAAATACGGCTGGACATAGGGCGAGAGGGCAAGCACGGCCTTCACGCCCTCGAGCTTCCAGCCCGGCCAGGCGCCGGCGAGACCGAGCACGGTGTAGCCGCCCAGGGAATGGCCGACGAGAGCGAGGCGCGACCAGTCGATCCTGCCGCGCCAAGCCTGGTCCTGCTTGAGCGCGCCGACGAGACGACGGATATCCTCGGCGCGGCCGGCATAGGTCTCGGCGCTCCAGGCCATCGGCTTGGCGAAAGGCTCCTCCGGCGGATCGCGCCAGCGGCCTGCGGCGCCGTCGCAACTCGCGTCACGATGATTGGGCGCGAACACGATATAGCCCGCATCCGCCAGCGCCGCCGCGAGAAAGCGCGACTGCGTGGCGCAGCCATGAAAGCCGTGCGAGAAAATGACGACCGGCCGCGCGCCGTCGCGCTGCCCGTCGGGCTCCCATTCCGTCACCGCCGCACCCGCCAGCGACAGCTTGCGTTCCGCGGCGCCCGCGCCGGCGGCGCAGAGGCTTGGCGCGAGAAAGGCCGCGGCAAGGACGATCAGAAGGCGCCGCCGGCCCGGCGCGTCAGGCGGCGAGATAGCGCGTCTCCAGATGGCGCTCATAAGCGGCGGCGTCGAGCGGGCGGCCGGTGGCCTCGGTGACGAGCTCCACGGCGGAATAGCGCGAGCCCTTCTCATGCACATGGGCGCGCAGCCAGGCGAGCAGCGGCGCGAAATCGCCCGAGGCGATCGCGGGCAGGATGCGGGGATCGGACGCCTTGGCGGCGGCGAAAAGCTGCGCCGCGGTCATCGCGCCCAAGGTGTAGGTGGGGAAATAACCCCAGAGGCCGTCATACCAATGGATATCCTGCAGGCAGCCCTCGCGGTCATTGGCGGGGACGATGCCGATGAGGGCGCGCATCGCTTCGTTCCATGCCCCGGGCAACGCCTCGGGCGCGAGGTCGCCGGCGATCATCGCCCGCTCCAGCCGGTAGCGCAGGATGACATGGGCGGGATAGGTCACCTCGTCGGCATCGACGCGGATAAGCGAGCGCGCGACGCGCGTGTTGAGGCGGTAGAGATTCTCCGCTTCCCAGGCGGGGCCGCCGCCGCCGAAGATCCGGCGCATCAGCGGCGCGGCGAATTCGGCGAATTCGCGCGAGCGGCAGGCCTGCATCTCCACCAGCAGCGACTGGCTTTCATGGATGCTCATGCCGCGCGCGCCGCCCACCGGCTGGCGGCGCCAGGCGGGCGGCAGGCCAAGCTCGTAGAGCGCATGGCCGGTCTCGTGCAGCACGCCCATCACGGCGCGGCTGAAATCCGCCTCGTCATAGCGCGTGGTGAGGCGGACATCATCGGGCGTGCCGCCGCAGAACGGGTGCAGGCTGTCGTCGAGCCGGCCATGCTCGAAATCGAAGCCCAGGTGCCGCATCAGCGCGACGGCGAGCCGGCGCTGCGCCTCGACCGGAAACGGGCCTTGCAGCGGCAGCGGCGCGGGACGCGAGGCCTGGCGGTCGAGCGCGCGCTCGATCAGCGCCGGCAGGCGCTGGGCGAGATCATCGAACAGCAGATCGATGGCGGCGGTGCTGCCGCCGGGCTCGTATTCATCGAGCAGCGCTTCATAAGGGCTCTTGCCGAAGCGCGCCGCCTTGGCGGCGGCGGTCTCGCGCACCAGGGCGAGCACGCGCTTCAGATCCGGCAGCATGGCGGCGAAGTCGTTGGCGGGACGCGCCTCCCGCCAGCGCATCTCGGCGGCCGAGCAAGCCTTGGAGAGCGCGGCGACGAGATCGCCGGGCACCGCCGTCGCGTGCAGCCAGAGCCGGCGCATCTCGGCGAGATTGGCGCGCTGCCAGTCGCCGAGATCGTTCTGCGCCGCGGCACCGGCGAAGAGATCGGGCATCGCCGCATCGGTAAGCATCTCGTGCTCGATCACCCTGAGCGTCGCGAGCTGTTCGGCCCGCGCCTCGGCGCCGCCCGCGGGCATCAGCGTGGCGGCGTCCCAGTGCAGAACCGCGGCGGCGTCACGCACGGCGCCGATGCGGGCGAAGCGGGCTTCGAGGGCGGCATAGGGGGCAAGGCTCACGACACTTCTCCTCGGGCGCGGCGGCGCAGGAAGACGACGGCGATGACGGCAAGCGCCACCGCCAGCGCGTACCAGGTCATGGCGTATTGCAGATGATTGTTGGGGAGATCAAGCGGCGTCTGGCCGCCCACCGGCAGGCCGCCGGGATTGGGCGTCTTGTCGGCATCGACGTAGAAGGGCAGCACGCGATCGAGCCCGGCGGCGGCGGCCATGGCCGGGATGTCGATCCAGAACCAATAGTTGCGCTCGGCGTTGTTGGCGGGAAGGAACCAATGCGGTTTCGCCAAAGGCGCCAGCCGCAACAGGCCGGTGACGGCGACCTCTCCCTGGGGCTCGCCCGCGGCGCGGCTCGCGGGCAGCTTGCGATTTTCAGGCACGAAGCCGCGATCGACCAGCAGCACGGCGCCGGAGGAGAGGCGCAGCGGCTCGATGACGTGGTAGCCGAGATGGCCGTCCGCGTCGGTCGCGCCGAGAAACACCTCGCGATCGGCAAGAAACGTGCCGACGGCGGTGACGCGGTGGTATTCGAGGCCGCGCGCGGCGTCGAGCGAGGCGGGCAGCGTCCCCGGCGGCGCCGTCACCGCCGCGTGGCGCTCGGCGATCAGCGCTTCCTTCCAGAACAGCCGCTCCACCTGCCAGGTCCCGAGACCGAGCAGCACGAGAATCCCGCCTAGGGCGAAGACGCTCGGCCAGAGAAGGGATTTCCTGCGAAGCAATGGCACTTCCTGCGACGCGCTCAGGCGTCGGGCGGCGCACCGAGCCGGCGATGACGATATTGCAGCGCGATGAGCCCCGCCTTCAAGGGGCGCAGCAGCAGGACGGCGCCGCCCACCACCACCGGCGCCCACAACACCGCGTGCAGCCAAAGCGGCGGCGCGAACAGGATCTCGACCGCGATGGCAAGGCCGACGGTGACGGCGCCGAGAATGAGGACGACGAAGACCGCCGGCCCGTCGCCGGAATCCTCGGCGCTGAGATCGAGGCCGCAGCGCGCGCAAGCGGGCGCGATCGACAGCAGCCCGTCATAGAGCTTGCCCTCGCCGCAGCGCGGGCAGCGGCAGAGCAGCGCCGCCCGAAGGACCGAGACCGGCGGGTCAGCGTCGTCGCTCACTCGGCGCCGACGGCGCCGCCGCTGCCCCACCAATAGATGCAGACGAAGAGGAAGAGCCAGACGACGTCGACGAAATGCCAGTACCAGGCCGCCGCCTCGAAGCCGAAATGCTGGTCGGGCTTGAAATGGCCGGCGAGCGCGCGGAAGAAATTCACGGCGAGGAAGGTGGTGCCGATCATGACGTGGAAGCCGTGGAAGCCAGTCGCCATGAAGAAGGTCGAGGGATAGATCCCGCCCTTGAAGCCGAAAGCGGCGTGGCTGTACTCGTAGGCTTGCAGCGACGTGAAGGTGATGCCCAGGATCACCGTGAGCGCGAGGCCCCGGATCAGCCCCTTGCGGTCGTTCTCCAACAGCGCGTGATGCGCCCAAGTCACGGTGGTGCCCGAGGTCAGCAGGATCAGCGTGTTGAGAAAGGGGATTTCCCAGGGGTTGAAGGGATGGATGTCCTTGGGCGGCCAGACGCCGCCGACCGGGAAGAGGCTCGAGCTGAAGAAGGCCCAGAAGAAGGCCGCGAAGAACATCACCTCCGAGGCGATGAAGAGGGCCATGCCATAGCGCAGGCCGATTTGCACCACCGGCGTATGATGGCCCTCGACCTCGGCTTCGCGGATGACGTCGCGCCACCACACGGCCATGATGGCGAGGATGCCGATCACGCCCGGCGCGATCAGCCAGAGCGGCCCGCCATGCATGAAGAGCACGGTGCCGCCGAACATCAGCCCGGCGAAGAGCGCGCCGATGATCGGCCAGGGGCTGGGATCGACGAGGTGGTAGGGGTGCTTCGGTGCATCGTGCGTGGTGCTCATGGCGGACTCTCTGGCAAGAAAAGGGGGCGCGCGTCAATCGCCGGCGGCGGCGAGCGCCGGCGGCTCGTCCTTGGCGCGGAACATGGTGTAGCTCAGCGTGATGGTGTCGACGTCTTGCGTGTTCGGGTCCTGGGCGATGTCGGGATCGACGAAGAAGGAGACGGCGAGATCGACGCTCTCCCCGGGCTCGAGATGCTGGCGGGTGAAGCAGAAGCATTGCAGCTTGTCGAAATAGATCCCGGCCTTGAGCGGCGTCACGTTGTGCGTGGCGGTGCCGGTGACCGGCGCGGAGGTAAGGTTGGCGGCGCGATAGGCGACCACCGTCTCCTCGCCGGGACGGACCTTCACCGACGCCACCAGCGGGCGGAACTCCCAGCCGAGGCCGGGGGCCTGGGCGGCGTCGAAGCGCACGGTGATGAGCCGGCTCGAAACCGTTTCCGCGGGCGCGGCGGCCACGGTGCGCGTCGCGCCGCCATAGCCGGTCGCCTGGCAGAACAGGCGGTAGAGCGGCACCGAGGCGGCGGTGAGCCCGGCCATCAGCGCCAGCACCGCCAGCAGCGCGGCGAGCGTGACGCGCCGGCCGGCGGCCATCAGAACGCCCCCATCTTGACCAGGGCCATGACGTAGAAGAGCGCGACCAGGCCGAGCAGCACCGCAAGCAGCGCCCGGTTGCGGGCGCGTTGTCGGGCTTGACGGTCATCCATCGCGGCCAGCATCGCTCACCCCGCGGTCCCGGCGAGGCCCGGCACGCGGTCCACCACCAGGAAGGCGAAGAGCAGGAAGAGATAAAGAATGGAGAAGGCGAACATCTGCCGGGCCGAACGCTCGCCGGCGTCGAACCAGACGCGGATCGCCAGCAGGGTGAACAGCGCGCTCAGCGCCAGCGCCAGCGCGAAATAAAGCCCGCCGGCAAGGCCGACCAAGCTCGGCGCCAGCGCCAGCGGCCAGAGCAGCAGGGTGTAGACCAGCATCTGCTTCCTGGTCTCGCGCGCGCCGGCCACCACCGGCAGCATCGGCACGCCGGCGCGGGCGTAGTCGGCGCAGCGATAGAGCGACAGCGCCCAGAAATGCGGCGGCGTCCAGAAGAAGATGAGAGCGAAGAGCAGCAGCGCCGGCCAGCCGACATCGCCGGTGACCGCCGCCCAGCCGACGATCGGCGGAAAGGCGCCGGCGGCGCCGCCGATGACGATGTTCTGCGGCGTGCGGCGCTTCAGCCAGACGGTATAGACCAGGACGTAGAAAGCGATGGTGAGCGCCAGCAGCGCCGCCGCCGCCCAATTGACGCCGAGCCCCATCACCAGCACCGCGGCGGCGGCAAGCACGCAGCCGAAGCCCAGGGCATCGCCGGGCGCCATGCGGCCCGCGGGCAGCGGCCGGCGCTCGGTGCGGCGCATCAGCGCGTCGATGTCGCGGTCGTACCACATGTTGATGGCGCCGGCGGCGCCGGCGCCGACGGCGATGCACAGCATCGCGACGGTCGCCAGCACCGGATGGAGATGCCCCGGCGCCAGGTAGAGGCCGACGAAGCCGGTAAAGACCACGAGCGACATCACGCGCGGCTTGAGCAGCGCGACATAGTCGGCGACCGCCGGGACCTCGCCGATGGCGGCCGGCGCCGCCGACAGATTGCTTAGGCTGGTCACGCCCGGCGCCATCAATGTCCGGCGCTGGGGGCGATGTGCGGAAGCTCCTCATAGGTGTGGAAGGGCGGCGGCGAGGGCAGCTTCCATTCCAGCGTCGTCGCCCCCGCTCCCCAGGGATTGGCGGCCGCCTTCTTGCCGGCGAGGAAAGTGTGGAAGATGACGAAGACGAACCACAAGGTCGAGGCGAAGGAGATGTAGGCGCCGATCGAGGCCACCATGTTCCAGCCGGCAAAAGCCTCGGGATAGTCGCTGATGCGCCTGGGCATGCCGGCAAGCCCGAGGAAGTGCATCGGGAAGAAAGTGAGGTTGACGCCGATGAAGGTCGTCCAGAAATGGATCTTGCCGAAGGTCTCGTTGTACTGGTGGCCGCTCATCTTGCCGATCCAGTAGTAAAAGCCGGCGAAGAGCGAGAACACCGCGCCGAGCGACAGCACGTAGTGGAAATGCGCCACGACGTAATAGGTGTTGTGCAGCGCCACGTCGACGCCGGCGTTGGCGAGCACCACGCCGGTGACGCCGCCGACGGTGAAGAGGAAGATGAAGCCCACCGCCCACAGCATCGGCGTCTTGAACTCGAGCGAGCCGTCCCACATGGTGGCGATCCAGGAGAAGATCTTGATGCCGGTGGGCACGGCGATGACCATCGTCGCGGCGGTGAAATAGGCGCGGGTGTCGACGCCGATGCCGGTGGTGAACATGTGGTGCGCCCAGACCACGAAGCCGATGACGCCGATCGCCACCATGGCGTAGGCCATGCCGAGATAGCCGAAGACCGGCTTCCTGGAGAAGGTCGAGACGATCTGGCTGATCATGCCGAAGCCCGGCAGGATCATGATGTAGACCTCGGGATGGCCGAAGAACCAGAAGAGGTGGAGGAAGAGCAGCGGGTCGCCGCCGCCGGCGGGGTCGAAGAAGGTGGTGCCGAAATTGCGGTCGGTGAGCAGCATGGTGATGGCGCCGCCCAGCACCGGCAGCGACAGCAGCAGCAGGAAGGCGGTCACCAGGATCGACCAGACGAAGAGCGGCATCTTGTGCAGCGTCATGCCCGGCGCGCGCATGTTGAAGATGGTGGTGATGAAGTTGATCGCGCCGAGGATCGAGGAGGCGCCGGCGAGATGCAGCGAAAAGATCGCCATGTCGACGGCGGGACCGGGATGGCCGAGCGCGGAGGAGAGCGGCGGGTAGACCGTCCAGCCGACGCCGGCGCCGGAGCCCTCGGGCGGCCCCGGCACGAAGACCGAGCCCAGCAGCAGGCAGAAGGACGGCACCAGCAGCCAGAAGCTGATGTTGTTGAGCCGCGGGAAGGCCATGTCGGGCGCGCCGATCATGATCGGCACGAACCAGTTGCCGAAGCCGCCGATCATCGCCGGCATCACCATGAAGAACACCATGATGAGGCCGTGGGCGGTGATCATGACGTTGTAGAATTGATGGTTGCCGTGCAGCAGATGATCGCCCGGCGTCATCAGCTCGATGCGCATCAGCACCGAGAAGACGGCGCCGATCAGCCCGCCCGTTATGGCGAAGACGAGATAGAGCGTGCCGATGTCCTTGTGGTTGGTCGACAGCAGCCAGCGCGCCCAGAAGGAGGGAACATGACCGTGCGCGTGCTCGTCGGCGTGGGCGGTCGATCCGTAGGCCATGGGTCTGTCCTCGTCAGATGCTCACTGGGCGGCCAGCAGCGCGCCGGTGTCGCCGCCGGCCGGCGCGCCGGTCGCCGTCTTCTTCGGGGGGACGTTCCAAAGCGACTCCGGCGCCTTCAGCCATTGGTCGAACGCCTCCTTCGGCACCGCCTTGATCTCGATCGGCATGAAGGGATGGTTGAGGCCGCAGATCTGGTTGCATTGGCCGTAATAGGTGCCGGGCCGGTCGATCTGCAGCCAGGATTCGTTGGTGCGGCCGATGACCGCGTATTCCTGCACGCCGGCCGCCGGCACGAACCAGCTATGGATCACGTCCGTGCCGGTGACGAGAATGCGCACCTTGGCGCCCACCGGCACGACGGCTGGCTTGTCCACGCCGAGCAGCCGGGGCTCGTGATACTTGGCGAGATCCTCGTCCGCAAGCACCGTACTGTCGAAGCTGAAGTCGGCCTGATCGGGATACTCGTAGCTCCAGTACCATTGATGGCCGGTCACCTTGAGCGTCATGTCGGCGTGCTGCGTGCGGTCGATGTAATAGAGCAGCTTGAAGGACGGAATGGCGATCACCACCAGGATCAGGATCGGCACCGTCGTCCACAGCAGTTCCAAGAGCGTGTTGTGCGTCGTCTGCGACGGCGTCGGGTGGCGCTTGGCGTTGAAGCGGATGATGACATAGAGCAGGAGGCCCAGGACGAAGAGCGCGATCAGCGTGATGATGACGAGCAGCTCGTCATGGAGCGAATCGATCGCCTCGCGCACCGGCGTGGCCGCCTCCTGCATGCCGAGCTGCCAATCCACCGGCTCCTCGGCGAACGCCGCCGGCGCCGGCAGCAGCGACGCCGCCAGGACCGTCGCCGCCGCGCGCAGGCGACCGGCCCAGCTTCCGATACCCATTCCCACGCCCCATCCCATGCAATTCGAGCCCCTCTGTCGGACATAGCCGAAGACGGCAACGGCTTTCCCCGCCCCGTCGGCGCTTTCCGCCCGCGAGCGCCCGCCCGACCGGCCCCCATCCGCCGCCGCGGCGAAAGCGGCGCGACCCTACACCAAACCCCGCGGCACGGACAACCGCGCCGGCGGGCCGATGCCGAACGCTCCGGCACGCAGGTAATAGCGCCCGGCCGGAGGCGACGCCAACCGCAACGTTGCGACTTTATGCCGCATAAACTCAAGGCGCAGCGCGGCTTTGCCGGCAACCCCTCCCACGGTCGTGGGACGACATTCAACGAACGGCGACAGCGGTTTGACCATGCCCCCATGGCTGACGAGCGCTGTCATCTGTTCGACAGAGGCACTCATTAAGTTGGGACGGCTGGAATCCTGGCCTCCCTCCCCTTGGCGCGCGCTGGACCTGCCTCTCGCGATTCCGGTGCAGACGCTGCCGCATTAGACGGCGGCGAGCGGCGCGGCGCGATCAATGAAGGCGCCGACGCTGGTGAAGAACTCGATATCCGTCCCAGCGTCCGAACGCATGACAAGCAGAATGCGCGCCGGCGCCATGTCTTTGAGCACCTGCAGCACCTCGGCCAAGGCGACGAGTGAAAACCCGCGGGGGCGCAGCGTGATGCGCACGCCCTCCTCGATCGAGCGGATGTGAATGGCGCCGCGCTCCCGCACGGCGAACCAGACGCGATCGACATGCGCGTCAACATAGCCCAACCGTCGTGCCAACGCGGCGAAATTGGCTGGCCACGCCCTGCCCGTGTCGTCGATCAGAATGCCGGCGCGCGCGGCGCGCGGGCTGCTGTGCGTTCTATCTGCGCTCGATCAAGCGTCAGATTCAGAATTTCCCAGTTCCCGCCTCGCCTATCAAACGATAGCCAGACACTTTGGTTCCCGCGACGCAGTTCGACACCCCCAAGCGTTGGCAAAATCTCGAACGCTTCGCCCTCGCGCATACACAAGAATCTCATCGCTTCTTTCAATAGGCGCATTGCGGCCGCCTGATCCTCTGCTGACAATCGCGCCCAGGTCGCCTTGAAAATCGTGCTGACCAACAGTTTCGGATCGTCCATTTCGGAGACCTCTCACCTCACCCCCCGGCCTCTTCCGCCCACACCGGAAAATGCAGTGAAATTTACGTATTTCTCGCTTGCAAAACAAGCAATATTTGTGTACTTTCCACTTGTCGGTGCAGAGGATTTCTATTTCCCTATTCGGTAGAATGGGTTCCCTGTCTGGTAGAACGGGAGCAGTGCAATGGCTCGCAGCCAAAAGGTACGACTGACGCTTGATGTGTCGGAGGGCCTCAATGAGATCCTCGAAGACATTGCGGCTGAAAGCGGCGTCACGAAGAGCGAAGTGATTCGCAAAGCCGTGGCGATGCTGGACGTGGCTCACAAGGCCGCTCGCGAAGGCAAGCAACTGACGATATCCAAGGATGGCAAGATCGAAAAACAGATCGTCGGGCTCTGATCGGCAGCCCAGATGAGCAACATCGATCTGAACGAGTTGGCGAAGGACGAACGATACGAAGCGACGATTGCCGGTGCCGTCGGTCTGCAATCGAAGACCGACCGCCACCTTCAGCTCGCTCGTTTCTATTTGACTGCCCTGGCGTTGTTTCTAATGGGCGCAGCCGCACTCGGGCTGCTCATATACCACCCTAATCCGACGGTGCAGGACTGGGCGAGAACGATTTTATCGACCTTCGCCTCTGCGGCTATCGGCTTCCAGGCCGGCAAACAATCGTAAGCCGGGAAAAAAGAACAGAATAGAAATTTCCACTTGTTATTCAACGATTTCCGGCGCACCACTCTTATTTCCCTGAGCCAAAGCGTCTCTTCCGATATGCCTATCGGCCTCATCTCCCTCCGTAGGGAGCAGACATGGAGATGCTGCAACGCCGGAGCGCTGGCACCCACCGCCCGCAGACCCCATATCCTGCCGCAGGCCGCGCCGACGCGGTTGCCTCTGGCGCCGGCGCGCCGTCTCTGGCAAGAAGCAGCAGCCAAGGAGCAGTCCCGTGAGCGACCTCGCCCGCACCGACGCCCTGTTCTTCGCCCGCACCGGCATGGACCGCGGCCGGGTCGAAACGATCGTCGCCGAAGCGCTCGACGGCATGGACGACGGCGAGCTTTTCCTCGAATACAGCCAGGCCGAGAGCCTCACTTTCGACGACGGCCGGATCAAGAGCGCCGCCTTCGACACGGCGCAGGGCTTCGGCCTGCGCGCGCTCTCCGGCGAGGCGGCGGGATACGCCCACGCCTCGGAGCTTTCCGAGGCGGCGATCTGCCGCGCCGGCGCCGCGGTGCGCGCGGTCAAGCACGGCGGCAGCGCCAGCCTCGCCTTGCCGCCGCAAGGCACCAACCAGAACCTCTACACCGACGCCAATCCGCTGTCCCAGATCGACTTCGCCGAGAAGGCGAAGCTGCTGACCGAGATCGACGCCTATGCCCGCGGCAAGGACCCGCGGGTGCGGCAGGTGACGGCCTCGCTCGCGGGCTCGTGGCAGGCGGTGGAGATCATCCGCGCCGACGGCGCGCGCGTCGGCGACATCAGGCCGCTGGTGCGGCTCAGCGTCAGCGTCGTCGTCGGCGACGGCGCGCGCATGGAGACCGGCTCCTCCGGCGCCGGCGGGCGGGTCGAGTACCACCGCTATTTCGATCCCCGGCAATGGCAGAGCCAGGTCGACGAGGCGCTGCGCCAGGCGCTGGTCAATCTCGCCTCGGTGCCGGCGCCGGCCGGCGAGATGACGGTGGTGCTGGGGCCGGGCTGGCCCGGCGTCATGCTGCACGAGGCGGTGGGCCACGGGCTCGAAGGCGACTTCAACCGCAAGAAGACCTCGGCCTTTGCCGGGCTCATCGGCCAGCGCGTCGCGGCACCCGGCGTCACCGTGATCGATGACGGCACGCTCCAGGACCGGCGCGGCTCGCTCACCGTCGATGACGAGGGCACGCCCGCTTCCCGCACCGTGCTGATCGAGGACGGCATCCTCCGGGGCTACATGCAGGACCGGCTCAATGCCGCCCTCATGGGCATGCGCCCCACCGGCAACGGACGGCGCCAGGGCTATGGCCATGCGCCGATGCCGCGCATGACCAACACCTATATGCTGGCCGGCGACAAGGAGCCGCAGGAGATCATCGCCTCGGTGAAGCGCGGGCTCTATGCGGTCAATTTCGGCGGCGGCCAGGTCGACATCACCTCGGGCAAGTTCGTCTTCTCGGCGTCGGAAGCCTATCTCATCGAAGACGGCAAGATCGGCCCGGCGGTCAAGGGCGCCACGCTCATCGGCAACGGCCCCGACGCGCTGACCAAGATCAGCATGATCGGCAACGACCTCGCGCTCGACGACGGCATCGGCACCTGCGGCAAGGAGGGGCAAGGCGTGCCGGTGGGCGTCGGCCAGCCGACGCTGCGCATGGACGGGCTCACCGTCGGCGGCACGGCGGCGTGAGCCTGCCTCGCTCTCCCGCCGCCGACGCGGCGGGCGCCTCGGCGCGGTGAAGCTCGAGGCAGGAGAATTGCCTGCAAGGTGCGGGCTTTCGCGGGACAACCCGTTCGATCGCTTTGCGATCGAACCCTCCGGGGCCGACCGCAAAGCGGTCGGCCGGGTTGTCTGCAACCGCCGGCGCCCGGCGGCGGCGATGCTGTGCGTCGCGCCGGCGCTGCTCGCGGCGCTGCTGTTTGCCGCGCCGGCACGGGCCTGCGATCTCGACCACGCGCCTTCGACGCGCTGGAGCGTCGAGCGCGATGCCGCCGGCCACGCCTTCCTGCGCACGCCCTGCGGCGAGCGCTTCTTTTCGATCGGCGTCAACGTCGTCGACGGCGGCGCCTCGGGCGCGCGTCTCAACCGGCCGCATTACGAGTGGCAGGAGACGGCGGCGAGCCTGCCGGAATGGGAAGCGGCAACGCGCGCGCGCCTCGTCTCCTGGGGCTTCAACTCGACCGGCGCCTGGTCGCTGCCGCCGCAGGAGCTGCGCTTGCCCGGCGCGATCAATCTCGAGCTGGGGCGGCTCGCGCGATTCCACTGGTTCGATCCCTTCGACCCCGGCATGGGCGAGCGCCTGCGCGAGACGGCGCTGCGGCTCACCGCGCCCTATCGCGCGAGCCCCTACCGGCTCGGCTATTTCAGCGACAACGAAGTCGGCTGGTGGGGCGGCGCGCTCTTCACCTTCTATTCGGCGAAGCCGGCGGAAAACTACACCAAGCGGCGCTGGCTCGAGGCGCTGAAGCGACACTATCGCGGCAACTGGCGGCGCTTCGTTACAGATTTCGTACCGCCCGCCGGCGTCGAGGATTGGGCGGGCCTGCTCACGGCGCAGGCGGTGACGCGGCTCCGGCCCGGCGGTCACGGCAGCGACGCGGTGCGGCAATGGACCGGGATCGTCGCCGAGCATTATTACGATTTGGCGGCGCGCGCGCTGCACGCGGCCGATCCCGACGCGCTTTTCTTCGGCGACCGGCTGCCGATCTATTACGACCCGGTGGCAGTGAAGGCCGAAGCGCGACATGTCGATGTCATCGCCACCAACTATAACGTCGACAGCCCCGAAGGATGGATCGCCCCTTATTACTTCGACGGGCTGCGCGCGCTTTCGCGCGGCAAGCCGGTGCTGGTCTCCGAATGGTTCTATGCCGCGCGCGAGAACCGCACCGGCAATCGCAACAACGGCCATCTCATGACCGTCGACACCCAGGCGGAGCGCGCGCAAGGCGCCGCGGCGGCGGCGCGCAACTTCGCCGGCATCGCCGAGCTCGTGGGATTGCACTGGTTTCAGTATTACGACTATCCCGAAGGCGGCCGCGCCGACCGGGAAGACTACAATTTCGGCCTGGTCGATATCCGCGACCGGCCCTATGAAGCGCTGGCGGCGGCGCTCGGCGAGGCCAACCGCGCGCTGCCGCCGCTTCACGCGGCGGCGCCGGCACGCCCGCCCCTTGCCGGCTTCAGCGTGCCGCGCGCGCATATCGATCCCGAGCACGGCTCGCTGGTGGATTGGCCGAAGCCGCAATCGCTGCTGCCGGCGCTCAAGCCCGCGCCGGGCGAAGCGGCGTTCGGCGAGGCTTATCTGAGCTGGAGCGATCAGGGCCTGGCGCTCGCCACCATCGGCCAGGACTATTACGACCTCGACCTCTTGGCCTATGACGGCGATTTCCCGCTGAGCGAGGCCTATCGCATCGAGCTCGACGTCGAGGCCGGCGCCGGAGCGCGGCGCTTCACGCTCTATTTCATCCCGCCGCGCAGCAAGGAGCGCGACCACCCGCCGATGACGGCGCGGCTCTGCGCCGGCGCGGCGGCCGAGCG
Organism: Allostellaceae bacterium; assembly: GCA_035623985.1. Taxonomy (GTDB): domain Bacteria; phylum Pseudomonadota; class Alphaproteobacteria; order ATCC43930; family CGMCC-115725; genus DAHUYF01. The sequence goes on along the minus strand of DASPSJ010000030.1, from coordinate 11,912 downwards.
CGCGCCTTCCGCCTGCCCGGCCGTGCCCGGCGCCGAGGCGCTCTATTTCGGCGCCGACCAGCCGCGCATCGTCGGCGAGGCGCTGATCCCATGGTCGGCGCTCGGCCTCGACGCGCCGCCGGCGAGCGGGCGCCTCAAGGTCGAGATCTCGGCCTCTTCCTGGTTCCGCTCGCGCTGGATGTCGCTTTCGGGCCTGCCGCCGGCGGCAGGCTCGGCCCGCCCGGGACGCTGGGCGACGGTGCGGCTCGGCCGATGACCGCCGAGGCAAGGATGCGCCCCGCATCGCTGGGGGGAGCGGATGCGGGGCGCCGGCAACACGTCACGCAGCCGCTTCGGGGCTGCGAGAGGATAAACGCCGGGGCCGAGGCGGGGTTCCCGAAAAAACCGCCGCCGGCGACGGTCAATAGGCTTCCTGGCTGAAGACGGGGTCGATGCGGCCGCCCCAGCGCGTCCGGTAATCCTCGAGCAGAAGCTCGGCCGGCGTGCGGCCGCTGTCGACGATCTCGGTCAAGGGCTCGAGATAGTGGCTCTCGTCCTGGCCGGTGCTGTCCAGGCGCCGGCGCCGGCGCAGCCCGGCGCGGGCGAGCTCGACCACGCGCGCCGCCACCTCGAGCACCGTGCCGCCGCGGAAGGGCGTCCTGAGGCCATGACGCGGCACGCGCATGCGCAACTGCTCGCGCTCCTCGTGCGTCCAGTCGGCGATGAGGTCGTAGGCGCCGGCGAGCGATTCGGCGTCGTAGCAGAGCCCCGTCCACAGCGCCGGCGCGGCGCAGAGCCGCCGCCACGGCCCGCCATCGGCGCCGCGCATCTCCATGTAGCGCTTCAGACGCACCTCGGGAAAAATCGTGGTGATATGGTCGTTCCAGTCGCCCATCGTCGGGATCTCGCCCGGCAGGCCCGGCAGCCGCCCGGCGAGGAAATCGCGGAAGGACTGGCCGGCGACGTCGATGTATTTGCCGTCGCGATAGACAAAATACATCGGCACGTCGAGCAGGTAGTCGACATAGCGCTCGAACCCGAAGCCGGGCTCGAAGACGAAGGGCAGCATGCCGGTGCGATCGGGATCGACATCGGTCCAGACGTGGCTGCGGTAGCTGAGATAGCCGCTGGGCTTGCCTTCGACGAAGGGCGAGTTGGCGAAGAGCGCGGCGGCCACCGGCTGCAACGCCAGGCTCATGCGCAGCTTGCGCACCATGTCGGCCTCGTCGGCAAAATCGAGGTTTACCTGGACGGTGCAGGTGCGCAGCATCATGTCGAGACCGAACGCGCCCTTGAGCGGCATGTAGCGCCGCATCACGGCGTAGCGGCGCTTGGGCATCCACGGCACGTCGTCGCGCCGCGCGGTCGGGTGGAAGCCGAGGCCGAGCACGCCCAAGCCGAGCTCCTTGGTCACCGCCCGCACCTGGGCCAGATGCTCCCCCACCTCGGCGCAGGTCTGGTGCAGGGTCTCGATCGGCGCGCCCGACAGCTCGAACTGGCCGCCGGGCTCGAGCGAGATCGCGCCGCCCTTGCCGTTGCTCAAGCCGACGAGATTGTCGCCGTCGAAGATCGGCTGCCAGCCAAAGCGCCGCAGCCCTTCGAGCAGCGCGCGGATGCCGTCCGGAGCGTCATAGGCGACGGGACTGTGATCGGCGAGCCGGAAGACGAATTTTTCGTGCTCGGTGCCGATGCGCCATTGCGCCGGCGGCTTGGCGCCGCCGATGAAATGCTCGATCAACTGGCGCTTGTCGGTGATCGGCGCGCCGCCGGAAAGCGATGGAGCGGACAAGACGCGATACCTCCGATCCCTTTGTACCCGATGAAAAAACCTGGTCTCAGCGCCGGCGCGGCAGGCGCCAGTCGCCCGCAAGCGCCTGCACCACCGCCAGCGCCGCCAGCGCCGCGGTGTCGGCACGCAAGACGCGCGGGCCCAAGCCCACAGGTAAAACAAAGGGAGTTTTCCTCAGGGCGTCAAGCTCGGTTTCCGCAAAACCCCCTTCCGGACCGACAAGCACGGCAAAGGCGCCGGGCGCCGCGGCGGCGAGGGTTTCGGCGATCGGCGGCGCAGCCCCGCTTTCATCGCATAGCAGCAATCGCCGGTCGGCAGGCCAGCGCGCGAGCAGGCGCTCAAGCGGCTCGGGCTCGGCCAGCACCGGCACCGACAGCCGCTCCGTCTGCTCCGCCGCTTCGATCACGTTGGCGCGCAGCCGGTCGAGATTGACGCGCTCGACGACGCTGCGCCGGGTGAAGACGGGATAAAGCGCGCCGACGCCGAGCTCGGTCGCCTTCTCCACCAGGAAATCGATGCGGCCGCGCTTCAGCGGCGCGAAGACCAGCCAGAGGTCGGGCGCCGCTTCCTGCGGCCGGCGCTGCTCGAAGAGCGCAATGGAGCACCAGCCCTTGCCGACGCCGTCGATGCGGCCGAGCCATTCGCCGTCGCGGCCGTTGAAGAGCGCCACCACCGCGCCCTGCTCCAGCCGCAGCACCGTCTTGACGTAATGCGCCTGCGAGGGCTCGAGGCCGATGGCGAGGCCGCCGGCGAGATCGGTGGTGACGAAGAGGCGCGTCTTCGGGATCATCGGCGGGCTTGGCCGCGGCGCGGGCGGCGGGCAAGATGGCGCGAACGAGTTTAGCCCATCGGCACGGCCAGCGCATCATGACCGACATACGAAGCGGCGACTGGGCCGATCGTTACGCGCCGGCGGCGCTGGTGCCCTATATCCGGCTCGCGCGGCTCGACCGGCCGATCGGCACCTGGCTGCTGCTGTTCCCGGGCTGGTGGGCGATCGCGCTGGCGGCGCCGGGCTGGCCCGACGGGCGCCTGATGGCGCTTTTCGGCATCGGCGCCATGGCCATGCGCGGCGCCGGCTGCACGCTCAACGACATCATCGACCGCGATTTCGACGCGCGCGTGGCGCGCACGCGCACGCGGCCGCTGCCGAGCGGCGCGGTCACGCTCGGCCAGGCGGCGCTGTTCATGGGGCTGCTGCTGGCGGTGGGCGCGGCGGTGCTGGCCTGCCTCGGCCGGCTGGCGGTGCTGCTCGGCTTCCTGGTGCTGCTGCTGGTGGCGACATATCCGCTGATGAAGCGCGTGACCTACTGGCCGCAATTCTTCCTCGGCCTCAACTTCAACTGGGGCGCGCTGATGGGCTGGGCGGCGGCGACCGGGCGCATCGACGGCGCGGCGGTGCTGCTTTATCTCGGCGGCATCGCCTGGACGCTGGGCTACGACACGATCTACGCGCATCAGGACAAGGAGGACGACATCCTGATCGGCGTCAAATCCTCGGCGCTGGCGCTGGGCGCGCGCACGCGGCCCTGGCTTTTCATTTTCTACGCCGCGGCGGCGGCGTTCTGGGCGGCGGCGGGAGCGGCGGCGGGGATGCGCTGGCCGTTCTATGCCGGACTTGCGCTGATGCTGGCGCAGCTCTGCTGGCAGGCGGCCAGGGTCGACACCGAGGATGCCGCCGACTGCCTTGCCAAGTTCCGCTCCAACCGCTGGGCGGGCTGGATCCTGCTCCTCGCCATCATCGCCGCGCATGTCGGCTGACGCCGCATCGTTCATCCGCGCCAACACCGCCATCGACGCGCCGCCGCTGGTGCCGGAGATCCGCCTCCATCTCGCCGGCGAGATCACGCCGCTGTGGCAGGCGACCGAAACCGCGCTCGAGCGCGAGCAGCTCCCGCCGCCCTATTGGGCCTTCGCCTGGGCGGGCGGCCAGGCGCTGGCGCGGCACGTGCTCGACCATCCCGGTCTCGTGCGCGGCAAGCGCGTGCTCGATTTCGGCGCCGGCGGCGGGCTGCTGGCGCTGGCGGCGGCGCGCGCCGGCGCGGCCGAGGCGGTGGCGGCGGAGATCGACCCCTTCGCCGCCGCGGCGATCGGCCTCAACGCCGCGCTCAACGGGCTTGCGGTGGCGGTCGAGAGCGCCGATGTGATCGGCCGCTTTCCCGTGCCCTGGCAGGTCGTGCTGGCGGGCGACATGTGCTACGAGCGGCCGCTCGCCGAGCGGCTGACGCGATGGCTGCGGCATCTCGCCGGCGCGGGCGTGCTGGTGCTGCTGGGCGATCCCGGCCGCGCCTATCTGCCGCGGGAAGAGCTCGAAGAGCTTGCGCGCTACCGCGTGCCGACGCCGCTCGAGCTGGAGGACCGCACCATGCGCGAGGGCGTGGTGTGGCAGCTCGGCGGAAGTTGAGCAGGATCGCGCGGCCCCTCGCTCCCGAGGCGGCGATCGCCGGTCAGGGCTGTTTCAGGTATTTGCCGAAGAAGGCCAGCGTCCGCTGCCAGGCATCGGCGGCTGCGGCCTGGTCCGCCGAGGAGCCGGATCGATCGAAGCGATGGCCGGCGCCGTCATAAGGATAGAACTCGTAGGGGCTGCCGGCCGCGGCAACGACCTTGCTCAAATGCTGTGCCGCCGCAAACGGCACGGTCCCGTCCTCCGTCCCGTGGAGAATCAGGACCGGCGAACTGCCCTTGTCGAAGGCGTCCTTGAAGCGGCTCAGCTCCCTGTCCGTGCCGGCGCCGCTGAGCGCGCCGTAATAGGATACGCCGGCCTGGACCTTTCCCGTCGCCGCGAGCCAGAGGGCGAAATACCCGCCGTTCGAAAATCCGATCGCGCCCAGCTTGCCGCCGGCGACGCGGGGATGGTGCTTCAGCGTGTCGAGCGCCGCGAGAAAGTCGGCATAGATCGGCTCCGCCTCCGTCGTGAAGGCGGCCTGCCGGCCGCGCGGGGATATCCCGTAGGCTTCCAGAAACGCGGGCACGAGCACGACATAGCCTTCCCGCGCCAGGCGCCGGCCGAAATCGATATCCGCCTCCTGCAAGCCGCCGCTCGTGTGCAGCAGAAGGATCGCCGGAGCGGGACCGTTGCCGTCCGGGGTGATCAGGGTGGCGCGCATGGTCTGCTTGACGCCGACCCTGATCTCCGCGGTCTCCGCGTGCGCCAAGGCCGCCGACAGCGCCAGGATCGCCGTCGCCGCCAAGGCCATCAGGCCAAAATTCCTCCGCCTCATCGGAGGCGGTCCCGGCGATTCATCTTTGGCGGACATGGCAGATATTCCCGGAGTCCGTCGCCGCCGGCTAAGACGCCAGCCGGCGGCCATCCTCTTCCACGATGCGGAAGCGGATGAGAGCGTCGTCGATGGTGGCGCGGGCGCGCGCCTGCCAGATGGCATAGGCCTCGCCATAGCTGGCAAATGGCCCATGGCGCTCCTCGCGCGCGCCGCGCGCCAGATGCACGAAACTCACATCGGCGTATTCGCCACCGATCACCCAATAGCGTTCCATCATCCCGAATCCGTGACGGTGCCGCCGGCAGCCGGTGTGGCTCGGGGCGGCGTGCCGACCTATAGTGCGACGCCCGGCGTTAAGACAAGGTTCCCATGCCCTACGCCTCGCTGCGCGACTTCATTGCCCGCCTGGAGGCGGAGCGCCGGCTGGTGCGCGTCGCAACGCCGGTCTCGCCGGTGCTTGAGATCACCGAGATCCACACCCGCCTGCTGGCCGAGCAAGGCCCGGCGGCGCTGTTCGAGGACGTCCGGCGTCCCGACGGCGCACGCTATGGCATGCCGGTGCTGACCAACCTCTTCGGCACGGTCGAGCGCGTCGCCTGGGGCATGGACCGCGAGCCCGGGCAGCTCCGCGAGGTCGGCGAGACGCTGGCCTTCCTGCGCCAGCCCGAGCCGCCCGGCGGCTGGCGCGAGGCGCTGGAGATGCTGCCGCTGCTGAAGACGGTGCTGGCGATGAAGCCACGGACGGTGACGGGCGCGCCCTGCCAGGAGGTGGTGCTCACCGGCGGCGACATCGATCTCGGCACCTTCCCGATCCAGAGCTGCTGGCCGGGCGAGCCCGCGCCGCTCATCACCTGGCCATTGGTGGTGACCAAGGGGCCGGGCGAGCGGCGCGAGGACGACTACAATCTCGGCATCTACCGCATGCAGGTAACGGGGCGCGACGCCACCTTGATGCGCTGGCTCAGGCATCGCGGCGGCGCGCAGCACCACCGGCGCTGGACCGAAGAGAAGCGCGCGCCGCTGCCCGCGGCGGCGGTGATCGGCGCCGATCCCGCCACCATCCTCGCCGCGGTGACGCCGGTGCCGGACACGCTCTCGGAATACCAGTTCGCGGGGCTGCTGCGCGGCCGCAAGGTCGAGCTGGTCGAGTGCCGGACCGTGCCGCTCAAGGTGCCGGCGCAGGCGGAGATCGTGCTCGAAGGCCACGTCGCGCTCGACGAGCAGGGGGATGAGGGGCCTTACGGCGACCATACCGGCTATTACAACGCGGTCGAGCGCTTCCCGGTGTTCCGCATCAGCGCCATCACCATGCGGCGCGACCCGATCTATCTCTCGACCTTCACCGGCCGGCCGCCCGACGAGCCCTCGGTGCTGGGCGAGGCGCTCAACGAGGTGTTCATCCCGCTGCTGCGGCAGCAATTCCCGGAGATCGTCGATTTCTGGCTGCCGCCCGAAGGCTGCTCCTACCGCATCGGCGTGGTGTCGATCCGCAAGGCCTATCCCGGCCACGCCAAGCGGGTGATGATGGGCGTGTGGTCGTTCCTGCGCCAGTTCATCTACACCAAATTCGTCATCGTCGTCGACGACGACATCGACGCGCGGCAATGGAAGGACGTGATGTGGGCGATCGCCACGCGCATGGACCCGGCGCGCGATATCACCCTCGTCGAGAACACGCCGATCGACTATCTCGACTTCGCGGCGCCGGAGTCCGGGCTCGGCAGCAAGATCGGGCTCGACGCCACCAACAAATGGCCGCCGGAGACGCGCCGCGACTGGGGCCGCAAGATCCGCATGAGCGAGGAGATCATCGCCGAGGTGACGGCGAAATGGGCGAGCTATGGCCTGCCGGGAAGCGGCAAGCCGATCTGGAAGCCGCGCGAGGGCGGATAGGGGGCGGCGCCGTCAGCGCGCCATGAGCTGATCGACCTCGTTCTGCGCGAGATCGGGGCCGCTGCCCGCGATCTCGAGGGTGAGGCGGATCGGGTCGCGCACGACGCCGGGTTCCTCGCGATGCTGGCCGTGCTCGGCGAGATGCGCCAGCATGCGGTCGAGCGCGGTGAGCTGGTCGAGCACGCGGCGGATGCGCTGGCCGGTCAGATCCTGAAAGGCGCAGGCCTCGAAGATGGCGTTCACCTGCTCGAGGATCGCCGGCTTGGGCTCCGGTCCGTCGAGCGCGACGGCGATCTTCTCGGCCGCGCTGATGATGCGGTTGGCGGCGTCCTCGCTCGCCTGCACCACGCCCGCCAGCTCGCTGCCGGAATTGCGCGTCGCCGCCGCCGGCAGCGCCACCACGCGCGAGAGCTGCTGATGCATGCGCTGGAGCTGCTGCGTCAGATTGGTCTCGCTGAAATCCACCATCTCGACGGTGGCGTGGACTTCGGCGCTGAGCTCGGCAATGCGGCGGTCGACGAAGCGGCGCAGCTCCTCGAACATGCCCGCGAATTGGGCATGCACGGCCTCGCTCACGAGGCGCCGCAGGCCGGTGCCTTGCTCGCCGTCCATTGCCTGCTCCTTGACCTCGGGCCGCGCGTTGAAACGTCGGCAAGCATAACGCGGCACGCTTAAGCCGGCGTTAAGCCCGCCGCTCATTCCGGCAGCGGAATGAGCTCGCTATCGCCGGCCACGGGCGGAAAGCGGCCCGCCTTCCAATCGGCTTTGGCCGCCTCGATGCGCTCCTTCGAGCTGGAGACGAAGTTCCACCAGATGTGCCGCGGCTCGTCCAGCGGCGCGCCGCCGAGCAGCATCAGCCGCGCGCCCTGCGGCGCGGTGATGACGATCTCCGCCTTGGGCCGGAAGACCAGGAGCCGGCCCGGCGCGTGGCTTTCGCCGGCGATGGCGACGCCGCCCTCGACGATATAGCCGCCGCGCTCCTCATGCTCGGCCGGGAGGGCGAGCCGCGCGCCGGGGCCGAGCGCCGCATCGGCGTAAAACATGGGCGAGAAGGTCTCGACCGGCGCGCGCTTGGTCCCGAAGCTGCCGGCGATGAGCCGCACGCTTTTGCCTTCGCCCTCGATCACCGGCAGGCTCGCCCGCGCGTGATGGGCGAAGGCGGGCGCCGTCTCCTCGAAGCGCTTGGGCAGCGCCACCCAGGACTGGATGCCGTGAAGCCGCGACGGCTTCTGCCGCAACGCGGCGTCGGTGCGCTCGGAATGGGCGATGCCGCTGCCGGCGGTCATCCAGTTCACCTCGCCGGGCCGGATCGGCTGGACGTTGCCGAGGCTGTCGCGGTGCAGGATCTCGCCGTCGAAGAGATAGGTCACGGTGGCAAGGCCGATATGCGGATGCGGCCGGACGTCGAGGCCGCGCCCGGCGGCAAAAGAGGTCGGCCCCATGGCGTCGAAAAAGATGAAGGGGCCGAGCATGCGGCGCCGGGCAAAAGGCAGGACGCGGCCGACCACGAAGCCGTCGCCGAGATCGCGCGGGCGCGGCACGATCGCCATCTCGATGGCGCCCGGCGCGGGCGCGATTTCGGGCTCCTGCGTCGGCTGCCAGCTCATGCTCCCCTCCCCGCGCGTCTGCCTCGAAAAGATGGGGTCGGCGCGGAAAATTAACAGGGAAGACGGCGAAAGACCGCGCGCTGGCCAAGCTTTTTCCCCTGCGCTAGCGTGCGCGGCGACGGGAGGGCGCTCATGCCGGTCATCGACGTCCATACGCATATGCTCAACAAGGAGTGGCTCGAGCTGCTGCGCCGCCACGGCAGGCCGCGCTACGAAGTGAAGAAGAGCCTCGACGCGCCGGAGGGCATCTTCCTCGACGGCGCGCCGTTCATGACGCCGCAGCCCGGCCATTTCGACTATGACGAGCGCATGCGGGCGATGGACGCGGCCAAGGTCGACCTCGCCATCCTCTCGCTCACCTGCCCCAACGTCTATTGGGGCGGCGAGGCGGTCAGCCGCGAGGCGGCGCGCATCGCCAATGCCGACATGGCGCGGGCCGAGAAAGCCTATCCCGGCCGCATCCGCTGGCTGGCTTCGCTGCCCTGGGAATATCCGGAGAGCGCGCTCACCGAGCTGAAGCGCGCCTGCGACGCCGGCGCGGTCGGCGTCATGGTGCTCGCCAATATCGCCGGCCGCTCGCTCACCGATCCCGATTTCGCGCCGGTGTGGCGGGAGATCGACCGCCGCGCCCTGCCGGTTCTGGTGCATCCGACGGCGCCGCCGGGCACGCCGGAGATGGATCTGCGGCAGTTCAACCTCATCGCCTCGATCGGCTTCATGTTCGACACCAGCCTCGCCGTGGCGCGGATGTGCTTCGACGGCTTCTTCGACCGCTATCCCGACTTGAAGCTGATCGCGTCCCATGCCGGCGCGGCGCTGCCCTATCTCGCGGGCCGGCTCGACATCTGCTTCGACAAGATGAACGCCTGCCGCACCAGGACCGATCGGCCGCCGAGCGACTACCTGCGCCACATCTATTACGACAGCGTCACCTACCGCCAGGAAGCGCTCGAGCTCTGCCTCAAGGTGGGCGGCGAGCACCATGTGATGTACGGCTCGGACTATCCCCATAATATCGGCGACATGAAGGGCTGCCTCGCCCGCGTCGACGCGCTGCCCGCGGGCCAGCGCGCGGCGGTGCGCGGCGGAACGGCGCAGCGCGTCTTCAAGCTGTAGCCGCCGCCGCCGATAGACCCTATAGCTCGGAGAGAGGGGCCGTTCGCCCCAAGGAACCGCCATGCCGCAGGACACCGCCCTCGACTTTCTCGGCGATCTCATCGCCAAGGCGCACCGCGCCGGCGCCGATGAGGCCGATGCCGTGCTGTTCGAAGGCGTCTCGCTGTCGCATGCGCAGCGCCTGGGCAACACCGAGAAGCTCGAGCGCGCGGAGAGCTACGATCTCGGCCTGCGCGTCTTCATCGGTAAGCGCCAGGCGATCGTCTCGTCCAACGATCGCGGCGGCGAGACCGACGCGCTGATCGAGCGCGCCATCGCCATGGCGAAGGCCGTGCCGGAAGACCCCTATTGCGGCCTCGCCGAGCCCGGGGAGATCGCGCGCGACTGGCCCGCCCTCGACATGGTCGATCCCGAAGAGCCCGCGCCGGAGCGCCTCATCGAGCGCGCCGCCGCCGCCGAGGAAGCGGCGCGCGCCGTGCCCGGCGTCACCAATTCCGACGGAGCGTCGGCGAGCTGGGGCCGCTCGCGCGTGGCCATGGTCGCCTCCAACGGTTTCGCCGGATCGCACGCCAGCACCGGCCATTCCGTCGTCGTCTCGGTCGTCGCCGGCAAAGGCACGGCGATGGAGCGCGACGACGACTACACCAGCGCCATCCATGCCGGCGACCTGCGCGACCCCGCCGCGGTTGGCCGCGAGGCCGGAAGGCGCGCGGTGCGCCGGCTGGGCGCGCGCAAGATCGCCACCTGCCAGGTGCCGGTGGTCTATGATCCCCGCATCGCTTCGAGCCTGCTGCGCCATCTCGCCGGCGCCATCAGCGGCCCCGCGGTGGCGCGCGGCACGAGCTTCCTCAAGGACAAGCTCGGCCAGCGCCTCTTCCCCGCCGGCGTCGGGGTGATCGACGACCCGCACAAGAAGCGGGGCCTGCGCTCGCGGCCCTTCGACGGCGAAGGCATCGCCAACCGGCGGCGCGCCATCATCGAGGACGGCGTGCTGACCACCTGGCTGCTCGACCTCGCCTCGGCGCGCCAGCTCAAGCTCAAAAGCACCGGCCATGCCGGCCGCGGCACCTCGGCGCCGCCGGGACCGGTGCCGGCCAATCTCTGGCTGGAGCCCGGCCCGGTGACGGCGCAGGCGCTGATCGGCGACATCGCCTCGGGCTTCTACGTCACCGAGCTCATGGGCCACGGCGTCAACGGCGTCACCGGCGATTACAGCCGCGGCGCCGCCGGCTTCTGGATCGAGAACGGCGCGCTGGCCTATCCCGTGAGCGAAGTGACGGTGGCCGGCAACCTCAAGGAGATGTTCGCGCATCTCGCCGCCGCCAACGACCTCGAATTCAGGTCCGGCATCGACGCGCCGACGCTGCGCATCGACGGCATGACGGTGGCCGGCGCTTAATTTCGGCGCACGCCCGCCGCCGGCGCAACCGCGATCAAGCGCGGCGCGGCGGCGCGCGGCATAAGAGAGCGGTGTCCTCCGCGGGAGCCCTGATGAACCCGGTGGAAAAGGCGCTCTGGTTCGTCGAAAGCCATTTCGCCGGCGACATCACGCTGGACGAGATCGCCGCCGTCGCCGGCGTCTCGCGCCATCACATGGTGCGGGCCTTCGGCGCGGCAACCGGACGCTCGGTCATGCGCTATGTGCGCGGCCGGCGCTTGAGCGAAGCGGCGCGCGCGCTGGCGGAAGGCGCGCCCGACATCCTCGCCGTCGCGCTCGATGCCGGCTACGGCTCCCACGAGGCCTTCACCCGGGCCTTCCGCGACCAGTTCGGGACGACCCCCGAAGCGGTTCGCGCGGAAGCCCGTCTCGACACTCTTGCCCTTGTGGAGCCGATCAAGATGAACGAAAGCCTCTTTGCAACTCTCGAGCCGCCGCGCTTCGAAACCGGCAAGCCGCTGCTCATCGCCGGGCTCAGCGAGCGCTACAACGACGAGACCATCGCCAACGTCCCCTCGCAGTGGCAGCGCTTCGCGCCCCATCTCGGCGCCCTTCCGGGCCAGGTCGGACGCGCGACCTATGGCGTCTGCTGCAACGGCGACAATGACGGCAACATCGACTACATCGCCGGCGTCGAGGTCGCCGATTTCTCGGATCTGCCGGGCGGGTTCGCCCGGCTGCGCATCCCGGCGCAGCGCTATGCGGTGTTCACGCATCGCGGCCACATCTCGGACATCCGCCGCATCTGGAAGACGATCTGGGCCAAATGGCTGCCGGAATCGGGGCACACGCTCGCCGACGCGCCGACCTTCGAGCGCTATGGCGAGCGCTTCGATCCGCGCAGCGGCACCGGCGGCTTCGAGATCTGG
>DASPSJ010000018.1:0-11819 GCA_035623985.1 Allostellaceae bacterium | reverse complement strand
GGACGCTGCCGCGACCTGATCGCGCGGCCAGCCGGCGGCGACGCCGCGTCCTCGCCGTCCACGAACATGCGGAGGTCGGGATGACCGAAAACGGACGGGAACCGATTGCGATCGTCGGAATCGGTTGCCGGTTTCCCGGCGCGTCGGGACCGGAGGCGTTCTGGCGGCTCCTGGCGGAAGGGCGCGAGGCCATCGGCGAGATCCCGCCGACGCGGTGGAACCGCGACGCCCTTTATCATGACGATCCCGTCTCGGCTCCCGGCACCATCCGCACGCGGCTCGGCGGCTATCTCGACGGCATCGAGCAGTTCGACGCGACCTTCTTCGGCATTTCGCCGCGCGAAGCGACGGCCATGGATCCGCAGCAGCGCCTGCTGCTGGAGACGAGCTGGGAGGCTCTCGAGGACGCCGGCCTCGTCGTCGACGGCCTCACCGGCGAGAAGGTCGGCGTCTTCGTCGGCATTGCCGCCTATGACTACGCCGAGATACAGCACGCCTTCGACAACCGCCATCTGATCGGCCCGCACACCAACACCGGGCTCGCGCTGAGCATCGCCGCCAACCGCATTTCCTATATCTTCGATTTTCGCGGCCCGAGCGTGGCGGTGGATACGGCGTGCTCCTCCTCGCTGGTCGCGGCCCATCTCGCCTGCAACAGCCTGCTCGCCGGCGAATGCCGCATCGCCCTTGTCGGCGGCGTCAACGCGATTCTGAAGCCGGAGGCGACGATCGGGTTCAGCCGCGCCTCGATGCTGGCGCCGGACGGGCGCTGCAAGACCTTCGATGCCCGCGCCAACGGCTATACGCGCGGCGAGGGCGCGGGCGTGGTCGTGCTCAAGCGGCTCTCCGAGGCGCTCAGCGCCGGCGATCACATCTATGCGCTGATCCGCGGCTCCGCGGTCAATCAGGACGGCCGCACCAAGGGCATGAGCGTGCCGAGCCGCGAGGCGCAGGAAGCGGCGCTGCGCGACGCCTTCGCCGCGGCCGGGGTCGAGCCCGCGCAGATCCAGTACGTCGAGGCCCATGGCACGGGAACGCCCGTCGGCGATCCGATCGAGGCCAATGCGCTCGGCTCCGTGCTCGCTCCCGGCCGACCGGCGGGCGATTACTGCCGCATCGGCTCGGTGAAGACCAATATCGGCCATCTCGAGGCGGCAGCCGGCATTGCCGGCCTGATCAAGGCGGCGCTCGCCGTCGAGCGGCGCACCATTCCCGCGAGCCTCAATTTCGAGCGCCTCAATCCCGAGATCCCGCTCGATGCGCTGAAGCTGCGCGTCGCGACCGCGGCCGAGCCATGGCCGGAGAACGGCCATCCCGCCCGCGCCGGCGTCAATTCCTTCGGCTTCGGCGGCACCAACGCCCATGTCCTGATCGAAGAGGCGCCGACCGCGGCGGCCGAAGCGCGGATGGCGCGGCCGTCGCGGGCGGTCATCCTTCCGGTATCGGCGCGCACGCCCGAGGCGCTGCGCACGCTCGCTTCGGCCTATGCCGACACCTTGGAACAGGACGCCGCCGCCGACCTCCGCCGCTTCGGCTATTGGGCGGCGGCGCGGCGCGACCATCACACCCATCGCGCCGCCGTCGCCGGCGCTTCGGCCGAGGAGCTGATCACCGGCCTGCGCGGCCTCGCCTCCGCCGACGCTTCCCAAGGCGAGGCCGGCAAGATCCGCTCGGCGCCGCGCCTGGTCTTCGTCTATTCCGGCATGGGCGCGCAGTGGTGGGCGATGGGGCGCCAGCTCCTCGACGCCGAGCCGGTCTTCCGCGAGACCATCGAGCAATGCGACGCGCTCTTCGCGCGGCGCTCCGGCTGGTCGCTTCTCCAGGCGCTGACGGCGGACAAGGACGGCTCGCGCATGAGCCGGGCCGACGTCTCGCAGCCCTGCAATTTCGCGCTGCAACTGGCGCTGACCAATCTCTGGCGCTCCTGGGGCGTCGTGCCGGGCGCCATCGTCGGGCACAGCGCCGGCGAGATCGCCGCCGGCCATGTCGCCGGCATCCTGACGCTGGAGGATGCCGTCGACGTCGCCTATCACCGCAGCCGGCTGCAGCAAAAGACCGCCGGGCGCGGCAAGATGGCCGCGGTCGGCCTGACCAAGGCCGACGCGCTCCGGCGCATCGCGGCCTATGACGGGCGCGTGTCGGTGGCCGCCATCAACGGGCCGAATGCGGTGACGCTGAGCGGCGACGTCGCCGATCTCGACGAGATCGTGCCGGCATTCGAGCGCGACGGCATCTATGCGCGCTTCCTGCGCGTCGATGTGCCCTATCACAGCCATCACATGGATGCGATCGAGGCCGAGCTGTGGGAGGCGTTTTCCACGCTGCGGCCGCAAAGCGCGCGCATCCCGCTCTATTCGACCGTGACCGGCGAGATCGCCGAGGAAGGCGCCTTCGACGCCGCCTATTGGTGGCGCAACATACGCGAGCCCGTCGAATTCGCGGCCGCCATCGGCAAGATCGCCGAGGCGGGCGGCGACACCTTCGTCGAGATCAGCCCTCATCCGGTGCTGGCGAGCGCCGTCTCCGAATGCCTGACCGCGCTGTCGGCGCCGGGGATCGTCGTGCCCTCGCTCCGGCGCGAAAGCGACGAGCGGCTCACCATGCTGCAATCGCTCGGCACGCTCTATGGGCGCGGCGTCGATGTCGACTGGAACGGCGTCTATCCGCAAACCGAGCCCTTTGCGCGGCTGCCGCGCTACCCCTGGCAGAGGCAGCCCTATTGGCATGAATCGGCGCGCTCGAAAAACGCCCGGCTGACGCTGGTGGCGCATCCGCTGCTCGGGACGCGCCGCGGCAGCCCGCGGCCCGAATGGGAAACGCTGATCGACCCCCGCGTGCTGAATTTCCTCGGCGATCATCGCGTCGAGGGCTCGGCCGTGTTTCCGGGCGCCGGCTATGTCGAGATGGCGCTGGCGGTGGCGCGCGAAGAGCTGGGCACCGCCGACGCGGTCGTGGAAAACATCGTTTTCGAGCGCGCTCTGGTGCTGCCGGAGGCCGAGCCGATGTACACCGTCGTCGGCTACGACGCGGAATCGGCCGAGGTTGCGATCCATGCCAGCGCCGACGGCGTGACGTGGGAGCGGCATGCCCATTGCAGCATACGCGCGTTGCGGGGCGCCGGCGGCAATCGCGATATCGCGGCGCTGCGCGCGGCCTGCGGCCGGGAGATGGCGGAGCCCTACGAGATCTTTGCCAAGGCCGGCCTCGGCTACGGGCCGGCCTTCCAGCGGATCGAGCGGCTCTGGCAAGCGCCGTCCGGCGCGATCGGCAAGCTTCGCGGCGAGGAGCGATCGCACGGGGTCGAGCGCTACATCCTGCATCCGACCGTGCTCGACGCCTGCTTCCAGCTTCTCATCGGCGCGCTCGCCGCCGATGGCGCGTTCGAGGCCTATCTGCCGGTCGGCATCGAAAAGGTCATGGTCTACGCCTCGCCCGAGCCCGCCGCGCCGCTCTGGGCGCAGGCCCGGCTGACCGAGCGGCGCGAGACGCGCATCGCCGGCGACATGGTGCTGATGGACGAAAACGGCAGGCTGCTTGCCGAGGTGCATGGGCTCACCTGCCAGGCGCTGGGCAAAGGGCGCTCGGCGATGCACGCCCTGGCCAACGCGCTCTACGCGTTCCATTGGCGCCCCGACAATATCGGCCATGCGCCGGCCGCGGGCATCGCGCTGCTTTCTCCGCGCGAGATCGCCGCGCGCGCGCGCGCAAGGCTGCCGGAGGTCGCCGACAGCCGCGAGCGGGCGGCTTATTATTCCGTGGTGGAGCCGGCGCTGGACGAGGCGTGCGGCGCGATCGCCGCCGGCGCGCTGGCGCAGCTCGGCCACGCGGCCGCCAACGGCGCCGCCTTCGACATCGACCGGCTGTGCCGGGACATCGGCGCCGAGGGATACAAATCGCGCCTGCTGCGCCGGATGATGGCGATGGCGCAGAAGAGCGGCCTGAAACGCCGCAACGGCAGCGCGCAGCGCCTGTCCGAGGCGCATCCTTCCGGCGCGGACGTCGCCGGCATCCTGGCGCCGCTGGCGCGGCGCTTCCCGCTCTATGCGCCGGAGATCGAGCTGCTGCAGCGCTGCGCCGAGCACCTGCCGCAGGTGCTGCGCGGCGAGGTCGAGCCGCTGCAGCTCATCTTCCCCGAGGGATCGCTTGCCGTGGCCGAGCGCATCTACCGCGATTCGCGCTCCTTCGGCATCTACAACGCCATCGCGCGCGAGGCGGTGCGCGCGCTTGTCGCGGCGCTGCCCGAGAGAGCGACGCTCCGCGTCCTCGAGATCGGCGCGGGCGTCGGCTCGCTGACGGCGGAGATCCTGGGCCTCTTCCCGGAGGACCGGACGCAATACGTCTTCACCGACGTCTCCGGCAACTTCACGCAGAAGGCCGCCCAGCAGTTCTCGCGCTACCGCTTCGTCGAGTTCCGCCCCTTCGACCTGGAGATGCCGGCGGCCGAGCAGGGCTTCGCGCCGGGCGGGTTCCATCTCGTGCTCGCGTCCGACGTCATCCACGCGACGCGGGATCTGCGGCGGAGCCTGCGCCATATCGCCGATCTGCTGGCGCCGGGCGGGATCCTGATCGCTTCGGAACTGACGAAGCCGCCCTATTGGTTCGATCTGGTCTTCGGCCTGCTGCCGGGATGGTGGGCCTTCGAGGATGAGGAGACGCGGCCCGACCATGCCTGCGTCCCGGGCGCCGTCTGGCGGGAGCTCATGCGCTCCACCGGCTTCCCCGAGGTGGAGTTGCTGTCCGAGGGCCGCGATGTCGGCGACACCATCCACAGCGTCATCCTCGCGCGCCGGCCGGAAACGGTGGAAACGCAGCCGGTCGAAGCCGCCGAGGTCGAGCGCGGTACCTGGCTGTTGCTGCGCGACGGCAGCGGCGCCGGCGTCCGGCTCGGTGACGCGCTGCGGCGGATGGGACAGCGCGTCATGGTCGCCGACCGGGCGGCCCGGTTCGAGCATGTCGCGAGCAACCATTTCACCGTGGCTCCGGACTCGCGCGACGATTTGCGCACGCTGCTCGACGCCGTCCGGGCCAAATCGCCGGATCTCCGCGGCATCGTGCATCTCTGGAGCCTCGACCGCAGGCTCGATGCCGGCGGCACCGCCGCCGCGGTGGTCGGCGCAACGCAGGAGACCAACGGCAGCCTGCTCGCCCTCATGCAGGAGCTGGTCGAGCGCCAGGGGCAGGGGCAGACGCCGCCGCGCCTCGTCGTCGTGACCGCCGGCGCCGGCCAGGTGCTCGGCTCCGACACGATCGATCCCGTGCAGGCCTCGCTCTGGGGCCTGGGCCGGGTGTTCCTCAACGAGCATCCCGAGATCGCCTGCCGGATGATCGATCTCTCCGCCGCGCCCGAGGAGAACGAATTCCCGCTTCTCGCCGCGGAATGTCTCAGCGACGGCAATGAAAGCGAAGTGGCGCTGCGCTCGGGCTCGCGCTTCGTGCACCGCCTGGAGACGGTGCAGCTCGGCCATCTCGCCGAAGGGCATGAGCGTTCGCTGCGCACGGATGAGATCTTCACGCTCGACTATACGAGGACCGGCGCCCTCGACGCGCTGGCGCTGCGCGTCGCCCCGCGCGCCGTCCCCGGGCCGGGCGAGATCGAGATCGAGGTGGCGGCCGCGGGCCTCAACTTCCGCGACGTCATGAAGGTGCTGGGGATTTATCCCACGGAAGGCGCCGCGCGCTTGTCGCTGGGCGATGAATGCGCCGGCACGGTGACCGCGCTGGGCGAGGGGGTCGAGGATCTCGCGGTGGGCGACCGGGTGATGGCGATCGCCTCGGGCTTCGCCTCCCGCGTCGTCGTCGATCGCCGCCTCGTCGCGCCGCTGCCCGACGGCGTCTCCTTCGCCGAAGGCGCGACCATCCCGATCGTCTTCCTGACCGCCTATTACGCGCTGGAACGGCTCGCGCATCTGGCGCCGGGAGAGCGCGTGCTCATCCATGCCGCCGCCGGCGGCGTCGGCCAGGCGGCCTGCCAGCTTGCGCGCGAACGCCAGGCGACGATCTTCGCCACGGCGGGCAGCGAAGAGAAGCGCGACTTCCTGCGCTCGCTCGGCATCGAGCATGTCCTGGATTCGCGCTCGCTCGACTTTGCCGACCGCATCGCCGAGATCACCCGCGGCGAAGGCGTCGATATCGTCCTGAACTCGCTGTCCGGCCGCGCCATCGCGAAGAGCCTGGCGCTGCTGCGTCCTTACGGCCGCTTCCTCGAGATCGGCAAGACGGACATCTATCGCGACAGCAAGCTCGGCCTGCTGCCCTTCCGCCGCAACCTTTCCTATTTCGCCATCGATCTCGACGCCGTGCTGAAGCAGCAGCAGCCGCTCGCCCAGGAGCTGCTCTCCACCATCGCGCGCAAGGTCGCCGACGGCGGCTACGCGCCGCTTCGCCATCAGGTCTTCGCGATCTCCGAGGCCGAGCGCGCCTTCCGCTACATGGCTCAGGCCAAGCACATCGGCAAGGTCGTGCTGTCGATGGAGGCGCCGCGCGCCAAGCTGCTGCCGCGGAAATTCGCCGCGATGCCCTTGCGCGAGGATGCGTCCTACGTCATCACCGGCGGATTGGGCGGTATCGGCCGCGCCCTCGTCCCCTGGATGATCGATCACGGCGCCCGCCGCATCGTGCTCATGGGACGCAGCGGCGCCTCCCATCCCGACGCGCAGCGCGATCTGGAGGCGGCGCGCGCGCGCGGCGCGGATGTCGTCGTGATGAAATGCGACGTGTCGGATGAAGCCGCGCTCTCGGCCGCGCTCGACGCCGTTCGCCGCCGGGGGCCGCCGCTGCGCGGGGTCATCCACTGCGCCATGGTGCTGGATGACGGCCTCATCCCGCAGCTCGACCCCGAGCGGCTGCGCCGCGTCCTCGTGCCCAAGATCGGCGGCGCCTGGGCCATGCACCACCAGACGCTGGAGGATCCGCTCGACTTCTTCGTGCTGTTCTCCTCCTTCGCCGCCGTGGTGGGGAATATCGGTCAGGCCAATTACGCCGCGGCGAACGCCTTCCTGGAGGGGCTCGCCCATTGCCGGCGGGCGAGCGGCCGGCCCGCGCTGGCGGTCGATTGGGGCGCGATCAGCGCCCAGGGCTATGTCGCCGAGCACGCCGAGATCGAGCAGCACTTCCGCCGCCAGGGCCTGCGCTCCTTCCCGCCGGACCAGGCCTTTGCCGTGCTCGAGGCGCTGCTGCGCGAAAGCGCCGGCCAGGTGAGCGTCGTCGATCTCGATTGGGCCGCCTGGGCGCGCCACGCGCCGGGGATCGCCAACTCGCCGCGCTTCCAGCACGTCGTCAAGGAGCAGAAATCCGAGGCGGCGGCCGGCAACGGCGCGGGACTGATCGTCGAGCGGCTCAAGACCGCGCCCGCCGGCGAGCGCAAGCAGCTCATGCTCGAAGCGATCCAGGAACGGCTCGCCGCGGTGCTGGGCCTCAGCGCCGATGCGGTCGACGTCAACCGGGCGCCGAGCGAGCTTGGGCTCGATTCGCTGATGGCGGTGGAGCTGAGCTGCGCGATCGAAGACCGGCTCGGCTTCAAGCCCGGCACCTTGGAGCTGATCCAGGTGCCGAGCCTTGCCGCGCTCGCCGACCGGTTCATCGAGAGGATGGCATTGTGAGCGGGGAGTGCTCAATCACAAGGAGGATGCAGTGATCGACACGCAGCTTTACGATACGGTGGTCAAAGAGATCGGGGTGTTTCTCGAAACCGATATCAGCCATCTGAAGCCGGAATCGCGCCTTGCCAGCGAGGTGGAGGGCTTGAGCTCGCTGAAGCTCTACGAGCTGATGCTCTATCTCGAGGACGCCGTCGGCTTCGATTTCGACGAGAAGGTGGTCGACAAGATCGACACATTGCAGGAGCTGGTCGCTTACATACAGGAGCGCAAGCACTGAGCGGCCGGCAAGCGGGCGCACGGCGCCGGCGGTTGGACCCATGGACAGAGAAGCCGATGAGGCGCGCATGCCGCCGCGGCGCAGGGTAGTCGTCACCGGGATCGGCGTCGCCTCCGCCCTTGGCTGCGCCGTGCCCGAGGCGTGGGGCCGATTGCTGCGCAACGAGAGCGGCCTCAAGCCGATATCGCGGTTCGATGCCGGCCGCTTCGGCAGCCGTCTCGCCGGCGAGGTGGATGATGCGAAAGTGGTGCTGCGCCGCGGCCCCTATGATTTCGAGATGCGGCGGATGGCGTCCTTCGTCCGCTTCGCCGTCTATGCCGGCGAGGCCGCGCTGGACGACGCGCGTTTCAGCTTCGACGCGGCGGGTTCGGAAGCGGGCGCCATCTTCCTCGGCGTCGCCATGGGCGGCCTGCCGAACATCGAGGCGGGCGTCCTGCGCCAGGAGAGCCGGGGGCCCGGCAAGACCTCGCCTTTTCTCATCCCCTCGCTCATCCCGAGCATGGCGGCCGGCATGCTGGCCATGCGCTGCGCCTTCACCGGGCCGCAATTCACCTTCGCGGGCGCCTGCGCGGCGGGCGGGCAGGCGATCGGCGCCGCGCTCGACGCCATTCGCCGCGGCGATTGCGGCTGGGCGCTGGCGGGCGGCAGCGAGGCGGTCACGACGCCGATCACCTTTTCCGGCTTCGAGGCGATGCATGCGCTGAGCCTCGGCGGCGATCCCGCGGCGACGCCGCGTCCCTTCGACCGCCGGCGCGACGGGTTCATCGTCGGCGAGGGCGCGGCGGTCTTCCTGCTCGAGAGCCTGGAACGGGCGCGCGCGCGCGGCGCCGCGATCCATGGCGAAATCCGCGGTGCCGCGACCACCACCGGCGCGCTCGACATCACGGTCCAGGCGCCCTCCGCCATCGCGCGATGCATGACCGGCGCCATCCGCGATGCCGGCCTCTCGCCCGCGGAGATCGACGCCCTCTATGCGCAGGGATCCGGCATGGTGCGCGGCGACGACGTGGAGCTCGAGGCGATCGGCGGCGTCTTCGGCCCGAAAGCGCCGCCGATCACCTCCATCAAGGCGCATACGGGCTACACCTTCGCCGCCAACGGACCCCTCAACGTGATGGCCGCGCTCATGGCGCTGCGGGACAGGACGCTGTCGCCGACGCGCAATCACGCCGAGGCGGAAGCCGATTGGGCGGATGTGGTGACCAGCGCCCGACCCTTCGCCGCCCGGCATTGCCTGATCAACGCCTTGGGCTTCGGCGGCGTCAATTCGTCGCTCGTGGTATCATCCCTCTCCGGCGACTGACGCGCTGGATACCGGAGGTTCTCACCATGGCCGTCGAGCCTTTCGTTCTCCATCGCACCGAGGTTTCGTCCGAATGGATCGACTACAACGGCCATGCGAACTTCGCCTATTACATGCTGGCCTTCGATGACGCCTGCGATCGCCTCATGGACTATTTCGGGCTCGGCGAGAGCTATCGGACGGCGAACAATCGCACGATGTACATGCTCGAAGCCCATGTCACCTACGCGCGCGAAGTCAAGCTCGGCGATCCCCTCGCCATCGAGACGCAGCTCATCGGCTTCGACCGCAAGCGCATCCACTTCTTCCAGCGCATGTGTCACGCCGAGCAAGGCTATCCCACCGCCACCGCCGAATTCATGGTTCTCCACGTGGACGTCGCCGGCCCGCGCGCGGTCGAGATGCCCGAGGAGTCGCTCGCCATCATGGAGCGCCTGCTTGCCGAGCATCGGCAATGGCCGCGCCCGCCGGAGCTTGGCCGGCAGATCAGCCTCGAGCGGCGGAAGGCATAGGCCGCCGGCTCGGCTTCAAGAAAGCGTGAAGCGGTTTCTCCGCCGTCTGTGCCGGCGCTGCTGCGACCGGCTATAGTCGGCGCCATGGATCCTCCGGTCGTGCTGGCGATGGACGGGCCGGTGCTGGTCTTCGGCGGGCCCTACAGCAATCTCGAGGCGACACGCGCGGTGCTGGACGCGGCGGCGCGGCGCGGCATCCCGCCGCGGCGCATGCTCTGCACCGGCGATGTCGTCGCCTATGCCGCCGATGCCGGCGCCACGCTCGACCTGCTGCGCCGCGCCGGCGTCCACCTGGTGATGGGCAATTGCGAAGAGCAGCTCGGCGCCGGCGCCGGCGATTGCGGCTGCGGCTATGCCGCCGGCAGCGCCTGCGACCGCCTGGCGGCCGCCTGGTACGCCCATGCCGCCCGCAGCCTCGACGCCGGTTCCTGCGCCTTCATGGCGGCGCTGCCGCGCCGGATCGACATTGGGCTCGCCGGCCGGCGCCTTGCCGTGGTGCATGGCAGCGTGCGCCAGATCAACCGCTTCATTTTCGCCTCGACCCCCGCCGCGGTGAAGCGCGAAGAGCTTGACGCCGCGGGCTCGGACGGCGTCATCGCCGGCCATTGCGGCCTTCCCTTTTCGCAAATGATCGACGGCCGGCTCTGGCACAATGCCGGCGCCGTCGGCATGCCCGCCAATGACGGCACGCCGCTCGTCTGGTACAGCGTCCTCTCGCCCGGCGCCGACGGCGTCGCCGTCGAGCACGCGGCGCTCGCCTATGACCACGCAGCCGCGGCGGCGAAGATGCGCGAGGCCGGGCTGCCGGAAGGCTATGCCGCCGCGCTCGAGACCGGCTTGTGGCCGAGCGCCGACGTGCTGCCCGCGGCCGAGCTTGCCGCGCGCGGCGCGGCGCTGGCGCCGGGCGGCATTGTTTGGCGCACCGCAGCGGCGCCGGGCCTCGGCGCCGCCTGGCCCGCGCCGGCGGCGCCGGTGGCGGCGGCGCGTCTCGATCCCGCGAAATTCCGCGATCCCCGGCTGACGGCCACGGGCGAGCGGCGCGCCGCGGTGGCGCTCAAGGCGCTGAAGACGCTGTGGTTCAACACCGGCACGCTCTGCAACATCGCCTGCACCCATTGCTACATCGAATCGAGCCCGCGCAACGACCGCTTGGCCTATCTCAGCGCGGCGGAGATGCGCGCCTATCTCGACGAGATCGCGCGGGAGCGGCTCCCCACCGAGGAGATCGGCTTCACCGGCGGCGAGCCCTTCATGAACCCCGAGATTCTCGCGATGCTGGAGGAATGCCTCGAGCGCGGCTTCCGCGTGCTGGTGCTGACCAACGCCATGCGGCCGATGCGGCGGCTGGAGGCGCGGCTGCTGGATCTGCGGCGCCGGCTCGGCGCGCGGCTTACTATCCGCGTCTCGCTCGACCATTACACAAGCGCGCTGCACGAGGAGGAGCGCGGGCCCGACACCTGGCAGCCGACCTTCGACGGGCTCAAATGGCTGCTGGCCAACGGCTTCAATGCGGCGGTTGCCGGCCGCACGCTCTGGGGCGAGCCCGATTGCGCCATGCGCCAGGGCTTCGCCCGCCTCTTCGCCGAGCACGCCATCGCCATCGACGCCGAGGACCGCGAGCGGCTCGTCATCTTCCCCGAGATGGACGCCGCCGCCGACGTGCCGGAAGTCGCCGATGCCTCCTGGGATCTGTTCCGTGTCGATCCCGGCGCGGTGATGTGCGCCACCGCGCGCATGGTGGTGAAGCGCAAGGGCGCCGCCCGGCCGAGCGTCGTCGCCTGCACGCTGCTGCCTTACGACGAGCGCTTCGACCTCGGCCAGACGCTTGCCGAAGCTTCCGGCACGGTGAGCCTCAACCACCCGCACTGCGCCAAGTTCTGCGTGCTCGGCGCCGGCGCCTGCAGCGTGGCGTAAGCCCGGCCGGCAAGCACCCGGAAGCAGAAATACTTGCTACTTCGCGCGAGGTCGTTGCTCCCCACCTCACCGAATTTCAGGGACACAATACATAATTCACAGTCGCGCGAATCTTCCCCTCTCCGCCCCTTGGGGCGGAGAGGCCGGGTGAGGTGGGGTATTTGTCGCGCCGCGCCGCGTCGTCGCTGAATCAGGTATTGTGTCCCCGTAATTCG
>DASPSJ010000091.1:0-130642 GCA_035623985.1 Allostellaceae bacterium | reverse complement strand
CGGCACTTCGCTCTCAACCTCGTCCGTCAAGCCAAGGACAAGCGATCCATCAAGCGACGCCGAAAGAAGGCTTCCTGGGATCCGGACTACCTGCTCCAGATCCTCGGCCCACTCCGCTGTTAACCTCGACTCGGTGCCCTGAGGCATCGTCCCTCCGCTTGGGCAGCAGTAAGGAAAGCGCGCGGAAGGCCGGTGCGGTGCCGGCCGTGTCGGGTTGCAATCCCTATCCGCGCTGGGTGAAGCATGCCTCTCGTCCCCATCCGCATCACGCCCGGGGTGAACACACAGGCGACGCCGACGCTGCTGGAGACGGGCAGGGCGTCGTGCCAGCTCATCCGCTTCCGCGACGGGCTGCGGCAGAAGACCGCGGCTGACCAAAATTGGGTATCGCTGCCAGCAATCGTTCACCACGTCGCCAAGACCTACCGGATGGCCAGCAGCCCAAGGTGATTCGCAAGCCGCAAGGCGCCGGGCGCCTCGGCGAGTTCGACAATCTGTCCGAAGCCGAGCTCGCGCATGGCGAACTCGAAGAGTGGCCGGGATATGCGCGTGCGGTCGTTGAAGCAATAGGGAAATGGCCGAGTGCGGCCCCAGCCCCGGAACGGCTCCTTGTAGAAGATCGCCATTTCATCGGTGGGGGCGAACTCGTTCCAGACGAAGACAGCGCGCCGCGCCCTCTGCGCCAAAGCGGCAAGGAAGTCGAGCGGGCTTGGCAGGTGGCACATGATCGCCGAGGCCGACACGACGTCAAATTTGCGCAACGTCAGGACACGCCGCCATTGCGGCCAATATGGCGCGTGCAGGAAACGCGCCCTGGTGCCGAGGGTGCGGTTGAGGAAGGCCATCGAGCGGCGGCGCCCGGCCCAGATGTCGCATCCGGCACAATCCCGCATGCCGAGGGTTTCGGCTCGCACGGGGAAATAGCCGTTGCTGCATCCGACGTCGAGAAGGCTGCCGCCGGGGAATCGCTCCGCGATCTGCGCGAGGAAGCCATCATAGAGGAGACGCAACGCCGCATTCGCTTCGACCGCCCTGTCCCATTCCGGCTCGCCGCGACGGAAGAGCAAGGAAGGCTTGTCCCGGGGGTCATGGGCATAGAGCCAGGAATAGGCGACGCCCGTCTGAAGATCGTCGGAGAGAATGAAAGGCTGGTAATCCAGCACTTTGGCGCCACTTTCCGCTTGGGCGGCCGTCAAATACGCACGAAGATCCATCGCGATTCCCGCCGCTGCCGATGCCGGCATCCACCTCTCGAAACCTAGCGAGAACGATATCGCGTGTCACTATGCCCCTCGTCCCCCTCAAAATCCGGCCCGGGGTCAACACGCAGTTCACGCCCTCCCTGCTCGAGACCGGCTGGGCGTCCTGCCAGCTCATCCGCTTCCGCGACGGGCTCTTGCAGAAGATCGGCGGCTGGGCGAAGGCGATCCAGACGGCGTTCCAGGGCGTCTGTCGCGGGCTCCATTCCTGGACGCAGATCGACGGGCTGCTCGATCTCGGCATCGGCACGCATCTGAAGCTCTTTCTCTATCAGCTCGGCTCGTTCTATGACCTGACGCCGGTGCAGAACAGCGGCACCAGCGCCACCAATTTCTACAGCACCAGCAGCGGGTCGACCATCGTCACCGTCGCGATCACGGCGCATGGCGCCGGCACGGGGGATTTCTACGAGGCGCTGACCTCGGCCTCGGGCGGCGGGGTCACGATCTCGGGCGAATACCAGGTGACGGTGGTCGATGCGAACCACTTCACGATCGAGGCCGCGACCGCGGCGACCTCCAGCACCGGCTTCGGCAACGGCGTCTCCTGGCAGTTGCTGCTGTCGGTGGGCGAGCAGGACACGATCTTCGAGCAGGGCTACGGCACCGGCCCCTATGGCAGCGGCCCCTATGGCGAAAGCGGCGGCAGCGGCGGCTATGCCGTGCTCTGCCGCCTGTGGTTCATCGACAATTGGGGCGAGTTCCTGCTCGCCTGCCCGCAGAACGGCGGCATCTATCAATGGCAGCCCTCGAGCGGCACCACCACGCGCGCCGCCATTATTCCAACGGCGCCGACGCAGAATGCCGGCCTCTTGGTGGCGCTGCCGCAGCAGCAGGCGGTCGCCTTCGGCACCAACAACGGCGTGAGCGAGCAGGACCCGATGCTGGTGGCATGGTCGGACAGCGGCGACAACACCGACTGGACGGCGTCCACCACCAATGAGGCGGGAACCTATCGCCTGCCGCGCGGCTCGCGCATCGTCGGCGCGGTCGGCTCGCCCTTGGCCATCCTGCTGTGGACGAATGAGGGCCTGTGGATCATGCAATATATCGGCCTGCCCTTCGTCTACAGCTTCACCCAGGTCGGATTCGGCTGCGGCCTCATCGCGCCCAAGGCGGCGGCGAGCACGCCCTTCGGCGTGTTCTGGATGGAAAGCACCGGCAATTTCTACATGTACAACGGCAGCGTCGTGCCGGTGGAATGCCTGGTGCGCGACCAGGTGGCCGGCAACATCAACGAGGCGCAGGCGAACAAGATCTTCGCCGCGGTCAATACCGCCTGGAACGAGGTCTTCTGGTTCTATCCCTCGCTCGAGAGCACCGAGATCGACAGCTACGTCAAATACAATTACGCCGAGCAGCTCTGGGACTATGGGCTGCTCGCGCGGACGGCCTGGGAGGACCACACGAATTTTCCGACGCCAGTGGCGACGGATCCCAACGGCTTTCTCTACGTGCACGAGAGCGGCACCGACGCCGATGGCAGCCCGATGGATGCCTGGGCGCAGACGGGATATCTCATGCTGGCCGAGGGCGAGCAGATGGGATTCATGGAGCGCGTGATCCCGGATTTCGCGAGCTTTGCCGGGCCGCTCGCGCTCACCGCCTTTGCGGTGGACCATCCCAACAGCGATACGCCCGCGGCCTACGGCCCCTTCACGGTGGCGCCGGGGGCGACGCCTTATGTGACGCTGCGCGCGCGCGGGCGCGGCGTCGCGCTCAAGCTCGAAAGCAACGCGCTCGGCGGGAATTTCCGGGTGGGGAATATCCGGGCGAAGGTGAGCGGGGCGGGAAAGAGATGAGGGCGGTGTCTCTTTCTGCACGGTGCGGGCTTTCGCGGTTTGCCGCGCAAACCGCTGGCGCCCGCCAGCGACGACCCTTCGGGTCGCGCTAATGCCGCTGCAGCTTCCGCGCTGGACCGGGGCCGACAACCCGCCGGGCATCCGCGCGTGGGTCAATCAATTCGCGGGCGCGATCGAGCGGCTGCTCACGGCGGGCGCGGCGCTCGGGGCGAACGCGGCGCCGAACGGGCCGGCTGGGGGCGATCTCGGCGGCCAATACCCGGCGCCGACGGTCATAGAGACGCATCTCGCGAGCCCGCTGCCGGTGGCGCAGGGCGGGATGGGCGGCGCAAGCCTCGCGGCGCATGCGGTGCTGGTGGGCGAAGGAACGAGCCCGGTCGCGCAGGTTGCGCCCGGCCCGGCGGGAAACGTGCTCACCAGCAACGGCCCGAGCGCCGATCCCTCCTTCCAAGCGCCGCCGGTCGGCGTGCCGACGGGCGCCATCTTCGACTTCGCCGGAACCGCCGCGCCGAGCGGTTGGCTGCTCTGCGACGGCTCGTCCTACAGCACCTCGACCTACGCCAATCTCTTCGCCGTCATCGGCTATGCCTATGGCGGCTCGGGCTCGAGCTTCAACGTGCCGGATGCGCGCGGGCGGGTGAGCGCGGGCTATGACAGCGGCAATGCCAGCGGAAGGCTGACGGCGAGCACCGGCCAAGGCGTCTCGGCCGCCGCGGTCGGCAACAGCGGCGGCGAGCAAGCGCATGCGCAGCAGATTTCGGAAATGCCTTCGCATAACCACACGATTAATGATCCGGGCCACAGCCATTCCATGGAAAACGGCACCGGCAGCGGCGGTGTCGGCGGCGGCGGCACCAATAACCCGCCTGCCGGCACCAGCTCCGCGACGACCGGCATCACGGTCAACACCACCGGCGGCGGCAACGCCTTCAACGTCGTGCAGCCGACGATCATCTTCCTCAAGATCATCAAGACCTAGGAGCTGGAATGCCGAAAATCCCCGATGCGGTCTCCGATCCGCGCGGCTATGCGCAATCGCAGGCGCAGGCGCCGGACCGACCGCCGTTGCACCACATCCAGCAACGCCGCTTCGTGCCGGCGGCCCATGGCGGCGAGCCGAGAGAGGCGCCGCACGCCGCGATCGTCACCGTCGATCTCGGCGGCGAGCGCATGCGCTGCATCGTGCGCAAGGTGCTCGACGAGGACACGGTCATCCTCGAGATCACCGGCGTGCCGATGTCGCGCAACCACGGCCACAAGCAAGGCGACTTCGTGGGCGCGCGCCGCCAGCGCGGCCTGCACGGCGGCGACGAGTGGAAGGCGGTCAACGAGCGCATCATCAACGAGATCGAGCGGCGCCGCCTTGCCGAGGAACGCCAGGCGCGGCTCGAAGCGAAAAGCCAGGCGGCGGCGAAGCGCCCGCCGGCGCGACGCCGCGGAGAGAAATAAGCCATGCCGACCATGCCATCCACCTGGCGCCGCAACCGCCAAACCGGCGGCATCGCGCCGCCCGCCTATCTCGGCGCAAGCCCGCAGGCACAACAGCTCTATCAGCGCTATGCCAGCCTGCCGCTCGACAAGCTGCAGCAGATGGCCGTGATGGTGCCGCCCAGCAGCCCCCAGGGCCAGATGATCCGCAAGGCGATGACGGCAAAGCAACTGGCGCCGGCGGCGACGAACGCCTTTCCTGCGCCCGCGCCGATGCCGGTGCCGGGAGGCCAGGGCGCCGCCGCCACCCCCGCCGCGCCGCCCCAGGCGCGCGGCGGCGGCATTCGCCGCTTCGACGGCGGCGGCTCGACCGGAGGGGCGGGAGGCGCCGCGCCTGCCGCAGCGTCCGCGCCGGATGCTGCCTTCGACGACGATCCCTGGACCCAGGGCGGCGGCTGGACGACGGCGCGAGGATCGGCCGACGCGCCGCAGTGGACGGCAGGATCCCGGGGGAGGGCGGGCTTCCCCTCGCTCGGCTCCGTCGCGGACGCCCAAGGCGGCTTTCCTTCCGCCGATCCGAACGCCCCTTATGCCGGCGCGGGCGATGCCAATGGCAGCACGGCATCCGGCGGCGGCGGATATATCCGCGGCGCCTATGGCACGCTGCTGCCGGTGACGTCGTTCTCGGCCGGGAACCCGGGCGAGCTGGGGCCGAGCTGGTCGCCGGGGCAGGCGCTGCTGACGCCCTCGAGCGCGATCACGGCCGCGCCGTCGGGCTTCGGCGGAACGCCGGCGAACCCGCCGGCGGTGACGCCGGCGCCCACCGGCTTCATGCCCTATGACCAGCCTCCCCCGCCACCCCCCTCGCCCTGGAGCGGCTCCTTCTACAACGGCGTGCCGATCGGCGGCGGCGGCCAGAAGCGCGGCGGCGTCGTCCCGCGCCGCGCCGGCGGCGGTCCCAATCCGCAGGCGATGGCCGGCGTCGCCGCGCCGGGCGCCATGGGCGAGCTCTATCACCCCGGCGGCTTCCTCCAGTCGCCGGTCGCCGGCCGCACCGACCATCTGCCGCTGGCGGTGCCGGCGGACAGCCATGTGATTCCGGCCGACGTGGTCTCCGGCATCGGGGAGGGCAACAGCCTCAACGGCGCGCATCTCCTCGACACGATGTTCCACAACGGCCGCTGGGGCGCAAAGGCGCCCAAGGCGCGCGCGCCTTCGCCCGCGCTCTTCCCGCCGCCGCGGGCGCCGCAACGCGCCGCCGGCGGCCCGCCGGCCAACCCCGACCGCACCACGTCCATTCTCGCCGCCGGCGGCGAATACGTGGTGCGGCCGGAAGCGGTCGAGCATTTCGGCGCAATCGCCAAGCGGCGCGAGCCCCAGCGCCATGCGCGGAAATCGGCGATGCAGGCGGGCCATGACGTGATCGACGATTTCATCGTCAAGGCGCGAAAGCACATCGTCCGCACGATGAAGCGGCTGCCGGGGCCCGTCAAATCATGAGCGAGAGAGAGACCGGCTTTGCCGGCGTGCGCCTCGCGCGGCCGGAAGACGAAGAGCCGATCTATCGCCTTCTGCTCGAGCTCTATGTCGAGAACGCGCTGCTGCCGATGGATGAAAAGAAGGTCCGCGGCGTCATCTACAAGGGCACGCATGGCGAAGGCGGCATCGTCGGCGTCATCGACGGCGCGCAAGGCATCGAGGCGTCGATCGGCATGGCCTTCTCGCAATTCTGGTACACGGAGGCGTGGCACCTGAACGAGCTCTGGTGCTTCGTCCATCCCGACCACCGCAAATCCACCCATGCGAGGCGCCTCATCGAGTTCGGCAAATGGTGCGCCGACCGGTTGAGCACGGGCGAGCTGCGCGTTCCCCTCCTGCTCGGCATCGTGACGCGCCACCGCCTTTTGCCGAAGCTGCGTCTCTTCCAGCGCCAGGCGCCGCAAGTGGGCGCCTTGTTCATGCACGGGGTCGACATGCCCGACGGCTATCGCCAGCGGCGCGCGGCGGAGATCGCGCCGGCGAAAATGCCGCGCGGCAGCGTGCCCGCCGTCTCTCTAAAAACCGTCGGAGGCTGAGCCATGGGGTGCGGCAGCGGGACCAACACCGTCGTCCAGCAGAGCTCGCCGCCGGCGCCGGTGCTGGCGGCCTATCAGGGCCTCGTCAATCAGGGCACGGCGGTGGCGCAGACGCCGCTCAGCCAATATCAGGGGCCGGTCATCGCCGGCTTCAATCCGACTCAGCAGGCGGCATTTGCCGAGACGAACCAGGCGCAGGGCTCGGCGCTTCCCTACATCAACGCGGCGCAGAATTATCTCGCGGCCGGCGCGACGCCAGCGATGTCGCAAGTGCAGGGGTTCAACACGCTCAACGAGTTCCAGAACCCATATACGAGCACCGTGACGCAGGCGCTGCAAAACCTCTACGCCAACCAGAACGCGCAGCAGTTCAACGCGGCGACG
Organism: Allostellaceae bacterium; assembly: GCA_035623985.1. GTDB lineage: Bacteria > Pseudomonadota > Alphaproteobacteria > ATCC43930 > CGMCC-115725 > DAHUYF01. The sequence continues at coordinate 123,694 of DASPSJ010000091.1, read as the reverse complement.
GCGCAGGGAAATGCATTGGGCAACGGCTTCGGCGGCGACCGGACCGCGGTGCTCGACGCGCAGCTTGCCCAGCAGCAGAACCTTGCCGAGGCGCCAACCCTCGCCAACGTCTTGAGCACCGGCTTCACCGGCGCCGAGCAGGAATTGAACGCGCAGCAGAATCTCCAGTTGCAAGGCGCGGAAGGCACGGGATGGCTGGCGGAGAACGCGGCCGGTCTCGAAAGCGGCCTCGGCGCGGCGGCGATGAATTCGCTGCTTTCCGGCGCTTCGGCCGAGCTGCAGACCGGCGCGCTCCAGCAGCAGCTTCAGCAGGAAGAGCTGGCGGTGCCGGCGGCGCAATTTCAGACGGCGCAGGCCTTTCCCTATGCGGCGACGAATTTCCTCGCGGGCATTACCGAAGGCGCCGGCTCCGGCATGGGCGGCACGTCGAGCACGACCGGGCCGGGGCCGAGCGTTCTTGGGCAGGTGGCCGGCTTAGGCATCACGGGGCTCGGCGCTTACGGGCTTTATAACAATTTGTCGGCCGGTCCGAGCAGTGCCATACCGGCGGGCATGGACACGGCTTTTTCGGCACCTCAAGGCGCTTTTACGATAGCCCCTGCAGCAGCGGCCACCGATGCCGCCCTGGGCTATTCGGCGCTTACCGATGCGCCTCTCGTCGGCGCCGGCATGTCGCTCTTCGCTGGCGCCAAGCGCGGCGGCCGTATCGGGTTCCCCTCGATCCATCGCGACAACGGCGGCTTCATCCCCGGCCTTTCGGCGAACGACGCCGACGACGTCCGGCGAGCAATCCAGTTGGCGAGCGCCATGCCGGTGCCGCAAGGCGGCAGCGGCTCGCGTGCATCGCTCAACATCAAAGCCCCTTCTCCCAGCCAATTGCCGCAGGGGGTCGATTTCGGCTCGCTCCTGCGCGATATCGGCGTGGCCAATCAGGCAGTGAAATCCTTGCCGCAACAGCAATGCCGCGGCGGCTCGACGGGATTCCCGAGCTTTTCGACCGGCGGCTTCCCGCGCGGTTTTGCCGATGCGAGTCCATCCGGGAACGTTGGCGATAACGAAGATTCCGGATTCCCGTCCACCTTCAATCAGCCGGCGTCTTCAGGCCAAGACGGCCTTTCGCGCGCGTTCTCCTCGCCGTGGATGTCGCTCATCGCGGCCGGCGCCGGCATGATGGCGTCGAAATCGCCTTATCCGGGCGTTGCGCTCGGCGAAGGAATTCAGAGCGGCTTGCGCTATGCCGCCGGCCAAAAGGAGGCGCAGCTCCAAGCGAAACGCGCCAACGCCCCCTATGTAGACATCTCCGGCGCGACGATGAAGATCGTCTATCCCGACGGCCGGATCATCCCTACCTCCCTCGGCACCGGCCAGGCGGGGCAGGGCCAGCCGTCCTCGCCGGTCAGCCCGGCCAGCTAAGGGCCGGCGGCGATTGACCCCGCGTGGGAAGCGGGGTGACCTGAGCGGCGGGATCCGGAACCGCTGGATCGCCTTCGTCGCGAGCGCCGGCGCGAAACGGCCGAGCATCCTCTCGCCAGCCAAGCCGCCTTCGGGCGGCTTTTCATTTACCGGAGCGGAAGATGGACGAAAAACCCGCCGGTCTTCTGTGCCGCATGGGGCAAAGCGACCTCGTCGCCGGCGTCTCGCGCGGCATCGTCATCGCGATCTCGGTGCTGGGGCCGGCCATGGGGGCGATGATCCTGTGGTGGGTCAGCGATCTCGGATCGAAGCTCGACCATATCGACGACCGGATCGCCAAGCTCTTCGACAAGGTCAGCGCCATCGAAACCGCCGGCGCCGGCGCCGCGGTGACGATGCAAACGCAGGGAGGGCGGATCGACAGGCTCGAGCAGGAGAGCCGGGACAATGACCGGCGCATCACCCGGCTCGAGGCCTTGCGGGGCGCGCCGTGAGCGATCTCGTCAAGCCGCCGACGCGCGGCGAGAAGAACGCCAATCCCGGCAATATCCGTTTCGACCTCCTCACCCGATGGCTGGGGCAGGTGGGACATGACGGCGACGGCTTCTGCGTCTTCGATACGCCGGAGCACGGCATCCGCGCGCTCGCCCGGGTGCTGCTGAACTATCAGCGCCTCGACGGCTGCCGCACGCTCGCCGACGTGGTCCGCCGCTACGCGCCCCAAAGCGAGAACGACGCCGCCGCCTATCTCGCCGACGTCGCGGCGCGCACCGGCATCGGCGCGGATGGCGCGCTCGACCTCACGCATCCCGGCAAGCTCGCCACTCTCGCCCGCGCGATCATTTTTCACGAGAACGGCCGCTGCCTCTACGACGCGGCCACCATCGCCAAGGCGGTCGCCTTGGCGCTTCAAGCCTAGGAGCCTCGCCATGAGCCGAGACGACGTTCTCGCCATCCTCCGCCACGTGCTCACCACGGCGGGCGGAGCCCTCGTCACCAACGGCGTGCTGAGCGCCTCGCAACTTCAGGACGGCGTCGGCGCCGTCGTCGTGCTCGCCGGCATCGCCTGGTCGCTCTTCAACAAGATGCAGCACCGCCGCGCGCTCGCCGCGGCGCAAGCCGCGCAATAGTTCCACCTCATCGCCGCAATCCCCATGAAGGAGACAGTCCCCATGTCCGCTACGACGACGACACCCGCCGCAACGCCCACCGCGCCGAGCCTCCTCGGCACGATCATCCAGAACCTCAGCGACCAGGAGCTGATCAACGCCGGCCCGGACGTGATCTCGGCCATCGCGCAGCTTCAGGCGACGAGCGACCCGGTCTCGGAAATGCTCATCATCCACCGCCTCGGCGCGGCGCTGCTCGAAGACCAGGTGGCGGTGAAGCAGGCGGTGGTGGGCAGCCTGCTCGGCACGGTATCGACCGCGCTCTCCGCCGCGATCGCCGCGGCGAAGGCGCGCCAGGCGGCGGCACAGGCGCAGACGCCGGCGCCCGCGCCGGCCCCGGCGTCGTGAGCCTTCCGCCATCGCTGGCGCGAGGCGCCGACCTCGCGCCGGCGCTTTCCGACCTCGCGCTCTGCCGCCTCGTCGACGCGCTCTACAACGACCCGGCGGCGCCCTGGGACGCGCTCTTCCAGCCCGAGGCGGATGACGGCGTGTGCTGCGCGCTGCGCCGGATCGGCGAGGTCGACGTCGTCGTGTTCCGCGGGTCGGAGACGGTGCAGGACTGGCTGCGCGATTTCTTCGCGCTGCCGCATGAGCCCGCCAACCATCCCGCGCTCGGCGACGTCCATGCCGGATTCATGGAAGGCATGGAGGACGCTTTCGCCCATCTCCTGCCGCTGCTCGGCAAGACCGTCGTCGTCACCGGCCACAGCCTGGGCGCGGCGCGCGCGACGCTGTTCTGCGGCTTCATGACGGCGGCGGGTCGGCCGCCCCGGTTGCGCGTTGTCTTCGGCGAGCCGCGCTCGGGCTGCGCGCGGCTCAGCGAACTGCTCGCCGGCGTGCCGGGACGCTCCTTCCGCACCGCCGGCGCCGGGCGGCACGACCTCGTCACCGACGTTCCAACCGACCCGCCTTTCGGCCGGGTGACGGCGTTGACGGACATCGCGGCATTGCCGCCGCCAGGCGATCCCTGGGGCATCTTCGCCTATCACCACATCCAGCTCTATGAGGCGGCGCTCGCGCGGCTGAACGCGGCGGCGGCGGCATGAGGCCGCTTCTCAGCGCCGCTGCCGCCGGCATGCTGGCGCTGCTGTCGGTCGGGACAGTGTGCCTTGCCAGACCGCCGGAGAACGCAGACCCCGCCTTCGCGCCCTGGTTCCAGTCGCTGCGCGCGCCCGATGGCGGCCTCTGCTGCTCCGAGGCCGATTGCCGGCCCGTGGAGTACCGCATCAGCGGCGATCACTATGAAGTCCTGATCGGCAAGCAATACGGCGACGACGTCCTTCCCCATTGGGAAGAGGTCCCCGCCGACAGCGTTCTCAGCAAAACCGACAATCCCACGGGCCGAGCCATTGCGTGCTGGCTGCCCTATACGAATCCCAAAGTGCTGTGCTTCGTGCGTCCGGCCGAGACGTGAGCGGCACGCGGGCCGCATCGAGAGCGGAAGAGAGGAAGCATGACCGCCGATATCGATCCGCCCGAGCGGCAATCCCGCTCCGCGCCCGATCCCTACCCGGCGCAAGCCGCGATCGATGAGCAGCGGCGAGCCTATGTTCTCGACTGCATCGGCGCGGCGGCATCGGAGATGGACGCGCAGGCACTCTGCCAGATGGTGGTCGATCTCGCCGAGATGCTGCGCACGGGCGCGGCGCCGAGCAAGGCGCGAAAGCTGCGGCCGGTGCCGTGAGCCCGGAGACGCGACGTCGTGGAGCAGCGCGGCAAAAGCTCCCGGCTTGGTCGAACGTGTTCGGATTCCGGGCCAACCGCGTGTACAATGGTAAAGGGTATAGTCCCGCTCGCTCGCCTCGGCGCGTCATCTGTGGCAGACTGGCCGCCATGGAGCGACGAACGACGTTAACGCCGCGCGAGCGCCAAGAAGAAGCCGACCGCTTTACCGCCAGCCTCGCCGGATTCGCGGCGGCGCTGCTGCTGGGGTTGATCGGGCTGTGGGTGGCCGAGGGGCTGGCGGAAGTCTCGAAGCTCGAGGATTGCCTGCTCCAAGGCCGCATGAATTGCGAGCGTATCGAGTTGTCGCCGGTGCCGTGAGCCTCCGGGTCGGCGAGGTCAGGACGGCGGGAAGAGGCGAATCGCGACGACGATGTTGACCTCGTCGGGATAATCGGCGGGCAGCGGCGGGAAGGGCAGGCTGCTGCGGATCATGCCTTCGACCGCTTGATCGATTCCGGCAATACCCGAGGAATGACTGAGCCGCATGCCGATGATCCGGCCGGAACGGTCGAGCAGGACGTCATAGGCCGCCATGCCTTCTGCCAGCAGGCCGAACGTCCCCACCACCCGCGGATAAATCCGATGCCGCTCGATCAGCGCATGAAGCTGATTGAGATAGGGATCGCCGCTCTCAAAGCGCTCGCCCGGCTCGACGTCAAGACGCCGCGGCGGCGCGAGGCGCGGCGCCCGCATCGTCTCCGCTTCCTTCTTGGGCGGTTCGAGCCGGGCCAGGTCCTTATGCGGCGAGGGCTTGGCGCTCTCCTGCGGCTGCTTCTCCGGCGCCGGCTTTTCGGGCGGCGGCGGCGGTTCCTTCTCCGCCGGCGTCGCCGCCGATGTCGGGGGCGGCGGGGTTGCGGGTTCCGGCGCCGGCATTTCCGCCGGAGGCGGCGCGGTCGTGCGCTGATCCGGCCCGGATTCGCGATAGGCGAGGGACGGCGCGGCCTTCGGCGCGGGCTCGGCCGGCACCGGAGGTGGAGGCGCGGGCGGCGGAGCGAACACGACCTTCACCGGGATGACGTCCGGCTCGCTCGGCGGCACCGTCGGATAAAGCCAGCTCATGATCACCGCGAGCAGCACCAAAGCATGCATCAGCGCCGCCGCGACCATTGCCAGCCAGGGCGGCCGCTGCCGCTTCTCATCCGACTCGACAGTGCGGATGAACCAGTCGGCCGGCAGGATCATCGGCGATCCGCTCGTCTCGCCCTCGCTCACCCCGCTCTCCTGACCGTCATCCCCGCCCGTGATACGAGGGGCGCGCTTCGGCCTATCCCCCTCGCCCGCTCATTATAGCGCCGGTTTCTTCGTCGGTTCAGCCGCGGGCAACAGCTCCGCGTTATGCTCACCGAGACGTGGTGCGCGCCGGCGCATCGGCGGACGCTCGCCATCGAAGGACAGCGGCAGGCCGATCAGGCTTATATCGGCGCCAGGGACCGGCTCGATCATGCCGAGCGCGGCGGTCTGCGGCTCGGCGACGACGTCGTTGAAGTCCTGGATCGGCGCGCAAGGCACGCCGGCGTCGTCGAGGCGCTCGACCCATTGCGCCGTGGTTGCGGCGCGCAGGATCGATTGGATCTCCGGAATGAGCGCGGCTTTATTGGCAAGCCGCAAGGCGTTCGTCTTGAAGCGCTCATCCTCCGCCCATTGCGGTCTGTCGAGGGCGCGCGCGAGCTTTTGGAAGAGGCGGTCATTGGCGGCGGCGATGATGATCTCGCCATCCGCGGTATGGAAGGCTTCGAAGACGACGAGGCGGCGGCTGCCCGTGCGGTGACGCTGCGGCAGTTGGCCCGTCACCTTGAAGCTGGCGAAGGGTACGGTGAGCCAGGTGAGCGCGGTCTCGAACAGCGAGGCGTCGACCACGCCGCCGCGCCCCGTCTCGGTCCGTCGCAACAACGCCGCCACGCAACCCAAGGCCAGCCACAATCCGGTCCCCATATCAAGGATCGGCAGACCCACGCGCGTCGGCGGCGCATCCTCCGCGCCGTTCAAGCTGAAAAGGCCGGCAAAGGCCTGCACCATGGGCTCATAGCCCGGCTTAAGACGCAGCGGGCCCTTGTGCCCGAAGGCCGACAGCGAGGCGTAGACGAGGCGCGGGTATTGCGCGGTGAGCGCCTCGGCGCCGAGCCCCAGCTCTTCCATCGCGCCTGGCCGCATGTTGTGCAAGAGCACGTCGACGCCCGCGAGATGCCGCCTCAGCCAGCCGATGCCTTGCGCATCCCTGAGGTCGAGCGTGATGCCGCGCTTGTTTCGGTTCACCGTCTGGAAGATGGCGGCAGCGCCCTGCCAGAAGGGCGGGCCCCAGCCGCGCGCGTCGTCGCCCTCCGGGCGTTCGAGCTTGACGACGTCGGCGCCGAGCGTTGCCAGAATTTCACTGGCATAGGGGCCGGCGAGGTTCTGGCCGATCTCGACAACCCTGATCCCGGACAGTGGCAGCATCATCGGCCTCGACGCTTGCTGGGCAAGGAGTCCATGGTGGAGCGATTGGAGACCGCTGTCGAGGCGGGTCCGAAGGCTTGAGCAAGGGGCGTCGACTCCCTATACACAGCCTTGGGCTCCGCCGGTGCGAAGCCAATGAGGCAATCGTTGAGCCGACAGCGCGTTCACCGCAAGGCCAAGTTTTCCGTGGGGCAGATCGTGCGCCACCGGATCTACCCCTTTCGCGGCGTCATTTTCGATGTCGACCCCGTGTTCAGCAATACCGAAGAATGGTACCAGTCCATCCCCGTCGACCGCCGCCCGTCGAAGGACCAGCCTTTCTATCATCTGCTGGCGCAAAATGCCCAGGGCGGTCCCTACGAGGCCTATGTCTCCGAGCAGAATCTTTTGCCGGACGCCGAGAACGGGCCGATCAGCCATCCGATGATCGACGTCATGTTCGAGCGCCTGGCCGGCGACCGCTACGTCCTGCGGTCCAATCGGCAGCAATAGCCTCAGCGCTGACGCCAGGTGAAGACCGAGGAGACGGCGTAGTTCCAGACCGAGCCGACGATGGCGCCGGCGATGCCGGCGAGCCACCAGACGTTGTCGGCGGCGAAGACATAGGCGGCGATCCCGACATTGCCGACGGCGCCGACGGCGCAGATGAGATAGAACGAGAAGAGGCCGCGCAAGAGCCGCCAGCCTCTCAAGCGCTGGTCGCGGTAGGTGAAGAGATTGTTCAAGAAGAAGTTCGACGTCATGGCGACGACGGTCGCGATCGCCTGCGCCGCGGTGAAATCGAGCGCCGGCACGGCGAGAGCCGCGCGCAGCACCGCCAAGTGGACGCCAAGTCCGACCGCCCCGATGACGGCGAAAAGGGCGAAGCGCACGGGCAGGAGATGGCCGACGAGCTTGTCGGCGAGCAGCATGCCGAATTCCCATACCACCAGCGTGTCGAGCTTGCTCGCGCCATGGCGACGCCGGCGGAACTCGTAGGGCAGCTCCTTGAGATGAAGCGTCTCCGGTGAGGAGGCAAGGAGGTCCAGCAGGATCTTGAACCCCTGGCCGGAAAGCCGGCGCACGGCGCGGTCGAAGACCTCGCGGCGCAGCATGAAAAAGCCGCTCATGGGGTCGGCGATGTCGATCCGGCAAATGAGGCGAGAGAGCCTGGTCGCGAGGCTGCTGATGCCGGCGCGGCGGTCGTCCCAGTCGCCGACGCCGCCGCCGGCGATATAGCGCGAGCCGACGACGAGGTCGCACCTCTCGCGCCGCAGCGTCTCCAGCATGCGCGGCAGCAGACGCTCGTCGTGCTGGAGATCGGCGTCCATGATGGCGATGAAGGGCGCGGAAGAGGCGAGCACGCCCTCGATGCAGGCGGTCGAGAGGCCGCGCCGGCCGATGCGCTGGAGGCAGCGCACGCGCGGATTGCGCTGCGCGATGCCGCGCACCATCGCGGCGGTGCCGTCCGCCGAGTCGTCGTCGACGAAGATCACCTCCCAGTCGATGCCTTGAAGTGCCGCGGCGAGCAGCTCGATCAACGGCGCCACATTGTCGTGTTCGTTGAAGGTCGGGACGACGACCGTGAGTTCCGGTGCCCCTATCATGCCGGCCATTGCCGCCGTCCCGATCGATCCCGCCGCGTACTGCAAGGCCCTGCTCCTTCACGCCCGCCACTACCGCATCCCGCCGCGCGCCGCAAGAAGAACCCGCGAGACGGAAGCATACCCGGATGCTACACCGGTACTGTCGAGCATTGCGGCGGGGACGGGCATGGCGCGGATCGAGGTGCGGGGCGGCACGATGGACATCGTGTCGGCGGGCGAGGGGCCGGATCTGGTGCTGCTCCACTCGCTGCTCATCGACCGTTCGGCATTCGCGCGCGTCGTGCCCAGCTTGACGAAGGACCGGCGCGTCCATCTCGTGGCTCTCCCGGGCTTCGACGCATCGAGCCCGGCCGGTCCCGGCGTCGAGGATCATGCCGATCGCATCGCCGAAGCGCTGCGCGCCCTCGATCTCGGCCCCGGCAGCGCGGTGCTCGGAAACGGGTTCGGCGGGTTCATCGCCGTGGCGCTCGCGGCGCGGCACGGCGCGCTGTTCGAGAAGCTGCTGCTCGTCGACACGGCGGCGCGATTTCCGGCACAGGCAAGATCGGCCTTTGCCGTCATGGCGGAGAAGGTCGCCGCCGGCGGCATGGGGGCGGTCGCCGACATCGCGGCGCGGCGCATCTTTCACGATGCCTATCTCGCAGCCCACGGCGAAGCGGTCGCCGAGCGCCGGGCGGTGCTCATGCGCTTCAACCCCGGCGCCTTTATCGCCGGCTGCCGCGCTCTGGAACGGGTCGATCTCAGAAGCTCGCTTTCAGCGATTGCGAATCCAACGCTGGTCGTGGTCGGCGAACTCGACGCCGCCACCCCGCTCGATCTTGCCCGCGAGCTGGCGCAAGAGATCAAAGGCGCGCGTTTCGTCCTGCTGCCGGGCTGCGGCCACTGTCCGCCGCTGGAGCAGCCTGAGGCTTTCCTGGCCGCGATCGGCCCGTTTCTGGGATTGCCGGACGGTTAGTGCCGTCCCTTGCTTGATGGCGCGTGCGGGCCGCACCGGATTTGCACAACTGCGGCGATGATGGCAATCTCCCCCGCCATGATCAAAGGACAAGGCCCGGCCGACCGCATCGCATTGTCCCTTGCCGCGTCCGCCGAGGCGGATTAGCGGATGGTGGAGGCTACACCCGTCCTCTTTCCGCTGAACGGACGCCGCGTCTTCGTCGCGGGCCATCGCGGCATGGTGGGGAGCGCGCTGCTGCGGCGGCTCGCGCGCGAGGACTGCGAGGTGCTCACCGTCACCCGCCGCGAGGTTGATCTGCGCCGGCAGGCCGATGTCGAGCGCTGGTTCGCGGCCACCCGGCCGGATGCGGTGATCGTCGCGGCGGCGACGGTCGGCGGCATCTTCGCCAATGACACGCGCCCGGCCGAATTCCTCTACGACAATCTGCAGATCGCCGCCAACGTCATCGAGGCGGCCTGGCGCGCGCAGGCGAAGAAGCTGCTGTTTCTCGGCTCCTCCTGCATCTATCCGCGCCTGGCGCCGCAGCCCATGGTGGAGGACGCGCTGCTCGGCGGCCCGCTGGAGCCGACCAACCAGTGGTACGCGGTGGCGAAGATCGCGGGGTTGAAGCTCTGCGCCGCCTATCGCCGGCAATACGGCGCCGATTTCATCTCGGCGCAGCCGACAAACCTCTACGGTCCCGGCGATACCTACGATCTCCAGGCGAGCCACGTGGTGCCGGCGCTCATCGCCAAGACCCATGCGGCGAAGCTGAGCGGAGCGCGCGAGGTCGAGATCTGGGGGACGGGCATGCCGCGGCGCGAGTTTCTGCATGTCGACGATCTCGCCGACGTGCTCGTGTTCCTGATGACGCGGTATTCCGGCGAGAGCCATGTCAATGTCGGCTGGGGCGAGGATGTGAGCATCCGCGAGCTGGCCGGGCTCATCGCCGAGGTGGTCGGCTTCACCGGCGGCTTCCGCTACGACACGGCGCGGCCGGACGGGGCGCCGCGCAAGCTGCTCGACGTCTCGAAGCTCGCCGCCATGGGCTGGCGCCCGCGCATTGGGCTGCGCGAGGGGCTGGCGGATGCCTATCGCTGGTTCCTGGCAAACGCGGCGCCCAAGCGGGATCAGGTCGCAACCACGACCAAGGCGCTGTAGCCGCTCCAGATAATCTGAATGCCGATGCAGAGCAGGATGAAGGCGGACAACCTCACCAGCACATTGGTGCCGCTTTCGCCGAGCGCGGAGATGATCGGCTCGGCGAAGCGGTAGCAAATATAGACGGTTGCGGCGATGGCGACGAGGCCGGCAATGGCGGCGGCGCCGAGGAGCGCAAGATCGGCGAGGCCGGCCGCCGTCTTCGGCCGCTGGCTGCCGAGCGTAATGGCCACCGAGATGGATCCCGGGCCGACGGTGAGCGGCATGGTCAAGGGATAAAAGACGTCCGTCGCCGCAATCGGCTCGGCGGCAGCGTCGGCGGTGCGCCGATCTCCCGGCTCCTCCCCGGCGTGGAGGAGCTTCCAGGCAAAAGCGCTCACCACCAGCCCGCCGGCGACGCGCACCACCGGCAAGGTGATGCCGAAGAATTCGAGCACGTGCGAGCCGACGAAGAGAGAGCCCAGCAACAGGAAGAAACCGTTGACCGCGACGCGCCGGGCCAGACTGCGGCGTTCCTGGTCGGTGCAGTGCCGCGTCAGGCCGAGAAAGACCGGTGCGCTGCCCACCGGATTGACGATCGGAAAGAGGCCGGCATAGACCAGCAGGAACGAATTGGCGATCTCTTTCACCATGGGCCCGGATCAGCTTTGGTAGGATGTGTCTTCGCGGTCGAGCCGACGCACCATCGCTTGCCATGCCTGTTCCAAGCCGCCAGCGCCGCTTTTGCCGTATTGGGCGGTCATGTCGATGGCTTGCGGCGACGCCTGCACGAGCTTGTTGTTGCATGCCATCGCCCGTAGCTGCGCCCGCGCGGCTTTTTCCAGCAGGAACATCGTCACGAAGGCCTGACCGACGGTGGGACAGGCTACCAGCGTGCCGTGATTGCGCAGGATCATGACGGATTTGTCGCCGAGGTCGCGAACCAGCCGCTCGCGCTCTGCGAGGTTGAATGCGATACCCTCGTAATCGTGAAAGGCGAGTTGACGCTGGAAGAGCATCGCCGTCTGAGTGAGCGGCAACAGTCCGCCGTCAAGCATGGAAAGCGCCATGCCCGCCTCGGTGTGAAGGTGGATGACGCACCCCACCTCCGGCCGGGCCGCATGGACGGCGCTGTGAATGGTGAAGCCGGCGGCGTTGATGGGATAGTTCGTTTCGCCGATGACGCGGCCTTCGACGTCGACCTTGACTAGGTTCGATGCCGTCACCTCTTCGAAGGCGAGGCCGAAAGGGTTGATGAGGAAATGATGCTCCGGCCCCGGCACGCGCGCCGAGATATGATTATAGATAAGCTCGTCCCAGCCGTTCTTCTGAGCCAGGCGATAGCAGGCGGCAAGCTCCATCCGGACCTTCCGTTCCGCCTCGCTCATCGGAGCATTGGCGAGCACCCGCTCGCCGGTCATCTCGACGGTCTTTGCCATAAGGTTTCTCCTTAGCCGAAGGCGCCCTTGAGTCGGTTGGGAATGAGCGGCAGGTCGCGCAGTCGGACGCCTGTCGCGTGGGCGATTGCATTGCCGATGGCGGCCGCGGTCGGGCCCTGCGCCGCCTCGCCGGCCCCCAGCGATCTCTCCGCCGGACGGTCGAGCACGATCACTTTGATCTCCGGCACTTCGGGGAAGGTGATGACGGGATAGCCGCCCCAGTCGCGCGACGCGATGTGCTCGGGGGTAAAGCGCACCTGCTCCTTGAGCGTCCAGCTTACGGACTGGATGATGCCGCCTTCGGTCTGATTGATGAGCCCGTCGGGATTGACCACCTGACCGGCGTCGATCGCCGCCACGGCCCGCGTGGCGCGCGCTTGACCGCTTTGCCGGTCGACCTCGACATCGATCGCCACGGCGAGATAGGCCGACAGGTTCTTGTATTTGGCAAAGCCGAAGCCGCGTCCCTTGCCGGTGCCGCCAGGCAGGGCCGGCTGCCAGCCGGCAAAGCTTGCGGCGGCCTTGATGACGGCAATGGCGCGCGGATCATTCAAGTGCCGCAGCCGGAATTCCACGGGGTCGGCCTTCGCCGCCTTGGCAAGCTCGTCCATGAAGCTCTCGATGGCGAAGACATTGGCATAAGCGCCGAGCGCGCGCAGCGCCGATACGCGGATGGGCATCTGCGGGATGAAATGATGCGTCACGCGCTGGCGGGGAAAGTCGTAAAGCGGGATGGCGTTCCGGTCTCCGCCGCCGGCCGGCTGCGGAATGATCTCCGGCGGGCCCGGCGACCTTGGTTGCGCCAGATGCCATGAAGCCAGCAGGTTGCAGCCATCCTTTTGCGGCCGGGTGCTGTGCGTGTTGGTCCAGACGTCATGCGTCCAGTCGACGATCATGCCGGCATCGTCGAGGCCGCCATGAAGCTCGACCGTCATTGCGGGCCCATAAGGCTCCCATCCGAACTCGTCATCGCGCATCCATTGCACCTTGACCGGCCGGCCGTTGCTGGCGCGGGCGAGCAGGGCCGCGTCAAGCGCCACGTCGTCGGCGCCGTTGTGCCCGTAGCAGCCGGAGCCTTGCGCGTGGATGCACCGGATCTTTCCCAGATCCATGTCGAGCGCCTTGGCGAGATCGCGCCGCAGGGGGAAGACGCCCTGCGAATGCGTCCAAACCGCGAGCTCTCCGTCCTTGAATTGGGCAATGGCGCAGGAAGGGCCGATCGAGGCATGGGCCGTATAGGGCCTGGTATAGGTCGCGGCGAGCGACAGGCGCGCCGCCGGCGGAATGTCGCCGCCTTTGCTGGAGATGACGTGATCCGTCGCCGGCAGCGACTTGAGGTGCCGATAGATGTCATCGGGTGACGGCAGCAACGGCGCTTCGCGCCAACTCGCCGCGCGGGCAAGCTCGTCGCGTCCGGCAATCGCCTGCTCCTCGCGCTCGGCGACGACGCCGAGGAAGCGACCATCGCGGACGACCGCGACGATCCCGGGCAGCCCGCGCAGGCGCGCTTCGTCGAAGGAGACCAGCGCCGCGCCGTAGCTCGGCGGTCGCGAGATCCGGCCGAAGAGCATGCCCGGCAGCCTGATGTCCTGCACGTAAGCGGCGCCGCCCGTGACCTTGGCGGGAATGTCGAGCCGCGGCTTGCTCTTGCCGATATATTTGTGGTCTTGCGGCGATTTCAGGGCGGCGCCCGCGCTCGCCTCTTGATGAAGCTGCGCCTGCGGGCTGAGCGCCCAGTAGGTGACGCTCCAGCCGCCAGGCGCCGTGATCGTGCCGTCTTCGACGGTAAGCTTGTCGATCGTGGTCGCGAGCTTCGCCACGGCGAGCTTCAGCAGCACGTCGCGCGTCTCGGCGCAGGCATGGCGAAGCGCGGTGCCGCCGTACTCGATCGACTGACTGCCCGAGGTGAAGCCTTCATCAGGCGTCTGTGCCGTGTCGCCCGAGATCAGCCTGATCCGCTCAGGAACAATGTCGAGCTCGTCGGCGACGATCTGCGCGAAAGCGGTGAGGATGCCCTGTCCCAGCTCGACCTTGCCGGTGAAGACGGTGACGGTGCCGTCGGGGTTTATGCGCAGCCACGCATCCAGCAGCGGATTGGCGGCAAGACTGCCCGGCAGCTTTACCCCTTCGGCGGCAGAGCCATGGGGCGCCAAGGAAAAGGCGATGGTGAGCGCGCCCAGCGCTTGGCCGAAGCCGCGGCGGGTAAGGATGGTCGCGGTCATCGCCCCATCTCCGCCGCCGCCCGGGCGACGGCGCGCAGAATGCGCGCATGCGTCCCGCAGCGGCAGAGATTGCCGGCCAGCGCCTGACGGATGGCCGCGTCATCCGCCGCCGGATTGCGCTGCAATAATGCCGCGGCGGCCATCACCATGCCGTTGATGCAATAGCCGCATTGCGCCGCTTGCTCTTCGATGAACGCCTTCTGGACAGGGTGCGGCTTGTCCACCGTTCCCAGCCCTTCGATGGTCGTGATCGGCTTGCCCTGAGCGTCCTCGACCGGATAGGAGCAGGACCGCACCGGCTCTCCCTCCACCAGCACGGTGCAGGCGCCGCACTGCGCCAAGCCGCAGCCGAATTTGGCGCCGTTGAGCGCGAGGTCGTTGCGCAGCACGTAGAGCAACGGCGTATCCGGCGGGACGCCGAGCCGATGCTTGCGGCCGTTGACGGTGAGCTCGACGGTATCGGCCATGGCGTGCCCTCCTGAATCGCTCGACGCCTAAGGTACAGTACCGCAGAGGCTCGCGGAACGATTACTGCGTGCCGCGCGCTCCGCCCGCGGCGAGCCATCGACCCGTTTCCTCCCCCTCTCCCTTCATGGGAGAGGGGGATTTTTTTTTGCTTTGGCGTCGCGGATCGCTCGCCATAGCCGCTCCGGCGTCGCCGGCATGTCGACATGGCGGATGCCCAGCGGAGCGAGAGCGTCATTGACGGCGTTCATTACCGCGGAGAGCGCCCCGACGGTGCCGGCCTCGCCCGCGCCCTTGATCCCCAAGGGGTTTGTCTTGGCCGAGACCTCGTTGCTGCCAACGGCGATCATCGGCAAATCGTCCGCGCGCGGCATGCAATAATCCATAAAAGACCCGGTCAGGAGCTGGCCGCTGTCGCGGTCATAGATCAGGGTCTCGCAGAGCGCCTGCCCCGCGCCCTGGGCGATGCCGCCATGGATCTGGCCCTTGAGCAGCAGCGGGTTGACGACGCGGCCGACGTCGTCGACCACCGCATAGCGCAGGATCCTCGCCACGCCGGTTTCGGGGTCGATCTCGACCTCGCAGACGTGGCAGCCATTGGGGAAAGTGGGGCCGGGCGGCGTCACCACCGCCCGGGCATCGAGGCCAAGTTCGACGCCGCGCGGCATGCGCTGAGAAATGAAGGAGGCCATTGCCACATCCGCCAGGTCGATCGAGCGGTCGGTGCCTCTCACCGCGAAGCGCCCATCGGCGAACTCGATGTCAAGCACCGAGGTCTCGAGCAGGTGGCCGGCGATGAGCTTGCCTTTATCGATGATCTTCTGCGCGGCGCCGAGAAAAGCCGCGCCGCCGACGCTCGCCGAGCGCGAGCCGAACGTGCCGCGGCCGTGGAAAACCAGGTCGGTATCGCCATAGAGGAGACGCACGCGCTCCGGCGCCAGGCCCAGGATGTGGCCGGCGAACTGGCGATACATGGTCTCATGCCCTTGCCCGTGCGAATGCGTCCCGGCGAGCACGGTGGCATGGCCGGTGGGATCGAAGCGGATTTCGACCGCCTCCTCGAGCGGGAAATCCGCCGGGCCGCCGGCGATCTCGATGACGCTGGCAAGACCGGCGCCGTAAAGTCGGCCGCGCTTCATCGCCTCGACGCGGCGCCCGGCAACGCCTTTCCAGTCCGCAAGCTCGAGCGCCATGTCGAGGGTCTTCTCGAATTCGCCGCTGTCATAGCTGAAGACCAGCCCGGTCTTGTAAGGCATGGCGCTCGCCGGGATCATGTTGCGCCGGCGCAGCTCGACGCGGTCGATGCCGGTCTCGCCTGCGGCGATATCCACGATGCGCTCGATGCAGTAGGACGCTTCCGGCCTTCCGGCGCCCCGATAGGGACAGGTGGCATTGGTATTGGAGAACACGCCGGTCACCGTCACGTGGATGTGCGGGGTGGTATAAGTGCCGGCAAGTCCGCCGAGATTGTTGGTGGCGACATGCACGCCCATGGTGGAGAGAAAAGCGCCGAGATTGACGATGGTATTGACGCGCAGGGCGAGGAATTTGCCGTGCTCGTCAAGCGCCAGCGCCACGTCGCAGACGTTGTCGCGAGCATGATGGTCGGCGATGAAGCTCTCGCTGCGCTCCGCCGTCCATTTGACCGGACGGCCGATCTTCCGTGCCGCCCACAGCACCAGCGCCAGCTCCGGAAACGCGCTGCCCTTCATGCCGAAGCCGCCGCCGACATCGGGCGAGATCAGGCGGAAGCGGTTGGCCGGCAGCTTGAAGATGTTGCCGGCAAGCTCGACGCGCGTGCGATGCACGCCCTGAAGCCCGGCGTAAAGGGTGTAGCGCTCGTCACGCTCCTCATAAAGGCCGAGCGCGGTGCGCCCTTCCATCGGATTGGCGGCCACCCGACTGATGCGGAAACGCTCCCTGACGACGTGCTTGGCGCGGGCGAAGGCGGCATCGACCGCCGCCTTGTCGCCAAGCTCGTGGACGAAGCACAGGTTGTCCGGCACTTCCTCCCACACGACGGCCGCGCCCGGCAGGGAAGCCGCCGTGGTGTCGGTGACGGAAGGCAGTATTTCCCAGTCGATCTCGACGAATTCGGCCGCATCCTTGGCTTCGGCAAGGCTCTCGGCGACGACGGCGGCGACCGGCTCGCCGACGTGGTGCACGCGATCGAGGGCCAATACGCGGTAGGGCGGCACGAAGTTGTCGGCGCCGCCGGGACGCTTGCGCCGGACGGCGGAAGAAAAGGTGCCAAGGCCGTCCGCTTGCGCGTCCTTTCCGGTCAGGATGGCGAGCACGCCCGGCGCGGCAGCGGCGGCGCCTGTCTTAATGGCGCGAATGCGCGCCGCAGCATGCTGCGACCGCAGGACGTAGAGATGCGCTTTTCGGGGAAGATCGATGTCATCGGTATAGCGGCCGCGCCCGCGCAGCAGCCGAAAATCCTCGGTTCGCGGCACGGCGCGGCCCAGATCGAATTCGCGCAAGGAGACCTCCCCGGGGCGATTTGCGATCCTGCCCGCCCGCCCGCGCCTTTGTCCAGCCTTGCCGGCGCGCTTCTTCGGCGGCGATGGAGATGAGTCGTTGACATCCACCGCCTCGCATGCGGATATGCCGGAAAACCCGCTCCGGCGGCCGGTGATGATCGGCCGATAAGCTGGCGGAGGAGCCGAGGGAGGAGGGACGATGGGGAGAGAGGGTTGGCGAGGGCTGATCTTCGCCGTGCTGCTGGCGGCATCCTCGCCCGCCGCCGCAGCAGCGCCGCTCGAGCTGCGCGTCGGCTGGGCGGTCGTGCCGGGCCAACTCACCTCGATCATCTTCGCGAAGCCCGAGCTTCTGACGCATTACGGCGAGTCCTATACCGTGCAGCTCGTCCATTTCCGCGGCAGCGCGCCACAGATCACGGCACTGGCCGCGGGAGAGCTCGACATTGCCGCGCTCGCCTTCTCGTCCTTCGGACTCGCCATTCAGAACGCGCATATGGATGACCTTCGCGCCATCGGCGATCTCTACCAGGACGGTATCGACGACTACTACGCAAACGAGTTCTTCGTTCGCGCCGACAGCCCGATCCACGAGATCGAGGATCTCAAGGGCAAGGTCCTCGCCACCAATGGCATAGGCGGCGCCGCCGACATGGCGCTGCGCAAGTTCCTCAGGGATCACGGCCTGGAGGACAGACGCGACTATCGGATCGTCGAGATACAATTCCCCAACATGGCGTCGGCGCTCGAGGAGAAGAAGGTCGATCTCGCCGGCATGGTCATGCCGTTCGCGCTGACCGCCAAGAAGACCGGCAAGGTGCGCACCCTGTTCACCATGAAGGACGCCATGGGCGAGGCGCAGACGACGCTGATGGCGGCGCGCCGGGACTTCATCGAGGCGCATCGCGCGGTTCTGGTCGATTTCTTCGAGGATTGGCAGCGTGCGATGCGCTGGTATTACGACCCGGCGAACCGCGCCGAGGCGGTCAAGATCCTCGCCGACGTCACCAGGCAACCGCCCTCCCTCTATGAGACCTGGGTTTTCACCAAGCAGGATTACTACCGCGATCCGGACGCGATCCCCAACCTCAAGGCGTTGCAAAGCAATCTCGATGTTCAGAAGGAGCTGGGGCTGCTCGCGATCTCGATCGATGTCGGCAAATATGCCGATCTGTCTCTGGTCAATGAGGCTGCGCGGCGGCCTCGCTGAGCGGTACGCGGCGGCGCCATCATGACATCGGGCATCTTCTTCCATGACGTGAGCCACACCTACCGGCCGCCCCATGGACGGCCGGTGCTGGCTTTGGAGCGCGTCTCGCTCGAGGTGCGCGAGCGCGAGTTCCTGGCGCTGCTCGGCCCCAGCGGCTGCGGCAAGAGCACGCTGCTCTATCTGCTGGGCGGATTTTTGCCCATCGAGGTCGGCGGCATCACCGTTGCCGGCAAGCCGATCGCCGGTCCGGGCTCGGACCGCGGCATCGTCTTCCAGAATTTTGCGCTTTATCCCTGGAAGACGGTGCGGCAGAACATCCTCTACGGGCTCGAAAAACAGAAACGGCCGCGCGCCGAGCGAGAAAGGCGCGCGCGCGAGCTGATCGAGCTCGTGCACCTCCGCGGGTTTGAAAACAGCTATCCGGCGCAGCTCTCCGGCGGGATGAAGCAGCGCGTCGCCATCGCCCGCACCCTTGCCGTCGATCCCGCGATCCTGTTGATGGACGAACCCTTCGGCGCGCTCGATGCCCAGACCCGCGCGCTCATGCATGAAGAGCTGTTGGCGATCATCGGCCGGACGCCCAAGACCGTCGTATTCGTCACGCATGACGTGCGCGAGGCGGTCTATCTCGCGGACCGCGTTGCGGTCATGTCGGCGCGGCCGGGGCGCATCAAGGAGATCGTCGATACCACCTTCGCCGGCGCGAAGGGTCCGGAGATCGCGCGCACGAGCGAGTTTGCCGAAAAGGTCGAGCATCTCTGGGGCCTGGTGCGGGGCGAGGCGATCCTGGCGCAGGAAAGGCGCGAGCCGTGAGGGCTGCGCTGATGCGCTACTTGCCGCTGCTGCCGCTGGCCGTCGCTTGGGAGGCGGCGCCGCGCCTTGGTCTTGTCAGTCCCGACGTTTTGCCGCCGGTCAGCGCCGTCCTGCGCGCCTGGCTGCGGCTGCTGCAAGACGGCGATCTCGCCGTCCACGGCTTGTCGTCGCTGCAAAATCTGGCGGCGGGCCTCGCGCTTGGCATCGTCGTTGGCGTCGCGCTGGGCGTGTCGATGGCGTGGTACAGCCCGGTGGAGATCCTGATCAACCCCCTCATCCGCGTGCTCTATCCCTTGCCGCGCTCGGCGCTCATTCCCGTGATGATCCTGTGGTTCGGCCTTGGGGCCGCCTCGAAGATCGCCGCGGTCTTTCTCGGCTGCCTCTTGCCCGTGGTGATGGGCGCCTTCAACGGCGCGCGGGGGGTCGAGCAAGTGCTGATCTGGTCCGCGCTCGCCGCCGGCGCCAAGCGCCGCGAGGTGCTGTGGGAGGTGGTGCTGCCGGCGGCGATGCCGGAGATCCTGGCCGGCGTTCGCAACGCTCTGGCGCTTTCCTTCATCCTGCTGGTGGCGGCAGAGTTGATTACCAGCCAGCGTGGCATGGGTTATCTCATTTCCTCCTTCGGCGAGGGCGGCGCCTATGACGCGATGTTTGCCGCCGTTCTCACCGTCTCCGCGGTGGGATTCTTCGCCGACCGCCTCTATCTCCTGCTGATGGGCCTGGCGCTGCGATGGCGTGGCTGAGCGCGTTCGGCCAGGCGGCGTTGCGCTGGCTCTCGATCCTTGCCGTGCTGGCCCTCTGGCAGGCTTTTGCCGAGGCGCATGTCGTCTCCGATTTCCTGCTGCCGCCTTTCTCGACGGTGCTGGTGCGGCTCTACCGCGACGTGGCTTCCGGCGACATCATCCTCGACATCGCGCTCACCCTCTACCGGGCGCTTGCCGGGTTCGCCCTGGCGGCCGTCTCCGGCGTCGCCGTCGGTATCCTGATCGCGCGCGTCCCGCTCATGCGCTGGTTCTTCGACCCGCTGGTGTCGATCGGCCTGCCGATGCCGAAGATCGCCTTCTTGCCGGTATTCATCCTTTGGTTCGGCGTCTTCGATGCGTCCAAGATTCTGATGGTTGCCTTCTCCGCGGTCTTTCCGGTGATCGTGGCATCCTGGGCCGCGGCGGACGGCGTCGAAGCCGTGCTGCTCTGGTCGGCGTTGAGCCTCGGCGCCGGGCGTCACCGGCTGCTTTGGGAGATTGCGCTTCCGGCTTCGCTGCCGCAGATTTTCACCGGCTTGCAGGTGGCCCTGCCGATCTCGCTCATCGTCGAGATCGTGAACGAGATGACCATGGGCGGCGAAGGGCTCGGCGGCACGATCATGACGCAGATGCGCTTCGCCGATTCGCCGGGCGTCTTCGCCGGCGTTCTGGCCATCGCCGTCATCGGGACGGCGCTGGTCAAGGCGATGGAGATGATCCGCCATCGGCTTCTGCTATGGCATCCGGAGACGCTGGCGGCTTCGGCGTGACATCGCGATCATCGCCGCTGGCGGCGCGCCATGGCGTCAGACGGGCCGCGGCTGCTCTCCCAGCACCGAGCCGACGGCGATTCCGGCTTCTCCGGCGGGGATCTTCTTGCCGTCGTCGAAGCGGCAGCGCAATACCTCGATGAAGCCGCCCTGCGCGTGCACGGTGAAGCCCTGGTCGCTCGTCGCCGCGATTTGCCCGGGCGTCAGTCCCTTGACCTGGGCGAAGCTGCGCGCGGCGATCTTGCGCGATTCGAAGAGATGGAGCAGCCTTCCGCCGTGCGTGGTCCACGCGCCCGGCGCCGGATTGCAGCCGCGGATGAGGTTATAGACGATGTCGACGGAGCTCGCCCAGTTGATGCGGGACTCCGCTTCGCGCACCCAGCCTTCATAGCTGGCTTCGCTCTCGTCCTGGGCGCGTTGCTGGGCCTTGCCGGAGACCACGAGATCCGCCGCTTCGAGGAGCGCCGCGACGCCCAGTGGGAAAATCTTGTCGAAATAGAGGGTCGCCACCGTATCATCGGGACCGATCGCCACTTCTTTCTGCAGGATCACCGGCCCTTCGTCGAGCCTATCCACCGGGCGGAAGATGGTGAGGCCGGTGCGCGTCCTGCCGAGTATCACCGGCCAGTTGATCGAGGAGGGGCCGCGATGCGCCGGCAGCAGGGAAGGATGGAACTGTATCGTGCCGTGGCGCGGTACGCGGCAAAAGGCCTGCGGCACGAATTGCAGCACATAAGCCATGATGCCGAGATCGACGTCGAGCCCGCGCAACGCGGCGATGGCTTCCGCCGCGCCGTAGCTTGCGGTCGGAAATACCGGCAGCTTCCGGTCGCGAGCGGCGGCGGCAAGCGGATCGGGCTTCGCCCCGGCCGCTTCCGGCACGACGAACACGCCCGCAACCGTATCGCCTCGCGCCAGGAAAGCATCCAGCACGGCCTTGCCGAATGCCTGCTGACCGATGAGCGCAATTCGCATCAGACCCACCCCTTTGCCGCAGCGTTAGCAGAAAACCCGCCCCTCTTCGCGCTTCCTACCGCCGCCATGCTTGCGCATCAAGCGGCCGCCGCTCATCATCCTGTCGTCCGTTCGGGCTGCAAGAGGCAGGCCATGAGCAGCGATTTCAGCCATAGGGCGCCGCGACGTCTCTCGGAGCAAGCGGTGTCCGCCGGCGGCGGCGGAAATCGCTGGTGCCCGCGTCGATGATGCCTATGCCATGCACCTTGCCGCCGGGCATGGACCGATCGCTGGATGTAAGGACACCGTGAGCGCGCAGCGAGGCGAATGCCCGCCTTCTCTGGTGATCAAGGCCGCGGTTTTGTTGCCGGTCCTTTTCGTCGCCGCCTGCGCCGCGGTATCGCGGGTGGAGGCAACGACCGCTACCGCCGATGGCGTTACCTATCAATTTCCCGCCGACCAGCAGGGCGAGGCGACGCACCAGGCGATGCTCTATTGCGCCAATCTCGGTCGCAACGCCGTGCTGAGATCGGCCGAGCCCGAGGATGGCGACCTTATCCTGGGGGTCTATGATTGCCGCTAGGGCGCGGCTTTCGCGTGAAGCGCCACCACAAATATCCCGCGCCCAATGCCAGCAGGATGACAACGAGTGCGCCCACCAGCGGCGTAACCCGATGCAGCTCATGCACATAGATCAGCACGCCCTTGCCGAGCCAGTAGGAGAGCATGCCCCAGAAACCCACCCATAGCGCCGCACCGATCGCATTCAGCGCGAGAAAACGCAGCCAATGCATGCCGAGCGTTCCGGCGACAATGCCGTTGAACTGACGCAGGATGACGACGAATCGGGCGAATACGATCACCCATCCACCGTAATGCTCGAAGAACGCCTCCACCTGTTTCAAACGGTCCTCGGTGATGCCGATGCGGCCGCCGTGGCGCACCATGAGGCGATGGCCGCCGAAATGGCCGATGGCGTAGCCGATATTGTCGCCCACGACCGCGCCAGCCCAGGCAAGCGGCAACAGCAGATAGAGGTTGAGCGCGCCCGTGGACGCGCCGATGGCGCCCGTGATGAGCAGTGTCTCGCCCGGTGCCGGCAGGCCGAAATCCTCGAGCAGGATGCCCAGCATCACGGCGAGATAGCCGTAATGCCCGATGTAGTGGTTCATTTCGACCAAAAAGCCGTGATGCACGGGCGTGCGTCGCGTCGCGGGTCAGGCGGCAGCGCCGGTGCGGTTGCCGTCGCGCGCCGCCGACCGGCCGCCGGGATCCTCGAAATGGGCTTCGACCGGGACGACGCGCGCGCCTTCCGCCATCTCGCTGTCGATCCGTGCGTTGCAGAGCATGGGCAATGCTGGCCACTCGGCGATCCGCGCCGCAAAGGAAATACCCGCGGTCTCGCCGCCGGCCACTGCATCGAGCAAGTCATGGCCGGCCATGCGCTCGATCCGCTCGGTGCCGAGATCCATTGGCCGCCGTCGCACGCGCGGAAAGGAGATGCAGCGCCGGCAATCGACAGAGACCGGGCTCAACGGGACGGACTTCGTCTCCAACAGGATGCGGGAGGCGATCTCGGCGGCATCATCCGCTGGGGTATTCGCCATCGGCTCCTCGGTCGCGCGGCGGAAGGCGCATGTTTAGGGCCAAAATGCCGACAGAGCAATGTGCTAGGCTTGCGCAAACCAGGAGGCGAGAATGGCGCAGGAGGTCCTGATCGAGCGCGACGGCGGCATCGTCACGGTGACGCTCAACCGGCCGGAGCGGCTCAACGCGCTGACCTGGGCGATGTGGGAAAGCGTGCGGGACGCCTTCATTGCGCTTGAAGCCGAGGACGATGTTCGCTGCATCGTGCTGCGCGGTGCCGGCGACAAGGCGTTCGCGCCGGGCGCCGACATCGCGGAGTTCGCCGGTTTGCGCTCCAATTTCGAGCAGGCGCGCGCCTATGGCCAGCTCATGCATGGCACGATGCGCGCCATCGCCGATTCGCGCCATCCCACGCTGGCGCTGATCCAAGGCATCTGCGTCGGCGGCGGGCTCGAGCTTGCCATGCTCTGCGATATCCGTATTTGCGGCGAAAGCAGCCGCTTCGGCGTTCCCATCAACCGGCTCGGCGTCACCATGGGCTATCCCGAGATCGCGGCGCTCATCAAACTGGTGGGGCGGCAGGTCGCGCTCGAAATCCTGCTCGAAGGCCGCGTCTTCGACGCCGCCGAGGCAAAGGAGAAAGGACTCGTCAGCCGCGTGGTGCCCGATGCGCGAGTGGCGGAGGAGGCCCATGCCGCGGCCCGTCGCATCGCCGCGGGCGCGCCGCTGGTCAATCGCTGGCACAAGAAATTCGCCCGGCGCCTCGAGGATCCCCGTCCGCTCGAGGGGAAGGAGTTCGACGAGCCCTACGAGACTTTCGATACGGAGGATTTCCGCCAGGGCTATCAAAGCTTCCTCAAAAAGGAGACGCCGATCTTCCGGGGTCGGTAGCGTCGAAATTCTCCAAATCGGGGCTATTGAATCCGGCGTTGACTCTGCTTTCTATAGGGAACAAAATAGGAACAAATTGGTCGACCATGCATGCCCGAAGCCAGCCGAAACGCTCGCCTCCCGGCGTTGCGCCGTCGCCTCGAGGCGTTGGAAGGGGCAGGGCGACAGGGCTGGGCGGTCCTGCCTTTCGCCGTGCCGGCAATCGACCAGGCTTTGCCTGGCAAAGGCTTGCCCTTGGCGGCGCTGCATGAGGTGGCAGGGGCGGGACCCGAGGAGGAGGACGGCGCCGTCGCCGCCGCCTTTCTTGCCGGCATCCTGGCGCGGCTCAGGCCGGGGCAGCCGGTGCTGTGGTGCTTGACCGAGGGCGATCTCTATGGGCCCGGCCTGGCCGCCCTTGGCCTCGATCCCGCAAGGCTGATCCTGGCGCAGGCGCGGCATCCTCGCGAGGTGCTGTGGACGATGGAGGAGGGGCTGAGAAGCCTGGGCCTCGCCGCCGTGGTCGGCGAGGTGGAGGCGCTTTCCTTGCCGGCAAGCCGCCGCTTGCTGCTGGCTGCCGAGGCTTCCGGCGTCACCGGATTTGCGCTGCGTCGCTGGCGCGACGGCGAGCGGGCGGCGGTGCAGCGTCTGGCGCCCAACGCGGCGCAGACCCGCTGGCGGGTCAAGGCGCTGCCGGGCGATGTCGCTGCCGGAGAGCCTGGGATCGGCCGGGCCCGCTGGCAGGTCGAGCTCTGGCGCTGCCGGGGCGGCGTTCCGGCATCCTGGATCATGGAGGCAGGCGATGCGACGGGTCATGTGTCTCTGGCTGCCGCGCTGGCCGATCGACCGGCGGCGCGACAGCCTGCCTTCTGCATCGGATAGGCCCTTCGTCCTCGCCCTTACGGTCGGCAACCGTCGCCTCGTGACGGCTGTCAACGCCGCTGCCGAGGAGCTGGGCGTTGCGCCGGGCCTGCCGCTCGCCGATGCGCGCGCTCTCCATCCCGCGCTTGCCGTCGCCGAGGCCGATCCCGCCGGCGACGCCGCGGCGCTTCAGCGGCTCGCTCAGTGGTGCCAGCGCTATAGCCCCTGGACCACGCCCCATGGCGTCGATGCGATCCTGCTCGACATTACCGGCTGTGCCCATTTGCGGGGCGGCGAGGCGAAGCTGGCGCGCGCGCTGGTCGAGCGCCTCCGGCGGCAAGGCATCGCCGCGCGTGCCGCCATTGCCGACACCGCCGGCGCCGCCTGGGCGATGGCGCGGTGCGGCGCCGTCGAGAGCGCGGTGGTGCCGCCGGGCGAGGCGTGGCGGGCGCTTGCTTCCCTCCCCATCGCGGCGCTGCGGCTCGATCCTCTGCAGGCGAGCGAGCTGGAGCGGCTCGGGCTGCGCCGCGTCGGCGATCTCTACACCTTGCCGCGCGCCGCGCTTGCCGCGCGGTTCGGCTCGGGGCTGGCGGAACGTCTCGATCAGGCGCTGGGCGCGGCGGCGGAGCCGCTCTCGCCGTTGCCGCCCAAGCCCGCGCGCTGGGTACGGCGCCGCTTTGCCGAGCCGGTCGGCACGCCCGAGGCATTGGCCCTCGCGATACGAAGGCTGCTGGAGAGGCTCTGCCGCGCGCTCGGAGAGGAGGGCCTCGGTGCGCGTCGGCTGGTGCTGAGCTGCTATCGCACCGATGGCGCCGTGGCGCCGGCCACGGTCGGCACGGCGCGGCCGACGCGCGACCTTCGTCATCTCTTCCGGCTTTTTGCCGAGCGGCTCGGCACGATCGATGCCGGTCTCGGCATCGAGGACATGGTGCTGGCGGCGATGGCGGTGGAGAGCCTGGCGCCGGCGCAGCTCCGCTTGGCCAGGACGGCGTCTCTTCGGCCCGCGGCGGCTTCCGCCGGGATCGTGGCGCGCCAGGTCGCGCGCGCGGTGCCGGCGGCCCAAGGCAGCGATTGCGATGCCGCCGATCCGGCGGCGCTCGCCGCTCTCGTCGATCGCTTGGCCGGTCGCTTGGGGCAGCCTTCGATCGGGCGTCTCGAGCCGCGTGAGAGCCATGTGCCGGAGCGCGCCCAGCGCCTTGTTCCGGTCTTTCCCCCGCCGCAAGGCGCCTGGCGGCTCGACCTGCCGCGGCCGGTCCGGCTGTTGCCGCGGCCGGAGCCGATCGAGGCGGTGGCGCGGGTGCCGGACGATCCGCCGGTGCGGTTTTTCTGGCGCCGTCTGCTGCATCGCGTGCGTCGCGCCGAGGGGCCGGAACGCCTCGGCGGCGAATGGTGGCGCGGCGAGGAAGCAACGCAGACGCGCGATTATTATCGCGTCGAGGACGAGGCCGGGCGGCGCTTCTGGCTCTATCGCGACGGCCTCTTCCAGGCGCAGCGGACGCCGCGCTGGTATCTCCATGGGATCTTCGCGTGACGCCATGGCCGCCTATGCCGAGCTGCAGGTCACCAGCAATTTCTCCTTCCTGCGCGGCGCCTCGCAGCCGGCGGAGCTGGTGCTGCGCGCGCAGGAGCTGGGTCAGAGCGCCGTCGCCGTCGCCGACCGCAACACGCTCGCGGGCGTCGTCCGCGCCCACAGCGCCGCCAAGGAGTTGGGATTCCGCCTGGTCGTCGGCAGCCGGCTCGACCTCACGGATGCGCCGAGCCTCTTGTGCTTTCCCACCGACCGCGCCGCCTATGGCCGGCTTTCCCGCCTGCTCACCCTGGGCAAGCGGCGCGCCGGGAAAGGCGACTGCCGGCTGGCCTATGCCGATGTCGTCGAGCACAGCCAGGGACAGGTGCTGGTTGCGCTGCCGCCGGATCGGCCCGATGCCGGCTTTTCCGATTTCCTCGGCCGCCTTGCCGGGGATTTCCGCGGCGCCGCCTATCTTGCCGCGCACCATCTCTATCGCGGCGACGACGCCCGGCGCGTCCACCGCCTCGCGGCGCTTGCCGAGCGGATAGGGCTGCCGCTGGTCGCCACCAATGATGTGCTCTATCACGCGCCCCATCGGCGCAGGCTGCAGGACGTCGTCACCTGCATCCGCGAAGGCTGCACCATCGCCGAGGCGGGCTTCCGCCTCGAGGCCCATGCCGAGCGCCATCTGAAGCCGCCACGGGAGATGGCGCGGCTCTTTCGCGATCATCCCGCCGCCGTGGCGCGCACGCTGGAGATCGTCGAGCGCTGCCGCTTCGGCCTCGACGAGCTGCGCTATGAATATCCCGACGAGACCGGCGATGACGGCACGCCCGCGCAATCGAAGCTCGAGCGCCTGACGCGCGAGGGGGCGGCGCGGCGTTATCCCCAAGGCGTGCCCCAGAAGATCCGGCAGCAGATCGAGCATGAGTTGCGGCTCATCGGCGAGCTCGGCTTCGCCGCCTATTTCCTCACCGTTCACGACATCATGAGCTATGCCCGGGGGCTGGGCATCCTCTGCCAGGGCCGCGGCTCGGCGGCGAACTCGACGGTGTGCTTCTGCCTCGGCGTCACCGATGTCGACCCCGATCAGGTCGATCTCCTGTTCGAGCGCTTCGTCAGCAGCGAGCGCAACGAGCCGCCCGACATCGACGTCGATTTCGAGCATGAGCGGCGCGAGGAAGTGATCCAGTACATCTATCGCAAATACACGCGCGAGCGCGCCGGCATGACGGCGGTGGTGAGCTCCTACCGCTCGCGCGGCGCCATCCGCGAGGTGGGGAAGGCGCTTGGCCTTTCGGCGGACGTGACCGCGTCGCTCGCCGGCACCGTCTGGGGCTGGGGCGACGACGCCATCGACGAGGCGCAGGTGCGCGGAGTGGGGCTCGACCCCGCCGACCCGACCCTGCGCCTGGCGCTCGAGCTGGCGCATGAGCTGCAGGGCTTCCCGCGCCATCTCTCGCAGCATGTCGGCGGCTTCGTCATCACCCGCGGCCGGCTCGACGAGCTCGTGCCGATCGAGAACGCGGCGATGGAGGACCGCACCGTCATCGAATGGGACAAGGACGACCTCAATGCGCTCGGCATCCTCAAGGTCGATGTGCTCGGCCTCGGCATGCTGAGCTGCATCTGCCGCGCCTTCGACCTGCTGGAGCGGCGGGACGGCCAACGCTACACCATCGCCGGCGTGCCGCAGGACGAGGCCGCGGTTTACGACATGCTCTGCCGCGCCGATACGCTCGGCGTCTTTCAGGTCGAGAGCCGGGCCCTGATGAGCATGCTGCCGCGGCTGCGGCCGCGCAGCTTCTTCGATCTCGTCATCGAGGTGGCGATCGTCCGCCCCGGCCCGATCCAGGGCAACATGGTGCATCCCTATCTCCGCCGCCGCACCGGGCTGGAGGAGGCCGTCTCTCCGCCGGGTCTCGAGGAGGTGCTGAAGCCCACCTGCGGCGTGCCGCTCTTCCAGGAGCAGGCGATGCGGATCGCCATGATCGGCGCCGGCTTCACCGCCGGCGAGGCCGACGGCCTGCGCCGCGCCATGGCGACCTTCCGCCACAATGGCGAGATCCACCGCTTCGAGAAGAAGTTCATCGCCGGCATGATCGCCAACCATTACGACCAGGATTTCGCCACCCGCTGCTTCGAGCAGATCAAGGGCTTCAGCGAATACGGCTTCCCGCTGTCGCACGCCGCAAGCTTCGCGCTTCTCGTCTATGTCTCGGCCTGGCTCAAATGCCGCCATCCCGAGGTCTTTGCCTGTGCCTTGCTCAACAGCCAGCCGATGGGCTTCTACGCGCCGGCGCAGATCGTGCGCGATGCGCGCGATCACGGCGTCGAGCTGCGCCCGATCGACGTCAATCACAGTGCCTGGGACTGCACGCTCGAGCCCACGGCGGACCGCGGGCGTTGCGCGCTCCGCCTGGGCTTTCGCCAGGCCAAAGGCCTTGGCAAGGAAGAGATCGAAGAGCAGCTATTGGCGCGCCGCGATACGCCTTTTCGCTGGCCGGCCGAGCTGCAGCATCGCACCGGCCTCGGCCGGGGTGCGTTGGAAAGGCTCGCCGATGCCGATGCCTTCCGCTCCATGGGGCTCGACCGGCGCCAGGCGCTTTGGGCGGTGAAGGGGCTCGGCGAGGACGAGGCGCAAAAATCCCTGCCGCTGCTGGCGCCGCTGGCCGGCGCTTTCCCGGAGGCGCCGGCGGCTCTGCCGGCGATGGGCCTGGGCGAGCATGTGATCGAGGATTACCGCGCCATGGGCCTGTCGCTGAAGCGCCATCCGCTGGCGCTGCTGCGCCCCGATCTTGCCGCGCGCCGCATCCTGCCGAACCTGCAGCTCCTTGCCACGCCGGCGGCAAGACGGGTCAAGGTGAGTGGCTTGGTGCTGGTGCGCCAGCAGCCCGGCAACGCCAAGGGCGTGATCTTCATGACGCTCGAGGACGAGACCGGGATTGCCAACATCGTCGTCTGGCGCAAGGTGTTCGAGCGCTTCCGCCCGATCGTCATGGGCGCGAGGCTGGTCGAGGTCACCGGCCGCGTGCAGCGCGAGGGCGAGGTCATCCACGTCGTCGCCGACCGCATCGTCGATCTCTCGGCGCTGCTGCGCCGGCTTGCCGATCCCGGCCTCAGCGCGCCCGCGGAGCTGCCGGTGCGCAGCCGGGATTTCCATTGACGCTTATCCACGTCACCGCCGACATACTCTCTGTGAAAGCCGGGGATAAGCCCAAAACCCCTGTGATCGCAACGGATTGTGCGGTTATCGAGCGAGGATAAAGCGAGGCATCGACGCTGAACCGTAAACATTTGCTCGCTCGGGCAATCCGTTGCACCATCCGGCCGGCACAAGACGGACGATGCATGCCATGACGGACAGCCCCAGCGCAGCAGCGGCCCTCCATGCCGCCTCCGAGACAGGCCCGGCCGGCCTCGGCTTTCGGACGGGCACCGGCGTTTTGCCCTATCAGGCCATCATGGCGATGATCCGCGCGCGCGAGGTCACCGCTGCGCCCGAGATCGAGCCCGCGCAGATCCAGCCGGCGAGCATGGATCTGCGCCTCGGCCATCATGCTTATCGCGTGCGGGCGAGCTTCCTGCCTGGACCCAATGCTGCGGTCATGGACAAGGTCAAGGAGATGGGGGGCTATCCGCTCGATCTGGCCGAGGGCGCGGTGCTTGAGCGCGGGTGCGTCTATGTCGTGCCGCTGCTGGAGAGCGTCAGGCTGACGGGCGCGCTCACCGGCTTTGCCAATCCCAAAAGTTCCACCGGCCGGCTCGACGTGCTGACGCGGCTCATCACCGATCGCGGCACCGTCTTCGATCAGGTCGAGCGCGGCTACGAGGGACCGCTTTATCTCGAGGTGGCGCCGCAGACCTTCAGCATCGTCGCGCGGCAAGGCTCGCGGCTCAACCAGTTGCGCTTCCAGCGCGGCAATCCCATCATCGCCGCAAGCGAGCTGCACCGTCTCTACGATGCCGGCCAACTCCTGCGCTCCGCCGCCGCTCGGCTGCAGATCCGCGACAATCTCGTGCCTGTGACGATCGATTTGAAGGGCGCCGGCCCCGGCAGCGTCATCGGCTATCGCGCCAAGAAGCACACCGACAAGATCGATATCGACGCCGTCGGCGCCTATGACCCCTATGATTATTGGGAACCCATCACCTATCGCCGCGACGCCGCGCTGATCCTCGACCCCGATGAGTTCTATATCCTTGCCACCGCCGAGGAGGTGGGCGTGCCGCCCGACCTCGCGGCGGAGATGGTGCCGTACTACACCCGCTCCGGCGAGTACCGCGTCCATTACGCGGGCTTCTTCGACCCCGGCTTCGGCTGGGACGGAGAGGCCCGCGGCAGCCGTGCCGTGCTGGAGGTGCGCTCGCACGAAGTGCCGTTCATGCTCGAGCACGGTCAGACCGTTGCCTGGTTGCGCTATGAGCGGATGGCCGGTCATCCCGACCGCGTTTATGGCTCCGGCATCCGATCCAACTATCAGAATCAAGGTTTGGCGCTGGCGAAGCACTTCCGGCCGTTCGCGTCCTGAGTGTCGTTCCGGCGATTGCCGGCGGGGGCGAAAACGCTCTACTCTTCGTTCAACAAACGAAGCCCGACGGGGAGGCGCCTATGCCGACGATCAAGGTCACCGACATCGCCTATGGCCGGCTCAGGGCGCCGGACCTCGATGTTATGGAGGAGTTCCTCACCGATTTCGGCATGGTGCGGGCGGCGCGGACCGCAAACGCGCTCTACATGCGCGGCACCGATCCCGCGCATCATATCCACGTCACCGAGCTCGGTGCCCCGGCCTTCGTCGGCCTCGCCTGGTATGCCGCGAGCGAGGAGGATTTGCACCGGCTGGCGAAGCTGCCGGGCGCCTCGCCGGTCGAGGCGATCGACGAGCCCGGCGGCGGCAGGCGGGTGCGGCTCACCGAGCCCAACGGCTATCGGATCGAGGTCGTCCACGGCATCGAAAGGCTGGCGCCGATACCGGTGCCGCGCCAGCCGCTCAATTTTGGGGACGAGCCGCTGAAACGGGCGGGCGAGCTGATGCGGCTGAAGCGCGGCCCGGCGCATGTGAAACGCATCGGTCACGGCGTCATGGGATCGCCCGATTTGCGCCGAACGGTGGCCTGGTTCCGCGACACGCTCGGCCTCGTCTGCTCGGATGACGTCTATGTCGGGACCAAGGACAACATCATCGGCTCGTTCAACCGCTGTGATCGCGGCCAGGACTATGTCGACCACCACGTCTTCTTCTGCATGCAGCATGAGAAGACGGGGCTCAACCATCTCTCCTTCGAGGTTCAGGACGTGGACGATGTCTTCCTCGGCCACGAGCACCTTCGCCAGAAGGGCAAGTACGAGCATATGTGGGGATTGGGCCGCCATCTCCTGGGCAGCCAGATCTACGACTACTGGGCCGATCCCTGGGGACGCACGCACGAGCATTGGACCGACACCGACCGCGTCAATATCGAGGCCGGCTCGAATCTGTGGTCGGCGGAAGAAGGCCTGGTCTCGCAATGGGGCGAGCGGCCGCCGGAGAAGATGCTGAACCGGATTTGCGCGTAGCGCCGGACGGGCGGCGAGCCGGCTATGCGGCGGTTACCGCTGCCGCGCCATTGACGCGCGCCGCGCCGGGCGCCTCGATCACCCGCTCGCTGTCGGGATCGATCAGGTGCATGTGGCGCATATCCGCCATGAAGCGCATGCGCTCGCCCGGCGCCAGCGCCGCCTCCGGGCTGACGCGCGCGCAGACCTCGGTGCCGTCGACACTGACATAGACCATTGTCTCCATGCCCATGGGCTCGACGACGTCGACCGGCAGGACGAACTCGGCGCCCGTGCCGTAAGAGCGCGACTCCGTGATATGCTCGGGCCTGAGGCCCAGCACCAGCGCGCGGCCGGCATAAGGCCGGTAGGCGGCGCTGCGCTCGGCCGGGACGGGGAGCGTCAGCCCCTCGCCGAGCTGCACCGCCAGCGCGCCCGCGGCGTCGATCAGCCGGCAAGACAGGAAATTCATCGCCGGCGAGCCGATGAAGCCGGCGACGAAGCGCGTTTTCGGCGAGTGATAAAGCTCGTGCGGCGTGCCCACCTGCTCGATGCGTCCGCTGTTCATCACCACGACGCGGTCGGCCAGCGTCATCGCCTCGACCTGGTCGTGGGTGACGTAGACGGTCGTGGTGCGGACCTGCTGGTGCACTTTCTTGATCTCGGTGCGCATCTGCACCCTGAGCTTGGCGTCGAGGTTGGAGAGCGGCTCGTCGAACAGGAAGACCTTGGGGTTGCGCACGATGGCGCGGCCCATGGCGACGCGCTGGCGCTGCCCGCCCGAGAGCTGGCGCGGGCGGCGATCCAGCAGCTCGATGATGTCGAGGATGCGCGCGGCGCGCTCGACCCGCTGCCGGATCTCGGCCTTCGGGAATTTCTTGAGCCTCAAGCCGAAGGACATGTTCTCGAAGACCGTCATGTGCGGATAGAGCGCGTAGTTCTGGAACACCATGGCGATGTCGCGGTCCTTGGGCGGGAGGTCGTTGACGATCTCGCCGCCGATCATGATCTCGCCCGCGGTGGTCTCTTCGAGCCCGGCGATCATCCGCAAGGTGGTGCTTTTGCCGCAGCCCGACGGCCCGACCAGCACGACGAATTCACGGTCGGCGATGTCGAGGTCGATGCCGCGCACTGCCTCGGTCTGGTCGAACTTCTTGACGACCTTGTTGAGCGTCACCCGCGCCATGGCGCCTATCCCTTCGTCGCGCCGGCGGTAAGCCCGGCGATGTAATAGTCCATGAGGAAGGCATAGATGACGAGCGGCGGCGCCGCCGCGATCAGCGCCGCCGTCATGATCATGCCCCATTGGTAGACGTCGCCCTTGACCAGCGTGGTGATCGTCCCCGCCGTCAGCACCTGCTGGTCGCTGCTGTAGATGAAGGCCATGGGATAGACGAAGGCGGCCCAGCAGACGGTGAAGGCGAAAATGGTGGCGGCGATGAGCCCGGGCAGCGCCACCGGGATGAAGATCTTGAACAGCATCTGCAGGTGATTGGCGCCGTCGATCAGCGCCGCCTCGTCGAGCTCCTTGGGAACGCTCTGGAAATAGCCGATCATGATCCAGGTGCAGAACGGCACGGTCAGCGTCGGATAGACCAGCACCAGCGCCCAGTATGAGTTGAGCAGCCCAAGATTGCCGACGACCTTGAAGAGCGGCAGGAAGAGCAGCGAATCCGGCACGAGATAGGTCAGGAACACGCCGGTCGCGAGGATGCCCGATCCCCAGAATTTCATCCGTCCGAGCGAGAACGCCGCCGGCACCGCGATCGCCATGGTGATGACGACGACGCAGAGCGTGACCAGCGCGGTGTTCCGGAGATAGATCGGGAAGTCGGTCTTGTTCCAGAGCGCGTCGATGTTCTCCAGCGTCGGCGAGGGCGAGGGCAGCCAGGGGTCGGTGGTCTGGCTCGAGATTTCCGCGCTGCTCTTGGTGGCGGTCACGAGCTGGTAATAGGGCGGCGTGAGAAAGAAGATCGCGAACAGGACGAGGAAGACATAGGAGGTGACCAGCGCCCAGCGCCGGTTGCGGCGGAGGCTGCCGACGGCGCGGCGGCGCGGCGGGTCGGCGGCGATCGCGCTCATCAGATCTCCCTACCGCGGCGGCGGACGCCGCGCAGGATGAAGACGGCGGAGATGCCGAGGATCGGGAACATGAACAGCGACACCGAGGCGCCCAGCGGGATGTCGCCGCTGGCGATGCCGAGCTGGAAGGCCCAGGTGGCGAAGATATGCGTGGTATTGCGCGGCCCGCCCGAGGTCAGGACGCGGACGATGTCGTAATTGGCGAAGGTGACGATGAGCGAGAACAGCACGGTGATGGCGATGATGTTGCGCATCATCGGCAGCGTGATATGGATCAGTTTCTGCCAGGCGTTGGCGCCGTCGATCGCCGCCGCCTCATAGAGCTGCTCCGGCACCGATTTGAGCGCCGCCAGGTACATGATGAGAAAGAACGGCGCGCCGAACCAGACATTGACCAGGATGGTGCAGAACCGCGCCCAGACGGGCTCGCTGAGCCAGGGGATGTGCGGGCCGCCGATCCCGGCCAGAAGCCAGTTGAAGGCGCTGTAGGTGGGATCGAGCAGCCAGAACCAGCCGAGCGTGCTGAGCGAGAGCGGGATCACCCATGGGATGAGCAGCATGCCGCGCCATTTGCGCTGCCCCTTGCTCGGCAGGTTGTTGACGAGATGGGCGGTGACGATGCCGATGAGCGCCTTGAGGATCACCGCGGTGATGGCGAAGAGGCAGGACTGCTCGACCACCTGCCAGAAGATGTCGCGGCTGAACAGAAAGGCGTAGTTGCCGAGGCCGATGAATTTGGTCTGGCTCTTGTTGAGCATCGAGAGATAGATGGCGTAAAGGCCGGGATAGACGATCAATCCGCCGATCACCGCCAGCAGCGGCAGGGCGAAGAGGAAAGCGGTGGTCGAGCGCCGCCGCGCAAGGCGATAGAGGTTGCCGGTCCGGGCGGCGTCGGGCGCCGCCGGTTTGACCGCGCTCGACCTGCGCGAGATCGTTTCACTCATGGCGGCGAAGCTCCCGCTCCAAACGACGGCGTTCCGGCGGGTGGATGGCGCGGCGCTGCGCCCGGCCGCGCCGTGCCTCCCCGCGCTCGTCGAACGCCTCGCCTAGCTGCGCAGATAGCTTTCGCACTCGCCCTGCGCCCACTTGACGACGTCGTCGATTTTTTCCTTGCCCTGGGCGACCTTCGCGATCATCACGGGCTGCAGCGCCTGATTGTAGAGCTGCGCCGCGACGTCGGGGCGCGCCGGATATCCCGCCATGGTTTCCTGCTCGTCGCCCCGCGGCGGGTAGTTGTAGACCGTCCCCGGCGGCGGCTCGACCGTCTTCCAGACGTCGAAATCGTAATAGCTCTTGAACGCCGGCAGGTCATAGCCCATCGATGCCTCCACCTGGCGTTTCGCCTGCGGCTTGTCGACGACGTGGCGGATGAGCTCCTTCGCCGCCGTCTTGTTCTGGCCGAAGCTCCAGACGCCGTAGAAGAAGGGCAGGTAGGGAAGGAAGCGGCCCTTGGGTCCGCGCGGTATGTCGTGCGTCCAGCACTGCTCGGCCACTTTCGGATTGTCGCGCTTGGCCACCGCCCAGGCGCTCGGCGGATTTATGATGCTCGAGCCCTTGCCGGAGATGAGCCATTTGTTGTTGCCGGAGTCGTCCCAGGCGTAGACGTCGGGCGGGTTGAACGCCATCAGCTTTGCCGCGTAGTCGAGCGTTGCCCGCGTCTCGGCGGAATCGACCTTGATGTCGTCCTTCTCGTCGACGAAGACGGCACCGAAAGAGCGGAACAGCGCGCCGACCCAGTCTATGGCGTCGCTGGTCTGGCCCATCGCCATGCCTATGGGATAGCCCGCCTTGAACAGCTTCTCGGCCGTGGCGAGATAGAGGTCCCAGTTCCAGCTATCGACCAGCGCCTTGTCGCGCTTGCTTTCGTCGGGCGGGAAGATCTGCGTCACGTCGATGCCGCAATATTGCTTGTAGAGATCGATGCGCGAGCAGCAGGGCTTTACCTGGCTTCCCACGATGGACGGCACGGCCAGCCACTTGCCGTCGTGCCGGGCCAGGTATTCGGTGTTCTTGGAGATCGGGCCGTGATCCTTGGTCAAGGCATTGATCACATCGTCGGCCGGCTCGAGCACGGTTCGATGCACCTGAACCTGCCAGGAGCGGTGCTGCATGATGTCGTGGCCGGTGCGCGCCTGCGCCTCGGCGCTTGCCGTGAGGATGTCCTTGTCGCCGATCGCGGTGATGAAGTCGATCTGCACCTCGACGTGGTTCTTCTCGCCCCACTCGTTGCAGATCGCCACGAGCGTATTGTTCGCCCCGGGGACCCAGTGGTCCCAGCAGCCGAGCGTCAGCCGTCCGGCGGAATGGGACGTCCGCATATAGGGGGCGGCGACCGCAGCGGTCGTCGCCAATGCCGCGCGCTTCAGGAATTTGCGGCGCGAAACAGCCGTTGTCTTCATCGTTTCCTCCCGCTCTGGACCGCTCTTGCTGGCGGCGTTGCTGCAGTAAAGCTAAACGGATGCGCTCGTTTTTCAATCTATAAGAGTTTAATTATACAAATTAACTCTTTATGAGTGTCTAACGTCTCGGAGCGACCGGCGGGGCAAGCCCGATGTCGCCGCGGCGCGACGCCGGGCATCGCGTTCCCCTTGCGCGGCTTTGCCATTGGCTTGGCTTCGGAACCAGGCTTTCTCTGCCATTCTGCCTGCGCGGGTCCTTGCTGCCGAAGAGGCCTTCATAAACGGGCTTTGCTCGATCATGATCCTGTTGCGCCTGATTGAGCAAGCCCCAACGCTGGAAGCCCCATGGGCCTGGTTTTCGCCGCGCCGTTGCCGAAACCCGATCCGCTCCGGCAGGCCGTGCG
The DNA here is from genome assembly GCA_035623985.1 of Allostellaceae bacterium. Classification (GTDB taxonomy): domain Bacteria; phylum Pseudomonadota; class Alphaproteobacteria; order ATCC43930; family CGMCC-115725; genus DAHUYF01. Next base: position 86,949 of record DASPSJ010000091.1, on the reverse strand, counting down.
TCTGGCCTGCCGCGTCGACGAGACCGAAGCGGTCGAGCGCGTCCTTGCGGCGGCGAGCATGCCGGCCGAGCTCGGCGAGCGCATCTCCCGGCGCGCTCACGGTCTTGTCGTCGAGACGCGCCAGCGCCAGCACGGCAAGGGCGGCATCGACGCGCTGATGCATGAGTATGCGCTGTCGACGCCTGAGGGCGTGGCGCTCATGTGTCTGGCCGAGGCGTTGCTGCGCATTCCCGATGCCGGCACCGTCGACCGGCTCATCCGCGACAAGCTGGCGCCCGCCGATTGGGCGAGCCACCTCGGCCAATCGACCTCGCTGCTCGTCAATGCCTCGACCTGGGCGTTGATGCTCACCGGGCGGCTGATGGGCGACGTCGATTCGCATGGCGACCTCGCGCAAGCGCTGCGCCGCCTGTTGGCGCGCTCCGGCGAGCCGGTGGTGCGCCAGGCGGTGACCGCCGCCATCCGCGTCCTCGCCCGCCAATTCGTCATGGGGCGCACGATTGCGGAGGCGCTGGATCGGGCGAGACCGGCCGAGCGCCAGGGCTACCGCCATTCCTACGACATGCTCGGCGAGGCCGCGCGCAGCGCCGCCGATGCAGAGCGTTATTTCGCGGCCTATGGCGCCGCCATCGCCGCCATCGGCGCCGCGGCCAGGCGCGACGACGTCTTTGCCGCTCCCGGCATCTCGGTGAAGCTCTCGGCGCTCCATCCGCGCTACGAGGAAAGCCAGCGCCGGCGCGTGCTGGAGGAGCTCGGACCGCGCCTTGCCGCATTGGCGCGCGGGGCGCGGGCGGCCGGGATCGGCTTCACCATCGATGCCGAGGAGGCCGACCGGCTCGATCTCTCCCTCGACCTCGTCGCGGCCTTGGCGCTCGATCCCGCGCTCGCCGGCTGGAACGGGCTTGGCCTTGCCGTCCAGTCCTATCAGAAGCGCGCCTTGCCGCTGATCGATTGGCTCGCCGCGCTCGCCCGGCGCAGCCGGCGCCGGCTGATGCTGCGGCTGGTCAAGGGCGCCTATTGGGACAGCGAGATCAAGCACAGCCAGGAGCGCGGCCTCGAGGGATATCCGGTCTTCACCCGCAAGCTTGCCACCGACGTCTCTTATCTCGCTTGCGCCCGTCGCCTCCTGGCGGCGCCCGACGCCTTCTATCCGCAATTCGCCACGCACAATGCGCATACGCTCGCCGCCGTGCTCGAACTCGCCGGCGCGCGGCGCGACTACGAGTTCCAGCGCCTGCACGGCATGGGCGACGCGCTTTACGAGCAGGTCGTCGGGAAAGACAAGCTCGACCGTCCCTGCCGCGTCTACGCTCCGGTCGGCGGCCATGAGGATCTCCTGGCCTATCTCGTGCGGCGCCTGCTCGAGAACGGCTCGAACACCTCTTTCGTCAATCGGCTGGTCGACGAGCGGGCGCCGATCGCCGAGATCGTCGCCGATCCCGTGGCGCGCCTCGCGGCGCTGCTGGGCAAGCCGCATCCGCGCATCCCGCTGCCGCGTGACCTCTACGGCGCCGGGCGGCCCAACGCGCGCGGCATCGATCTCTCCGATCCCTTGCGGCTGGCCGAGCTGGCGGAGGCCATGACCTATGCCATCGAGCCCTGGCACGCCGCGCCGATCATCGGCGGCAGCGAGCGTTCCGCCGCCGTCCGGCCGGTGCGCGATCCCGCCGACCGCCGGCGCGAGATCGGTACTGTTGCCGAGGCGACGCCGGAGCATCGCGACGAGGCGCTGGCGCGCGCCGTCGCGGCGGCGCCGGGCTGGGATCGCGTCAATGCCGAGGAGCGCGCCTCCCGTCTCGAGCGTGCCGCCGCGCTCATGGAGGCGCGCCTGCCCGCGCTCATGGCGCTCATCCTGCGCGAAGGCGGGCGGACCATCCCCGATGCGCTCTCCGAAGTGCGCGAGGCGGTCGATTACTGCCGCTATTACGCGCAACGCGCGCGCGCGGACTTCGCCGCCGCCGAAACGCTGCCGGGGCCGACGGGAGAGCGCAATACGCTGGCGCTGCACGGCCGCGGCGTCTTCGCCTGCATCGCGCCGTGGAATTTTCCGCTGGCCATCTTCACCGGCCAGGTCGTCGCGGCGCTCGCCGCCGGCAACGCGGTGGTGGCCAAGCCCGCCGAGCAGACCCCGCTCGTCGCCGCCGCCGCCGTGCGCCTCTTGCACCAGGCCGGCATTCCCGGCGATGTCCTGGCCTTGCTTCCGGGCGACGGCACCAGCGTCGGGGCGCCGTTGGTGGCCGATCCCCGCATCGCCGGCGTCGCCTTTACCGGCTCGACCGAGACGGCGCGCGCCATCAACCGTGCGCTGGCGGAACGGCCGGGGCCGATCGTGCCGCTCATTGCCGAGACCGGCGGCCAGAACGCGCTCATCGCGGATTCATCGGCGCTTCCCGAGCAGCTCGTGGCCGATGTCATCGCTTCCGCCTTCGACAGCGCCGGCCAGCGCTGCTCGGCCTTGCGCGTGCTGTTCGTGCAAGAGGATATCGCGCCGCGGGTCATCTCTCTGCTCGACGGCGCGATGCGCGAACTCGTCATCGGCGATCCCGGCCTCATCGCCACCGATATCGGCCCGGTGATCGACGACGAGGCGCGCGCCACGCTCGAGCGCCATGCCGAGCGCATGACGCGGGAAGGCCGGCTCATTTGCGCGCTCGACCTGCCGCCCGGGACCGAGCACGGCACGTTCTTCGCGCCGCGCGCTTTCGAGATCGACCGCCTCGACCTGCTTCGGGGCGAAGTGTTCGGACCGATCCTGCACGTCATCCGCTGGCAGGGCGACGCCCTCGATCGCGTGCTCGACGCCATCGCCGCCACCGGCTACGGCCTGACCTTGGGCATCCACAGCCGCATCGACGAGACGGTGGCGCGCATCGAGCAGCGCCTGCCGATCGGCAACACCTATGTCAATCGCAATATGATCGGTGCGGTGGTGGGGGTGCAGCCTTTCGGCGGCATGGGCCTGTCCGGGACCGGCCCCAAGGCCGGCGGGCCGCATTACCTGCACCGCTTCGCCGCCGAGCGCACGCTCAGCATCGACACCACCGCCTCGGGCGGCAATGCCGGCCTGTTGTCGCTGCAGGAAGAGAGCGGTTGAGCCCGGAGCCTCGGACGCAGAGGCCGCCCGCCTGCTCAGTTCCGCCGTTCCAGCGTCATCCGCATTCCGTGCCGCGGGCGCAAGGTGATGAGGCCCTGCGGATCGACCGGGAAGCCGGGCAGGAGCCGCAGCCGGTAGCGCTGCGCCACGGTTGCCAGGATCAGCATTGCCTCCGCCATGGCGAAAGCGGCGCCAATGCAGATGCGCGGTCCGGCGCCGAAGGGGATATAGGCGAAGCGGTGGCGCCGGGCCACGCGCTCGGGGGCAAAGCGCTCGGGATCGAAACGCTCGGGGCTCTCCCAGAGCTTGGGATTGCGGTGGAGCAGCCAGGGCACGATCAGGATGGTCGCGCCCTTGGGGATGCGCTTGCCCAGCACCTCGTCCGGCTTGAGCGCGGCGCGCGACAGCGTATGCGCCGGCGGATAAAGGCGCATCGCCTCCTCGATCACCATCCGCGTATAGGGAAGCCTGGCGAGGTCCCCGTGCTCCGGTGGACGTCCGCCCAGGACCGCGCGCAGCTCGTCCTGCAGCTTCGCCTCGGCGGCGGGGTGCTGCGAGAGCAGGTACCACGTCCAGGTCAGCGCCACCGCCGTGGTCTCGTGGCCGGCCATGAAGATGGTGACCACCTGATCGCGCACTTCCTGCGCGGTCATGCCGCCGCCGGTCTCCTCGTCGCGCGCGGCGATGAGGCGGGCAAGGAGGTCCTTGGGCTGAGCTTCCCCGGCTTGCTCGCGCGACGCCAGCAATCGATCGATGGCGCGATCGAATTCGGTGAAGATGTTCGTGGATCGGCGCGAGCCCCAGAGCCGGGAAAGCCACGCCGGCAGCCCCAGGAGGTCGGCGAGCTCCGGCCGTATCTCCGCCTGATAGCGTGCGACGTCGCGCTCGACGATGCCGACGATCCCGTCGGAATCGGTGGAGAACATCGTGCGCGAGATGATATCGAGCGTCGCACGCATCATCGCCGCGGCGACGTCGACCGCGGTGCCGGCGGGAAGAGCGTCCCACGTGGCGAGCAGCCGCAACGCCGTCTCGATCATGATCGGCGAATAGCTGACGATACTGCGGTGATCGAAGGCGGGCGCCATGATGCGGCGGTGGCGCCGCCAGGTCTCGTCCTCGCTGGTGAGCAGGCCGCGGCCGAGGCCGGGCTCGAGCAATCGGCGCGTGATCTCCGTCTTGTGGTAGTTGGCGGCGTTGTCGAGCAGGATGTGCTTGATCGCGCCGGGCTCGTTGACGATGAAGGTGTGCCTCCAGAGCAGCCGGCGGTCGAGGATGTCGGCGGTGTAGGACTCGGCGCGATAGGTGGCGAGCGAATTGTCCCGCAGCACGCGCGTCATCTCGAAGAGCGATAGCTGCTGCTCCGCCACCTGCGGCATTGCCAGGCGCGGAGGCGGCGCGGGCGCCGTACCCTGATCGATCACGCTCATCGGCGTCCTTTCACGGTCCCGTCCTGGGGTCGGCACCCTAACACTGCGGCCCCGCGGCTCACAAGCCTCGTCCGGGAGCCTCTCCGAGGACGGTCGACACGCGGGCTTGGCCTCGGCTGCGGCCTTCGCCTCATTTTCCGAACGCTCCGCCACATCCGGACCGCGATCGAGCCGCCGCGCGCCGGTGGCGCGGCTCGGCTCCTTCAAACGCGGGCAACCCTGGCCTACACTTCCTCGTCATGGGAGCGGTCCTTCGGAACGCGGGACTCGCCGTGGCCGATGAATTGGCTCGGCGTCCGGCCGCCGATGTGCCGATCGGATTTGAAAATTCCGAGTTGGACACGGCAAATCGGGTTGGCGATGCCGGCCAGGATGGTCAGAGGTCAAGGAGGATGAAAGCAGAGCTTCGGTCTTCCGGCTCATGGGCTTCGGGCTTGGCGACGATGGCCGAGGATGGCGCGGTTCTCGACACTTGGTTTCCCCATCCGCGGCTGACGGACGGTCTCGACGCCGGCGGGACAATCCGACTGTCGGCGGAGGAAGCGGCCGAGGAGCTGGGCCAGGCTGCGGTCGCATGCCTGGGAAAGGATCGGCGCCGGGGCGTCGATATTATCGCGGTCCGAACGGCCATCGCGTCACTGCGGCTTCCCCCGATCGACCCGCACGACGTTTACCTGAGGCTGCACTTGCTCAGCCATCGCCTGATCAGGCCCCATGAGGCCAATCTCGAAGGCATGTTTGGTCTGCTTGTGAACGTCGCATGGACGTCGATTGGCCCCTGTCCACTCGATCAAGTGGACGATGTCCGGATCGCGGTGCGTGCCGCCGGTGGTTCCCTGGCGGTTGGGAGCATCGACAAGATTCCGCGGATGACGGACTACGTGAGTCCACCGGGGGTAAGAATCGCCGACGCGGATCGGGTTCGATTGGGTGCGCACCTCGCCGCCGGAACCACGGTGTTGCATGCAGGGTCTTGCAACTTCAACGCGGGAACCTTGGGCGCCGCCATGGTGGAAGGCCGGATCAGCGCGGGGGTCGTCGTTGGCGACGGTAGCCATATCGGCGGAGGCGCCTCCACCATGGGGACCGGATCGGCCAGTGGGACTGAGATCATTACGATTGGCGAGCGCTGTCTGTTAGGCGCGAACTCCGGCATTGGCATTTCTCTCGGCGATGACTGCGTTGTCGAGGCGGGCTGCTACGTAACCGCCGGCTCGCGAGTGAGTCTGCCCGATGGTTCGATCGTCAAGGCGGCGGAGCTGTCCGGTCGCGCCTCCTTGCTTTTCCGCCGAAACTCTCTGACCGGAGCGATAGAGGCAATCCCGCGAGCGGGATCGTGGGGCGGCCTCGACCCGCTCTTGCATATCGCCCCTTGAGCGGCGTGCATCGACCGGGGCGTGGTGAATGGGCCGATCGGTTTACGGCGTGGCATATCATCGATGCCCCGGGGTAAAACCCTGGCGGGGCGGAAATGAGACCCGTTTTTCCAAGTGAGGGCAGACCGGGAATGATCGCGCTTGCGCGCGAGGCTCGACTCGATGCGGCGCTGACGGCGTTCCGCCGGTATCGGCGAGCACCCACGGTCTGATCGGCTCGAAAAATCCCGACAAGCTCGCGCTGGCGCCAAGCCCGACGGACGATTGCTTTTTGAGCGCCCTGTCGCGACGACGCGACGGTCGATATCCTCGGCCGCGAAACTCGATGAGGTCTCATGCGGCCTGGGCCAGGCTAGGCGGCAAGATCGGCCAGTTTGCGGCGCCATCGCAGCAATACCCAGGAAAGCGCACAGAACAGGGCGCCGATCGCAACCGAGGCCTGGAGGCCGAGAAAGGATGAGGTGCAGCCCATGATCAAGGAGCCAAGTCCGGCCGCGCCCCGGTGAAGCATCCCATAGAGGCCCAGAACGCGCCCGCTGTAGCTTCCTTCCGCCGCTATCTGAATGACCGTCTGGCAGCCGACGCTGTTGACGCCAAGCGAAATCCCGACCGCCAGGATGCAAATAAGCGAGAGGGCGTAAGTTAAGCCCAACGAAAAAACCAGCAGCCCGATCCCGGTGAGCAGAAGATTGAGGATGACGACGGCTTCCAGATTGAGCCGAAGACCCCGCTGGCCGACCCAGAACCCGCCCAAGATCGCTCCCACGCCCGATGCCGACACCAGCCAGGCAAGCCCTATGGGGCCGCTTTGCAGTACCGAAGCCGCGAACCCCGGCAGGAGATCGAGAGCTGCTCGGCCGCCGAGCGAGGCGATCGCAAGCGCCGCAAGCATGGTGCCGATCGTCGGGTGAGTGGCTGCGTACCGCAGGCCGGAGCGCGTGTCCTTGAGAACATTCTGTCCCGTCAGTCTCTTGTCCTCGTTGATCACGCGCAGCCACGGGATCGTGAGCAAGGCGGGGATTGTCGCCATCGCGCTGGCGACGAACACGATGTCGATGCTCCAGGCTGCGATGATGCCGCCGGCCAGGAGAGGCCCGACGGCGACGGCGACGTTTCCCACGACGGAAATGATGCTCACCGCTTTTGCCAAATCGCCGAGGCCGACGATATTCCTGACGAAGGCCGAGCGCGCTGGCAGGAACGCCGCGAAACTGGTTCCCAGAGCCAGCGACAGCGCAAGGATCGCGGGCGGCGAAATTGGTCCCTGAACAGCGAGAAGGGCGAGAGCGGCCGACACAAGAAGAGCGAGGAGCTGGCTCGCGACGATGACTCGCTGTCGACTGAAACGATCTGCGAGATAACCGGAGAACGGGCCAAGCGCCACGGTTGGCAGCAATTCAACGAAAGCAACGGCGCCCAGCCAGGAGGGCGATTGCGTGGTTTCCCAGACGTACCATCCGATCGCCGTGCGTTGCATGAAGCGGCCGATGACCGGAAGCGCGGTTGCCAGCACGAAGATTGTGAAGGTGGCGTTCATCGGTTGAACGGTATTTTTGATCCCTTGACCCCGCGTTTGCGCGAGATCACGTCATCGCCCGACCGCGGCGGCCTCGTTGACCGTGCTGCGGGACGAAGCGCTGATGATCCCCTCATTGCGGCGGGCCGCCGAGCTGAAGTTCCACTCGTGGTCCGGCGCGGCTTCCACCGCGTGACCCCGCTCCCGCAACTCGTGGACCGTCCGTTCCGGATAGTCGCGGTGCATCACCAGGCGTTTGGGCGATGCCTTGCGAGGAAATGTCGACAACGGCGCGTGATTGCTATGGAACGACAGCCCGTCGATTGCCTCTTGCAGGCTCCAGCCGGAGTCGACGTGACGCAGGAAGAATTGAAGATTCCACTGATCTTGCATGTCGGCTCCCCTGGCGCCGAAGGACAGATAGGGCCTGCCCTCGCGATAGGCCAAGGTTGGCGAAAGGGTCGTCCGCGGCAGCTTGCCGGGAGCGAGGCTGGACGGAAAGCCTTCTTGCAGCCAAAACATCTGGGCTCTGGTTCCGAGCGGGAAGCCGAGCTCGGGAATGACCGGTGAATCGTTCAGCCACCCGCCGGATGGCGTCGCAGAGACGAAATTGCCCCATTGGTCGACGACGTCCAGGTGGCAGGTATCCCCGGCGCCCAACGCGGCCGCCGGCGGCAGGAGCGATTTTTCCCGCGGAAGAGACACGCCGAATTTCGGCAGCCGGGGGCTGACGCCGTCAATGGATCCGGGAGCAAAGGCGTCGGATGCTTCTGCGCCGATCAGGCGGCGCCGGGCGGCGTTGTAGTCGTCGCTCAGCAGGATATCGAGCGGTGCCTTGGTGGCGCTCGAATCGCCGTACCATGCTTCGCGATCGGCGAAGGCGAGCTTCGATGCCTCGACGAGGTGATGCACGAACGCCGAGCCAAGCGGGTCCATTTCCGAGAGACCGCAGTCGCGCAGCAGCGCCAGGCACTGCAACATGACCGGGCCTTGCGACCAGGCCCCCGGCTTGTACACCGTCAGGCCATTGTAATCGTAGGAAACGGGTTCATCGTAGCTCGCCTGCCAACTTGCCATGTCCTGTGCGGTCAGCAGACCGGCATGACGGTGCCCGAAATTGTCGCGCACCGCCGATGCGGCGCAGAACTTGCCGATGGTTTCCGCCACGAAGCCGCGGTAGAAGGCCCGCCGAGCCGCCTCTATCTGAACGATCCGGTCGGGGCCGGCGTCGCCGGCTTCCTTCAGCAGGCGCTGATAGGTCTTGCCGAGCGTCGGATTGCGGAAGAGCGTGCCGAGCCGGGGAAGATTTCCGCCGGGCAAATATAACGCCGCCGAGCTGCTCCATTCGGATTGAAAATAGTCAAGACCCTTGCGCACCACCTGGATGAAGCGGTGATAGACGGGGAAGCCGTTGATGGCGTAGGTGATGGCCGGCTCGAGCACCTCCTTGAGCGAGAGGCGCCCATAGTCTCTCAGCAGCAGAAGCCAGCCATCGACGGCGCCGGGAACCACCGCCGCCAGAAGACCGACCGAAGGAACAAGATCGCATCCCTCGGCGCGATACCGGGCAATCGTCGCCGCCGCCGGCGCCGTGCCTTGTCCGCAAACGACCGTCGGTCGTTCCGCGTTGCCCGGCGCCGCGAGGATGACGACTTCCCCGCCGGGACCGCATTGGTGAGGCTCGACGACGTGATGGACAAAACCCGCCGCCACCGCTCCGTCGAAGGCGTTGCCGCCGCGTTCGAGCATAGCCAACGCGACCTGGGCGGCGATCGCGTGGCTTGCCGATGCGACGCCGAACGTGCCTTCGCTGAGTTGTCGCGTATATCGCGTGGAGGAAGCGCTCATTCGTCGTCGCCTTTCACCATAGGGGCCATGACCGGTGAACCTGCTTATCTTGAGAGGATTATCCCGGGGTGGCGCGTTGCCGCGGGCGATGCCGGGCCGTGCCGCCGCAAGGGGCAGGGTTCCGTTTCACCGGCTGCGTTGTCGATCCGCGGCAACGCCGCCGGCATTTTCCGGCGCGATTTGGCTTTCAAATGGATGCTCCGCGGCGATTCGATGCCGGCCGCGGCTCGAGCTTCGTGACGGCGCCGAGAACGTGACTGGATCGACATCGATTTTATCGCTGTCTGCCGCATGGCATGGACGCTGATGACGGGCATCGTCCCCGAGCCGACCGCCTACTGGGACCAACCCGTCGGCGCTCGATCCCAGCGATGTCGTCTGAGTTCCTTCATCAAGGGCTTGGAGAGGCGGCGGCCGTCGCTGACCATCATATTGCTTCGGACATGCTCAATTCGCCGCATCCCTGGAATGACGCAGTGGACAAAGGGACTCTCCAGGATGAATCGCAACGCCAGTTCGGGCAGCGACGAGCCCGGCGGCACGATCGGCTTGATCGCGTCCGCGCGATCGACGCTTTCATGGAGGTTCTCCGGCACAAAATACGAATTGCGCCAGTCGCCGGCCGGCCACGTGGTCGTCTTGGCAAGTGTTCCGGTCAAAGTCCCCTCGTCAAAGGGAACCCGGGCAATCACTCCTATATCGAGCTCGCGGCAGGCACCGAACAACTCGTCCTCCGGGGCTTGATCGAATATGTTGTAGATGACCTGCACCGTATCGATCAGGCCGGTGCGCAGCGTTGCGATGACGTTCCAGGGTTCCCATCGGTTGACGCTGACGCCGATGGCGTTGATGACGCCTCTGGACTTGAGCCGGTCGACGATGCGCTGCCAGGACGGATCGCCGGCCCAGCTATCCTCCCATACGTGGAACTGCAGGAGGTCGATGCGATCGAGGCGGAGATTGGCCCGGCTTTTTTCGACGTATTCTTCGATGTGCTCCGGCGGGAACACGTCGCAGAGCCGTGACGACCGCCGCGAGGGCCATGTGCGATCCTTGGGCGGCACCTTGGTCGCTATATAGAGCCTGGATTGGACGTGCCGCCGGATGAACTCGCCCAGCAGCACCTCGCTGTGTCCGCGCCCGTATATCCAGGCGGTATCGAAGAAATTGCAGCCCAATGCCACGGCTTCTTCCAAGCTCGCCATGCTCTCGGGGTCGCTGGCGCCGGTCCAGCCGCCTTCGCCGCCGCCCACGCCCCACATGCCGTATCCGACCTCGCCGACATTCCAGCCCAGATGTCCCAGTCGTCTCGTGCGCATGGTGAAGCCCCAATCATCCCGCCGCGGATTTTTGTTCAACCTTGGACGTTCGATGACCCCTGTCCCGATGGAAGGCGGCATAGGCGTCGAGCGCCCCCAGCCTTGGCGAGGGCCACCTGATCCCCCACCGGTCGAGCGCGGCGAGGGTGTTCGCGCAGGAAAAGCGCAGGCCCGCATTGGCGAAGATTTGCGCGACTTTGGCATCGGTTCGCGCGGCGTCGGCCTCCGCCGGCTCCGGCATCAGAGCGGCGGTCAGCAGCAAGTCCTGATCGGCAGCGGGCCCGTCGCAGGCCCGCCGCAGAGCCTCGTGAAAACTGCGGTAGGAAACGGGTCGAAGCGGAAAACCGGCGTTCCGAAGGCTTTCGAATATCGTTTCAAGAGCCTGCCCTTCGGGATGGAAAACATGAAAAACGGACACCGGCGGCGTCGGCGCGGCCACGGCGGCGGCCACGAAGCGAGCGATATAGTCCACGGGAGTGTAATCGAATCGCAGCGGTGTCGCGAAGCTCAGGCCCAGTTTCAGGCAGGAACGTATCAGCGTATCAAACAGCGCCTGGCTGTTCGCGATGCCGGTACGGGAATGGGGCATGACTTCGCCGAGGCGGTAGGTGGTCGCGGCGACGCCTCGGCGCCGAGCCTCGCTCACCAGGCGTTCCGCTACGGATTTCGATTGCCCATAGCCGCCCGCCGGGAACCTGGCCTCCGCTGCAAGTTCGGTCTCGTCGAACGATGCGCAAGTCTCGACGTCGATCGCCGAGAGCGTCGATATGTAGTGGAGCCGCTTCGGCCGGCGCGCGGCGGCGAGCCTGATTATTTCCGTCGTGCCGCCGACGTTGACGGAGTGAAGCGTCTGGTAGTCGAGCAGGAAGTTGACCGAGGCGCCATTGTGCACGACCGCGTCGACGGCGCCGGCGAGGTCGTTGTAAACGCTCTTGGGGATACCGAGCCGCGGCAGCTCGAGGTTCCCTGCGACGGCGGTGACGCGCTCCAACCCGTCGTCGTCCTCCAGACGATAATGCCGGAGAGCCTGTCGCACCCGTGCCGCAGCCGCGGCGTCATTTTCCGCGCGCGCCAGGCAAATCACGCGCGCCGAGGTGTATTCCAGGATCTTTCGCAGCAGATGGCTGCCGACGAACCCCGTCGCGCCCGTCAGCAACACCAGGCTCGCGGTTTCGGCGGCCGTGCCGGGGCTGGCGTGGATGGCGGGGTCGAGGCGCGCGGCGGCCCGAAGTGTCGTCTCGGGATCGTCGCCGGCCGGAAGGGGCGCTCTCTCGAGGCGCTTGTCGACAAGCGCCGCTTGCGCGCGGATGGTGCGGTGGTGGTAGACGTCCCGCGCGGATACCTTGCCGCTGAAGTCGCTGCTGAGCTGCATTGCCAGCCTGATGGCGGCCAGGCTGTCGCCGCCGAGATCGAAAAAATCGTCGCGGACGCCGGCATCGTCGAGCGCCAGGAGCCGGAGCCAGGCCGCCCTTATCCGCCGCTCCGCCTCGGTTATCGCCTCGTCCGCGGGCGGCTCGCCATGGCGGCGCGCCATCGCGGCAAGCGCCTTGCGGTCGGCCTTCCCGTTCGGCGTCAGCGGTATTCGGTCGATCATGAACACTTGCTTCGGCACGCAATAGGCGGGCAGGGTGCCGGCGACCGTTTGCTTGATGTCTTTCGGCGAGATGCCGGCATCGGCGACGACGTAGGCCACGAGACGCTGCAGCTCCTCTCGCCGGCCCTCCACGACGACCTTGACTGCGCGCACCGCCGGGTGAGCCGCGATCGCCGTTTCTATCTCCGCCAACTCGATGCGGACGCCGCCAAGCTTCACTTGATGATCTTCGCGCCCGACGAAAAATATATTCCCGTCGGCGCGGTGATAACCGAGATCACCGGTTTTGTAGAGGCGCTCGCCGGGAATTTCCGCCAATGTATTGACGACGAACGCGGCGCCGGTTTTTACGGGATCGTTGAGATAACCGCGGCCCAGGCAATCGCCGCCGATCATGATCTCGCCGACGACGCCGGGAGGAACGAGCATTCCTCGCGGGTCGAGGATGGCCACATAGCAATTGTCGATCGGCTTGCCGATGGGGATGGACCAGCCGTCCTCGTCGCGGACTTCATGAAAAACGCATCCTATCGACGCTTCCGTCGGCCCGTAGGTGTTGGTTACGCCGCAGCCGGGAAGGAAATCGCGAAATTTCTGAACCGCCTTTGCGCCGATCTCCTCGCCGCCGATCAGCAGGTGCCGAAGCGACGCCAAGCGCGGAATGATGGCGCGATGGGCCTCCATCAGATCGACGAGCGTATTGAAGATCGAGGGTACGAAATCCGTCATCGTGATGCCGTGCCGCTCGATCAGCGACACGATGTATGACAAGTCGAGCAGGCCGGTCGCGCGCGGCATCACCACTTGGCTGCCCGTCGTCAGCGGCCATAGAAGCTGCCAAATCGAGGAATCGAACACGTGCTTGCTGTTCTGCAGGACGACATCGTCGCCGGTCGCGCCGAAGCGGCGGCTCATCGCGAGAAAGCGATTGAGCAGCCCGCCATGAAGATTGAGCGCGCATTTCGGTATTCCGGTCGAGCCCGAGGTGAAGAACCCGTAAATCAGGCTGTCCGGAAGAAGCGTGACGCTGGTCGGCTTGTCGGCTCGCTCTTCGAGCAGCGACGCTGAGAAAGAGAGGCTCGGGATTTTTGCGACGGCGACCTGCGCCGGGTTCTCGTACAGCGCCAGCTTGGGCTTCAGTTCGTCGAAGATTACCTGCAGGCGCTCGTCTGGCCAGGCGGCGTCGACGGGGACGAATGCCGCTCCGAGCTTCATCAGAGCGATCATCGCGATCGGCAATTCGACGCCGCCGCCGGTAACGACCGGGATCAAGTCGCCCTTGCCGACCCCGGCGTCATGGAGCCTGCTCGCGAGCGCATTGGCCTTCCCGTTGAGCTTGGCATAGCTCAACCGGTCCTCGCCGGACGTGATCGCCGGCCTATTGCCCGCACGAGCGGCGCACTCCTCGAACAGATCGAGGATTGTGCGGTCCTTTCGGTGGGGAACCGGTTGACCGTTGAATTCGACGAGAAGCTTGCGCCGCCACGCCGGAGACACGAGTCGCAACTGCCCGATCGTCGCGGACGGCTCCTCTGACAGGCATTGGGCGATCTCCGAAACGACATCGCCGATGACGGCGGGCGAAATCCGATGGTTCGCCGCGCCTGCTGCTCGAACCGCAAGCCGCAGGACGTTCGCGTCGCGAACGAAGTCGAAGAGAAGGTCGACCCGGTCGTATCCGATCGCGCGGCATGGCGTCATCGGCGACCATTCGCCTTCCTGCCAGGTGACGACGGCGTCGACAGGGGCGTCCCCTTCGACCGCCAGGCGCTCGGTCGGCCCGTCGACCCCATCTCCCGCGACGGCGGCGCCCTTGCTCCCGTCCAGCGCCTTCGACGCGATGGCGGCAAGCTCGCTGAACCCGCCATCCGGAGACACCGGTAGATCGATGACGATGGCGGCTTCGGCGGCTCCGCGGCGATCCTCACCGCCGACGCCGGGCAGAGACACGGCCAGCCTTACGCGGTCGCGCGCGCGATATCGGCCCAAGACGCAGCCGACCACGGCGACAAATACCGGTATCGCCGCCGTCGCGCCGCCAAGAAGCTGTTCGGCAAGTCTCGCAACCTCCCGGCAGACGATCCGGCCGTCCCGGCGCCGACCTTCGTCGGTAAACAGAGGGCTGCGCGAGAAGATGGTCCCTGCGTCGAATAGATCGTTGGGAGGAACCATGGCACCGGTCTCCATCAAAATGGATCTCGCCGCGATCCGCCTTCGGTCGACGGAGCTGCCGGCGAAATCATGCTTCGCAAAAATTTTTCCACAGCCGCGCGTAGTAATTTCGATAGAACCGCGGGTAGGTTTCGCCGGTCGTCTGGATGAATTTGTGGATCTCGGCGTCAATGGCGGCGAGGTGCCGGATCGGCGCCGACGGCATCCAGTGATGCGAGGTGTGGAAGTTGTTGTTGTTGACAAACCACGCCGCCAGCCTGCTTGCCTCGATCGTCCGGCTGTTGCGCAAGGCGTCGTTCGTCGCGGTGTCGCATTGGTAGTGTTCCGGCAATTGTATGTGGAAGTTGACGATGCCGGCCACCGCCAACGGCAGCAGCCAAACAAGAACGAAGGCCGAGGTTTCGAAGATGACGGAGCTCAACGCCGCGGTGGTTATCGCTCCCAGCATTATCCGATAGTCGCGATTGACCGCGGCGCGAATGGGCGGCGGTGCGTCGACCTCGCCGCGAATCGCCAGGTAAATCTTCGCGAAGGCATCGCGATAATGTTCGAGCATCAGGAAATGAGAGAACAGTTCGAAGAGCCCGTTGATTTCCTCGAGTTTGAATTGGAACCCCTCATTGCGCACGTCCGCGTGGTGCTTCTGATGCGAGTACCGCCACTCTTCGAAGCTGGTTAGCATCGGCAATCCCAGCAGGATCCCGAAAAACCGGTTCGCGCGGCGGCTGCGAAACGCGAGGAAGTGCATGCACTCGTGCATCAATTCGAGATTGCGGGCGAAGGCCGCGCCGATCAGGCCGATGCCCGCGATCGAGAGCAACGGGCCGTGAGCGCCGAGCGCCAACCAGCCGCCCGCTCCCGCTATGGCGATCTGTTCGGCGAGCCTTATGACGAAGGCGATGTCCTTCACTGCCATCATCGCCGGCCGTGCGGTCAAGCTGACGCGAATGGCCTGAAGCGAGGGTTCACCGGGCAATGGGGCCGCGCTCGCCGATGTCTCAAGCATTGGCAAAGACCTTTCTCGCATGACCTGTTGCGCCAACGGAGCGGCGGCCGGCACGGAGGATTCAAAGAGCGCTCATTATTTCCGGCCTGTCCGTATAGATGGCTTCCGTCGTCTCGTGAGTAATCGTCCGACCAAGATCGGCGGTTCCCGCCCAAGCCATGTTGACGATTACCCTTCGGCTGCTTCCTTGCAGGGGATATACTCTGTGAAGGGTGGTGTCCGGCCTGATAAAATAGAGATCGCCCGGGTCGAATGCATAGGAGCGGATAGGTTTCTCTATGAAAGCCCGGCACAATTGCGGATCGTTTTTATTCCATTCCGTTCCAGCGACACATTGGACAAAGCCGCCCAGCTCCGGCGGCGGGCTCTCGACAATCCAGACGAGCCCAAAGCGGTAATCGTCCCAATGCCACCCGTGGGTGTCGCCCGGTTGCGAGAGCAGGGAAATTACGAACTGCTCGTCCTCATAAGGGCAGATCAGAATTGGCTCTTGCGTGATGTTGGCAAGGAAGCGCCGCAAGACGGACGAGCGGTATAGCGCGGGAATAAGCCGGCCGTATCGATTGATGTAGGAGCGGCGAACGGACATCAGCCGACGAGGACTGCCGCCGGTCGTCGCGACGTGGATGTCCTGACGGACCGAGTAGCTATCCAGCAGCGACTGAGCTTCGGCGGCGAAATGCGCCCAAACTCCGCGCGGGCAAATTTCGCGGACCCTGACCAGTCCCTCGGCGAGGTACCGTTCGCGCCACCGCTCAAATGTCGCATCGCGCTCCAGCCCTTCGAAATGCGCGGCGAGTTCGCGGTCGACCTGCGCTTGGAAAGGGTCAACCGCTGTCCCCGGCTCTGGTCCCGTGTGCTCGGTAATCGGATGCATCTTTAGCAACCATTCAGTTATTTTGTAATCATATTTCTATTATCTGAAATCAACCATAAATTGATATGTGTGTCAAACACTTTAGGAATCCGGGGGCATCCACGCGCATCGCGCCGAATTCGCGCTTGCGCGTTGTCGGAGGAGGTCCGGCCGTCGTGGACATCGTGGCAATGGGGGATGATGGCGCCCATCGCATCGCCTGTGACTTTGGCGCCGATAGGACCGAGCTGCCGTCTCGATCGCGCCGCGCTTGAGATGCGGTGCTATCGCGCGATGCTCGGGCGCTTCAAACGCGATCGGCACCGGCCCGCCCTCCGCCGCCATCGGAGGACGGTCTTTGAAATCCCGCGACTCATTGCGGCCAATGAATTGGCTCGGCGTCCGACCGCCGATGCACCGGTCGGATTTGAAAATTCCGCGCTAACCGCGCTGGCGCAGCTCGCGCCGCATGATCTTGCCGGTGACGGTCATCGGCAAGGCGTCGACGAACTCCACCTGCCGCGGATATTCGTGCGCGGCGAGCCGCGTCTTGACGAAATCCTGGATCTCTCGCGCCAGCGCCGGCGTCCCTCCTTGGCCCGCCTTGAGCACGAGGAAGGCTTTGACCACTTCGGTGCGCACCGGGTCGGGAATTCCGACGGCGGCGGCGAGCGCCACCGCCGGATGCTTCATCAGGCAATCCTCGATCTCGGCCGGGCCGATGCGGTAGCCGGCGCTGGTGATCACGTCGTCGGCGCGTCCCCGGAACCAGAAATAGCCGTCCTCGTCCCGGCGCCCGATGTCGCCGGTGATGAGATAGTCGCCGGCGAATTTGTCGCGCGTCGCCTGGGGGTTGCGCCAATATTCCAGGAACATGACGGGGTCGCCGCGGCGGACGCCGATATGACCGTCCTCGCCGGCCGGCAGCGGCGCGCCGCCGTCATCGACGATGGCAAGCTGATGGCCTGGAATGGCGCGCCCCATCGAGCCCGGCTGCACCGGGAACAGCTCGGCGTTGTTGCCGATGGTGAGATTGCATTCGGTCTGGCCGTAGAATTCGTTGATGGTGACGCCGAGCGCGGCGCGGCCCCAATCCAGCAGCTCCGCGCCGACCGGCTCGCCGCCGCTGCCGATGCTCCGCGGCTCGACGCCCGGCCGGCGCGCGTCGCCGAGCTGGCGCATCAGCTTGAGCGCGGTGGGCGGCATGAAGGCGTTGCGCACGCGGTATCTCGCCATGAGATCGAAGGCTTCCTCGGGGTCGAATTTGCGCGCGCGGTGGGCGAGCACGGGCACGCCGTGATGCCAGGCGGGCATCAGCACGTCGAACAGCCCGCCGATCCACGCCCAATCCGCCGGCGTCCAGAAGAGATCGTCGGGAGCCGGGAAGAACTGGTGCGGCATTTCCACTCCCGGCAGGTGGCCCAGCAGCGCGCGATGGGCGTGCAGCGCGCCTTTCGGGTTTCCCGTCGTGCCGGAGGTGAAGATGATGAAGGCGGGGTCGTCGGCGGCGGTATCGACCGGCGCGAAGTCGGGTTTGGCGCGCGCCAGCTCGGAATGGAAACCGACGGCGCCGTCGCCGCCGCCGGAAACCGCGAAGATCGACCGGAGATCGGGCAGCCGGGCCCGAATCGGCCGCAGCTTTGCCAGGCCGGTCTCATCGGTGATGATCGCCCTGGCGCCGCTGTTCGACAGCCGGAACTCCAGCGCGTCTTCGCCGAACAACGTGAACAGCGGCACCGAGATGAGGCCGGCCTTCCACGCCGCGACATGGGCGATCGCCGTCTCCGGCGCCTGCGGCAGCAGGACCCCGATGCGGTCGCCGCGCACCAGGCCATGGGCATGCAGCACATTGGCGAAGCGATTCGATTGTCGGCGGATATCTTCGAAAGAGAATCGCTGCTCGCGTTGCTGCTCGTCGAGAAAGATGAGGGCGAGCCGACCCATAGGCTGGCGATCGACGACGTCGACGCCGATGTTGTAACGCTGCGGCACCCGCCAACGGAAGCGGCGGACCACCTCGTCGTAGCTCGACCCCCTCGGCAGCACGGTTACGGCCTGCTTTCCCGTCTCGCCCGTCAGACGATGACATTCCTGGCCGGGCGACGCAATCGGCTTCCCCCGCCGGGTCGGGCACCATATATTTCCGTGGAGGAGGACGGGGATTGCCGCGCGATTTTGTAGCTTCGGTTTGCCCGCATGATTGTCCGAGCACCTGTGCGCTCGAGGTCGAGCGGCTCGATTCCTCGACCATCGGCCGGGTCCATGGCCGCAAGGACCATCCCTACACCGCCGGAATCGTCTGCACCAAGGTCAGCCGCTACGCCGAGCGCCAGCACCATCCGCAGCGGCTGCGGACGCCGCTGCGCCGGACCGGCGATCGCGGCGCCGGCTGGGGGGCCTTCGTGCCGATCGCCTGGGACGAGGCGCTCGACCGCGTCGCCGAAGCCTTCGCCCGCGCCGTCCGGCGCCATGGCAGCGAGACGGTGTGGCCCTATTACTATGCCGGCACGATGGGCTTGGTGCAGCGCGACGGCATCAACCGCTTGCGTCACGTGCTGCGCTATTCGCGCGAGCATTTGACGATCTGCAACATGTTGTCGGATTCCGGCTGGCTCGCCGGTGCCGGCGTCAAGCGCGGCGTCGACGCGCGCGAGATACCCTTGGCCGATCTCGTCGTCATGTGGGGCGGCAACCCGGTGGCGACGCAGGTCAATGTGATGTCGCACATCACCCGCGCGCGCAAGGAGCGCGGCGCCCCCTTCGTCGTCATCGACCCCTACCGCACGCCGACCGCGGATGTGGCCGACAGCCATCTCGCCTTGCGCCCCGGCACCGACGGCGCGCTGGCCTGCGCGGTGATGCATGTGCTGTTCAAGGAGGGCTATGCCGACCGCGCCTATCTCGCCGCTTATACCGCCGGAGCCGACAAGCTCGAGGCGCATCTGCGATCGCGCGATCCCGCCTGGGCGGCGTCGATCACCGGGCTCACCGAGGCGGCGATCGTCGATTTCGCCCGGCTCTACGGCCGCACCAAGCGCAGCTATCTGCGCATCGGCTACGGCTTCTCGCGCACCCGCAACGGCGCGGCGCAGCTCTTCGCCACGAGCTGCCTGCCGGCGGTCACCGGCGCCTGGCAGTATGAGGGCGGCGGCGCGCTCTACGCCAATGGCGGCGGCATCTACAAGCTCGACCGCGGCCTGATCGAGGGACTCGACGCCGTCGATCCGAGCACGCGCATTCTCGATCAATCGCGCATCGGCCCGGTCCTGACCGGCGACCGGCGCGATCTCGGCGACGGGCCGCCGGTGACGGCGCTCCTCATTCAGAACACCAACCCGATGGTGGTCGCGCCCGAGTCCAACGCGGTGCGCCGGGGCTTTTCACGCGATGATCTCTTCACCTGCGTGCACGAGCAGTTCCTGACCGAGACCGCGGCGATGGCGGATATCGTGCTGCCGGCGACCACCATGCTCGAGCATGACGATATCTACACCGCCGGCGCCCACACCTTCTTGCAGGTGGCGCGCAAGGTCGTCGAGCCCTTTGCCGAGGCGCGGTCCAATCACTTCGTCATTTGCACGCTGGCCAAGCGGCTGGGCGCCGAGCATCCCGGCTTCCATTTGACGGAATGGGAGATCATCGACCGCACGCTCGCCGCCTCGCGCCTGCCCGATGCCGCGACCATTTATGGGAAGGGCGGCCACGATCTGGCCTTGCCCTTTGCCACCGCGCATTTCCTCGACGGCTTCGGCCATGCCGACAAGCGCTTCCACTTCGAGGCCGATTGGGCGGCGATCGGCGCCAATCACGAAGCGCTGCCGCCGCTGCCCGATCATGTCGCGGTGATCGACCGGGCGGATGGCGAGCACCCCTTCCGCATGGTGGCGCCGCCGGCGCGCTCCTTCCTCAATACCAGCTTCAACAACCTGCCCTCGAGCCTCGGTCGCGAAGGGCGGCCGACGGTGCGCGTCCATCCCGACGACCTCGCCGCGCTCGGTCTCGGCGACGGTGCCCGCGTCCGGCTCGGCAACCGCCGCGGCACGGTCGTGCTCCAGGCGCGCGCCTTCGACGGCCTGCAGCGCGGCGTCCTCGTCGTCGAGGGGATCTGGCCCAATCACGCCTTCGAGGAGGGCATCGGCATCAACGCGCTGGTCAGCGCCGATCCCGGCCTGCCCAATGGCGGCGCGGTGTTCCACGACACCGCGGTTTGGCTGCGCGCGGCCGATTGTCCATTGTCCTATGACAATGTCCTATGACAATGTCCTATAGCCGTGCCTGAAACCTCGCCCCTTTGGCCCGCCGATCTCGACCATCTCCGCCTCGATTCGCCGGCGCCGCAAGCGCTCGCCGAATTCTATGCCCGCGCGCTCGGCATGAGCGTCTCGCCGCTTGGCGGCGATGCCTTTCTCGTCGAAGGCCCGCGGCGGCGGTTGGTGATCGGCCGCGGCGAGGCGCGCGGCCATCCCTGGAGCGCGTTCGCGCTCAAGGATGATGCTCAGCTCGAGCGCTATCGCCGCTTCGTCATCGCTCGGGGCGGGACGCCGCTCGCCTCGCCCACGCCGCTCTTCGCCGAGGGCGGCTTCGCGGTCGGCGATCCCGACGGCCGGCTTGCCGTGTTCGGCCTGCGCGGCGCAGGCGCGACGCCTGTCGCTTCCGGCGCCGCCGCCGAGTTTCCGGCGCGGCTCCAGCATGTGGTGGTGGCGTCCCGGCGCTTTCCGGCGATGATGGCCTTTTATCGCGACGTCCTGGGCTTCCTGGTCTCGGATACCGTGCATGTCGATGACGGCAAAGGCGGGCTCGGCGAGGCCAATGTCTGCTTCCTGCGCGCCAATCTCGAGCATCACAGCTTCGCCGTCTTCCGCGCGCCCCACTCCGCCAGCGACCACTTCGCGCTCGAGGTGCCGGGCTGGGACGATGTCCGGCGCTGGGCCGATCATTTCGCCGCGCTCGATATCGGCATCTGGTGGGGGCCGGGCCGGCACGGCGCCGGCAACAATCTCTTCTTCATGGTCAAGGACCCCGACGGCAACAACATCGAGATCTCCGCCGAGCTCGAAACGCTCGCCAAAGGCGAGCCGGGCAAGCGCTGGCCCGCCGGCAGCAAGGCGCTCAATCTTTGGGGTCCGGTCTGGGTGCGCGACACCGCGGGTTAAGCCGCGCGCGTCAGCTTCACCGCCGTGCCATAGGCGACGATCTCGGTGACGCCTTCGGCGATCTCGCCGGAATCGAAACGCATCATCACCACCGCGTCGCCGCCACGCTGCTGCGCCTCGGCGACCATGCGGTCGATGGCGTGCTGGCGCGCGGTCTGCAACATCTCCGTGTATTGATGAATCTCGCCGCCAACGATGGTCTTGAGGCTGGCAAGGAGATTGCCGATGGCGCCGCGGCTCCTGACGGCGATCCCGAAAACCTCGCCGAGCGTCTGCGACACCTCATGGCCGGCAATCCGTTCCGTGGTTGCAATGAGCATGGTCAGGACCTCGCCTTGTTGATCGCGGCGGAGCGTAGGTCAGAATGGTTGCCGGGGTGTTGCCGCCAGCCGAAGGCCGTCGGCACCCTATATATTAAGATCATGGCTAAAGACGACGAACGCAGGGATCAGCTTCCGGCCGACCGCAAATCCTCGGCGGTCGAGGCCTTTCTGCGCGAGGTGCGGGCGATGCCGGCGGTGCGGCCGGCAAGCGGGCGCGGCCGGCTGATTTTTGCGCTCGATGCGACGGCGAGTCGCGAGGCGACCTGGGATCGCGCCTGTCGGCTGCAAGGCGAGATGTTCGAAACGGCGGCCGGGCTGGGCGGGCTCGACGTGCAGCTCGTCTTTTACCGCGGCTTCGACGAGTGCAAGGCGAGCCGCTGGCTCGACACGGCCGCCGCCCTCCACCGCGCCATGCGTGGCGTCTCCTGCGTCGGCGGCGAGACCCAGATCGGCCGGGTTCTCGCTCACGCGCTCAAGGAGGCGCGCGGCGAAAAGGTGAACGCGCTGGTCTTCGTCGGCGACGCCATGGAGGAAAAGGTCGACGCGCTCAGCCGTCTCGCCGGCGAGCTCGGCCTGCTGGGCGTCCCGGTCTTCATCTTTCATGAGGGCGGCGATCAGACCGCCGGTCTCGCCTTTCGCCAGATCGCCAAGCTCTCCGGCGGCGCTTATTGCCCGTTTGATGCCGCCAGCGCCGACCAGTTGCGCCAGTTGCTGGGCGCGGTGGCCGCATACGCCGCTGGCGGGCGGGGCGCGCTCGCGCTCTATGGCCGCCGCGTCGGCGGCGCCGCGCTGCTGCTGGCGGGCGCGGTCGACGGCGCGAAGACGTAGCGCCATGATCATCTATCTCGGCCTCGGCGTGCTGGTGCTGTTGGCGGTGCTGTGGCTGTTGCGCGTCTTTGTCGAGGCCGACCCGGCGCGGCTGGTGCGCGCCGCGCGCATGTCCTTCATCGCTTTGGGCGTCAGCCTGGCCTTGGTGCTGCTTGTCGTGCTGGTCGCCAGCGGTCGTCTTGGGCTGGGACTGGCGGAAATCGGCGGGCTCGCGCCCTTGGCGCTGCGTGGACTCGTGCAGTGGCGCCGCCGCCGGGCGGCGACGGCGCCGCCGCCGGGACAGACCTCGGAGATCGAGACCGATTACCTCCGCATGCGGCTCGACCACGATACCGGCATCATGTCCGGCACCGTCCGCCGCGGCCCTTTCCAAGGCCGGCATCTGAGCGAGCTCGGCCGCGACGAGCTCGTTGCCCTTTGGCGCGAATGCCGCGCCGAGGATGCGCAAGGGGCAAGCCTGCTCGAGGCCTATCTCGACCGGATCATGGCGGGATGGCGCGAGGCCGGCGAGACCGAGGGCGCTGCCGCGCGGCGGCCGAGCGACGCCATGACCCGCGAGGAGGCTTATGCCGTTCTGGGCCTGGCGGCCGGCGCCAGCGAAGCCGAGATCCGCGCGGCCTATCATCGGCTGATGATGAAGATCCATCCGGACCAGGGCGGCTCCACCTACTTGGCGGCCCAGATCAACCGTGCCCGGGAGGTCCTTCTCCGCGGTTGAGCGCCCTGGCGCGGGGCGCATGCCGGGATTATAAACGCCCCTTTAAGGAGGGAGGGGCCACTCTCCGTAGGATTTGCGCCGCGGGGGAAGAAGCGGACGGGGCCTTCCGTTATCGGCACGGCGTCCACCGACCGAGAAGAGAGGTGCATGGCACAGCCCATTCGCAAGGCCGTCTTTCCCGTTGGCGGGCTGGGAACACGGTTCCTGCCGGCTACCAAGGCAATGCCCAAGGAGATGCTGCCGGTGGTGGACAAGCCGCTCATCCAATACGCGGTGGAGGAGGCGCAGGCGGCGGGGATCGAGGAGTTCATCTTCGTCACGGGCCGCTCGAAGACGGCCATCGAGGATCATTTCGACCACTCCTACGAGCTCGAGACGACGCTGAGGGAGCGCGGCAAGGAGGCGCAGATCGCTACGGTCAACTCCTGGATGCCGAAGCCGGGGCAGATCGCCTACACGCGCCAGCAGGTCCCGCTGGGGCTCGGTCACGCGGTGTGGTGCGCCCGCAACCTCATCGGCGACGAGCCTTTTGCCGTGCTGCTGGCCGACGACCTCATCCTCGCCGACACCCCCTGCCTCAAGCAGATGGTCGAGGTGTACGGCAAAACCGCCGGCAACGTCGTCGCCGTGATGGAGGTGCCGCGCGAGCACACCAACCGCTACGGCGTGCTCGATGTCGATGTCGATGACGGATATCTCGTCCACGTCAAAGGCGTGGTGGAGAAGCCCGATCCCGCCGTGGCGCCGTCGAACCTCAGCATCATCGGCCGCTATATCCTGCAGCCGGAAGTGTTCGACCATCTCGCCAAGCTCAGCCGCGGCGCCGGTAACGAGATCCAGCTCACCGACGCGCTCGCCGAATTGATTCGCGGCAACAAGCCGTTCTACGGCCTGCGCTTTTCCGGCACGCGCTTCGATTGCGGCGACAAGGTCGGTTTTCTCCAGGCCAACATCGCCTTCGCGCTGGCGCGGCCGGATCTGGCCGGGGCATTGCGCAAGATTCTCAACGAATATTGCTGAACCGCGAGGCAGCTATGGACGGTGGCGGCGGCCGCGTTCTCAATCCGACCATCCTGCGCGAATACGACATTCGGGGCGTCGTCGGCGAGACGCTTGACGCCGCCGATGCGCACGCCATCGGCCGCGCCTTTGCCGCGCTGGTGGCGTCGACCGGCGGCCGGCGCGTCGCGGTCGGCCGGGACGGCCGGTTGAGCTCGCCCGAACTCGAGGCGGCACTGGCGGCAGGACTGGGCGAAGGCGGCGTCGATGTGCTGCGCATCGGCCTTGGCCCGACGCCGATGCTCTATTTCGCCGTCAACACGCTCGAAGTGGATGGCGGCATGATGGTGACGGGCTCGCACAATCCCGGGACCTATAACGGCTTCAAGCTGATGCTCGGCAAGAAGTCGTTTTTTGGCGAGGACATTCAGCAGTTGGGGCGCATCGCCGCCGCGCCGCCGCGGGCCGTGCGGCGGGGCAGCGACACGCGGCTGGGTGGGATCGATGACGCCTATGTCGCGCGGCTCCTCGCCGATTACGACGGCGCCCGCCCGCTCAGCGTCGCCTGGGACGCCGGCAACGGTGCCACGGGCGAGGTGCTCGGGCGATTGGCGCGGCAACTTCCCGGCCGGCATGAATTGCTCAACCAGGGGATCGATGGGCGCTTCCCGGCGCATCATCCCGATCCCACAGACGCGAAGAATTTAGCGCAGTTGCAAGAAGCCGTAGTGGCGCGGCGCTGCGACCTCGGCATTGCCTTCGACGGCGACGGCGATCGCATCGGCGTGGTCGACGGCAAAGGTCGTATTCTCTGGGGCGATCAACTCATGGTGCTGCTGGCGGGCGACGTCATACGCACACGGCCCGGTGCCACCATCATCGCCGACGTCAAGGCGAGCCAGGTGCTGTTCGATGAAATCGCGCGGCTGGGCGGCACGCCGCTGATGTGGCGCACCGGCCATTCGCTGATCAAGACCAAGATGGCCGAGATCGGCGCGCCGCTCGCCGGCGAGATGAGCGGGCACATCTTCTATGCCGACCGGTACTACGGCTATGACGACGCGCTCTATGCCGCGGTGCGTCTGCTGGGCATCCTCGGCCGCGGCGGCGAGAGCTTGGCGGCGTTCCGTGACCGGCTGCCGGCGGTGGTGAATACGCCGGAACTGCGTTTTCCCTGCGCCGATACCCGCAAATTCGCGGTCATTGCCGAAGTGCGCGAGCGTTTGACCGGCGCTGGCGCGACGATGTCCGATATCGACGGCGTCCGCGTCATGACCGAGGACGGCTGGTGGCTGTTGCGCGCCTCCAACACTCAGGATGTCCTGGTGGCTCGCGCCGAGGCCAAGGACGAGCGGGGCCTTGCCCGATTGAAGGGGCTCCTGGCGGCGCAATTGACCCAAAGCGGCATCGCGCCGCCGGTCTTCTGACACCGGCGGGACCACGCCACCGCCATTGCCGCTTTATCTCTGGGCTTCGCGTGGAAGAGGACGGCTCGTGCGGCGGCGCCGGGTCAGCCGTGGCGCGTGGTGTTCGCGGCCATTTGCTCGGTGGGGCCGGGGGCGATCACGGCGCATTGCGCGTGCTTCTTATGCAACGCGCGGCAGGCCTTCTCCGCTTCGCGCTCGGAGAAATTGACGATGCGCGCGCGGAAATAGCGCTCGCTCTGGCCAGGCGCCAGCACCTGCACCGACCGGCCCTTGCCCGCCGGCAGCCGGGCGAGCGCCTTGGCGGCGGCCTTCTCGGCGGCGCTTTCCTGGCTGAAGGCGCCGACCTGGATGCTCCAACCTCCGGCCGCTTCACGGCTGTGATGGGGATGCGGCGGCGTTGCCGCCTCGGCGCGCCCCACCGGCGAGAGCTGCGCCAAGGTCTGGACGGCGCTGCGGGTCAGCGGGCTCTGATCGGCATCCTCATCGTTCTCGGCGGTCTGTACCGGCGATGCCATGGTCTTGCCGGCGAAAGCCGTGGTCAGCAGCCGCGCCATCTCATTGTCGCGGGCATGCGCCGTGAGGCCGCCCATGACGATGCCGATCAGCCGGTGATTGTCGCGCACGGCCGAGGCGGCGAGATTGAAGCCCGAGGCGCGGATATAGCCGGTCTTGATGCCGTCCATGCCCTCGAAGCTCTGCATGAGATGGTTATGATTGGTGTGGGTGATCCCCTTATAAGTGAACTCCTCGGTGGCGAAGTAGGCGTATTCCTTGGGAAAATCGCGGTAGAGCGCCAGCGCCAGCCGCGCCAGGTCGCGCGCCGTGGTGAGCTGCCCCGGATTGGGCAAGCCGGAGGCATTGCGATAGACGGTGTGGGTCATGCCCAGCGCGCGCGCCTTTTGCGTCATGCGTTCGGCAAAGGCGGACTCGCTGCCGGCCATGTTCTCGGCCACCGTGACGGCGGCGTCATTGGCCGATTTGGTGACGATGCCGAGGATGAGATCGCGTATCGCGATGGTCTGTCCCTCGCTCAGGCCAAGCTTGGACGGGGCCTGGACCGAGGCCCAGCGGGAGACCGTAAACTGCTGATCGAGTTTCACTTTCCCCTGCTCCATCGCCTCGAACAGGAGGTAAAGCGTCATCATCTTGGTGAGCGAAGCCGGATAGTTCTGGGCGTCCGCGTTATGCTCGGCGAGCGCTTTGCCGTTCTCGGCGTCGACGACGATGAAGGATTCCGTTTTGGCGAAGGCCGGCGATGCACAGGCGAAAAACGACGCGGCCAACAAGGCGATCGGCAATTGTGCAAAGACGAATTCCGTAACTCGCCACCGAGACATCAAGCTTCTCACTGTTCTCCCCCAATCCCCCAGTAACCAGGGATAGGATTCAATCAAAGAGAGATTAAAAAACCATGGACTCCTTGTCCAGGATTTCTATCCACAGGGCAGGAACTTTTTTTGCCGCGGAAAAGTAGGCGCCGGTCGCGCGGATGGCGTCGGGATTTCGCCTTCGGAGGGCAAGGAAATCGCGAATAGATCCCATCAGCGCAAACTATAGAGTCCCGGCCCGCCATGAATTGGTGCAGTCCTCCATAGTAATCGATGCCGCCGCGCCGCCGTCGGATATGCGCGGGATTGCCGCAACGGCCCTGTTGCAATGCACAAATTTTTCTTGAAGCGATTATGCAAAGCGCCATATAAGACGTGTTGCGTTGCAGCAAGTCGGGGCCGCGAGCCCCATGACCGGGAGTTATGAGCGATGGCGAAGACGAAGAAGCCGGCGACCCCGGCGACGGATGCCAAGGCGGATGGCGAGGCGGCGGCTGTGCTGTTTGCCGGCTATGAGGAATTGGCCGACCTCGGCCGCGAGAACATGGCCGCCGTGATGCGCGCCAATACGGCGCTGTCCAGCGGTTGGGAGGCGATCGGCAAGGAGGTCATCCTCTATGCCCGCAGCTCCTTCGAGCAGGCGGCCGAGACGGCCACCGCCTTGCTTGGCGCCAGGACGTTCGAAGACGTGTTCCAGCTCAATTCCGACTTTGCCAAGGCCAATCTCGAGCGGATGATCGAGCGCTCCGCCAAGCTCTCCGAGATGGGCATCAAGCTGGCCAGCGACGCGTTCGCGCCGCTGGGGAGCCGGGTCGAGGCGACGATCCACAAGCTCGGCAAGCCGCTTACCGTCTGACGTCGGCCGATCGCGCCGAGAGGGGAAGGACCCGGCCGCCGGCCGGGTCTTTTTTTTGCTCGCGCTCGGCCTTTCCCGGACGTTAACTATACTGTTGCTACATTCTGTCGCGGAGGGCCGCCGGCGGCGTTATCGGCGCGGCGAATAGGCGCGACGAGCGATGGAAAGGTCTTCCCCCGGGATCGGCGAACCCAATATCATGGGGGAGGTTGGAACGGACGGACCGTATCGTGATCGACCGAAGATGAGTGATGTCGAGAAACGGAACGGTGGCGAGGGACCAGCCACCGGCGTCATCGTCAAGGCCAAGCCGAAGACGAAGAAGCCGTCGATGTACAAGGTCCTTATGTTGAACGACGATTATACGCCGATGGAGTTCGTCGTTCACATCCTGGAGCGGTTCTTCAACAAGAACCGGGAGGAGGCGACGCGCATCATGCTTCATGTCCATCGCCGCGGCGTGGGTGTTTGCGGCGTTTACACCTATGAGGTGGCCGAGACCAAGGTGACCCAGGTGATGGACTTCGCCCGCCAGCATCAGCACCCGCTCCAATGCACCTTGGAAAAAGATTGAGTAGGAAAGCCCAGTCGGAACCATAAGAGGATTAGGCGCAGATGCTCTCGCGCAACCTTGAAAAGACGCTGCATCGGGCCCTTGCTTACGCCAATGAGCGGCGGCACGAATACGCGACGCTCGAGCACCTTCTGTTGGCCCTGACGGAGGACCAGGACGCGGTTGCGGTGCTGCGCGCCTGCACCATCGATCTCGAGAAGCTGCGCCGGGACCTGCTGGGGTATGTCGACAACGAGCTGGTCAACCTGGTCTCGACCCATGTCGAGGACGCCAAGCCGACGGCCAGCTTCCAGCGCGTGCTGCAGCGCGCCGCCATCCACGTGCAATCCTCCGGCCGCGAGGAGGTGACGGGCGCCAATGTGCTCGTCGCCATGTTCGCCGAGCGCGAGAGCCATGCCGTCTATTTCCTGCAAGAGCAGGACATGACGCGCTTCGACGCCGTCAACTATATCTCGCACGGCATCGCCAAGGCGCCCGGCCGCTCCGAGACGCGCCGCGTGCAAGGCGCCGAGGAGGAGGAGCGCACCAGCGAGAAGCAGCAGAAGCGCGGCCACGACGCGCTCGACGCCTATTGCGTCAACCTCAACAAGAAGGCCAAGAACGGCAAGATCGACCCGCTCATCGGCCGCGAGGCCGAGGTCGACCGCACCATCCAGATCCTGTGCCGGCGCTCCAAGAACAATCCGCTTTATGTCGGCGATCCCGGCGTCGGCAAGACGGCGATCGCCGAAGGGCTGGCGCGGCGCATCGTGCAAAAAGAAGTGCCGGAGGTGCTGCTCAATGCCACCATCTACGCTCTCGACATGGGGGCGCTGCTGGCCGGCACGCGCTATCGCGGCGATTTCGAGGAGCGGCTGAAGGCGGTGCTGGGCGAGCTCGAGGCGATGCCCGGCGCCGTGCTGTTCATCGACGAGATCCACACCGTGATCGGCGCCGGCGCCACCAGCGGCGGCGCGATGGACGCCTCCAACCTCTTGAAGCCGGCGCTCGCCAGCGGCGCCATCCGCTGCATCGGCTCGACCACGTATAAGGAGTACCGCAACTACTTCGAGAAGGATCGCGCGCTCGTCCGCCGCTTCCAGAAGATCGACATCAACGAGCCCACGGTCGAGGACAGCGTCAAGATCCTGCGCGGCTTGAAGCCCTATTACGAGCGGCATCACAAGGTGCGCTATACCGCCGACGCGATTCGCGCCGCGGTCGAGCTGTCGCACCGCTACATCGGCGACCGCAAGCTGCCGGACAAGGCGATCGACGTGATCGACGAGGTCGGCGCGGCGCAGATGCTGGTGCCGGAAGGCAAGCGGCGCAAGACCATCACCGCCAAGGAGGTCGAGGCGGTGGTCGCCACCATGGCGCGCATCCCGCCCAAGAGCGTCTCGCGCGACGACAGGGAGGTGCTGAAGAACCTGGACCGCGACCTCAAGACCATGGTCTTCGGCCAGGACAAGGCGATCGAGGCGCTGGTGGCGGCGATCAAGCTCGCGCGCGCCGGCCTGCGCGATCCCGAGAAGCCGATCGGCAGCTATCTCTTCTCCGGTCCGACCGGCGTCGGCAAGACCGAGGTGGCGCGCCAGCTCGCGCGCACGCTCGGCATCGAGCTCACCCGCTTCGACATGTCGGAGTATATGGAGCGGCATACCGTGTCGCGCCTGATCGGCGCGCCGCCGGGCTATGTCGGCTTCGACCAGGGCGGGCTCTTGACCGACGCGGTCGACCAGCATCCGCATTCGGTGCTGCTGCTCGACGAGATCGAGAAGGCGCATCCCGATCTCTTCAACATCCTGTTGCAGGTGATGGATTACGGCAAGCTCACCGACCACAACGGCAAGACGGTGGACTTCCGCAACGTCATCCTGATCATGACGACGAACGCCGGCGCCGCCGAGCTGGCGCGGCCGGCGATCGGCTTCGGCGGCGAGGTCCGCACCGGCGACGACGAGGAGGCGATCAACCGCCTGTTCACGCCGGAGTTCCGCAACCGCCTCGACACCATCATCTCCTTCTCGGCGCTGTCGACGGAGACCATCGGCCGCGTCGTCGACAAGTTCATCCTGCAGCTCGAGGAGCAGCTCGCCGACCGCAACGTCACCATCGAGCTGGACGAGACCGCGCGGCAATGGCTGTCGCAGAAGGGCTACGACCGGCTCTTCGGCGCCCGGCCGCTGGCGCGCATCATCCAGGAGCATGTCAAGAAGCCGCTTGCCGAGGAGCTGCTCTTCGGCAAGCTCACCAAGGGCGGCGTGGTGCGCGTCACGCGCGACGGCGACAAGCTCGCCTTCTCCTTCACCGAGGCGCCGCCGCGCGCCCCGGCGCCCAAGGAGCTGGAGCCGGTCGAGACGTAAGGCGCGGTCTCGCGATCAGACCAGGGAGAAGGCCGCGGAAGCGGCCTTCTTTATGTCTAGCCGGTTGTTGGAGACGCGGAATGATGACGATGCGAGGGCTGTTCTCTCTTACTACTGCGATGGTGCCGGCGGCGGCGCTATTGCTCCTCGCTCTTCTTGTCGCCGGCATCGCTGACCCCGCGCGGGCGGGGGTCACAGATCTGACGGTGATCCCGTTGAAATCTGGCTTGAATTACATCGATGACTTTGCCACCGATGGCCGGCGGGGCCTGATCGTTGTTGGTTGGCGGGACAACGGCGATGCCTGGGGCTATCACGTGTACTTGGTCATGCTGAAATTGGCGGCCGAGACCGATGCGTGGGAGGTGGTAACGGCCGGCACGGGGCAGCAACCGGGCGGCGACGGCGTCCCTCAGGTCGACATCATCCGGGACACGCCGCATACCGTCGAGGATGCCATTGCCAGTGTCCGCTTCGCTCATGGCAGGGTCGACGGCCAGCCAGCGACGCTCTTGATCATCGCCCGCCGAGAGGTCTTGACAGCGCCGAGCGTCGGCTCTGCAACGCCTGTCGCGTTCGATATCTTCCGGCTGATACCGAACGGAGGCGATGTCGGTCGGCCTTCGCATTATTTTGCCCGTATTGACACGCTTCGCACTGCGAAACGCTACTGCAATGCCGATCTTGCGCTGAACAAGGAGCTTCACCTGCCGCTGCCGCAGCCCTATGTCGGCCCAAATCTCGAGGATGGCTGCCCAAAGTGACAGCGCAGTTTAGGTCGGCACCGTGCCCTCGAGAATGATGCGATGCATCAGGCGCCGCGAGCCCTCGGGATAGTCGGCATTGGCCTTGTGCATGGTGCAGCGATTGTCCCAGATCAGGACGTCGCCGCGGCGCCATTTGTGCCGATACTGGTATCTCTCTTGGATCGCGTGGCGCGTCAGCTCGTCGAGCAGCGCGTCGCTCTCCGCGCGCTCGAGCCCGACCACCGCCTCCATGCGGTTGGGATTCATGTAGAGCGCCATGCGTCCGGTCTCGGGATGGGTCCGCACCAGCGGATGCGTCACCGCCGGCACCGCCTCGGCCTCCTCGGGCTTGAGCTTGGCGACGCGCGTGCCTTTGCGGCTGGAATCGTAGACGTGCACCACGCGCAGGCCGGCGATGCGCCGCTTCATCGCCTCCGGGAGATCGTCATAGGCGGCGTACATGTTGGTGAATTGCGTGTCGCCGCCGCTCTCGGGCACCGCGACGCCGTAAAGCGCGGTCAGCGAGCAGGGCACCGCCTTGTAGCTGTCGTCGCTGTGCCAATGCGCGCCCACGACGAGACGCCGGCCGTCGCCGCCGTCGTCGCGGTCCTCGCTGGAGAGGATCATGATCTCGGCCATCTCGGGATGGCGCGAGGCGAGGCGGAGCTGCACCAGCGGCGTGCCGAAGGCTCGCATGGCCGCCAGAAAGGCTTGGGGCGCCAGGGTCTGGCCGCGGATGCAGAGCACCAGCCCGTCGAGCAGCGCACGCCGCAGCGCCGCGCCGTCGACCGGGCGGTTGAGGTCGATGCCCTCGGCCGCGACGCCCATGCATTCGCCGAGCCGGGTTAAGGCGAGAGCGTTCATCCCTCCCTTCCTCGACGCCGCTATTCCGTCTCGCATTTGAATGGCGACAAGGTCTCTTCGAGCGCTTCCATCTCGTTCGCCGTCATCCGGCGCTCATCGGCGAGGAAATCCTTGACTGCGCGGGCAAAGCCGGGATCGCGGATCCAATGGGCGCTGTAGGTCGCCACGGGGAGGTAGCCGCGCTGGATCTTGTGCTGGCCCTGGGCGCCGGCCTCGACGCGCGCGAGGCCGCGCTCAATGGCAAAGTCGATGGCGCGGTAGTAGCACGCCTCGAAATGCAGGAACGGGAAATCGCCGAGGCAGCCCCAGTTGCGGCCGTAAAGCGTGTCCCGGCCGATAAGATTGAGCGCGCCGGCGACGTAGCGGCCGCCCTTCCTGGCCATCACCAGCGCGATCCGGTTGGCCATGCGTCCGCCCAGGAGATCGAAGAAGGCGCGTGTCAGATAGGCCTCGCCCCATTTGCGGTCCGAGGTCGAGCGGTAGAAGCGGTAGAACGTGTCCCAATGCTCGCCTTTGATGGCGCTGCCGGTGAGCGTCTCGATCTCGATGCCGCCGGCCAGGGCATCGCGGCGCTCGCGCCGGATCTGCTTGCGCTTGCGCGAATTGAGCGCTTCGAGGAAATCGTCGAAAGTGCGATAGCCGTCGTTCCGCCAATGGAATTGCTGGCCGAGGCGCTGGAGGAAGCCGACCTTGCCGAGCCGCGTCCATTCCGCCTCCGTCGGAAAGGTGACGTGGAGCGACGACACTTTGTGGCGGCGCGCCAGCTCGATCATGGCGGCGACAAGCGCGTCGGCGGCGTCCGGCCCGGCATCGGGCCGCAGCAAGAGGCGCGGGCCGGTCACCGGCGTGAACGGCACGGCGCATTGCAGCTTCGGGTAATAACGGCCGCCGACGCGCTCATAGGCCGAAGCCCAGCCCCAGTCGAAGACATATTCGCCGTAGGAATGGCTCTTGAGATAGAGCGGCACCGCGCCGACGAGCCGGCCTTTCTCGTCCTCGAGCGCCAGATGCTGAGGCAGCCAGCCGGTCTTCGCCGTCGCCGAGCCGGAGGCCTCGAGCGCTTCGAGAAAAGCATGCGACAGGAAGGGATTGTCGTTGCCCGCGCAGGCGTCCCATTCCGTTGCCGGGATCTCGGCGATCTCCGGGACGACCTTGACCGTGACGCTGTCGCCGCCATCCGCCATGACGCTCAGCGAACCTCGAAGATCGCGTCGACTTCGACCGCGACGCCGCCGGGGAGCGCATTGACCCCCACCGCGGCGCGCGCGTGCCGGCCGGCATCGCCGAGCAGCTCGACCATCAGATTGGAAGCGCCGTTTGCCACCTGCGGCTGCTGGGTGTAGTCCTCGGTGCAGTTGACGAAGGCGCCGAGCCGCACGCAGCGCAGGACGCGGTCGAGATCGCCGTCCAGCGCGGCCTTGGCCTGGGCCAGAATGTTGAGGGCGCAGAGCCGTGCCGCCTCCTGGCCCTGCTCGAGGCTGATCTCGCGGCCGAGCTTGCCGATGAAGCGGCGCTCGCCCTGCCACTGGCAGATCTGGCCGGCAATGAAGAGCAGGTCGCCGCTGCGTACCGCCGGCACGTAATTCGCCACCGGCGCTCCCGCCTGCGGCAATTCGAGCTTGAGTTCCTTGAGCCGCCCTTCGATTCGTCCTGCCATGAGAGGGCCTTTCCCGGGATTTTGCCGTGCCGCTCCAGCATAGCGCGCCGGCTCGTCGCCGTGAAAGCGCCGCAATCGGCGGCTATCGCAGGGAGGTCGCCGCGAAGGAGGGTCGCATGCGCCGGTGGATGCTGTTGCTCGGCCTTGCCTTTGTTGCCGCCGCGCCGGAAGCGGCGTCGGCGGCGCTTCTCGGCGATGCCAGAGTCGCCTACAGCGCAGAGCGCACCGTTACCGTCAACGGCAAGAGCTATAGCGGGATGGTCTTCCATAGTCCCGGCCATGAGCGCCACGAGCAGACCATCGCAGGCATCGCCGAGGTGGTCATCCTCGATGTCGCGATGAAACGCGGATTTCTGGTCGTGCCGATGCTTAAGAGTTATGTCGCTTTCGCCTTTCCTCCGCTCATGGCCAAGCTCGACGATCCCGGTTTGCGCAGCGCCCCGATCGGGCGCGAGACGGTTAACGGCGTGCCCACGACCAAGTATCGGATCGACCACCTCTCGGCCGACGGCAGCCGCGCCCATGGCTACGTCTGGCTCAGCGTGCAGGGCGTGCTGATGCGGATCGACGGCACCGTCACCCGCGACGGCGCCGGCAAGCCGCTGGCGATTCGCATGGAGCTCGCCAATCTCGTCCTGGGATCCCAGGACCCCGCCTTGTTCCAGGTCCCACCAGGCCTCGTCGAGCTGCCCGCCGCGGCGTTCGAAGGGCTGTTTGGCCGCGGGTCGGGTTGATCGAGATAAAAAAGACCGGCCATCGCTGAGATGGCCGGTCAGTTAACTGCGCGTGGCCCCTCGCCACTGCGGCGAGGGTAAGGGTAATAGGCGGGGGAGGGCCCGGTCATCCCCGGTTCGAGGAGAAATTCGGCCGTCGCGCCTGCCGGGATAGGGCCGGCCGGGAGCGGTGCCCGACCGGCGGCGGAACGACGGTCGAGAGGCTCCTTCCACGCTGCGCCAGAGGCTCGTGGCGTCTGCGGTGTCGGAGCGCTTGGCTTCAACGCGCTTCCGCGTCGCCGAGAAACGCGGCGTGCGGCGCTCGCAGCCCTTGGATGACCTCGTCCTCGTCGAGCGGCGCCGCGGCCTTGAGCGGCGGCGGCGGACGATCGGCGCGGGCGGCGGGGAGCTCGATGCGCTTCACCGCGGTCGCGGGCGTCGCCGGGGGCGGGGGTTCGGACGACGGTGCTGTCGCTTCCTCCGTCGCGGCATGCGCGCTGGTGAGCGTGATCGGCGCGGCGGCGACCGTCGGCTTGGCGCGCGTCAGCTCGATCTGTTGCGGTTCGACCGGCGCCAGGTGGAGGCGGTCGATCTGGTCGGGATCGACGCGCAGTTTGTAGCTCCCCAGGCGCACGCTCTCTATGAAGAAGGAGCCGTCATAGCCCGAAAGCGTTTGGGCGACGATCTTGCCCTTGGCGTCGATCACCTCCATCCTGATGCCCGGCAGCGGCGCCTTGTGTCCTTCGCGCGCGATTTCGACGCTGCCGCTGACCTCGCCGGTCTCGTAAACCGGGAAGTCGACGTTCACCACCGATCCCGGCCGCGGCAGCACCGCGATCTTCTGCTCGGACGGCTTCCAGAAGGGATCCTCGAGCGATTCAAGGTCGATGCTGACCGGCGTCTGGCGATAGGGCTCGAGGTTGGTGATGAGCGTCGTGCCGCTGTCGTCGGTGGCGTTGCCGCGGAAGGGCTGGCCATCGCCGCGAAAGCGCACGTTCTCCAGCGGCACGTCGCCCGGGCCGAAAACGCCGTCGCCGTTGCGGTCGATGAAGACGCGCGGGCTGATGGCGCCGGAGCGGGCGAAGCTCTCGCCGTGGAAGACCGGCAGGCCCGAGCGCGGCTCGACGCCGAAGCTGAAGGAGAGCTTCAGGATCATCGAGAAGTCGCCGTGATTCGACACGTTGGCGTCGGCGCCCAGCGCAAACTTGTCGTAGAGCTTGGCGGCGCCGGCGACGAGCTGGCTCTCGCTCGGATTGTCGAAGTGGACGGCGCCGAGCCGGAGATTGAGGTCGGGCTTGAGACGAAAATCGGCGGTGAGCTGGGCGGCGTCGAAAGCCGCGGTGGGAGCGACTTCGTAGAGCGCTTCGCCGTGCAGGTTGACCGGGCCGAAGGAGGTGCCGAGGCGGAGGATCTCGGTGGTCTGCCCCGGCTGCGCGGCGGCTTGTCCCGGCGGCATGGCGATCAAGTCCGCGCGCGTCTCGGCGCCGACGGTGAAGCGGCCGAAATAGCTGGAGAGCCGCTCGCTGAGTTCGGTGTGGGAGCCGCCGCCGCGGGCGGGGCCGTAGGTGGCGCTGGCGGCGAAAGGCATGCGGCCGACGCCGAAATCGGGCAGGATGCCGTTGAGCTGCGCCGTCGAGAGCGAAGCCAATGGCAGGTTGAGCGCGGTATCGAAGGAGAGCTCGGAGACGAAATTGCCCTCGAACTGGTTGTGCGAGAGGAGCCAGGACCAGGTATTGATCTGGCCCTGCGCGCCGGCGCCAAAAGCGATGCCGCCATTGCTCGATCCCGCCGTTTCGATATGCGTCAGCGCGCCCAGCAGCGAGGCGCGCAGCCCCGCCTGGAGATATTGATAGTTGGTGCCGCCGAAGGGGATGTTGGACACCGCGCCGTTGAGCGACATGGTATCGGTGAGACCGTGCTCGACTTCGGCGATGAGGCGCGTGGCGCCGTTGTTGACGTTGGGCTCGCTGAAGAGCTGATCGCGCGCGATTTGATCGAAACGGTCGAAGAGCGTCGTCGGCTGCGGCTGGTTCGTCTGGGTGCCAAAGAGATCGACGTTCTGCTGGTTGACGGCGAGGCGGAAGCCGGTTTCGCCGGCCGCGACGCTGGCGGCGGTCACGTAGATCGGCTGATCCTCCTCGCGCCGCTGTCCCTCAGGCCCGTAGAAGACCAGCTTGAAGGCGTTGAGGCCGGGAATGGTCGGCACGTTGTCGAACTCGTAGCGCCCGTTGGTGCTGCTGGTCTCGAAGTCGATGAGATCGCCGCCGCGGTAGAGCTCGACTTCCCAGCCGACGGGCAATTCGCCGCGCAAGGTGATGCGCTGCAGGTCGGAGAGGCGGTGGAGGTCGAAGGTCGATACCATGGCGCCGCGGCCGGCGACGCTGTTGGCGGTGAGCGGGAGATTCGGCAAGGAAACGTCGCCGACGAAGAACTCGCGCGCGTCGATCGGCCCCAACAGGCCGCCGCTCGGATCGCGTCGGCCGAGCGTCGCGCGCAGCGTGGTCGCCTGCTGCAGGTTCGGCGCCGCGCCGTTCACCGCCATGTCGAGGTCGAGACCGGCGACCTGGTCGGTGACGATCGAGGTGTATTGCGCCTGCTGCGATTGGTGTCCGTCGCTGCGGTTGGTCGAGAATTCGATGTTGGTGTCGACGAAAGGCCAGTCTATCCAGCGCATCGGCGGTTCCTTGAGCGTGTAACCGGCGTTGGCCGCGCCGTCGTGCGGCACTCCGTTGCGCCGGCGCTCGCGCTCGAGCCGCTCCTGCACCGGCAGCAGCTCGAGCGAGGAGACGATCAGCGCCAGATCCTCCTCGCTGAAATGCAGCCGGATCGAGAACCATTCGGCGAGCAGCGTGCTGTCGACATAGATGTCGATGAGCTGACGCTCGGCGCTGCCCGGCGCGAGGGCGAAGCTTCTCCCATCGAACCGTACCGTCGCCGTGGCGAGATCGAGCTCGAAGCGGCGGTCCTCGTTGATGAAGAAGCCGCTCGCCTTGCCGCTCTCGGGATCGGCGGTGATGGCGAGCTCGAGCGCTCGCAGCACGCCGCCCAGCGGCACCAGCAGGCGCTTGCCGTCCTGATAGACGATGAGATTGTCGCCGATGGTGACGCTGTTGAGCCGAAGGCTCACCACCAGCGCCTGCTCCTCCGGACGCTGCACGAGCTTCATTGGCCCCTGATCCTCGGCGCGTAGCGCGGCGGGAAGCAGGCAAAGCGCGGATATGAGCGACAGCAACAGGCGCTTGAAGCGTCCCCGCGGCATGGGACCGCCCGGCGGCCGGGTTAAGGCGACAGACTTTGCTTGGCCGTGGCGGCGCTGAGGGTGTCCTCGCCTTCCGTGAACTCGACCGCGATGCGATGGCCCTTCAGCTCGCCTGCCGTGGTCAGCGGCACGACCAGCTCGCGATAGGGCGTCGACAGGAAGACGTTGATGCCGTTGAGCCAGCCTGCCGGCTCGCCGTCGATGAGCACGGTCAGGTCGCCTCTGAGCGAGCGCGTTCCGGTGCGGTCGAGATGCAGCGACAGCCCGTTGTGCCCGTCGGCGAGGCGGACGGGTTTGAGATCGGAGAGCGCCGCCATGGCGGTGAGATTGCCCTTGCGGACGACCAGCGGCACGGTGATGCCGAAGACCGCGCGGATGCGCATCGACAGCCCGGTCGCGTTCGGGTTCGCCACGTCATCGGCGTGCACCGTTGGCACCTGCTGGAGCAACACGTGCGAGCGGTACTCGCCGTCGGGCAAATCGGCCGGAAGCTGCAGCAGCAACCGGATGGTCTGGGGCTGATTGGGCTTCAGCACCACTTGGCGCGGCGCGTAGCGCACCAGGGTCGAGGCGAAGCCGGCATCGCCCGCGGGCTCGGCGGTCTCGACGAGTTGTCCGTCGGGCATCTGGCGCCGGTTGATCAGCGAAATTCGATAGGTCTCCGGCGCATCGCCGCGATTGGTCAGGATCATCGACTTCGAGCGCTCGCGCCCGTCGAACAGGAGATAGGTCGGACTGACCAATAGCCCGCCGCCCGCCTCCGCGAGCCGGTCTTGCGCGAGCGCCGGCATTCCCAGGCTCGCCAGAAGCGGCAGCAGGACGGCGAGCGTCCGGCTGCTTCGAAACATGTCGCGCATGAGCCAACCCCTCTTTGGCAGATGCGTGAAAGGCCGGAGGTCTAGCGGGACCTCCGGCCGACGCGGATGCTTGAGATCCCCAAGGGAATCTTAGGCATCGATCAGTAGTTCACGGTCACCGTGTAGGTGCCGGTATAGGTGCCGGCGACCTGGTTGGCGCCCACCGTGAGATCGGCGCCGACGTGGAACACGAGATTGCCCGAGCTGTTGAAGGCCGGCGAGCTGCCCGCATCGGTCGTGTAGTTGCCGAGGTTCATGGTGTGGCCGGCGCCGTCGGAAAGCGTATCGCCGGTGCTGAAGGTGATCACCGCCGTCTGGCTGGCCGAGCCGGTGGCCGTGAACTGGCCCGCCGCGGGGGTGCCGAGGAAGGTAAAGCCGGTGCCGGTTTCGCTGGGCGTGGCCGCCGCGGTGACCGTGACCGTGCCGCCGCCGGCGGGAGCCGAGATGTCGGCGTAGTTGAGCTGCGTGTTTTCGGTCACCGTGATCGCCTGCAGGATCACCGCATTGGCATGACCTGTCTGCGAGGTCGCCAGCGCCTGCTGCGATGCCAGACCCAGACCCGTCAAGGCCGCCGCCAGAGCGAGCGACCGACTCATTCTTTTCGTGAACATTATGCCTCTCCTGTTCAGCCAAAGTCGGCCGCGTCTATCGAGACCCGACCCGGAAGAAGGGGGAGGGTGGCGGATAGATGTAAATGACTCCTAAATATGCCGAAGAATGAGGAAGTCTTATCTGTTACTCATCAGGTAATACCGATCGATATCGATACGACGCGACAGTGTATGGCCAGTATTCGTGCCATACGCGAATATGTCGCTACCCCATACATATTTTCGGGGAAATACCCCAACTATTGCGGTGCGGCGGATTGTTTGTGGTTACAGGTGGAACGCGACCGGCGCCAATCTTTCTCGATGTGGCAATTTTCAATTGAAATAACTCGGATGTATGGACGGCTGAGACGTCGTCAATGCCGCGCCGCTCCGATAGGAGGAAGCCGAAAATCCGGTATCCGGGTCGGCGGCCGCGGCCCGAAAGCCGCTCGCGCCGGTCGATCATCCCTTCGCGCTCGCTCAATAGTTGACCGTGACGGCATAGGTGCCGCTGTAGCTACCCGGCGGCTGCGCCGCGCCGATGGCGAGCGTGGCGCCGACGGAGAAGGTCAGGGTCCCGCTACCGTCGAGCGCGGGCGTCGCGCCGGCGTTATGGACAAAGGATCCCAGCGCCATTGCCGGCCCGGGGCCGGCGAGAACATTGCCGGAGCTGAAGGAGATGGTGACGGCGCTCGACGGCTGGCCGGTGACGGTAAATTTTCCGGCAGCGGCGGTCCCGGCGACGCCGAGGCCGGGAGGGCCGGTAATGCCGCTCGTCGGGCTCAGCGCCACGGCGCCGCCGCCGGAAGGCGGGCCGAGCTGACCGAAGCTCATCGGCGCGGTCTCCGATGCCATGATAGCGCGCAGGATGGTGACCGAGGCATGGCCGGTCGCCGTGGCCGCGCAGAGCTCGCTCGCGGCGAGGCACGCCACCATCGAGGTCGTGATCGCTGCGCAAAGCCGCAGCATCGTTCGAGCTTCTCCCGGAACACGGTCTTCTTGCCGCCATGGGACCATGTTCCGGGCGAGCTGTCACGCGCCGTTCCGCCACAGTAACGTTCCTTCCGCGCGCAAA
The DNA here is from genome assembly GCA_035623985.1 of Allostellaceae bacterium. Taxonomy (GTDB): domain Bacteria; phylum Pseudomonadota; class Alphaproteobacteria; order ATCC43930; family CGMCC-115725; genus DAHUYF01. The sequence continues at coordinate 46,423 of DASPSJ010000091.1, read as the reverse complement.
TATTGGAGGCAAATCCACGGCTCGGGGCGCGGTGGAGCGGCGGCTCTCCAAAAATTTCCACAGCAAAGCAGCGCGTCGTCCGGCGATGGCGGCAGATTAGCAAAATATTAAATCAAACTTCATACGGGTTGGCGGTTCGGGACGAAAATCGGCGCGACGTCGCGCGGCTCCGCGGCTTTGGGCGGCGCGAGGCTTCCCGCCAAAAAGGCGACTGGAACAGAGACATGCAGCGCGAAGACGGAACAACGGCGCGAGTCTTGCTCGGGGCAGTCGGTTGCGTGCTGCTCCTCGCGGGCTGGGCCGGATCGGCGCTTGCCGCCTGCACCCATGCGATCACGCTGACCGAGACGCAGCAGATAAACTTTGCCAAGATCGGGCCGATTCCGGCGGGCGGCACGGTGACGATGAGTTCCGCCGGCACCTTGACGGCGACGTCCGGATTCTTTCTCACGGGCACGCCGGCCGTCGGAAGTTTCACGGCAAGCGGCACCACCGCGGCGAAGAACTGCGCCGTGGTCATCAGCTTTACCGCCGGGAAGCTGACGGGTCCCGGCACGGCGATGACAATCTCCAATTTCACCGACAATGCCGGAGCCAGCCCGAAGTTCAACGCCAGCGGCACGCTCACCTTCAACGTCGGCGCCGAGCTTACCGTCAACCATAACCAGGCGGGCGGGACCTATGCCGGGACGTATACCGTCACCGTCGTCTATTAGCGATGATGCGATGTGCGCGGTCGCGGCCCTGATCCAACCCCGTCTCCTAGAGGCCCTGGTCGCGCTCCTTGTGCTTGGCGCGGCGCCGGCGTCGGCGCAGCTCACGGTATCGCCCACCTATCTTTTGTTCGATGACGCCGTCTCGACCAAGGCGATCACGGTCCAGAACGCCGACCGGAAGGAGCAGGTCTTCCGCGTCTCGCTCATCGATCTTCGCATGCTGCCGGACGGCAAAATGGTGCGCGCCGAGCCGCCCGCCGCGAACGAGCATTTCGCCAGCGGCATGGTGCGCTTTGCGCCGCGCGAGATCGTTCTCGCTCCCGGCGCCTCGGAAGTGGTTCGCCTTCAGGTGCCGCCGCCGGGCCGCCGGCCCGCCGGCGAATACCGCACGCACGTGCTGGTGCAGCAGGTGCCCTACGCGCAGGCGCTCGGCGCGTCTCCCTTCGCGCCGGAGGCGGGCGTCTCGCTCGATCTGCAAGCGGTGTTCGGCGTGGCGGTGCCGCTCATCATGCGCGAGCGCGGCATGCCGGGCGCCGTCGCCATCGCCGGGATCAAGCTCGTGCCGACGCCGGACGACCATCCCGCCGTGGCGCTCGCGCTCGAGAGGTCGGGCGAGCGCTCGGTGAGAGGCGAGCTCGCGCTGCTGCTCGACGGCGAGACGATCGAGACCGTGGACGGCGTGGCGCTCTACGCGCCGGCGCATCGGCGCGACATGGTGCTGGCGCTGCCCTCCTCTGTGCCGCCGATCGCCGGACACAGGCTCGAGGCGCGCTTCCATGAGACCGAGACCGCGGAGGGCGAGAACACGCTCGAGGCCAAGATGGAGTTGGCGCAGTAACCCGCGGGTTCGGCTCTCGAACCGCTTGGCGAAGCCATGCGCCGGCCCTGGGGTGACCGCTCTGCGGCGGTTCTGCGAGGCGGCGATTGCTGGCGGTGTCGCCCGCCTGCCGCCGCGCGAGTCGCCACGCTGCATAAGAATTAATCACTACGACCTTGCCGCGTATGCCAAGCGCCGTCCGATGCAGCACAAAAAGGGGCCAAAGGGACGGCACGTTTCTTGCTCGTCGCTGGACAACGCGGCGGCGACGCCGCGGCTGGCAAAGGAGCCCTTCTCATGCGGCATCGGATCGCACTCGTGATCATGGTGCTGGCCGCCGCCACCGCGGCGCTTTCCGGGGCATCGCGCCCGGCCGTGGCCGAGGATCGGGTGATCAAGGTCGGCACCTTGAAGCTGATTCACGCGATCACCCCCTATTTCTATGAGAAGTTCACGCCGCCGGGCTACAAGGTCGAGATCCTGCCCTTCGAAAGCCCGACCGACGGCAAGAACGCGGTGGTGACGGGATCGGTGGATTTCGGCACCTACGGGCTTGCCGCCGCGACGCTCGGCGCCGCGGCGGGCGAGCCGGTGGTGGTGATCGGCGCCTCTTGCAATCGCGGCATGGCGGTCGTCGCCGGCATTGGCAGCGGCATCGCCGGCATCCGCGACCTCAGTGGCAAGAGGGTCGGGATCTGGCCGGGCTCGACGCAGGAAGTGGTCATCCTCAATCGCCTTGCCGATGAGGGGATGTCGATCAAGGACATCCAGATGATCCGCCTCTCCTTCAGCGACATGGCGCCGGCGCTCGCGCGCGGCGATATCGACGCCTATGTCGGAGCCGAGCCCGGACCCGGCATCAGCCTCGCCAACGGCACCGGCAAGATCGTCGAGTATCCCTATTCCACCAAGGTCGGCTCGCTCAACATGGTGATGACGACGCGCCAGGCGATGGTGGATCGCGATCCCGCGCTGATCGCCACCTTCCTCAAGATGCACCGCGCCGCCACGGAATACGCCATGGCGCATCGCGACGAGATGGTGGCGATGGCGGTGCAGAAGCTTGGGCAGACGCGGGAGTCGATCGAGAAGGCCGCGCCCAACGTCGAGCTGACCTGGAACATCGACGACGCATTCATGGCCGCGGCGAAATTCTACGGCACGCAAATGCTCGAGCGCAAGCAGATCCGCGAGTTGCCCGCCGATTACGACCGCTTCATCAACCGGCGCTTCGTGCGCGAGATCGCCGAATAGCGCCGTGAGCGACGCCCCCACGATCGCGGTCTCGCCGCGCCGCGCCGCCGCGGCCGACGGCGCCGCCGCCGTTCCCGCGCCGCGCGCGGTGCGGGCGGCGATCCTGGCGTTGATCTTTCCCGTGAGCTTTCTGCTGCTTTGGCATGGTCTGGTGAAGCTCACCGGCACGCGGCTGGTGCCGACGCCGGCCAATGTCGCGGTGATGATCTACGACTTCATCTTCGGCGGCGTCTATGACGACGCCTTCTCGGGCACGGCCTATATCCATCTCTACCAATCGGCGCGGCGCGTCTTCGGCGGCTTCCTGCTCGCCGCCGCCGCCGGCATACCGCTCGGCCTGCTGCTCGGACGGGTGAAGCTGCTGCGCCAGATGCTCGATCCCACGATCTCGCTGCTGCGGCCGATCCCGGTCACCGCCTGGTTGCCGCTGTCGATGATCTTCTTCGGGCTCGGCCCCAGCTCGGCGGTGTTCCTGGTGTTCCTCGGGGCCTTCTATCCGATCCTGCTCAACACCACCTTCGGCGTGCGCGCCACCGATCCGCGGCTCTTCGAAGCGGCGGCGATGCTGGGTTGCCGCGGCTCGGCGATGTTCCGCTCCATCGTCCTGCCCGCGGCGCTGCCGAGCATCTTCAACGGCCTGCGGCTCGGCCTCGGCTTCGCCTGGGTGCTCATCGTCGTCGGCGAGATGACCGGCGTGCCCCAGGGTCTCGGCGCCGTCATCATGGACGGGCGCACCTTGTCGCGCACCGATCTCGTCATCACCGGCATGATCATCATCGGCGTCGCCGGCTTCCTGTCCGACCGGCTGATGCTGGCGCTCAACAACCGCCTGTTGCGCTGGAGCCCGCAGCATGGATAGGACGCCGATGCTGGAGATCCGCCGCGTCAGCAAGCGCTTCCAGGTCGGCGGCGACGTCATCGAGGCGTTGAGCCCGGTCGATCTCGCCATCGCGCGCGGCGAGTTCGTCTGCCTTCTCGGCGCGTCGGGATGCGGCAAGTCGACGCTGCTCCGGATCATCGCCGGATTCGAGGCCGCATCCGCGGGAGAGGTGCTCGCCGCCGGCAAGACGGTGGCGGGACCCGGCCCCGACCGCGGCATGGTCTTTCAGGACTACGCGCTCTTTCCCTGGATGACCGTGCGGCAGAACATCGCTTTCGGTCCCCGGCAGCGCGGGCTGCCGCGAGACGAGGTGAGCGATATCGCCACGCGCTACGCGGCGATGGTCGGCCTCGGCCGCTTCGCCGATCGCTATCCGCACCAGCTTTCCGGCGGCATGAAGCAGCGCGTCGCCATCGCCCGGTGCCTTGCCAACGAAGCCGACGTCCTGCTGATGGACGAGCCGTTCGGCGCCCTCGACGCGCTCACCCGCGCGAAGCTGCAGGACGAGCTGCTGGAGATCTGGCAGCGCACGCGCACCACCATCATCTTCGTCACCCACTCCGTCGAGGAGGCGGTGCTTCTCGCCGACCGCGTCGTCGTCATGTCGGCGTCTCCAGGCCGCGTCGACAGCGACCACCCCGTGGGCCTGCCGCGCCCGCGCGACGTCTCATCCGCGGATTTCAACGCGCTGAGGCGGATGATCACCGATCGCCTGACCAGTCATCTCGTGGCCAAAGCCGCCTGACGGGCTGCCGGCGCGCGCTTGAAGCCGCGATGAGAGGGATGCGGAGGGAAAAAAAGGGGTGCGGCTTGCGCCGCACCCCAATTTCTGCCCCAATATCGTGGTCCGGCCGGGAGGCTTGGAGCCGGGGGGCACGCCGCGATCAGCTACAGCCGCTTGTGCTGCCGCATGTATCGCATTTGAGGCAGGTCCCATTGCGCACGAGGGTGAAGTTGCCGCATTCGCTGCAACTGTCACCCTCGTAGCCTTTCATACGCGCCGCGCGGATCTGCTCGATCCTCGGATCGGCCTGGCCGAGCGACGCGCTCGCCAGAAACTCCGCCGCGAATGACACGCTCTGCGTGACCGGCGCGCCCATGGTGATGGCGGCGTTGCCGACCGCTCCCCGCGCGCCGCCCTCGAAGACGGTGAGCCTGGTGAGCTTGTTGCGGACATAGCCGGTCGAGAGGACCTTCTGCACCGCCGCCGCCACGTCGCCGCGGCCGCCGCCGTCGGGCAGGTTCGATTCCGCCACGCCCTTGCCCAGCGCGTCCGGCATGATGTCGGCGGGCTGGACGTGAGCGAGGTCGTTGCGGCCGAGATAGGAGACGGCGAGTTCGCGGAAGATGTAGTCGAGCAGCGAGGTCGCCATCTTGATGGCCTCGTTGCCTTCGACCATGCCGGCGGGCTCGAAGCGGGTGAAGGTGAAGGCCTCGACATATTCCTCGAGCGGCACGCCGTATTGCAGGCCGATCGAGATGGCGATCGCGAAGTTGTTCATCAGCGAGCGGAAGGCCGAGCCCTCCTTGTGCATGTCGATGAACACTTCGGCGAGCTTGCCGTCCTCATACTCGCCGGTGCGCAGATAGACCTTGTGGCCGCCGACGATGGCTTTTTGCGTATAGCCCTTGCGCCGCTGCGGCAGGCGGCGGCGCCCGGCCTGCTGGATGACGCGCTCCACCACCCGCTCGACGACGCGCTCGGCGATCACCGGCACGCGCTCCAACGGCGTCTTCTCCAGGAGATCGGCCACGGCGTCTTCGTCCTCGTCCTCGGCGATCAGCGAGGAGGAAAGCGGCTGCGACAGCTTCGAGCCGTCGCGGTAGAGCGCGTTCGCCTTGAGGCCGAGGCGCCAGGAGAGCAGATAAGCCTCCTTGCATTGCTCGACCGTCGCGGCGTTCGGCATGTTGATGGTCTTGGAGATCGCGCCGGAGATGAAGGGCTGCGCCGCCGCCATCATGCGGATGTGGCTCTCGACGGAAAGGCAGCGCGTGCCGATACGGCCGCAGGGATTGGCGCAATCAAACACCGCCAGATGCTGCTCTTGCAGGAAGGGCGCGCCCTCGATCGTCATGGCGCCGCAGCAATAGGTGTTGGCGGCGTCGATCTCGGCCTTGGTGAAGTCCAGCGCCGCCAGCATGTCGAAGCCGACGTCGTCGAGGTCGGCCGCGCTGAAGCCGAAGGCGGCCTTGCAGAATTCCTCGCCCAGCGTCCACTTGTTGAAGGCGAATTTGATGTCGAAGGCGGCGGCGAGCGCGCCTTCGATCGCCTCGAGCGCGCCGTCGGTGAAGCCGCGCCGGCGCAGGCTCTCGTGGTTGACCCCCGGCGCGCCCTTGAGCGTGGCATGGCCGACCGCGTAGCGGGTGATCGCCTCGATCTCGTCGCCGGCATAGCCGAGCACGCGCAACGCCTCGGGCACCATGCCATTGATGATCTTGAAGTAGCCGCCCCCGGCGAGCTTCTTGAACTTGACCAGGGCGAAATCGGGCTCGATGCCGGTGGTGTCGCAATCCATCACCAGGCCGATCGTGCCGGTGGGCGCGATGACGCTGGTCTGCGCGTTGCGGTAGCCGTGCAGCTCGCCGAGCGCCAGCGCCGCGTCCCAGGCGTGGCGCGCCGCGTCAGCGAGCGCCTTGTCCGGGCAGTTCGCGGCGTCGAGCGGGACGGGACGGATGGAAAGTCCCTCATAGCCTTCGGTCTCGCCCTGGGCGGCGCGGCGGTGGTTGCGGATGACGCGCAGCATGGCGGCGCGATTGGCGGCGAAACCGGGGAAGGCGCCGAGCTCGGCCGCCATCTCCGCCGAGGTGGCATAGGCGACGCCGGTCATGAGCGCGGTGATGGCGGCGCAGAGCGCGCGGCCCTCGTCGCTGTCATAGGGCAGGCCGGACGCCATCAAGAGGCCGCCGATATTGGCGTAGCCCAGCCCCAAGGTGCGGAATTCGTAGGAAAGCCGCGCGATCTCGCGCGAGGGAAACTGCGCCATCAGCACCGAGATCTCGAGCGCGATCGTCCACAGCCGCGTCGCCTGCTCGAAGGCGGGGATGTCGAACTCGCCGTCCTCGCGGCGGAAGGCCATCAGGTTGAGCGAGGCGAGGTTGCACGCGGTGTCGTCGAGAAACATGTATTCCGAGCACGGATTCGACGCATTGATGCGGCCGCTCTCCGGACAGGTATGCCACTCGTTGATCGTGGTGTCGTATTGCAGGCCGGGATCGGCGCTGGCCCAGGCGGCATAGGCGATCTTGTCCCAGAGCTCGCGCGCCTTGAGCGTCTTGTGCAGCTTGCGGTCGGTGCGGCGGATCAGGCTCCAGTCGCCGTCGGCGGCCACCTTCTCCAGAAAATCGTTGGTGACGCGCACAGAGTTGTTCGAGTTCTGGCCGGAGACCGTGAGATAGGCATCGCTGTCCCAATCGGTGTCGTAGGTGCGGAAGTCGATCTTCGTATAGCCCTGCTGTGCGAATTGGATGACGCGCTGAATGAAGTTCTCCGGGATCATCGCGCGCCGCGCCGCCTTGATCTCGCGCTTCAGCCCCGGATTGCGCGCGGGATCGCAGCGGTCCGCCTCGGCCACGGCATCGTCATGGCAGGCGGCGATGACGCGGTTGAGATGCCGCTGCGCCAGCTTCGATCCGGCGACCAGCGCGGCGACCTTCTGCTCCTCGATCACCTTCCAGTCGATGTAGGCTTCGATGTCGGGATGATCGATGTCGACCGTCACCATCTTGGCGGCTCGCCGCGTCGTGCCGCCCGATTTGATCGCGCCGGCGGCCCGGTCGCCGATCTTGAGGAAGCTCATCAGCCCCGAGGAGCGGCCGCCGCCCGACAGCTTCTCGTTCTCCCCGCGCAGCTTGGAGAAGTTGGAGCCGGTGCCCGAGCCGTATTTGAAGAGGCGCGCTTCGCGCACCCAGAGGTCCATGATGCCGCCCTCGTTGACGAGGTCGTCGGCGACGGACTGGATGAAGCAGGCATGCGGCTGCGGGTGCTCGTAGGCGCTGTCGGAAGCGACGAGCGCGCCGGTTTGGAAATCCACGTAGTAATGGCCTTGGGCCGGCCCGTCGATGCCATAGGCCCAATGAAGGCCGGTATTGAACCATTGCGGCGAGTTGGGCGCCGCCATCTGGCGGCACAGCATCAGCCGCATCTCGTCGTAATAGGCGCGGGCGTCGTCCGCGCTGTCGAAATAGCCGCCCTTCCAGCCCCAGTAGGTCCAGGTCCCCGCGAGGCGGTCGAACACCTGCCTGGCGCTCTTTTCCGAGCCGTAGCGCTCCTTGGCCGGCAGCGCCTCCAGCGCCTGCTCGTCGGCCTTGCGCCGCCACAGCCAGTCCGGCACGTCCGCCTCGACCACCGGCGCCAGCCTTGCCGGCACGCCGGCCTTGCGGAAATATTTCTGAGCGAGGATGTCGCAGGCGACCTGGCTCCAAGCCGCCGGCACGTCGATGTCCGGCAAATGAAACACCCGCGAGCCGTCGGGATTGCGAATCTCGCTGGTCGCGAGGCGGAACTCGATGCCGGAATAGGGATCCTGGCCCGCTGTGGTGAACCGCCGTTCTATGCGCATCCCGACCCCCACCCAGGACAAAGTTTCTTGCTGCCGTTCCCCGCCGGGGAGCCCCTATAGGTGGGGCTACCGTTCCGCCAGAAACTAGATGTTGACGTAAAACGGGGCAGACAGCAACAAGATTTTGTGTATGCCTCATTCTGTCGTCAACCTATAGCGCTCCAGTCGGAAGCGGCAGGAGGCGGCTCTCCGGCGGGCAGACCCCGGCTATGCTTCACCGCGGCGGGAGCCGGGCTCCATGGTCCGTTGCAGGCGGCAGAGGGCATCGGCCGGCCTCTGGACGCTTCCAAAGGCAGGTGCCATAGTCGCGCCGGTTTTTTTCGACAATCGTGGCGGCTGGGGGTCGCCGGTTGTCGCATGCGATCGGGTTCTCGTCGATGGGCATCACGCTCGGCACCAAGCTGTTCACGTGGCTCAGGGGCGAGCTGGTCGGCACCGACCAGTTCGGCAACCGCTACTACCGCGACAAGCGCCATCGGCCGCTGAAGCGGGGCGGCGGGCGCGAGAGCCGCGAGCGGCGCTGGGTGATCTATAACGGCGAGCCTGAAGCCTCGCGCGTGCCGCCGGAGTGGCATGGCTGGCTGCACCATACCTTCGACGAGCTGCCGCAAGCCGCCGGGCAGAAAAAGTATCCCTGGCAGCGGGATTACGTGCCGAACCTCACCGGCACGCCCGATGCCTACCGGCCGCCCGGCTCGGTGCTGCGCGGCGGCCATCGCTCCAGGGCCGCGGGCGATTACGAGCCCTGGACGCCGGACTAGGACCGCACCGAACAGCCTGCGAGGGAGCGAGAGGGGATGAATCGCAACGCCGTCGAGACCGTGATGGGCGCGGTCGTGCTGGTTGTCGCCGCCGTGTTCCTGTTCTTCGCCTATACGACGAGCCAGGTGCGCGCCGTCACCGGCTATGACGTGACCGCCAATTTCGACCGCGTCGAGGGGCTGCGCGACGGCGGCGATGTCCGCATCAGCGGCATCAAGGTCGGCAGCATCGTCTCGCAGACGCTCGATCCCAAGGACTACGTCGCCGTGGTGAAGATGAGCATCGAGCCCTCGATCAAGCTGCCCGTCGACTCCGTGGCGACTATCGCTTCGACCGGCCTGCTCGGCGACAAATATCTCGCGATCGTGCCCGGCGCCGAAGACGAATACATCAAGCCCGGCGGCAGGATCGAGCACACCACGCCGCCCGTCAGCCTCGAATCGATGATCGGCCAGTTCATCTATGGAATGCAAGGCTCCCAGCAGTCGAAGCCAAATGGTCAAGCGCCTGCGGCGAAATAGGACCGCGCCGTGAGCGTGGCCAAGACCTCCGGCAAGCTCGAGCTGCCGGTCTGGGTCACGCCGGAAGGCGAGCCGGTCTCCTGCGTCGAGAAGATCAGGGTTCTCAACGAGAATCTCGAGGAGCTGCGCGCCCTGGCGCAGGACGCGCTCGAGGATGCCGTGCTGATGGGCTGCGACGAGGCGCAGTTCCGCGACGTGCTGCGCCGCCTCGCCGCCGGCCTCGTCAATCCCTACAAGAAGGACCGCGCGTGACAATGCGTCGGATGGCGCTGCTGCTGCCGGTCGTGCTGGCGGCGGGCGCGGCGCGGGCGGAGACGGTCGCGGTGCTGCAAGGCCTCGACAAGACCACCGCGCGCATCAGCAAGTTCGATGCCCCCCTCGACAAGCCGGTACGCTTCGGCCGGCTCATCATCACCGTGCGCGCCTGCGTCAAGCACCCGCCGGAAGAGGAGCCGGAAAGCGCCGCCTTCCTGCAGATCGACGAAGTGCGCCAGGGCGAGCGCAACACGGTCGTCACGCAGCGCGTCTTCAGCGGCTGGATGTTCGCCTCGAGTCCGGCGCTCTCGGCGCTGGAGAATCCGATCTATGACGTGGGCGTGCTCGACTGCAAGAGCGACAAGGCCGCCGCCGCCGCCAGCGGCTCGCCGGGAAAATAGGCATTGACCTCCAACGCCGCGGCGAGCTCGCGGTGGTATTGGCGGCGGGGGATCTCGATGGCGCCGAAGCGCTCGAGATGCGGCGTGACGAACTGCGTGTCGAGGAGGCGGAAGCCGCCGAGCTTGAGGCGCGCCACGAGCTGCGCCAGGGCGACTTTGCTGGCCTCGCTCACGCGGCTGAACATGCTTTCGCCGAAGAACGCGCCGCCGAGCGCCACGCCGTAGAGGCCGCCGACCAGCGTGCCGGCGTGCCAGCACTCGACGCTGTGCGCGAAGCCGCGGCGAAAGAGGGCGGTGTAGAGCTGCACGATCTCGTCGTTGATCCAGGTCCTCGGGCGCTCCGGCCGCGGCTCGGCGCAACCATGCACGACCTCGGCGAAGGCGCTGTCGCAGCGGATCTCGAACAGCTCCTGCCGCAGCGCCCGGCGCAGCCGGCGCGGCAGATGAAAGCCGTCGAGCGGCAGCACCCCCCGCTGCTCGGGGTCCACCCAGAAGACCTCGCGATCTTCGGCGTCCTCCGCCATCGGGAAGATGCCGGCGGCATAGGCGCGCAGCAGCAGCTCGGGGGTCAGCGCGATCATGGCCCCGAATGATGCAGCACGGCGCGGCCGAATTCCACCGAGGCGGAAAGATTCTCAGGTTCTCGCGAGGAACCGCTCGAGCCAATGGATGTCGTAATCGCCGTCGATGAATTGCGGCGCGGCGACGAGGCGCTGGTGCAGCGGGATCGTCGTCTCCACGCCGGCGATGACGTATTCCTCGAGCGCGCGCCTGAGGCGCATCAGGCATTCGTTGCGCGACGCGCCGTGCACGATGAGCTTGGCGACCAGGCTGTCATAATGCGGCGGCACGATATAGCCCTGATAGAGCGCGCTGTCGACGCGCACCCCGAGCCCGCCCGGCACGTGATAGCTGGCGATGCAGCCCGGCGATGGCGCGAAGGTTTCGGGGTTCTCGGCGTTGACGCGGCATTCGATGGCGTGGCCGGCGAGCTTGACGTCCTCCTGGCGATAGCCCAGCGGCGCGCCCGCGGCGATGCGGATCTGCTCGCGCACCAGGTCGATGCCGCTGACCATCTCGGAAATGGGATGCTCGACCTGGAGGCGCGTGTTCATCTCGATGAAGAAGAAGAGGCCGTCCTGGTAGAGGAATTCGAGCGTGCCCGCGCTTTTGTAGCCGAGCTCGCGGATGGCGGCGGTGGCAAGCGCGAGGAGCTGTTGGCGCTCCGCGGGATTGAGCCCCGGCGAGGGCGTCTCCTCGAGGATCTTCTGGTGCTTGCGCTGCAGCGAGCAGTCGCGCTCGCCGAGATGGATGACGCCGCCCTGGCCGTCCGCCAGGATCTGCACCTCGATGTGACGCGGCTTGGCGAGGTAACGCTCGAGATAGACCTCGCCGTTGCCGAAGAAGGCCTTGGCCTCGCCTTGCGCCGCCGGCACCGCGGTGGCGAGCTCCCCGGCGTCGCGCGCGACGCGCATGCCGCGGCCGCCGCCGCCGCCGGCCGCCTTCACCAGAACGGGATAGCCGATGCGCGCCGCCCAATCGGCTGCGGCCGCCATATCGGCAAGCCCGCCATCGGAGCCCGGCACGATCGGAATCCCGAGCTCCACCGCCGCGCGCTTGGCCGTCACCTTGTCGCCCATCAGCCGGATATGTTCGGCCGAAGGGCCGATGAAGGCGAAGCCGTGCTCTTCCACCATGGCGGCGAAATCGGCGCTCTCGGCGAGGAAGCCCAAGCCGGGATGGATCGCGTCGGCGCCGGTGATCGCGGCGGCCGAGAGGATGGCGGGGATGTTGAGATAGCTGTCGCGCGCCGGCGGCGGGCCGATGCAGACACTCTCGTCGGCGAGGCGCACGTGCATGGCGGTGTCGTCGGCGGTCGAATGGACCGCCACCGTGCGGATGCCCATCTCGCGGCAAGCGCGGTGAATGCGCAGCGCGATCTCGCCGCGATTGGCGATGAGCACCTTCTCGAACATGCGCCCGGACTACTCCAGCACGACCAAGGGCTGGCCGTACTCGACCGGCGCGCCATCGCTGACCAGGATCCGCGCGACCTTGCCGGCGCGTGTCGCCGGGATCTGGTTCATCACCTTCATCGCCTCGATGATGAGCAGGATCTGCCCTTCGCGGACGCTGTCGCCGGGCTTGACGAAGGGCGCGGCGTCCGGCTGCGGCGCGAGATAGGCGGTGCCGACCATCGGCGACTTGACCGTCCCCGGCGCCTCGGCGGCGGCGGCGGGCGGCGGCGCGGCCATGGGCGCCGGCGGTGAGGCCGGCGCGGCCGGCGCCGCCGGCCCGCCGCGCGCGACGCGGATGCGCCGCTCGCCCACGGCATATTCGATCTCGGTGAGCCCGGTCTCCTCCAGCAGCGCCGCCAGCGCGCGGACAAGATCGCCGTCGACCGTCCAATCCTTCGAAGGCGCCATGCTTAACGAAACCCCGTCAGTCGCGCTTGATGAGCTGCGCCATCGCCTCGAGCGCCAGCAGATAGCCCAGCGCGCCGAACCCGCAGATCACGCCTTGCGCCGCCTCGCTGACATAGGAATGGCGGCGGAAGGTCTCGCGGCGATGGATGTTGGAGAGATGCACCTCGATCACCGGCAGCTCCGAGGCCTTGAGCGCGTCGAAGATGGCGATCGAGGTGTGCGTGTAGGCGCCGGCGTTGAGGATGATGCCGTCGGCGTTCTCGCGCGCCTCTTGGATCCAGTCGACCAACTGGCCCTCATGGTTCGACTGGCGGAAGTCGACGGCGAGGTCGAGCAGGGCGGCGCGCTCGAGGCAGCTTTCCTCGATATCGGCCAGCGTGTCGGAGCCGTAGGTTGCCGGCTCGCGCACGCCCAGCAAATTCAGATTGGGCCCGTTGAGGACCAGGATCGTCACTCCGGCCACGCACTGGCTCCCGCTTTTGGCTCCCGCCCGCCTTATAGCATGCGGCCTCGGGCAATATCCATGCGATAGCCGGGAAAACCCCGCATCGCCCGACGGAAAGCCGGATGCTTTCGCGCCGGACGCATCCGAAAGGGTGTAGGTTTTTCATGGGACGCGCAGCGCCGGCGCATGACCACCCGGCGCGCCTCCTTGCCGCCTTCGAGGACGCTGCTAGATCTCGTCCTCGCTCCCGGCGAAATCCACGGCGGTATGCTGCTCCAGCTTACGCAGGACCTGGTCGAGCAGCGCGCGCTCCTCGGCGCCGAGCGGGGAGAGCAGCTCGCTTTCCACCGCCAGCACCATCGGCACCACCTTGGCGTAGACGGCGCGTCCCTCCGGCGTGAGATCGAGAATGGCGCGGCGACGGTCGTCGGGATCGGTACGGCGCGTGACGCGCTCGCGGGCGAGGAGCCGCGCCACGGCCCGGCTGACGCGCACCTTGTCCATGGCCGTGCGCTCGACCACACTGTTGGCGGTCATGGCGCCATAGCGGCCGAGCACCGCCATGGTACGCCATTCCGGCGCCGAGAGCTGGAAGCGCCGGGCATAGACGCGGGCGACCCGGCGCGTCACCCGGTTGGCGAGCACGGAAAGGCGGAACGGCAGAAAATGCTCGAGGTCGAGGATCTGCGCCTCGTCCTCCGGAGGCAAGGGGTTGCTGGAAATTGGTTTCATTGTTAACCAAGTTTCCTCTTTGAAGGACTGGCGTCAAGCATTCCTTTTGCGAGGAGAGGAACGATGAGCGTCGGGGAGCACCCTGCGATGCAGGCGGGCGCAAGCGAAAGCCTCTGGGACAATCCCATGGGTACCGACGGCTTCGAGTTCGTCGAGTACACGGCACCCGATACGGCGGCGCTGGCCCGGCTGTTCGAGCAGATGGGCTTCGCCGCGCTGGCGCGCCACCGCTCCAAGAACGTGACGCTCTATCGCCAAGGCGACATCAATTTCATCGTCAATGCCGAGCCCGAGAGTTTCGCCCAGGCCTTTGCCCGCCTACACGGCCCGTCGGTCTGCGCCGTCGCCTTCCGGGTGCGAGACGCCGCCAAGGCCTATCAGCGCGCGCTGGCCTTGGGCGCGCGGCCGGTCGCCGGCAAGGTCGGGCCGATGGAGCTCAACATCCCCGCCATCGAAGGCATCGGCGGCAGCCTCCTCTATCTCGTCGACCGCTATGGCGATCACACCATTTACGACGTCGATTTCGTGCCGCTGCCGGGCGGCGAGGGGCGGCAGCGGAGCGTCGGGCTCGTCGGCATCGATCACCTCACGCACAACGTCCATCAAGGCCGCATGGCGCTTTGGGCGCGCTATTACGAGCAGCTCTTCAACTTCCGCGAGCTGCGCTATTTCGACATCGAGGGCAAGCTCACCGGATTGCGTTCCAAGGCGATGACCAGCCCTTGCGGCAAGATCCGCATCCCGATCAACGAGAGCGCCGACGATAAATCGCAGATCGAGGAGTATCTCTCGGCCTATCGCGGCGAGGGGATCCAGCACATCGCGCTGGCCACGGACGACATCTACCGGGCGGTCGAAGCGCTGCGCGCCGCCGGCATCCGCTTCCAGGAGGTGCCCGATACCTATTACGAGCAGGTGGCGGCGCGCCTGCCGGGCCACGGCGAGGATCTCGCGAGACTCGCGCGCAACCGCATCCTCATCGACGGCGCGCCCGCGGCCGGCGGCGGATTGCTGTTGCAGATCTTCACCGATACCATGGTCGGGCCGATCTTCTTCGAGATCATCGAGCGCAAGGGCAACGAGGGCTTCGGCGAAGGCAATTTCCGCGCGCTCTTCGAATCGATCGAGCTCGATCAGATCCGGCGCGGCGTGCTCGACCCCGGCGCCGCCGGGACGGGAAAGGCGACATCATGAAGCTCGCGACGCTGAAAGAGGGCGGCCGTGACGGCACGCTGGTGGTGGTGAGCCGCGACCTCGCGGTCTGCGCGACGGCGCCGCGGGCGGCGAGGACGCTGCAAGCGGCGCTCGATCATTGGCGGGATTGCGAGGTGGAGTTGCGCGAGGTCTATCGCCTGCTCAACTATCGCCAGCTCGACCGCGCCGTCCCCTTCCATGCCGCGGCGGCGGCCTCGCCCCTGCCGCGCGCCTATCAATGGGCCGACGGCTCGGCCTATCTTCATCACGCCGAGCTCGTGCGCAAGGCGCGCAAGGCCGAGATGCCGCAGAGCCTCTACAGCGATCCCCTGATGTACCAGGGCGGCTCCGACAGCTTCATCGGTCCCGAAGACGACATCCTCGTCGCCGACGAGGCCTGGGGGATCGATTTCGAAGGCGAGGTCGCCGTCATCACCGACGACGTGCCGATGGGCGTCGGTCCGGCGGCGGCGGGCGGGCACATCAAGCTCGTCCTCCTGGTCAATGACGTGAGCCTGCGCAACCTCATTCCGGGCGAGCTTGCCAAGGGCTTCGGCTTCTACCAGAGCAAGCCCGCCACGGCCTTCTCGCCGGTGGCGGCGACCCCCGACGAGCTCGATGCCGCCTGGGATGGCGGCAAGCTGCACCTGCCGCTCGTCTGCCACGTCAACGGCCGGGAGTTCGGCCGGCCCGATGCCGGCGCCGACATGAATTTCGACTTCCCCGCGCTGATCGCGCACGCCGCCAGGACGCGCGAGCTCGAAGCCGGCAGCATCATCGGCTCCGGCACGGTGTCGAACCGCGATCCCGATCGCGTCGGCTCCTGCTGCATCGCCGAGCGGCGCATGATCGAGGCGATCGCCGAGGGCGCGCCCAAAACCGCCTTCCTGCGCTTCGGCGATCGCGTGCGCATCGAGATGTTCGATGGGCAAGGCCGCTCCATCTTCGGCGCGATCGACCAGAAGGTGGCGCCGCACCGGCCCGGTTGACGGCCGTTGCGGGCCCGGCGGTCGCCGCTTGACGCGGCGCGCGCCGCGACGACACTGGACGCGCCCCCAGCGCAGGACAGAGATCGATGAAGCTCTACGGCTATTTCCGTTCCTCCGCCGCCTTTCGCGTGCGCATCGCGCTCAACCTCAAAGGGCTCGACTACGAGCAGGTCTCGATCCATTTGCGCAAGAACGAGCAGCGGCAGGCCTCCTATCTCGCGTTGCAGCCGCAAGGCCTGGTGCCGGCGCTCGAGGAGGATGACGGCGAGGTCTTCATTCAGTCGCTCGCCATCGTCGAGTATCTCGACGAGACTCATCCGATGCCGCCGCTGCTGCCCGGCCATCCCGCGGCGCGCGCGCGCGTGCGCGCGCTGGCGCAGGCGATCGCCTGCGACGTCCATCCCATCGACAATCTGCGCGTGCTGCGCTACCTCGCGAAGCCGCTGGGCCACGACGAGGCGGCGGTCGAGGCGTGGTTCAATCATTGGATCAAGCTCGGCTTCGACAGCGTCGAGCGCCTTCTCGCCGGAGACGGGCAGGCCGGCAAGTTCTGTCACGGCGACGAGCCGGGCCTCGCCGATCTCTGCCTCGTGCCGCAGGTGTTCAACGCCCGGCGCTTTCCCAGCTTCGACATGACGCCCTATCCCGCGATCCGCCGCATCTTCGAGGAGTGCATGGCTCTCGACGCCTTCGAGCGCGCGCGGCCGGAGCGTCAGCCCGACGCGGAATAGCCGGGCCGTGTCGCGTCAACGCCAATTGGGCGCATTCCTGCTCGCGCTCGCGTTGTCGCTGCCGCCCGCGGCGGCCATGGCGGCGGACATCGCGGGCCCGCAGCTCGACGCGGCCGGCTTGCGCGCGGCGCGGCGGGCGGCGCCGGAATCGCAGCTCCGTCTCGTCTTCGATCTCCGCCGCGGCGACGCGGCGCCGGTGCCGGTCGTCGTCCTGCTTGGCGTCGACTATGTCGACGTGGTCGAGCGCGGCCGCGAGACGCTCTATGATTTCCGGCTGCGGCGCCGATTGAACCTCGACCGCGACGCGCAGCTCTTCGCCAACTTCTCCCTCTATGGCGACGTTGCCTTCCGCCGGTTCGAGCTGGGCAAGCGCACGGTGCTCGCCGGGATGTTCGGCGAGGCGAGCCATGGGGAGCCGCCGCCGCTCGCTCTGCGGCCCTTCTGGCTGGAAAGCGATGTCGGCTTGAAAAGCGGCGCCGACCCGCCGCCGGCGGTCGGGGAGGAGAAGACGGCCGAAGGGGGGTGGCGCTTTCGCGTCGGTGGCGAGACGGTGGCGCTGTTTTCGCCCGCGTCGCAGGCGGTGCCGGCGGAGCTGCGCCGGAGCTTCGCGCGCTTCCTCCGCTTGCGCCTGCCGCTTCATCCGGACATTCTCGCCGCGCTCGCGCTCGATGGCCGGCTGCCGCGACGTCTCGTCCTCGTCAGCGTCGAGGACGGCGAGCGCCGCCCGATGGGTCTCGTCCTCAAGACGGCCGGCCGATTGCAGGGCGACTATCCGCTGCCGGCCGCGTTCGCGCCGCGCCCGCTTGCCGGCCAGTCGTCGGATGCGGAAGCGCTGAGCCTGAGCGGGCTGCTGCCGGTCATGCTCCAGGCGGTTGCCGGCCGAAGCGGCGACGGTCCGCGCCCGCTCGAGGATTACCGCAGCGCCGCCGAAGAGGCGCTGGAGCGAAAGGAAGGCTTCGCCGCGATGCTGCTGCTGGCGGAGGCGGCGCTGCAATACGGCGTCGCCGCCGGCGATTGCTTGACCGGGCTGGGCTGGGGCGCGGCGTGTCATGACGCCGAAGAGCTGGGCCACAGGTTTGCCGAGGATCCGCGCGCGGCGCTCTTCTACAAGGCGCAAACCGCCGAGCCCAAGGACCCCGCAGCGGCGGCGGCGATGTGGGAAAGTCTGAAGCGCAACGACGTCGCCAACGGCTATGTCGTCGACGCCTTCCTGGCCGATCGGCTCAGCGCCAGCGGCCATCGCGAGGACGCCATGGGCGCATTCTCGCGCGCGCTCGCCGGCGATCCCTATCTCGCCGGCGTCTATAAGGAGCTGGGCGATCATTTCCTCCGCGCCTCGCGCACCGATCTCGCCTGGACCTGCTACGATCTCGGCCGCGCGTTGCCCGGCCGCAATGCCGACGATTCGCTCGCCGGCGTCGACGCGCTCGAGGAGGAGCTGGCTTCGGCCTTTCCGGAGTTCTTCTGAGAGGGCATGATCCGCGCCAAAGAAAAAGGGCCGGGGAAATTCCCCGGCCCTTGCAGTCCTTCGGACTTTTTTTCTTTTAGAAGTCCATGTCGCCCATGCCGCCGCCATGCGGGGCCGGCATCGGCGGCTTCTTCTCCGGCTTCTCGGCGACCATCGCCTCGGTGGTCACGAGCAGGCCCGCGACCGAGGCCGCGTCCTGCAGCGCGGTGCGCACCACCTTGGTCGGGTCGATGATGCCGGCCTTGAGCATGTCGACATACTCGCCGGTCTGCGCATCGAAGCCGTAGCTCGGGTCGTTCTTGTCGAGCAGCTTGCCGATCACGATCGAGCCGTCGACGCCGGAATTCTCGGCGATGAGCCGGACCGGCGACTGCAGCGCGCGGCGGACGATGTCGATGCCCACCTTCTGGTCGTCATTGGCGGGCTTGAGCTTCGCCAGCGCCTTGGTGGCAAGCAGCAGCGCCACGCCGCCGCCGGGGACGACGCCTTCCTCGACCGCGGCGCGGGTCGCGTGCATCGCGTCGTCAACGCGATCCTTGCGCTCCTTCACCTCGACCTCGGTGGCGCCGCCGACGCGGATCACCGCGACGCCGCCCGCGAGCTTCGCCAAGCGCTCCTGGAGCTTCTCGCGGTCGTAGTCGGAGGTGGTCTCCTCGATCTGCGCCCGGATCTGGTTGGTGCGGGCGAGAATGTCGTTCTTCTTGCCGGCGCCGTCGATGATGGTGGTGTTCTCCTTCTCGATGCGCACCTTCTTGGCCCTGCCGAGCATGTCGAGCGAGACGTTCTCGAGCTTGATGCCGAGGTCTTCGCTGATGAGCTGGCCGCCGGTCAGGACGGCGATGTCCTCGAGCATCGCCTTGCGGCGATCGCCGAAGCCCGGCGCCTTCACCGCCGCCACCTTCAAGCCGCCGCGCAGCTTGTTGACGACGAGCGTGGCGAGCGCCTCGCCCTCGACGTCCTCGGCGACGATCAGCAGCGGCTTGCCGCTCTGGACCACCGCCTCGAGCACCGGCAGCATCGCCTGCAGGCCCGAGAGCTTCTTCTCGTGCAGGAGGATGAACGGACTCTCCAGCTCGCACACCATCTTCTCGGCGTTGGTGACGAAATAGGGCGAGAGATAGCCGCGGTCGAACTGCATGCCCTCGACGACGTCGAGCTCGGTCTCGAGGCTCTTCGCCTCCTCGACCGTGATCACGCCTTCGTTCCCGACCTTCTGCATCGCCTTGGCGATCATCTCGCCGATCTCGCGCTCGCCATTGGCGGAGATGGTGCCGACCTGGGCGATCTCGTCGTTGGTCGAGACCTTCTTGGAGCGCTTCTTCACGTCCTCGACCACTGCCTCGACGGCCTGGTCGATGCCGCGCTTCAGGTCCATCGGGTTCAAGCCCGCGGCGACGGCCTTGACGCCCTCGCGCACGATCGACTGGGCGAGCACGGTCGCCGTGGTGGTGCCGTCGCCGGCGGTGTCGTTGGTCTTCTGCGCCACCTCGCGCAGCATCTGCGCGCCCATGTTCTCGAACTTGTCGGCGAGCTCGATCTCCTTGGCCACCGTTACGCCGTCCTTGGTGATGCGCGGCGCGCCGAACGACTTGTCGAGGACGACGTTGCGGCCCTTGGGGCCGAGCGTCACCTTGACGGCATTGGCCAGAATGTCGACGCCGCGCAGCAAACGTTCGCGCGCATCGCCATGGAATTTGACTTCTTTAGCTGCCATGGTCCTTCACTCTCTCTTTCTCTCTCGTGGATGGCGTCTTTTCGGGCTCAGGCGACCTTCTTGGTGGCCTTGGGCTTGCCCTCGATCACGCCCATGATGTCGCTTTCCTTCATGATGATGAGGTCTTCGCCGTCGAGCTTGACTTCGGTGCCCGACCATTTGCCGAACAGCACGCGGTCGCCCGCCTTGACGTCGAGGGGGTAGAGCTTGCCGTCCTCACCCCGCGCCCCGGGGCCGACGGAGACGACTTCGCCTTCCTGCGGCTTTTCCTTGGCGGTGTCGGGGATGATGATGCCGCCGGCGGTCTTTTCCTCCGACTCGATCCGGCGGACGACCACGCGGTCGTGCAAGGGACGGAAATGCATAGAGTCCTCCTCCAAATTGGTGATCAAAACTAGGGGCTTATGCCGGGTTGTTAGCACTCTCCGGGCGTGAGTGCCAGCAAAATAGGCGGGGCGCTCCCGGCTTTCAAGGCCGGCTCCGGCCGGCGGCGGAAAAAATTGTCGCGAAGGACCGGAGGGGCAGGGCGACGGTGGGCGCTGTCGGGATTGAACCTACGACCCCACCCGTGTGAACGGCGATGATATGGCGGATAACGGTTTGACCGTCAACGGCTTTTTCCCGTCCTAGCGGTAGATTGCACCAGATTTGCACCAGTCCCAGGAAGGGCGCCGATCCGCGGGTGAGAGCTGCCTCATAGGCGCCTCATGTCGGTGACCATGGCGGACGGCATAAGGTGGGCGTACCGCTCCACCCTACTCAAGGTCCGCCAGCCGGCTCGAGTTCGGTCTCAACCGCAGCCGCATCGTCACGGCAGCGGTGTGCCAGCGCGTGGCGGTCAGTCCACCGAAAATCGAGGTGGAAGGGCTGCGGATCGAACTCGGCCGCGAACGCGAGAGCCCGTTCCCTGTCGATGCGCAGCCGCCCTGATCCGAACGTCTGCCCCGCCGCAAAATCTTCCGGGTCGCGCTCGGTCGACTGATTCATGACTCAACTCCACCTTTACGCGATGGTTTCGCGCGGGAGCGATGACTCCGCTACTTGCTCTCGATCAGCTTGATGATCTGATGCAGCAGCCGGTTGGCGGGCGTCGCGACGCCCAGAGCTTCGCCACGCCGCACGATCAAGCCGTTCAGATGATCGATCTCACTGCGCTTGCCGCGCGCCAGATCCTGCGCGGTAGATGAGTACTGGCTCGCCATCGTCTCGGCAATTTTGCGAACGGCCGCATCGACATCGCCCGGAAGCGTCACGCCATCCGCTTTCGCAACGGCCACGCCTTCATCGACGACGTCGCGCATGACAGAGGCCACGCCCTCACCTTTCACGAGCCCGAGCCGGCCGTACGGCAAATGCGTAATCGCCGATAGCGCGTTGTAGGCGCAATTCGCGATTAACTTCACCCACAATGCGCCGCGCACGTTGTCGGAAATATCCGTCGGCACGCCGGCGGCGATGAGCGCGCGCGCAACCTCATCGCTGGCCTTCGACGACTCGATGACGAGCTCGCCGCGGCCATGGTGCCTGACATGCCCCGGCCCGGCCATTTCGACGCCGATATATACCACGGCCGCAATCACTTCCTGTGGCAGCAGCGCGCGCAGCCGGTCCGCGTTCTCGACGCCGTTTTGCAAAGACAGCACCACCGCATCCGGCGCAAGATGCGGCTTGACGGCAACCCCGCCGCTTTCGGTGTCGGTGGACTTCACGCAAAAGAGCACGAGCTGCGCGCCCTGCACCGCGCTCGCTTCGGTGCCGGCAGAGACAGGAATGCGTTCGTCGAAGGTTTGCGTTTCGAGCCTGAGCCCTTGACGCCTGACCGCCTCGACATGGTGAGGGCGCCCAATGAGCACCACATCGTGTCCGGCGCGCGCCAGCTTGAAGCCGTGGTAGCAGCCAACCGCCCCCGCCCCCATTACCGCGATTTTCATAAGCAACGCTCCCTTTGGTGAATTCAACTCCGGTGCCGAGGACAGCGATGCATTTCATCAAGCCGCGCCACGCGCGTCCGCGGGCGAGGCAGACGGGATCTTCGCGCCCGGAATCTTCTCGTTGGCGACGATGGTTGCGCGGCGATGAGCGCATCGACCACGTCGTACCAACTCGGCATTGGCGCGAGACGCGAGCCACTATCGGGTGTACAGGGCAGGGAGAATCCCTTTATCAGGCTCATCGGAGATCCTCTTGATAGGAGATGAGATGCAAGGTGCGCGTCTGCGGCCAAGCCGCCGGCGACATCATCGCCGCGGCCACCACCATCGCGACGGCCAAGACGGCGCGGAGCAGTCCGCGCAAGAACGACCCTCGCGTCAGAACCCGAATGTATTACACTTTTATAGATCATTCATATAATATACACAACTATAAAGGTGCGGATTTCCGATGCGCCCTACCCCCGGCAAGTTCGGAATTGCCGGGACGCAAGCGGCGAGCGCAAAAGCGCGCGGAGTGGTGGGAGGCCAAGCCCGGCATGAGACTGCCCGCCGGTTCTCCCTGCCGGTCGAAACGACCGGCGTCCGGCGCGGCCCGCGGGCAAGCACTTCAACATCCGACGTCCCGTCTGTGCTGCGGCGATGCGCTGGGCGGCACCTTCGATCGCCGCCGCTTCATGCCGACCCCCGGCGGCGACGTTGCGGCGTTCGCGCTGCCGCTGCGCTTTGCCGTCGCCCAGACGGTGCCGGCCCGCGCCTACGACTCCATTCCGACCCGCTGCCCCTGCCGCGCGCCGTCTCTTTCGGCGAGGTCTCCGGCGTCGCGGTCAATTCCAGGAGGCGCGTCTTCGCGCTCTCGCGCGGCAACACCACAGGCCCGGCCTATGCCGCAGGGGCGCCGGTCTGGTCATCGACATGGCGGCGACAGTACAAAGCGGGCGAACGCGCCTGGAACGGACTGCACCAGATTTGCACCACCCGAACTGCCGCGTTCCGGTAGCGTTCTGCCGAAACCTGCCGAATGATGTCGAACACGGACGCAAAAACCCGCAGGAAACCGGTGAATTCCTGCGGGTTTGAATGGTGGGCGCTGTAGGGATTGAACCTACGACCCCACCCGTGTGAAGGGTGTGCTCTCCCGCTGAGCTAAGCGCCCGAAGCCGCGCGGCATTTAGGGGGCCGGCCGGCACAGTGTCAAGCAAGCCAAGGCGGTTGATCGCACCCCGCGGATGCCGCACTCTGGACCGATGACGCCGAAGGGGCCTGGGCGGTCGAGGCTGGTGCCATGGGGGGTGGCGGCAATGCTGGCGCTGCTCTCCTGGCCGGTTGTGGCGGCGCAGCAGGCAGCCGCGCCAAGCACCGTCCTGGCGCCGCTGGTAGCCCGTTACGAGGCTTATGTCGCGGGCTTTCCGGTGGTGGCCTTCGATTTCCGCCTCGACGAGGGCGGCCGGGGCTATGCGCTGAGCGGGCAGGTGAGGACGGTGGGCCTGCTGCGGCTCTTCTACCGCCTCGATTTGCAGACCGAGAGCCAAGGCACGGTCGGCCTCGGCGACCTCCAGCCGCTGTTCCATGAGCAGACGCTGCGGGCGCGCGGCAAGGACCGCAAGGCGCGCCTCGACTACCCGGGCGACGGCACGGTGCTGACATCGCTGGTGCCGGCCGAGGATCCGGGCCGCCCCAAGCCGACGCTGCAACAGATCGCCCATACCCTCGATCCCTTGACCGCGCTCCTGGCAATGGGCCATGCGGTGGCGCAGCGGGAACAGTGCGAGGGCCGCTTCGCCGTCTTTGACGGCCGCCGGCGCTACGACATCGTGCTCAGCGATGACGGGGTCGAGCGGCTGGCGCCGTCACCCGCCGCGGAATATGCCGGCGAGGCCCGGCGCTGCGCCGCGGTTGCGGTGAAGATCGCGGGCTTCTCCTGGGACCAGGATTACTCGCCGCACACCAATGAAGGCCGCGTCTGGTTCGTGATGCCGCGGGCTGGCGCACCGGCACTGCCGCTGCGCATCGATTTCGGGAGTTCCTGGGGCTTTATCACGGTGCGCATGACGGGGCTCGATCCGGCGCCCTGACGCCGTCGTTCCGGTGCCTTCACTCCAGGCCGAACATCTCTCCAATCACAAGCGGCAGATCGGCGAAGCGGTCGATCATGGCATCGGGGCGCAACTCGCCGAGCGTGGCGAGGCCGTAGCCATAGCGGGCGAAGACCGCAGCAACGCCGGCGCGCTCCGCCGCCAGCATGTCGTTGCGGTGATCGCCGACCATGGCCGCGTCGGCCGGCGCCACGCCGAGTCGCTCAAGCGCGGCGAGCAGAGGGGCGGGATCGGGCTTGCGCGCCGGCAGGCTGTCGCCGCCGAGCACGACCGCGAAATAGTGCGCGAGGCCGAGGCCGTCGAGCACCCTGCGCGTCACCTGCTCGAGCTTGTTGGTGCAGATCGCGAGCGCCACCCCGGCCTCGGCGAGCGCGGCGAGCCCCTCGGGGACGCCGGGATAAGGGCGGGTGAGGGTGGCGGCATCCGCCGCGTAAAGCGCGGTGAAGCGGGCGATGGCGGGCGCCAGCGCGGCGTTCCCTGCCTGCCTCGCGGCGAGCGCGCGCTCGACCAGCTTGGCGACGCCGTCGCCGACCATCGCGGCGATCTCCGCCTCGCCGAGCGGCGGCCGTCCAAGCTCCGCCAGCAGCCGGTTGGCGGCGGCGGCAAGGTCGGGCACGCTGTCCACCAGCGTGCCGTCGAGATCGAACAACAAGGCGGTCCGCTTCATCTTCGTTCACAATTCTTTACTGGTCGCTGTTATCCTCTTATGACAGGTTCCCGCCGCGCGAGACACCGATGAGTCCGCTGCTTTGCCGCCGCTTCGTCCCTTGCCGATGACCGACCGCCACCTCGCCGTGCTGATCCTTGCCGCGGGCCAGGGCACGCGCATGAAATCGGCGCTGCCCAAAGTGCTGCACCGCATTGCCAATCGGCCGATGATCGCCCACGTGCTGGCGGCGGTGAAGCCGCTGGCTCCGGCGCGCACGATCGTCGTCATCGGCCCCGGCATGGAGGCGGTGGCCGAGGCGGTAGCGCCGGCCGAGACGGTGGTGCAGGTGACGGCGCGCGGCACCGGCCATGCCGTGATCTCGGCCCGGCCGGCGCTGGAAGGCTTCGCCGGCGACGTGCTGGTGCTTTACGGCGACGTGCCGCTCCTCACCACGGAGACGCTGCGCCGCGTGCTGGCCGAGCGGCGGCGCGAGCCCGAGGCGGCGGCGGCGGTGGCGGGCATGCGGCCCGCCGATCCCGGCCCTTACGGCCGGCTGGTCATGCGCGGGGACATGCTCGAGGCGATCGTCGAGGCGCGCGACTGCGCGCCTGCCGAGGCGGCGATCGGCTTTTGCAATGCCGGCCTTTGGGCGATCGACGGCAAGCTTCTCTTCGACCTCCTGGAGCATATCGGCACCGACAACGCCAAGGGCGAATACTATCTCACCGATATCGTGGCGGTGGCGCGCCGGCGCGGCCTGCCCTGCCGCGCGGTCGAGGCGCCGGCGGCCGACATGATCGGCATCAACAGCCGCGCGGAGCTGGCCCAGGCCGAGGCGCTGATGCAGCGCCGGCTGCGCGCCGCCGTGATGGAGAGCGGCGTGACGCTCATCGATCCCGACACCGTCTATCTCAGCGCCGACACGCGCATCGGCCGCGACACGGTGGTGGGACCGTTCGTCGTCTTCGGCCCCGGCTGCACCATCGGCGCGGGGGTGGAGATTCCCGCCTTCTGCCACATCGTCGGCGCCAGCATCGGCGACGGGGCCAGCGTCGGGCCGTTCGCGCGGCTCAGGCCCGGCGCCGATCTTGCCCAGGAGGTGCATATCGGCAATTTCGTCGAGGTGAAGAACTCGCGCCTGGGGCCAGGCGTCAAGGCGAACCATCTGACCTATCTCGGCGACAGCAGCGTCGGCGGCGGCAGCAATATCGGCGCTGGCACCATCACCTGCAACTATGACGGCTTTGCCAAGCACCGCACCGAGATCGGCGAGGGCGTCTTCATCGGCACCAACGCCTCGCTGGTGGCCCCGGTCAAGATCGGCGACGGCGCCTTCATCGGCGCCGGCAGCGTCATCACCGAAGACGTGCCGGCCGACGCGCTGGCGCTGGAGCGCGCGGCGCAGGTGACCAAGCCCAAGCGCGCCGCCGAGATGCGCGCGCGGCGCGGCGGCGAGAAGGCGAAGAAGCGGCGTCAAGGCAAAAGCTGATGTGCGGCATCATCGGCATCATCGGCAAGAGAGAGGTCTCGCCGCTGCTGATCGAGGGGCTGCGGCGGCTCGAATACCGCGGCTACGACAGCGCCGGCCTTGCCACGCTGGTCGATGGGCGCATCGAGCGCCGCCGCGCCGAGGGCAAGCTCGACCGCCTCGTCGAGCGCCTGCGGACGGCGCCGCTCGGCGGCAAGATCGGCATCGGCCACACGCGCTGGGCGACCCACGGCGTCCCCAACGAGATCAACGCGCATCCCATCGCCACCGACCGCGTCGCCGTCGTCCATAACGGCATCATCGAGAATTTCCAGCAGCTCAAGGACGAGCTCGTGTCCCGCGGCTGCCGCTTCGAGACGCAGACCGATACCGAGGTGGTGGCGGCGCTGGTGACGCGCCACCTGGCGGACGGCATGGCGCCGGCCGAGGCGGCCGCCAAGGCGTTCAAGCGGCTTGAGGGCGCCTTCGCGCTCGCCATCCTCTTTGCCGGCCACCCGGACCTGCTGGTCTGCGCCCGGCGCGGCTCGCCGCTCGCCATCGGCTTCGGCGAGGGCGAGATGTATCTCGGCTCCGATTCGCTGGCGCTGGCGCCGCTGACGCGCCGCATCCTCTATCTCAACGAGGGCGATTGGGCGGTGGTGACGCCGGAGGGCGCCAGCGTGTTCGATGCCGGGCACCACAAGGTGGAGCGGCCGATCAGGGAGACGGCGCTGTCGGGCGCGCTCATCGGCAAGGGCAATCACCGCCACTTCATGGAGAAGGAGATCTTCGAGCAGCCAGCGGTGATCGGCGACACCTTGCACGCGCATTTCAATCCGACGACGCGCAGCGTCCATCTCGCCAGCCTGCCCTTCGATCTCTCGGATATCGGCAGGATGACGATCATCGCCTGCGGCACTTCCTACCATGCGGCGCTGGTGGCGAAATATTGGCTCGAGCGCATTGCCCGCATCCCGGTCGACACCGAGATCGCGTCGGAATTCCGCTATCGCGCGCCGGCCATGCCCGGGGACGGGCTTGCGCTCTTCATTTCGCAATCCGGCGAGACGCTCGACACCCTCGAGGCGATGCGCTACGCCCGCAGGCAGGGACAGAAGACCGTGGCGCTCGTCAACCAGCCCGAGAGCACGATGGCGCGCGAGGCCGATGCCGTGCTCGCGACGCTCGCCGGCCCCGAGATCGGCGTCGCCTCGACCAAGGCCTTCACCACGCAGCTCGCGGTGCTTGCCTGCTTCGCCATCGCCACGGCGCGGGCGCGGGGCGCCATCGACGCGGCCGAGGAGGCGAGGCTCTCGACCTCGCTCACCGAGGTGCCGGCGCGGGCCAATGACGTGCTGTTGCACGCCGAGCGCATCGCCGAGCTCGCCCAGACCATCGCCGAGGCGCGTGACGTGCTCTATCTCGGCCGCGGCACCGCCTATCCGCTGGCGCTGGAGGGCGCGCTGAAGCTCAAGGAGATTTCCTACATCCATGCCGAAGGCTACGCCGCCGGCGAGATGAAGCACGGGCCGATCGCGCTGATCGACGAGCACGTGCCGGTGATCGTGCTGGCGCCGCGCGACGATCTCTTCGAGAAGACCGCCTCCAACATCCAGGAGGTGGTGGCGCGGGGCGGCAAGGTGGTAATGATCTCGGACCGCGACGGCCTGGCGCGGATGGGCGGGCGGCTCGCCTTCGGCATCGAGGTGCCGAGCTGCGATCCTTTCGTGGCGCCGCTGCTCTATGCGATTCCGGTGCAGCTCCTCGCCTACCACGTCGCCGTGGCGAAGGGCACCGATGTCGATCAGCCGCGCAATCTGGCGAAAAGCGTGACGGTGGAGTAAGAGCCGGAGTAGATCCGCGAGGGCGCGCGTCAGCCCTGCGCCGGTTTGCTCTTGGCCTCGCGCGCTTGTCTTTGGGCTTGCTTCACCGCGTCCTTCGCCGCCTTGGCGGCTTCGGCGTCGGCGGCTTCTTTCGCCAGACGTTGCTCTTTGAGCCGCGCGGTCTTGGCGGCTTCCGCCTGGCGCTGCTTGTCGCGCGCCGCAAGCCGCTCGGCGTCCGCCTCCCTGGTCCGGCTGACGAGTTCCTGCGCCTTGCGTCGGGCGGCGGCGGCGAGATCATCGGCTTTGCTCATGCTCACTCTCCTGCGCTGGACGCGAGAGACAGCGGGGCCGGCGCGGGCCGCTAATAGCCTTCGCGCTCCATGCGCTTGCGCAGCGCCTTGCGGGTGCGGCGCACCGCCTCGGCCTTCTCGCGCGCCCGCCGCTCCGACGGCTTCTCATAGGAACGCCGCCGCTTCATCTCGCGAAACGTGCCCTCGCGCTGCATCTTCTTCTTGAGAACGCGCAAGGCGGCATTGATGTCGTTGTCGCGGACGAATACCTGCATGAAGCCCTCCTTGGAGGCCGCTGCGACCGGCGCCGCCCGGCAGCCCCCGGGGCCGCCGGGCAGATACCGGCGTTCTGCGTCCTCAGTCGGCCAGCGAGAGATTGCCCGCAGCTTGCTTGCCGCGCTCGGTGACGACGTCGAAGCGGATCTTTTGCCCCTCTTGAAGCGTGGCGAGCCCGGCGCGCTCGACCGCCGAGATATGGACGAAGACGTCCTTGCCCCCATCGGCCGGCTGGATGAAGCCGAACCCCTTTTGCGCGTTGAACCACTTTACTGTACCAAGAGCCATGTCGGTCTCCGTTGAATTAAAAGCGCCCCACGCGCCCTCGCGTGGTGCGATGCAGTGTCGGCCTCATCAGATCTTGAAGAAACGTCCCGAAGGACGGTACGGCAAGCGCCGAAGCAGAGACTGATCAGGGCAAAATGACGCCTTTCGCGCCGAAATGCAAGCCGCGGCCCCCCGCGGCCGCCCGGCGCCTCGTCCTTTGTGCCGGCGGGTCAGCCTTCGAAGAGCTTGCGGAAACCCTGCCAGCAGGCGTCGTAGTCGCGCTGGCGCGCCGGCGTCTCGAGCGCGAATCGCGTCGGCCGGCTGACCAGCCGGGTCTCGAACATGAAGGCGAGCGTGTTGTCGATCTTGTGCGGCTTCAACGCCGCCTCGCTCGCCTTCTCGAAGGTCGGCACGTCGGGACCATGCGCGCTCATGCAATTGTGCAGGCTGGCGCCGCCGGGCAGGAAGCCTTCCGCCTTGGCGTCGTAGACGCCGTGGACGAGCCCCACGAACTCGCTCATGACGTTGCGATGGAACCAGGGCGGACGGAAGGTATCCTCGGCGACGAGCCAGCGCGGCGGGAAGATGACGAAATCCACATTGGCGGTGCCCGCGGTCTCGCTGGGCGAGGTCAGCACGGTGAAGATCGACGGGTCCGGATGGTCGAAGCTGATCGTGCCCATGGTGTTGAAGCGCGCCAGGTCGTATTTGCAGGGCGCGTGGTTGCCGTGCCAGGCGACGACGTCGAGCGGCGAGTGGCCGTGCTCGGCGGCCCAGAGATTGCCTTCGAACTTCGTCACCACCTCGACGGGCTCGTCGCGATCCTCGAAGGCGGCGGTGGGGGCGAGGAAGTCGCGCGCATTGGCGAGACCGTTGGCGCCGAGCGGCCCCAGCTCGGGCAGGCGGAAAGGCGCGCCGTAATTCTCGCAGACATAGCCGCGCGCGGCGCCGTCGGGCAGCGCGACGCGGAATTTGACGCCGCGCGGCAGCAGCGCGATCTCGCCCGGCGACAGCTCGAGGAGGCCGAGTTCGGTGTGAAGCGCCAGGCGGCCCTGCTGCGGCACCAGCAGCATCTCGCCGTCGGCGTTGCTGAAATACCGGTCGCTCATCGAGCGGTTGGCGAGATAGAGATGAATGGCGCCGCCGCTGCGCGCGCTGGCATCGCCGTTGCCGGCCATGGTGACGAGCCCGTCGACGAAATCGGCTGGCGCTTCGGGCAGCGGCAGCGGGCTCCAGCGCAGCCGGTTGGGCGGCGCCTCGACCTCGGTAATGGGCGCGCTGCGCAGCAGGCGATTGTCGATGCGGTGGTAGGCGCCGTGCATTGCCGAGGGACGGATGCGGTAGAGCCAGGTGCGGCGGTTTTGTCCGCGCGGCGCGGTGAAGGCGGTGCCGCTGATCTGCTCGGCGTAGAGACCGAGCGGCGGATGTTGCGGCGAGTTGCGGCCTTGCGGCAAGGCGCCGGCGATGGCCTCGCTGGCGTGCTCGTTGCCGAAGCCGGAGAGATAGGCCGGCGGCTTGGCCGGGGCGGCGGGCTTGCGCGCGCTCTCCGCCGATTTCACCATCGTTTTCATCGCGTCCTCGCTCGGGCTGCGCCCGTGAGTTATCTCGCTCGGGCGGGGATGGTAAGCCCGCTCTCGCCGCGACGCAAACGCGACGCCGACGCAAAACGACGCGCGGGGACGATGCCCGCATGGTATACTCGCCGGCAACGCCGGAACCGGAGGATCGCCATGCAGCTCAAGGATGCCAAGCTCTTCCGCCAGCAATGCTACATTGACGGGAAATGGGTCGATGCCGGCAATCGCGAGACGATCCCGGTCAACAACCCCGCCGACAATTCGATCCTCGGCCATGTGCCGAAGATGGGCGCGGACGAGACGCGCGTGGCGATCGAGGCGGCCGAACGCGCCCTGCCGGACTGGCGGGCGCGCACCGGCAAGGAGCGCGCCCAGGTGCTGCGCCGGCTCTACGATCTCATGATGGCGAACCAGGAGGATCTGGCGCAACTTATGACCGCCGAGCAGGGCAAGCCGCTGGCCGAAGCGCGCGGGGAGGTCGCTTATGCCGCCGCCTTCATCGAATGGTTCGGCGAGGAGGGCAAGCGCGTCTACGGCGACACCATCCCCGGCCATATGCGCGACAAGCGCATTGTCGTGCTGAAGCAGCCGATCGGCGTCTGCGCCGCGATCACGCCGTGGAATTTCCCGGCGGCGATGATCACGCGCAAATTGGGGCCGGCGCTCGCCTCGGGATGCACCATGGTGCTGAAGCCGGCGAGCCAGACGCCGTTCTCGGCGCTGGCGCTCGCCGAGCTTGCCGAGCGCGCGGGCGTGCCCAAAGGCGTGTTCTCCTGCCTCACCGGCACCGCCCGCGAGATCGGCGGCGAGATGACCTCCAACCCGATCGTGCGCAAGCTCACCTTCACCGGCTCGACCGAGATCGGCAAGGTGCTGATGGAGCAATGCGCCGGCACGGTGAAGAAGTTGTCGCTGGAGCTCGGCGGCAACGCGCCCTTCATCGTCTTCGACGACGCCGATCTTGACGCCGCGATCAAGGGCGCCATCGCCTCCAAATATCGCAATGCCGGCCAGACCTGCGTCTGCGCCAACCGGCTGCTGGTGCAGGACGGCGTCTACGAGACGTTCGCCGCCAAGCTCGCCGACACCGTGAAGGCGATGAAGGTCGGCCCCGGCGTCGAGGCCGGCGCGGTGATCGGCCCGCTCATCGACATGAAGGCGATCGACAAGGTCGAGCAGCACGTCTCCGACGCGCTCAAGAAAGGCGCGCGGGTGATCGTCGGCGGCCGCCGTCACGCGCTGGGCGGCACCTTCTACGAGCCCACCGTGCTTGCCGACGTCACCACCGACATGGCGGTGACGCGCGAGGAGACCTTCGGGCCGGTGGCGCCGCTCTTCCGCTTCAAGACCGAAGCCGATGCGATCGAGATGGCGAACGACACCGAGTTCGGCCTTGCCGCCTATTTCTACAGCCGCGACGTCAACCGCGTCTGGCGGGTGGCCGAGGCGCTCGAATACGGCATCGTCGGCATCAATGAAGGCCTCATCTCCACCGAGGTGGCGCCGTTCGGCGGCGTCAAGGAAAGCGGGCTCGGCCGCGAGGGCTCGAAATACGGCATCGAGGAGTTCCTCGAGGTCAAGTATCTCTGCATGGGCGGCGTCAGCGGCTGAGGCTGCCCGCCGGCCGCAGCCATCGGCGCAGCGGCCAGAGCACCGCCTCGAGGATCGTGCGCGGCGCGTCGGCGGTATCGAGCCCGGTGGCGGGAAACTCGCCCGGCCGCGGCCGGTAATGCGTGCCGAAGACGACGTCGAAGATCGGAAAGAACGCCGCGAAGTTCTTGTTCCAATGCTGCGGCAGCGGCGAGTGATGGATGCGGTGGTATTGCGGGCCGGTCACCGCCGGCCAGAGCGGCCCGAGCGACAGACGCAGGTTCATGTGCGAGAAGAAGCGGATCGCTCCGAACAGCGTGGCAATGGCGAGGACGGCCGGCGGCGTCTTGAACAGGATCGCGACGACGGGATAGACGAACGCCGTCTTGAGCGGAATCTCCAGCCAGAAATTGCGTTGCGTCGTCGTCACGTTGACGGAGCGGTCGCTGTGATGGAAGGAATGCATCGCCCAGAGAAAGGGCCAGGCGTGCTGGGCGCGATGAAAGGCGTACTCCATGAAATCGGCGACGAGGAGATAGAGCGCGACCGAGCCGGCAAGCGGCCAGCCTGATGCGGGCAGCTCGATCAGCCCCAGCCCGAAGCCGTTGAGGATGAAGGTCTCGATCGCGCCCATCGCCGGCGCCGCCGTGAAGAGCAGCCAGTTCAACACCACGGAATAGCCAAGATTCATCAAAAGGTCGCCCGCCGGCTGCCGTTTTTCCGCAGGCGCCAGCCGCTCGATCAGGCCGCAGATGAGGAAGGCGGCGAGCCAGACCCAGAGCAGGGTCTGGACGATGAAGTCGCGGAAATAGTCGATGACGGCCATGCGCCTGGGTTTAACCGACAGCGATTAAGGTCCTGTAAAGCCGCAGGCCCCGTGTCCGGTGCCAACATAAGGCTCGAAATACGGCATCGAGGAGTTCCTCGAGGTCAAATATCTCTGCATGGGCGGCGTCCTGGGGGTGTAGTCTTGCTCCTTGCCGAGGGGCGACTGCCGTTCGGGGACGGGCACCGGACATGGTATTCGAATTTGCTGTTTCTGGCGTTCCCCGAACCGCCGGCGCTTTGAGCGTCGGGAAATGGCAATCTTCCATCCGAGCGGCCGCTGACGCCGTGTGGCCGTACCTGCAGCCCGCGATAGAGACAGACATATCGATTACGATCGTTTATTTTCACTTTGGCGACACATCTATCGACGTGGATAACATGTCCAAGCCCATTCTTGATGCACTTAAGCCAACCTATATAAGAGACGATCGTTTTGTCGCTCAGCTCGTTGCTCGAAGGACGCGCCTTGCGCCGGGTCTGATATTGACGAGTCCAGGCACGGTCCTGTTGGGCGCGATCGACGCGGCTAAGGAAAAAGGCACTGATTTCGTTTATATTAAAATCTCCGATCCACCGGATCACGGTCAAATTCCATGACGACGAACGAAACCGCCACCCAGGAGTTGCAAAAGGTCGAGGAGTTGACCCGGCACTACTTGAATCAAGGCTATCGCGTCATCAGAGAGCCAAAGGGTGATCAGCTCCCCGCTTTTTTGCAGGGTTTTTCACCCGACCTGATCGCGCAGAAGGGCTCCGACAATTTGATTATCGAAGTGAAGCGGCGATTGTCTCCGCACGACCAGAATTACTGGCGGGCGCTTTCGGAGGTCGTTGCCCGTGAGCCGGGATGGAAATTTCAAATCGTATTAATGGATTTGGACGATATCGAGTGGCGGCCACCATCGGAGCTACCGACCCCTTCCGCCCTCAAAGCAAGACTTAAGGAGGTATCGACTCTTCAGCAAAACAAGCAGGTCGGAGCCGCCTTGTTGCTTCTGTGGTCGGTGTTCGAGGCTGCGGCGAGGCACCATCTTGCGAAGCTCGGACTTCCACCGACTGAGCGAACGCCCTCGATCGCTCTCGTGAAAAGACTGCTTGCGGAAGGGATCATTGATGATGACGATTATGGCCGTGTCGTCGCCAGCTTGGCCGATCGCAACGTATTGGCTCATGGGTTTTTCCAGCAGCACTTCCCGTCTTCCTCCATTGCCGACCTGATGACGGTGACTAGACAACTCATTGGAAAACTCTGAGGTTTTCCTTTTCAGGACATTTCTTCGCGGAGCGCTGCGCATGGCCCAGTACGATTTCGACATGTTCACCATCGGCGCGGGCTCGGGCGGGGTCGCGTCCTCGCGCCGCGCCGGCTCCCATGGCGCCAAGGTGGCGATCTGCGAGGACAGCCGCGTCGGCGGCACCTGCGTCATCCGCGGCTGCGTGCCGAAGAAGCTGCTGGTCTATGGCGCGCAATTCGCCGACGCCTTCGCCGAGGCCAAGGGCTTCGGCTGGACGCTGGCGCCGCCGGTGCATGACTGGGCGGCGCTCATCGCCGCCAAGGACCGGGAGATCGACCGGCTCGAAGGCGTCTATCGCGATCTCCTGAGGAATTCCGGCGTGCGCCTCATCGAAGGGCGCGGCCGGCTGGTCGATCCGCACACGGTCGAGGTCGACGGCAGGCGCTACACCGCCGCCAACATCCTGGTGGCGACCGGCGCCCATCCGGTGCTGCCGGCGATTCCCGGCATCGAGCACGCCATCACCTCGAACGAGGCGCTCGATCTCCCATCGCTGCCGCGCCGCATCGTGATCGTCGGCGGCGGCTACATCGCCGTCGAGTTCGCCGGCATCTTCCACGGCCTCGGCGCCGAGGTCCGCCTCGTCATCCGCGGCGAGGAGCTGCTCGGCGGCTTCGATGATGACATCCGTGTCTGCCTGGGACAGGAGCTGCGCCAGCGCGGCATCGAGATCCATGCGCGCACCCAGGTCGCGCGCATCGACAAGCGCGACCGCGGCTTCGATCTCGCGACGGCGAAGGGCGACGTGCTTTCGGCCGATCTCGTCATGTATGCGACCGGGCGCCGGCCGAACACGCGCGGCATCGGGCTCGAGGAAGCCGGCGTGCGGCTTGACGAGGAGAAGGCGGTCGCCGTCGACGCATGGTCGCGCAGCAGCGTGCCGCACATCTACGCCGTCGGCGACGTCACCGATCGGCTCAACCTCACCCCGGTCGCCATTGCCGAGGGCCGCGCGCTGGCGGAGACGCTGTTCAACGACAATCCGATGCAGGTCGATCACCGCACCGTCGCCACCGCCGTCTTCAGCCAGCCGCCGATCGGCGCCGTCGGCCTCACCGAGCGGGAGGCGCGCCAGCGCCCGGGCGCGGTCGACGTTTACCGCGCGCGCTTCCGGCCGATGAAGCACACGCTCTCCGGGCGCGAGGAGCGCACGCTGATGAAGCTCATCGTCGACCGCCAGAGCGATCGCGTGCTCGGCTGCCACATGCTCGGCGCCGACGCGCCCGAGATCATCCAGGGACTCGCCATCGCGCTCACCTGCGGCGCCACCAAGCGCCAGTTCGACGCAACCATCGGCATCCATCCGACGGCGGCGGAAGAGTTCGTCACCATGCGCGACAAGCTGCCGGAGCCGAAGGCGGCCGCGGCGGAGTAGCGCGGCGTTACTCCGCCGCGGCGGGGCGAGGGCGGGCGCCGATGCGCTGGCGCACCTGCATCACCGTCGGCACGCCCAGCGCGAAGGAGCAGGCGATCATCAGGAAGACGGCATGCGGCGCGCCGTGGTCGAGCAGCATGCCGAACAGCAGCGGCGCGGTCGAGGAGCCGAGGTCGAAGCCGGAATAGACGAAGCCGAAGACGCTGCCCGTGCCGATGCCGGCGGCGGCTTTGCGCACCAGCACGTCGCGCGACGGGCCGGTGATGCCATTGGCGATGCCGGCAAGGGCGGTGACCGGCACGATGAAGGCGGCGATCTCCGGCAGCACGGCGATGCCGAGCATCAAAAGCGCGGCGACGGCGATGCCGGTCATCGCCACCCGATGGTGGTGGTGCGTGCGCTCGGCGAGAAAGCCGCCGCCGACCATGCCCAGCGCGCTGCCGACGAGATAGCCGGTAAGGCCGAGCGTCGCCGCGTGCAGGCTGAGGCCGAAGCCCGAGGTGAGCGCCGTGATCGAGAAGGTCTGCATGCCCGAGCCGGCGAAGGCGGTGAGCGCGAAATAGGCGAAGGCCATCAGCACCACCGGCGCGCCGATGACGTGGAGGTAAGACCTTCGGCGTGCCGCTCCCTCGGCATGCCCCGCCGCGCCATGGGCGTAATCGAGCAGCGGGCGGTTGGCGAAAGCCACGGCCGCGACGGCGAGCCCGATGAGGCCGACGGCGCTCAGCGCGACATGCCAATTGGCATAGAAGGCGATCAGCGTTACCAGCACCGGCGCGGTGGCGTATCCCAGCATGCCTGAGATGCCGTGCACGGCATAGGCCCGGCCGAGCCGCCCTTCGCTGACGCGGTGGCTGAGGATCGAGAGGTCGGCGGGGTGGAAAACGCAGTTGCCGAGGCCGGCGATCGGCGCCAGCGGCAGCAGCAGCCAATAGGAGCCGACGAAGCCGGCCAGCGCGATCGAGCCCGACAGCACCGCCAGCCCGGCGATCAGCAGCCGGTCCGCGCCGTAGCGGTCGACCAGGACGCCCGCCGCCGCCTGGCCGAGGCCGGAAGTGACATAGAACAGCGTGACGAAGGCGCCGAGCTCGGTGAAGCTCACGTCGAACTCGGCGTGCAGGATCGGGAAAAGCGGCGGCAGCGCGAGCTGCAGCACATGGCTCATGTAGTGCGCCGTGCCGATCAGCGAGATGACGGCGAAATCCCGATCGCCCCGTTGCGTGTCCGCCAGCACCGCCATGAAAGCCGCCTCTTTCCTTGCCGGGCGACAGTCTAGCACACGCGCCGCGGCGACCGCCGGAATGGCTGCCATGCGGCTCGATTGGGCCTGGGCGCGTGGGCGGGCGGCGGCCTTCCCGCGGCGATCAGCGCTGTTCCCAAGGCAGCGCCTCGAAGGCGGCGAACGCCGCCTCGAGCCGCCATTGCGCCTGCGCCTTCTCGCTCGCCGCGAGGAAGGCCGCGCAAGCCGGGGCGGGCTCGCCGGCGCCCGGGGTGCTGTCCGCGCAGGCCTCGCGCGGCGCAAAGGGCGCGGACGAGCGCCACAGGCTCTCGCCCGGGAGGAAAGCGTATTCGAGGCTGTTGCGCGCCAGCGCCTTGAGATCGAGATAGCCGAGGCGATAGGTGAGCGCCGCGCGCAGATACTCATGAGTGAGGTCGCCGCGCGACACGCCCTCGTCGTCGGTCGAGAGCGCCATCGGCACGCCGAAGCGGCGGTAGGTCGCGAAGGGATGGCGGTCGCCGCGGATGCCGAGGATCTGATCGTTGCTGGTGAGGTTGATCTCGACCATCACCGCCCGCTCGGCCATCTCCTTGAGCAGGCCCCAGGGGTCGTCCTCCTCGAGCACGTCGACGCCATGGCCGATGCGCCGGGCGCCGGCGGTCTCGACCGCCTGGCGGATGTGGAAGCGGAGCTGCTCCGGCGGCACCAGCCCCGGCGCCAGCTCGCCGGCATGGAGCGCGAGCCGCACCGCGGGCATTTGCCGTCCGAGAAATCCCAGGAGGCGCATCTGCCGGGTGTAGTCGCGCAAGGTCACGGGATCGTCCTCGGGCGCGACGAGGTTGAGCCCGACGACGCGCGGATCGGCCTTCGCCAGCTCGAAGGCGAAGAGCGCCTGGGCGAAGACCTGCTCCGGCGGGAAGACGCGGATCACCTGCGCGAGATAGCGCACGCTCACGGCGCAGCCGGGCCTGGCGGCGGCGGCGGCGCAACCGAGGCGCCGGCGCATGCCCGCTTCGACCTCGTCGAGGTCGCGCCGCACCGCCGGGACGATCTCGCCGAGCCCCGCCGCCATCATCTTGCCGCTGAGGCGCGCGAGATCCTCGTCCCAGCCGACGGCGGCGCCGATCTTGCGCGCCGCGCCCATCCCCGGCGAGGTCATCAGCTCGACATAGGAGACGTTCTCCTCGCCGGCGCGCTCGACCGCTTCGGCCAGCATATCGGCGCCGCGCCGCTCGCCGGCGGCGCTGAACTTGGCGAAGGTGGCGAAGAAGTGATCGTGGCCCGATTGCGGCCCAGCCACGAAGTCGCGCATCGAGAGAGCATTGATCAGCGCGGGATAAAGCGCGCCGTCGCGCTGGATTTGCGCCGCCGGGATCGACTGCGGCTGGGCGCAGGGCGGCGGCACCAGCGCCAGCGCCTCCTTGTCCACGCACAGCCCGTCCGCCGCCGCCCAGGCGATGTAGCTCTCGGCATAGATCGCGCCGGCAAGGTGATTGTGGAGGTCGCCGCCCTTGGGCATGCGGCGCAAAAAGGCGCCGAGCAGCGGCGGCGTGCCGCGGATTTCTTCGAAATAGCTGGCTATGCGCTGTTCATTGCCGGTGCCGCCGGGCGATGTCGGCCCGCCGCTGGCGGCGCAAGAGGCCAGCGACGCGGCGGCAAGAAAAAAGAAGAGCACGGTGCCGAAGCGGGGACCGCGAAACGCAGCGCGTTCGACAGCGGCAGCGAAAATGCTTGGCAAAGCGCCCTCCAAAACTTAACGATGCGAGGCGGCGACGCGGGCCGGGGCGCCAGCATATCGGCTCTCCCGCCGCGGCGCGAGCATCGAGGGGGGAGGCAATGACAGACGCTGTTCAGACTGAAAAGCTTAAACTGGATGTTCCGGACCTTGTGCAGGCGGTCAACGCCGTCATCCAGACTTTCGCGGCGTTCGTCGGCATTTCGCTCACCGATTTCTTCGACGACACGAAGAATACGCTGGGCGAGGATGTACGCCCCTGGGCCTTCATCGCCCTGGTCGCTCTGCTGCTGCGTTACATCGTCGGCAGCGCCGTCCATCTCAACCGCGCTTATGGGAAGAGGACGGACCAGGAGGGGCCGACGCTGCGCTCGATCTGGCTTTTCATCAAGGATCTGCTGTTTCTCGTGGCGTTCGGTTATGTGGCCATTCAAATCACCCATTCGCATGCCTTCCTGCATTTCATACGGGAAGCGGCATGGTTCGTCGGGCTGGGCCTGTTGTGGTCCGTCACCGATCCGGGATTCAGGCGGATATTTCTGTGCGATCGTCCCACAGACGCATCGTTCAATCGGCTTGCCTTGAAGTGGGCGGCGCTTGATGCCTTCCAGCTTCTGGTCACGGTACTGATCGCCCGCTACGCCGCGGCGGGACTGTACGCCGTCATCCTGACGGCGGCGGTCTACCTGATAATATTCTTCGTCGATATGCGGTTCTTGTTGGGTTCACAAAAGTAAAACCGACATGTCGCACGGCCGGAACTTGCTACGCAATCGCCAGCTTGCGCAGCGCCGCGATGAGGCTCTGGGCGATCCGATCGATCCCGGCATGGGCAAGGTCGAGGACGGTGGTGGCAGATTCCGTCAGCATAAGATTGTAAGGAGCCTTTCCCGGTTCGTCGCCGGCGCGAAAATCGGTGCGGAAGACGATGATCGGCTTTTTGCCGTAGGCGTAGCCGCATTCCCAGCAGGTGCCGGAATCGGGATCGGGCCCGTCCATATTGGCGACGACGACCTCGGCCCAATCGACGCCGCCCACATCGGCGGCGAAGATCTCCGCCGCCGTCATCGATCGCTGCTCGTTCTCCTGCGGCAGAAACACCTCGTGGCCGGCCTGGCGCAGCAATTGCGTCAGGCGGGCGTTGAAATCCCGCTCGGCGGTGGTGAAGAGCGGTCCGGCAAGATAGATCCTCATTGCGGCACCCGGGGAGGCGGAGGTGGGGCGGGGCGTCATTCTAGGCCGGCCGGCGGCTGATTTCCGCCCCTTTTAAGGCTAACGCCGCGGGCTCTGGCATTCAGCGGCAAAACCGGATATTCGTAACGATTCACGCGCACTTTTGCGGGTATGGACGAGGCTGTCATGGCGCAGAAATGGAACCCCGAGAGCTGGCGGGGCAGGCCGATCAGGCAGGTGCCCGACTACCCCGACGAGGCGGCGCTGGCCGGGGTCGAGGCGACGTTGCGCAATTACCCGCCGCTGGTCTTCGCCGGCGAGGCGCGGCGGCTGAAGCAGGGCCTTGCGGCGGTGGCGGGCGGCCGCGCTTTCCTGCTGCAAGGCGGCGACTGCGCCGAGAGCTTCGCCGAGTTCCATCCCAACAACATCCGCGACACCTTCCGCGTGCTGCTGCAAATGGCGGTGATCCTGACCTATGGCGCCGCCTGCCCGGTGGTGAAGGTGAGCCGCATGGCCGGCCAGTTCGCCAAGCCGCGCACCGCCGACCAGGAGACGCAGAACGGCACGACGCTCCCGTCCTATCGCGGCGACATCGTCAACGGCATGGAGTTCACCGCCGCCGCGCGCACGCCCGATCCGCAGCGCATGATCCGGGCCTATAGCCAGGCCGCGGCGACCTTGAACCTGCTGCGCGCCTTCGCCCAGGGCGGCTATGCCGATCTCCATCGCGTGCATAGCTGGAACCAGGGCTTCGTCGCCGAGAGCCCGGCGGGCGAGCGCTATCGGGAGCTCGCCGACCGGCTCACCGAGACGCTCGACTTCATGGCGGCTTGCGGCCTCACCTCGGAGACGACGCCGCAGATCCGCGAGACCGATCTCTTCACCTCGCACGAGGCGCTGCTGCTGCCCTACGAGCAGGCGCTGACCCGCATCGATTCGACCAGCGGCGACTGGTACGACTGCTCGGCGCATATGCTGTGGATCGGCGACCGCACGCGGCAGGTCGACGGCGCCCATGTCGAGTTCCTGCGCGGCGTCAAGAACCCGATCGGCATGAAATGCGGGCCGAGCCTCGATGCCGGCGAGCTGCTGCGGCTCATCGACATCCTGAACCCCGAGAACGAGGCCGGGAGGCTCACGCTCATTGCCCGGATGGGCGCCGAGAAGGTCGAAGCGAAGCTGCCGGCCCTCATCCGCGCGGTGGCGCGCGAGGGACGCCAGGTGGTGTGGTGCTGCGATCCCATGCACGGCAACACCATGACCTCCTCGACCGGCTACAAGACCCGGTCGGTCGATCGCATCCTGGCCGAGGTCAGGGGCTTCTTCGCCGTCCACGAGGCCGAGGGAAGCTATGCCGGCGGCGTGCATTTCGAGATGACCGGACAGGACGTCACCGAATGCATCGGCGGCGCGCAGGCGATCACCGAGACCGCGCTCGCCGACCGCTATCACACCCATTGCGATCCCCGGCTCAATTCCAGCCAGGCGCTGGAGCTGGCCTTCCTCATCGCCGAGGCGCTCAAGAAGAAGCGCGTCGGCGAGGTGCGCCGGCGCACCGCCGTCGCCACCTGACCGCCCGAGCGGAAGACCGCGATGCAGCCCGAGCCCAAGGACCTGCCGCGCCTCACCGACAGCTATTTCCTGCGCACCAAGGAAGTGGTGCGGCGCTTCGGCGACCGCGGCGCGACCTATGCCGTCTTCATGCGCCGGCCGGTCATCTGCACGCCCCGGCTGATGGTCGATTTCCTCGAGGCGATGGCGGCGGAGCGGCAGACGAAATTCGCCATCGAGCTCAACTACGCCGAAGGCGATTGGGTCGGCGCCGGCGAGCCGCTGCTCTATCTCTCGGGCTCGC
This sequence comes from Allostellaceae bacterium, assembly GCA_035623985.1. Taxonomy (GTDB): domain Bacteria; phylum Pseudomonadota; class Alphaproteobacteria; order ATCC43930; family CGMCC-115725; genus DAHUYF01. The sequence goes on along the minus strand of DASPSJ010000091.1, from coordinate 5,112 downwards.
TCTATCATCTCGTGGATCTCGAGACGATCTATCTGCAAAAGCTCGGACCCGCCTGCGTCGCCGCCTACAACGCCTATGCCATGTGCGTCGACCTGCCGAAGACGGCGTTTCTCGCCATGGATGCGCGGCACTGCGCCGGCGCCGAGATGGCCGAGATGATGGCTTACGCCGCCTCGGTCGGCTCGGCCGCGGCCAAGCGCGAAGTGGGCGCGGTGGGCTTCGTCGGCAATGCCACCGACGCCACGGCGCATTTCTTCGGCAACGACAAGGGCAAGGGCACCATGCCGCACGCCCTTATCGGCTATGCCGGCTCGACGGTGCGCGCGGCGGAGATGTTCCACGAGACGTTCCCGGACGAGCCGCTCACCGTGCTGGTCGACTATTTCGGCCTCGAGGTCAGTGATTCGCTCGCCGTCTGCCGCCGCTTCCCCGAGCTCGCGCAAGGCGGCCGGCTCTCTCTCCGCCTCGACACCCATGGCGGCCGCTATGTCGAAGAGCTCGACCTCGCGCGCAGCTACGAGGTGCTGGAAAAGCACGTGCCGCAGGCGATCCGCGGCTACCGCACCGAGGCGGAGCTGCGCTATCTCGTCGGCACCGGCGTCAGCGCCGCGGCGGTCTGGCACGTCCGTCAGCGGCTCGACGCCGAAGGCTTCTCCAAGGTCAGGATCATCGCCACTTCGGGCTTCACGCCGGCCAAATGCCGCATGATGTCGGTGGCCGGCGCGCCCATCGACGTCGTCGGCACCGGCTCCTACCTGCCGGAGCTTTGGACCGAGACCTACGCCACCGCCGACATCGTCGCCTATGACGGCAAGCCGCTGGTCAAGAAAGGCCGCGAGTTCCTGCTGCGGAAGCGGGCGGATGGGTAGTGTTCAGTTGTCAGTTCTCAGTTTTCAGTTGTCGACGGCGCCCCAGGCGATTTGCAAAAGTCGGGGACAGGTATTAGCTGATAACTGACGACTGAGAACTGACAACTGACAACTCCCATGACCTCCCGCCTCGCCATCGCCATCGCCCAGCTCAATCCGACGGTGGGCGACATTGCCGGCAACATCGCCCGGCTCCGGCAGGCGCGCGAGGAGGGGGCGCGGCTCGGCGCCGATCTCGTGGTCGCGCCCGAGCTTTGCGTTTCGGGTTACCCGCCCGAGGATCTCGTGCTGAAGCCCGCCTTCGTCGCCGCCTGCCAGGCGGCGGTGCGCGACTTCGCCAAGGAGACGGCGAGCGGTCCTGCGATCATCCTCGGCACTCCCTGGCAGCAGGACGGCAAGCGCTACAATGCGGCGGCGCTGCTCGACGGCGGCCGCATCGCGGCGCTGCGCTTCAAATACGACCTGCCGAATTACGGCGTGTTCGACGAGAAGCGCGTCTTCGCCGCCGGCCCGGCGCCGGGCCCGATCGCGTTTCGCGGCGTGCGGCTGGGGCTCATGATCTGCGAGGACATGTGGACGCCGGACGCCACGGAGGCGTTGCAGGAAAGCGGCGCCGAGCTGCTGCTGGTGATCAACGGCTCGCCTTTCGAGAGCAACAAGCGCGACGAGCGGCTCTCCCTGGCGGTGGCGCGGGTTCAGGAAAGCGGCCTGCCGCTGCTTTACGTCAACCAGATGTCGGGCCAGGACGAGCTGGTGTTCGAGGGCGGCTCCTTCGCCGTCGATGCCGGTTGCCATTTGCGCGTCCAGGCGCCGGATTGGCGCGAGGTGGTGGTGCCGACGGCGTGGCGGCGCGGCGCCGACGACCGCTGGACGGTCGAGCCCGGGCCGATGACGCCGCCCTCGGAGGGGTTCGAGGCCATCTATCAGGCGATGGTGCTGGGCCTGCGCGACTATGTGCGCAAGAACCGCTTTCCCGGCGTGGTGCTGGGCCTCTCCGGCGGCGTCGATTCCGCGCTCAGCGCCGCGGTCGCGGTCGACGCGCTGGGCGCCGGTCAGGTGCATTGCGTCATGATGCCTTCGCCCTATACCTCGCGCGACAGCCTCGATGACGCGGCCGAGGTGGCAAGGCTCCTGGGCGCGGATCTTCGCACCATCAGCATCGAACCGGCAATGCGGGCGTTCGACGCGATGCTGGCGCCGTCCTTCGATGCCCGCCCGCCCGACATCACGGAAGAGAACATCCAGTCGCGCGCCCGCGGCATGACCTTGATGGCGCTTTCCAACAAGTTCGGCTGGATGGTGCTGTCGACCGGCAACAAGTCGGAGACGTCGGTGGGCTATGCCACGCTCTATGGCGACATGTGCGGCGGCTATGCCGTGCTCAAGGACGTCTACAAGACGACGATCTTCGCGCTGTCGCGCTGGCGCAACCAGGCGCGCCCCGACGGCCTGCTCGGCCCCGCCGGCCGCGTCATTCCGGAGCGGGTCATCACCAAGCCGCCCAGCGCCGAGCTCAAGCCCGGCCAGACCGACCAGGACACGCTGCCGCCTTACGAGGTGCTGGACGGCATCCTCGAATGCCTGATCGAGCAGGAGATGCCGGTGGCCGATATCGTCGCCCGCGGCCATGACGAGGCCACGGTGCGCGCCGTCTGGCGCATGCTCGACCGCGCCGAGTACAAGCGCCGGCAGGCGCCGCCCGGCGTCAAGATCACCCGCCGCGCCTTCGGCCGCGACCGGCGCTATCCCATCACCAACGGCTTCCAGGACAAGGGGCCGGCATTGGCGCAAGATCCCGGCGAGACGCCGCGCGCGCCGGCGCCGTCGGTGACCTGACCGCCCTCGGGCGGCGTGGACCGGGGGTGAGGAATCTGCTACCCCTCCGGCAGCATTCACCCGTCGATCCAAGGCCGTGCCGCTCGTTCTTCACAACACGCTGAGGCGCCGAAAAGAGCTCTTCACGCCGCTCGACGCGAAGAACGTCCGCATGTATGTCTGCGGCCCCACGGTCTATGATCTCGCGCATATCGGCAATGCGCGGCCGGTCATCGTCTTCGACGTGCTCTATCGGCTGCTGCGCCGGATCTACGGCGCGGACCATGTGCGCTACGTCCGCAACGTCACCGATGTCGACGACAAGATCATCGCCGCGGCCAAGACCAGCGGCGAGGACATCCGCGCGCTCACCGAGCGCACCTTGCGGATCTTCCGCGAGGATGCGGCGGCGTTGGGGGCGCTTAGGCCCGACGTCGAGCCGCGCGCCACCGAGCACGTCGCCCCGATGATCGCCATGATCGAGACGCTGATCGCTTCGGGCCACGCCTATGTCGCCGATCATCACGTGCTCTTCGCGGTGCCCAGCATGAGCGATTACGGTCGTCTTTCCGGCCGCTCGCGCGACGAGATGATCGCCGGCGCCCGCGTCGAGGTCGCGCCCTACAAGCGCGATCCCGCCGATTTCGTGCTGTGGAAGCCGTCGGCGCCGGACCAGCCGGGCTGGGAGAGCCCCTGGGGCCGCGGCCGGCCGGGCTGGCACATCGAATGCTCGGCCATGGCGGAGGCCTATCTCGGCGAGACCTTCGACATCCATGCCGGCGGCCTCGACCTTATCTTTCCACACCATGAAAACGAGATCGCGCAAAGCGTCTGTGCGCATGCCGGCCGGCCCTTCGTGCGCTATTGGCTGCACAATGCCTTCGTCATCGTCGAGGGTCAAAAGATGTCGAAGTCGCTGGGCAATTTTCTCACCATCCGCGACGTGCTGGCTGAGGCGCCGGGCGAGGCGGCGCGCTATGCCATGCTGATGAGCCATTACCGCGATCCCCTCGACTGGACCGCCGAGCGCCTTGCCGAGGCACGGCACGCGCTCGACCGCTTCTATCTGGCGCTGCGGCAAGCCGAGGCGCCGGTGCCCGCGGCGAGCGACGCTCCCGAGCCGGTACGCGCCGCCCTCGAGGACGACCTCAACACGCCGCTCGCGCTGGCGGCGCTGCATGACGTGCTTGGCGCGCTCAACAAGGCGGGTGACGGCGCCGAGAAGGCGCGGCTCAAGGCCGACCTCCTGGCCGGCGGCGCGCTACTGGGATTGCTCCAGCAAGATCCAGAAGCTTGGCTTAAGCGGCACAGCGCTGGCGCCGCGATGGTCGGTAGGGCAGAGGTGAGGGCTGATGCTACCGTAACGAACCCACGCATTGATGATCTTGTTCACCAGCGAACCGAAGCCCGCAGGGCAAAGAATTTTGCGCTGGCCGATCAAATCCGCGCTCAATTGGCGGCCGAGGGCATCGTCTTGGAAGATAGGCCGGACGGCACAACCGATTGGCGGCGCGGGAACTAGATTGAAGAAAATGGAGGCCTCACATACCCCCCTCCCTGGCCCTCCCCCTCAATGGGGGAGGGGATTACGAATCAGCCCCGCTAAGTCTCCCTCCCCCCTTGAGGGGGAGGGAGGGGTGGGGGGTATGCTCCGATATCCCAAACTCGGCAGCACATCATGACCCGCGAGCGCCTCTATCTCTTCGATACCACGTTGCGCGACGGGGCGCAGACGCAGGGCGTCGATTTCAGCGTGCTCGACAAGCGCACCATCGCCGAGGCGCTCGACCGCATCGGCGTCGACTACGTCGAAGGCGGCTGGCCCGGCGCCAATCCGACCGATACCAGCTTCTTCGCCGCGCCGCCGGCGCTGGCGCGCGCCAAGCTCGTCGCCTTCGGCATGACCAAGCGCTCCGGCCGCAGCGCCGCCAACGATCCCGGCCTTGCCGCCGTGCTCGACGCCAAGGCGCAGGGCGTCTGCCTCGTCGGCAAGAGCTGGGATTTCCACGTCACGCTCGCCCTCGGCATCGCGCTCGAGGAGAACCTTCTGCTCATCCGCGAGTCGGTGGCGGCCGCGGCGGCGAAGGGCGGCGAGGCGATGTTCGACGCCGAGCATTTCTTCGACGGCTACAAGGCCAACCCGGACTACGCGCTCGCCTGCCTCGATGCCGCCGCGTCGGCCGGCGCGCGCTGGCTGGTGCTGTGCGACACCAACGGCGGGACACTTCCCCACGAGATCGAGCGCATCGTGGGTGAAGTCGCGAAGAAAATCCCTGGCGAGCGGCTCGGCATCCACACCCACAACGACACCGAGAACGCCGTCGCCAACACGCTCGCCGCCGTGCGCGCGGGCGTTCGCCAGGTGCAGGGCACGATCAACGGGCTGGGCGAGCGCTGCGGCAACGCCAACATGATCGCGCTGATCCCG
>DASPSJ010000083.1:0-36141 GCA_035623985.1 Allostellaceae bacterium | reverse complement strand
CGGCGCGCGACCGCAGCGCAAACTTCACCACCTCGTTGCGGAAATCCTTTGGGTTGGCGATGCCGGCGGGCTTCTCGATCTTGGACAGCTCCTGGTTCAGAAGCTCGCGGTCCATGAGCTGGCCCGTGTCCGGATCCTTGTAGTCCTGATCCTCGATCCAGGCATCGGCGTAGGCGACATAGCGGTCGAACAGGTTATGCCCGTAATCGCCGTAGGATTCGAGATATGCCTTCTGGATCTCGTTGCCGATGAATTCGGCGTAGCGCGGCGCGAGTTCGGCCTTGATGAAGGCCAGGAGCTTCTTCTCCTGCTCTTCCGGGAACTGTTCGCGGCGGATCGCCTGCTCCAGCACATACATCAGATGCACGGGATCGGCCGAGACCTCCTGCGTGTCGTAGTTGAAGGTGCTGGAGAGCACCTTGAAGGCGAAGCGGGTCGAAAGCCCTTCCATGCCCTCATCGACCCCGGCGGCGTCGTGGTATTCCTGCACCGTCTTGGCGCGCGGGTCGCTGTCCTTGAGGCTCTCGCCGTCATAGGCGCGCATCTTGGAATAGAGGTTCGAGTTCTCATGCGGCTTGAGGCGCGACAGCACGCAGAAGCGCGACAGCATGTCGAGCGTGCCGGGCGCGCAGGGCGCGGCGGACAGCTCGCTGTTGGAGAGCAGCTTCTCATAGATCTTCCGCTCCTCCATCGCGCGCAGGCAGTAGGGAACCTTGATGACGCAGATGCGGTCGATGAAGGCCTCGTTGTTGCGGTTGTTCTTGAAGGTCTGCCACTCCGCCTCGTTCGAATGCGCGAGGACGATGCCCTGGTACGGGATCGCGCCGATGTTCTCCGAGCCGATGTAGTTGCTCTCCTGCGTCGCCGTCAGCAGCGGGTGCAGCATCTTGATCGGCGCCTTGAACATCTCGACGAATTCCATGATGCCCTGCGTCGTGCGGTTCAAACCGCCCGAGAAGGCATAGGCGTCGGCGTCGGCCTGGCTGAAGAACTCGAGCTTGCGGATGTCGACCTTGCCGACCAGGCTCGAGATGTCCTGGTTGTTCTCGTCGCCGGGCTCGGTCTTGGCGATGCCGATCTGGCGCAGCCGCGAGGGGTGGATGCGCACGACGGTGAATTTCGAGATGTCGCCGCCGAACTCGTCCAGGCGCTTCAGCGCCCAAGGCGAGGCGAGGCCGGTCAGGCGCCGCTTCGGAATGCGGTAATTGCGCTCCAGCGCGTCGCCCATGCGGTTGGGGTCGAAAAGGCCGAGCGGGCTCTCGAAGACCGGGCTCATCTCCTTGCCGGCCTTCAGCACGTAGATCGGCATCTTCTCCATCAGGAGCTTCAGCCGTTCGGCGAGAGAGGATTTGCCGCCGCCCACCGGGCCCAGGAGATAGAGCACCTGCTTGCGCTCCTCGAGGCCCTGGGCGGCATGGCGGAAATAGCCGACGATGCGCTCGATCGTCTCCTCCATGCCGTAAAAATCGGCAAAAGAGGGATAAACGCGGATGCTCCGGTTCATGAAGATCCGGCCGAGCCGCGAATCATGGCTGGTATCGACGATCTCCGGCTCGCCAATAGCCGCCAGCATCCTTTCTGCGGCGCTGGCATAGGCCATCGGCTCGCGCGCGCAAGACTTGAGATAATCTTCCAGGGTCATCTCAGTCTCTTTCTGGCTGTCGTACAGCTTCGAGAAGAGACCAAATAGATTATCCTGAGAAATCATTCTCCACCTCGCCCTCGACCTTGTCCCCGTCCAAATTCTTTGTGGGACCGGTACAAAGTTTTACACCATTCGTCCTTAATTAACCATTAACGCTAACAGGGTTTTCTCAACCGATTTCTTGAACGAAATCGACCCTCAGAAAATGCGCAACATCTTGATGACAGTTCCATTTTGTCTCAACCTCCGCGCGTCATGCCCGAGGCAATAGCGAAATTTAGCTATGCAAGGTTGATGCCGGCCGATGCCCTCGCCCGCAAAGCGGGACGGGAGGCGCAAATACCATCTCTCGCAGCCTAAGCGCATGCGCCTTTGGCCTGCTCCTCTTCCACCGAGCCGGCGAGTACCTTCGGCCGACACACGGCTTAACAGAATCGCCTAAAAACGCGGCGAAGTTAAGGCTTTTCCCTGAAAGGTAGGGCTGTTCCCCGGAAAATGCTTGCATTTGTGCGGGTGCCAAAATGTCGCACCGCACCATAAAGCTGCCCTGATGCAATTTTAGGCAAGCATAGACCACTCTCTGCAAGCAACTTAGCGGCGAATCGCCCCTGCGTGCCACTCCTCGGCGCTGGCGCCGGCCAGCGCCTGGACCCGCTCCTCATCGGCGGCGAGCGCCTTGGCCGGGCCGGCATAGACGATGGCACCGTCATCCAGCACATAGGCATGATCGGCGATGGCGAGGCTTATCCGCGCATTCTGCTCGACCAGCAGCACTGAGATGCCTTCGCCGCGCATCTGCTCGATGATGCGGAACATCTCGCGAACGACGAGCGGTGCCAGACCCTGGGACGGCTCGTCCAGCATCAGCAGCCGAGGGTTGAGCAACAGCGCGCGGGCGATCGCCAGCATCTCCTGCTCGCCGCCGGAGAGCTGGCGGCCGCGATTCTGCCGACGCTCGGCGAGCTTGGGGAAAAGCTGGTAGATGCGGGCGATCGACCAGGGACCGCTGCGCTCGAGCGGCACCTTGAGGTTTTCCTCGACGCTGAGGTTGGGGAAGATGCGGCGCCCCTCGGGCACGTAGCCGACACCGAGCGCGGCGACGCGGAAGCTCGGCCAGCGCGTCGTCTCCCGGCCGAAGATGGCGATGCGTCCTTCGCGCGCCGGGGTCAGCCCCATCAGGCTGCGCAGCGTCGTCGTCTTGCCGGCGCCGTTGCGCCCGAGCAGCGTGGTGATGCGGCCGGCCGGCACCTCGAGGCTTACGCCATGCAGGATGTGGCTCTTGCCGTAAAAGGTGTGGAGTCCGGTCGCGCTGAGCGCCGTGCCGTTCGCGCCGGTCATGCGGCCTTGCCGAGATAGGCGGCCTGGACGGCCTCGTTGGCGGCGATCTCGGCGGGGGTGCCCTCCGCGAGCAGGCGGCCCTGATCGAGCACGGTAATGCGGTCGGCAAGGTGGAAGACGACGCGCATGTCGTGCTCGATGAGGACGATGGTCAGGTTGCCGTCGCGATGAAGCCGCCGCACGAGCTGGGTGATCTCATAGGTCTCCTGATCGCCCATTCCCGCGGTCGGCTCGTCGAGCAGCAGCAGGCGCGGCCGCAAGGCGAGCGCCATGGCGATCTCGGCGGCGCGCTGATCGCCATGGGCGAGTTCGCCGACCAGCCGGTCGCCTTTCCGGCCGAGCCCCGTTTGCACCAGAACGTCGGCGACGCGGCTCTGCAACGCCGCCGCTTCGGCGCGGCCGAGCCAGGGGCGCAGCCGATAGCCCGCCGCGACCTCGGCGGCAATCCGGACATTCTCGGCGACGGTGAGCTCCGGGAAGATCTCGGTGATCTGGAAGGTGCGGGCCATGCCCAAAGCCACCCGGCGATGCGCCGGCAGGGGGGTCACGTCCCTGCCATTGAACACGATCGAGCCGGTGGTCGGCGGGAAGAAGCCGCTGAGCAGGTTGAAGAAGGTGGTCTTGCCGGCGCCGTTGGGACCGATGATCGCGCGCAGCTCGCCCGGCTCGACGACGAGCGAGACTTCGCGGACGGCGACGAGGCTGCCGAAGCTCTTCGAGACGTTCTCGACCTTGAGGAAGCTCATCCATGCCCCCGTCGCGGCAGGAAGCCGAGCAGGCCGCGCGGGAAAAACAGCACGACGGCGACGAAGAGCAGCCCGATGAAGGACATCCAGTTCGTCGTCATGCTCGAAACGTAGTCCTGCAGCACGACGAACACGGTGGCGCCGAGCAGCGGTCCCCAGAAGGTGCGCATGCCGCCCATCACGGTCATGATGACGATCTCGCCCGACAGCGAATAATGCAGCCCGAGCGGATCGGCGAAGTTGTTGAGCAGCGCGTAGAGCGCGCCGGCCAGCGCGGTGAAGAAGCAGGAAATCGAGAAGGACAGCCAGATGTGCCGCTCGACCGGGATGCCGAGAAAGCGCGCCCGCCGCTCGTTCTCGCGAATCGCCACGAAGCTGCGGCCGAGCGGCGAGCGCAGCAGCGCGCCCATCAGCGTCACCGCCACGGCGAAGATCCCGAGCAGGAAATAATAGAAGGTCGGCCCGTCGCTGGTGATGTCGAGAACGAACGGGCCGAAATGCACCGGCGCCCGCTGAAAGCCGCGCAGCCCGTCGAAGCCGCCGGTCAGGTCGTTCCAGCTATAGGCGATGTAATAGCAGACCTGGCCGAAGGCGATGGTCACCATGGCGAAATAGACGCCGCGCCGGCGCGCGATCAGCATGCCGAACAGCGTGCCGGCAAGCCCGCCGAGCAGCGTGCCCAGCAGCACGGCCAGCGGCGTGCTGGCGGCGAGATACTTCAGCGTCAGCCCGGCGCCGTAGGCGCCGAGGCCGAAATAGGCGGCGTGGCCGAAGCTCATGACGCCGGTGAAGCCCAGCAGCAGGTTGAACCCGATCGCCGCCAGCCCGAGCACCAGCACGCGCCCGGCGAGCGCGGTGTAGCCGCCCAGCAGCGGCAGCCACAGCGGCACGGTGAGCAACGCCGCCCAGATCGCGATCAGCGGCAGCCAGCGCGCCTCCGCCGGCCGTTTCATCGCCTCGACGAGCGACGCGCTGTTCATGTCATCATGCCTTCCTCACCCAGAAGGCCGCGCGGCCTGATCATGAGCACCACCGCCATGATGACGTAGATCACCGCCTCGCTCGCGGCGGGATAGACCACCGTGGTCAGCGCGGCGGCGACGCCGATCAGCAGTCCGCCCAGCAGCGTGCCGGCGAGGCTGCCGACGCCGCCGACGATGATGGCGATGAAGCTCGGCATCAGCAGCTCATCGCCCATATTGGGATTGAGGCCGATCTGTCCCGCGGCCAGCACGCCGCTCAACCCGGCGAGCAGCGAGCCGACGCCGAAATTGAACGAGCGCAGCAGGCGGACGTTCACCCCCAGCGTCGACACGGTCTCGAGATCGAGCGTGCCGGCGCGGATGCGCACGCCGATGCGCGTGTAGCGCAGAAAGGCGAAGAGACCCGTCACGGCGACGATGACGATCGCCACCATGAAGACGCGGTACCAGGTGATGAAGAACAGATCGGCGCTCAGCGGCTGCGACAGGCTGTCGGGAATGCCGAGCGGCAGCGGATTGGGCCCCCAGATATAGCGGCAAGCATCCTGGATGATGAAGGCAAGCCCGAACGTGAGCAGCAGGCTGTAGACGGGGTCGCGGCGGTATACCCGGCGGATCATCAGCCGCTCGATGATGAAGCCCAGGAGGCCGGCGAGCAGCGGCGAGACCAGCAACGCGCCCCAGAAGCCGGTGAAGGGCGTCAGGATGAAGGCGAAATAGCCGCCGAGCGCGAGAAAGTTGCCATGGGCAAAGTTGATGACGTTGCTGAGGTTGAGGATCAAGGAGAGCCCGAGCGCCATCAGCACGTAGAAGGCGCCGATGATCAGCCCGTTGGTGACGTTGTAGAGGATTACTTGCAGCATGAGCCCACGCGTGACTGTCTCGTTTCGAGCCGCTTCCCGCCGCCGGCGGCGCGTGGCCGCGGGCAGGGGAAACGCGCCGCTGGCGGCGTCAGGCCGGGCGGGTCATCTTGCAGCCGGTCTCGCCCACCGGTCCCGCGGCCTCTTCGCCCGGCACCAGCGCCTTCAAGGTGAAGAGGTCGTCCGGTCCGCTTGCCGGCGGATGCACTTCGCCGACGAAAACGCTGCTCATAAGCTCGTGATCGCCGGCGCGGAAGCGGATTTTTCCGGGCTGGAGCGCCACTTCCGGCGGCAATTCCAGATCCTCCATGGCCAGCGCGAGCTTGGGGCCTTCGAGCGACTTTGCCTTTTCCGCGGCGAGACGAACCGCATGCATGGCGGCAATGGCGAACCAGTGGCGGGCGGTGGGCGTCTTGCTCGTCGCCTTGCGGAAGGCGGCGACGAATTCGGGAACCCCCGGCGTGTTCGGCTGATCCCACCACCATTCCATGGTCCACCAGCCGGCCTGAGCTTCCTTCGGCACGCCTCTGACCAGCTCCAGCTCATAGAGCGCGCCGCCCAGCCCCATATCCTTGGCCATGCCGAACTGGACGAACTGCTTCATGCAGTTGATCTGCGCCTGGCCGCCCATGTTGTTGAGCAGGATGTCCGGCTTGAAGGCTTTCGCCTTGATCAGCGTGGCGGAGAAGTCCGAGTTGGTGATCGGCAGATAGTCGCCATCGAAGGTGCCGCCGGCCTTGGTGAGCTGCTTGACGAAGGCCTCCTGCAAGGTGCGGCCATAGGTGTAGTCGGGCGAGATGAAAAACCATTTCTTGCCGAATGCCTTGATCAGCTCCGGCGTGACCGCGGCCGTGTCCATCGTGGTCGTGTTGCAGACGCGGAACACGTTCCATTTGCAGTCGGCGCCGGTGAGGGGATCGGTGTGGCCGCCGAGAACGATGTGGAACACTTTTTTCTCGTTGGTCACCTGCGACATCGCATAGGCGATGCCGGAATTCACGTCGCCGAAGATCACGTCGACCTGGTCGCGGTCGATGAGCTTGCGCGTCTTCTGCACGCCGGTGCCGACGTCGTTGGCGGAGTCCTCGACCAGAAGCTCGACTTCCCGGCCCAATATGCCGCCCTTCTGATTGATTTCGGCCTGGGCGTATTTGGCCCCTTCCACCTCGCTCTGCGCCAGGGCGGCGATGCTCCCGGTCAAGGGATCGACGATGCCGATCTTTACCGGCACTTCGCCGCGCGCGCGAATGATGAAGGGAGAGGCGAACTGCAAGGCACCGATGGCGGCGCTTGCCTTGAGAATGCTGCGGCGGCCTGGCAAGCCGGTCAATCTGCCGATGCTCATGGAATCCTCCCCGTATGCCCTTGTCTCGACCTTGTATCCGGCCGAAGCGTTGCAATAGTGTTCCCGAGCGCCGGCCGGTTGTCGACCGGAAAGTCGTCAACCGCCGATTTCGCTAACTGCCGATCCGCAGCGTACCGGCAAGGCCGCGCAGGCAGGCGATGACGCTCAGGGGCGTGATCCGGCCGGTGCGAGGGTTCTCGGCCGAGGGGATGTTTTCGATGGTCATTCTGAGCCGGGCGCTATCAGCCTCGAGCTCGATGTGGTGGGTGTTGCGCTCAAGCGCGGGGTCGGCCCAGATCTCCAGACGGGTATGGTCGGGGCCGATGCCGGCGAGCGCCAGCGCGGCGGCGACGTTGACATTGGCGGGAAAGCCGCGCGCCCCCTCGCGCGCGGTGCCGTCGAACAGCTTGAGCGGCCGGTCGAGGCCCGCAAGCGAGATGCCGCGCTCGACCAGGTAGGGCGCTCCGGCGAGGCCGCCGGGCGGCTTGCGCGTCACCAGCCTGACCGAGCGGATCTCGCCTTCCGCGGCGGCGCGCACGGCATCGAGGCCGAGCAGAGCCCCGGTGGGCACGATGATGCGCGCGCCGCTGCGCTTCGCGCGCTCGACGAGGTCGAGATGATCGAGCAGCGCGCCGACGCTGAGCGGCAGGAAAAGGCGGCCGGCGTCGATCGCGGGCTCGGCGATGGCGCGGAAGGAGATGGCGGGCAGGCATTCGACGACGATGTCGGCGCGCTCGGCAAGCGCCGCCAGCGGCACCACCGGCGCGCCGCTGCCGAGCGCGGCAAGGCGCGCCTCGGCCCGCGAGGGATCGCGGGCGGAGACGGCGGCAAGCGTCAAGCCGGGCAGTCCGGCCGCCAGGCGGCGCGCCACGGGCAGGCCGATGGCGCCAAGGCCGCCGAGCCCGACGCGCAGGGTCTTGCCGGCCGCCAAACCCATCGGCTCGAGCTCCCCGGGATGCAGGACGCTTGCAGCATCGCAAGGCAGAATGGCTTTGCCAAGCGCCGCTCCGGCGATTTCAATGGGCGGCAAAGGGAGGATGAAAGCAGCCATGGGCGACGCAGCATGAGCGAGACCGAGGATTTCACCGGCACCATGCCGGTCACCGAAAAGCATCGCTTCGGGACCGACCGGCTCGCCGCCTGGATGAGAGAGCATGTGGAAGGCTTCGGCGGCGCGCTCGAGGTCGAGCAGTTCCGCGGCGGCCAATCGAACCCGACCTTCCGCCTGAGCGCCGGCGGCAAGCGCTACGTCTTGCGCCGCAAACCGCCGGGCAAGCTGCTGCCCTCGGCGCACGCCGTCGACCGCGAATATCGCGTCATCACGGCGCTGGCGGGCACCGACGTGCCGGTGGCGAGGACCTATGCCCTGTGCACCGACGAGAGCGTCATCGGCACCGCCTTCTACGTCATGGACTATGTGGAAGGACGCATCTTCTGGAACCCGACCTTGCCCGAACTCGCGCCGGCCCAGCGCCGGCCGATCTATGAGGCGATGAACGCGGTCATCGCCGCCTTGCACAAGGTCGATTACCAGAAGATCGGGCTCGGCGATTTCGGCAAGCCCGGCAACTATTTCGCCCGCCAGATCGACCGCTGGACCAAGCAGTACCGCGCCTCGGAAACGGAGCCGATCGAGGCGATGGACCGGCTGATCGACTGGCTGCCGCGGAACCTGCCGGCCGATGACGAGACCTCGATCGTCCACGGCGACTACCGCCTCGACAATATGATCTTCCACCCGAGCGAGCCGCGGGTGCTCGCGGTGCTGGATTGGGAACTTTCGACGCTCGGCAACCCGCTCGGCGACTTCTCTTATCACATGATGACCTGGGAACTCGAACCGGAAGCCTTTCGCGGCCTCAGCGGCATGAATTTGCCGGCCCTCGGCATTCCCACCAAGGAGGAATATCGCGCGCTCTATTGCCGGCGCACCGGACGCGAAGGCATCCCGAATTGGGATTTCTATATGGCCTATAATATGTTCCGGCTGGCAGCCATCCTCCAGGGCATCATGGGCCGCGTCGTCGAGGGCACGGCGACCAATCTCAAGGCGCGCGAATCGGGTGCTCGCGCCCGCGCGCTCGCCGAAAGCGGCTGGCGGCGGGTCGAGGCGATGACCCGGCAGGCCTGAGCCGGCCGGTCCCCCTGATTTCCGGCGGAGCGGGCCCTGGACCAGCGAGGCGGAAAAATGGCGAAACCGGCCGCTGACCTCGGCGCGGCCATGGCATGCGCGCAAGCCGACGCCATCGAGGCTCCTCCGCTGCGCCATGACGGCGGCTCGGGCTAGGCGGCCGGTGGCGAGGCGTCTGCGACAGATCTTCGCGCCCAGCCGCCCGCTCATCGGCGGCCGGCTGCTGCTGTGCCTGGCGGCCGGCACCGTCGTCTTCTTGCTGCTGCCGCGCGATTTGCGTCTGGCGGAGCGGCTGGCGATGACCTGGGTGGCCAGCGTCGCTCTTTTCCTCGGCTTGACGGCGCTCGCAATCCTCGCTGTTCCTCCCGACACGTTGCGTCAACGCGCGCGGCGGCTCGATCCGCGCCGCTGGGTCATTCTGGCGCTCCTCATCGCCGCGGCGACGGTCAGCCTTTTCGCCCTCGGCTTCACCTTGCACAAGGAGCCGGGCGAGACGCCGGCGACGCTCGCCCTGCGGCTGCTGCTCACGGGCCTGACCGTGGCGGCATCCTGGACGCTCGCCCACACCACCTTCGCGCTTCATTACGCGCATCACTATTACGGCGACGGGCCGGCGCCGGGCGCCGCGGACGATCGCGGCGGGCTCGCCTTTCCCGGCGAGGAGCTGCCGGATTACTGGGATTTTCTCTATTTTTCTTTCGTTGTCGGCATGACCTGCCAAGTCTCCGACGTGCAGGTGACGAGCCGCGCCATGCGCCGGTTGACACTGCTGCACGGCGTGCTGTCGTTCTTCTTCAATACGGTCATCCTCGCCCTCGCGGTCAATCTGCTGGCGAGTTCGCTCTAGCAGGTTTTTGAAAAAATTGAGATTTGCGTCGCTGCGAGCGGCAAACGAATCCGTCGAGGCGCGAGCTTGAGTCAATCTTGTGTCATGGGCGCGATCCGAGAGCCGCTGTTGTCCATCGCGTTCCTTCGAAGCCTATTTCAACAGCCTGCTGGATGCCGCCGTGGACCGGCGACCCCCTATCGTTCATATTTCTTCAAGGAATTCAGGTCACTCTCCCAGTAATCGCAAGAGTTGGGGAAGTAATGTGAATAAAACTTCGCTCAATTTGCGCTCGCAAGGGCGCCGCGGCCGGATGCTGACGGGAGCGCCGGCCGCCATCGTGCTCAGCCTGTTGCTGGCCGCCTGCCAAGGCGCAGGCCCGCCGGATATGCATGCATCGGAGCAGAGCACCGAAGTGATCACGCGCGTCGCCGACGATGCCGCCGCCAACGGCGATTTCGGCACCGCCGCCGGCCTTTACCGCCGCGCCGCCGCGGCCAGCCCGCAGGATCCGAAGCCGCTGGCGAAGCTTGGTGCCGCGCTGCTGCAGCTCCACGCCTATACCGAGGCGGCGGCGACCTATCGCGAGGCGCTCAAGATCTCGCCGAACGCGATCGAGGGCGAGCTGCATCGCGGCCTTGCCGTGGTGCTGCTGGCGCTCGACCAGCCCGAGGCGGCGCTGGTCGAGCTCGATGCCGCGGTGGCGAAGGCGCCGGAAGATGCCCGCCTTTATAATGCCTTGGGCGTGGCGCATGACCTCTTGGGGCGCCATGACCTGGCGCAGCAGGACTACCGCAATGGCCTGCGTCTGGCGCCGAACAACGCCGGCTTGCGCAACAACTACGCGCTGTCGCTGGCGTTGTCGCGCGACTTTCCCGGAGCGGTGGCGGAATTGACCCCGCTTGCCGACGGTCCCGACGCCTCGCCGCGCCATCGTCTCAATCTGGCGCTCATCTATGGCCTTGCCGGCGACGACAAGAAGGCGGCGGCCCTGGCGCGTACCACGCTCGACGAGGCGGCGGTCGCCAACAACCTCGCCTATTACGTCATGCTGCGCGGCATGGACGACAAGGCGCGCGCCAACGCGATCATGGGTGGCCATCCCGCCGGTACTACGGTCGCGGAGGCGACACCCCAGCGCGATAGCGGCGCCGAGGCGGCGGCCGCGGCGCCGGTGGCGCCGGTGACCGCCGCGCCCCTCAGCCAGACCGACAAGCCGCAGCCGAGCCCGACGACGGTGCGCAAGCCGAAGTCCGTCGCGCCGGCGACGCCCGTCGGGACGCCAAACCCGGCGCCGCCGGCCGCGACGCCCGAACCGGCAAAGGCCGAGGTGGCAGCGGCCGCACCGGCTCGCGCCGGCGACGCGCCGAGCGCGAGCGCCACGGACAAGCCCGCCACGGCCGAGGCCGAGCCGATGCCGCCAAAGACGGCGCCGGACGCGGCACCGGCTCCTGCCGAGACGCCGACGACGGCGGAAGCTCCGAAACCCTCGGCAGAGGAGCCGCCGCCGGCCACGCAAGAAGCGACTGCGGCGCCGCCGCCGGCCGCCGAGCCTCCGGCTGCCGAACCTCCGGCCGTGGCCGCGGCGAAACCGGCCGCCGGCGAGACCGCCGACTTCGTGCTGCAGCTTGGCGCCTTTGCCGCCGAGCCCAATGCGCGCAAGCTCGCCGATCAGCTCAACCGGAAAGGCTATGAAGTGGCGGTGGTGCACCGGCACGATCGCGACGGCCGCGACTGGTTCATCGTTCGCGCCGGCGGCTATGCCACCGCCGACGAGGCCGCCGCCGCGGCACGCCACATGCGCGAGGCCGAGCAGGTGCCCGCGGTGGTGGTCCACCTCCACCGGTCGAACCAAGCCTAAGCCCCGCCGCGGGTGGCATCCCGCGGCGGAGAAAGCTCTTGCAGGATGGCGGCCGCGGGCTCACATTGAGCCCACGGCTGGGGTGCCGGCGCGTGCCGGCTGAGATCATACCCACGGAACCTGTCTGGGTAATACCAGCGAAGGGAGCCCGCCATCAGCGCCAAATCCTCGCTTTCCGCTTCTCGTCCGGGTGTCGCGATCATCGGCGGCGGCGCCATCGGCCTTGCCATCGGCTGGCGCCTCGCCGGCGCCGGTTGCGCGGTCGACCTCTTCGAGCGCGGCGAGGCCGGGCATGGCGCAAGCTGGGCGGCGGCGGGCATGCTGGCCGCCGGCATCGAAGCGGAGCCCGGCGAAGCCTCGCTCTACGGGCTCAACCGGCGAAGCCAGGAGCTTTGGCCCGGCTTTGCCGCGGAGCTTGAAGCAGCCTCGGGGCTGGCGGTGGGCTATCGCGACGAGGGCACGCTGGCGGTGGCGCTCAGCCGCGATGACGTGGCGCAATTGCGCTTCCATTACGACTACCAGCGCTCGCTCGGCGTCGCGTTGGAATGGCTCAGCGGCGCCGACGCGCGCCGTCGCGAGCCGCATCTCCATCCGAGCCTCGCCGCCGCGGTGCTCAGCCCCCGCGATCACCAGGTCGACAATCGCCGGTTGGTGACCGCGCTGCGCCGCGCGTTTCTCGCCGCGGGCGGAAGACTGCACGAGCATTCGCCGGTCAGCGCCATCGAGACGGCCGGCGGCCGGGTGACGGCACTCCGTCTCGGCGATTGCCGGCAGCAGGCCGACATCGTCGTGCTCGCCGCCGGCGCGTGGTCGACGGAGATCGCCGGCTTGCCGCGCGCGGCGCAGCCGCCGGTGCGCCCGGTGAAGGGCCAGATGCTGGCTTTGCGCATGGACGCGGCCGCGCCGCTGCTCAATCATGTCGTCTGGACGCCCAAGGTCTATCTCGTGCCGCGGCGCGACGGGCGGCTGATCGTCGGCGCCACGGTGGAAGAGCGCGGCTTCGATCCTTCGCTCACCGCCGGCGGCATTTTCGCCCTGCTCGAAGGCGCCTGGCGTGCCGTGCCGGGCATCGAAGAGCTGGTGATCGACGAGATGTGGGCGGGCTTTCGGCCGGGCTCGCGCGACGACGCGCCGGTGCTTGGGCCGAGCCCGGTCGAGGGG
The DNA here is from genome assembly GCA_035623985.1 of Allostellaceae bacterium. Taxonomy (GTDB): domain Bacteria; phylum Pseudomonadota; class Alphaproteobacteria; order ATCC43930; family CGMCC-115725; genus DAHUYF01. The sequence continues at coordinate 23,245 of DASPSJ010000083.1, read as the reverse complement.
CTGGTGCTGGCCACCGGCCATCATCGCAACGGCATTCTGCTGACGCCGGTGACGGCCGAGGCGGTGAGCCGCTTCATCCTTTGCGGCGAAAGGGACGAGGCGATCCGTCCGTTTGCCATCGAACGCTTCGCCGCCACGACGAGAGAGCAAGCATGAGCGCGCGGATCTGCGTCAATGGCCGCGATGAGCCCTTCACTGCCGCGACCGTCGCGGAGCTGCTGAAAGCCCGGGGCATCGACGACAGGCGGGGCGTCGCGGTGGCGGTGAACGGCGTGGTGGTGCCGGCCCGGAGCTGGCGCGCGCAGTCGCTCGCCGCCGGCGACCAGGTCGAGATCGTGCGGCCTTTCGGCGGCGGATGAGGCGCCTATGACGCAGAACGCGGCTGCCGCCGACAGCCTGGCGATCGCCGATCGGCGCTTTTCCTCGCGCCTGCTGCTCGGCACCGCGGGCTATCCCAATCAGCAGGCGATGCTCGATTCGCTGGCCGCGGCCGAGCCGGCGATGGCCACCGTGTCGATCCGGCGCATCAGCCTCGAAGCTTATGCCGAAAGCGTCGTCGACCTCCTCGGCGGGCGCTATACGCTGCTGCCCAACACCGCCGGCTGCGCCACGGTGCGCGATGCCGTGCTGACGGCGCAACTCGCCCGCGAGGCGTTGCGCACAAGCTGGGTCAAGCTCGAGCTGATCGGCGACCGCGAGACGCTTTACCCCGATGTCGAGCAACTGCTGCGCGCCACCGAGGAGCTGGTGAAGGACGGCTTTACCGTGCTGCCCTATTGCAACGACGATCCCGTCACCTGCCGCAAGCTCGCCGATCTCGGCGCCGCGGCGGTGATGCCGCTGGGCTCGCCGATCGGTACCGGCCTCGGCATCGTCAATCCCTACGCCATCGAACGCATCTGCGCGACGAGCCCGGTGCCGGTGATCCTGGATGCCGGCATCGGCACCGCCTCGGACGCGGCGCAGGCGATGGAACTCGGCTGCGACGGCGTGCTGCTCAACACGGCGGTGGCCAAGGCGCATGACCCGCGCCGCATGGCGAAGGCAATGCGGCTGGCAGTGCAGGCGGGCCGCGAGGCGCGTCTTGCCGGCCGCATTCCCAAGCGCAGCCAAGCGGAGCCTTCGAGCCCGCAGCTTGGCCTCGTCGGCGGGTGAGGCTCCCCGAGCCGCCGATCCTCGTCATCACCGACCGGCGCCAGGCGCGCCGGCCGCTCGAAGCGGTGGCGGAGGCGGTGTTCGAGGCCGGCGGCCGCTGGCTCAGCCTGCGCGAAAAGGATCTCGATCCCGCCGCGCGCCGATCGTTGCTGGCGCGCCTGGTGGCGCTCGGCCGGCGCTACGGCGCGGCGGTCACGGTGCATGAGGACGTCGCCGCCGCCATCGCCGCGGGCGCGGCCGGCGTTCACTTGCCGGCCGGCGTCTCGCCGCAGGCGGCGCGCCAAGCGCTTGGCGCCGGCGCACTCATTGGCTGCTCGGCGCATGTGGAGGCGGAGCTTGCGTCACTCGCGGCGGCGGGCGCCGATTACGCGACGCTGAGCCCCATCTTCGCCAGCGCAAGCAAGCCCGGCTATGGGCCGGCGCTCGGCTGCGAGCGCCTCGCGCGCGCAGCCGCCGCAACACGGCTCGGCGTCGTCGCGCTGGGCGGCGTTGCGGCCGGCAACGTCGCCGCCTGCATCGCCGCGGGCGCTGTGGGGATCGCCGTCATGGGCAGCGTCATGAGCGCGGCCGCGCCGGCGGCGGTCATGGCAGATCTGATCACAGCGCTGGCACAGGCTCTTGCCGCTCGCCGCGACCGGGCGCCATAGTGCCCGCCATCGCGACCCATCGGCGCAGTAGACGGAGGCAGAACCGTGATCCATTTGCACTATTGGCCGACCCCGAACGGCCACAAGATCACTTTGTTCCTGGAGGAGACGGGGCTGCCTTACGAGTTGCACGCCGTCAACATCGGCAAAGGCGAGCAGTTCAAGCCCGAATTCCTGAAGATTTCGCCCAACAACCGCATGCCGGCGATGGTCGACGATGATCCCCCCGACGGCGGCGCGCCGGTCAGCGTTTTCGAGTCCGGCGCGATTCTCGTCTATCTCGCGGAGAAGACGGGCAAGTTCATGCCCAAGGACCTGCGCGGCCGCTTCGAGGTGCTGGAGTGGCTCTTCTGGCAGATGGGCGGACTCGGGCCGATGGCCGGGCAGAACCACCATTTCTCGATCTATGCGCCGGAAAAGCTGCCCTACGCCATCGACCGCTACGTCAAGGAGACGAGCCGGCTCTACGCCGTGCTCGACAAGCGGCTGGCCGATCGCGAATTCATCGCCGGCGACTATTCGATTGCCGATATGGCGAGCTATCCCTGGATCGTGCCGCACGAGCGGCAGGGCCAGAAGCTCGAGGATTTCCCCAATCTGAAACGCTGGTTCCAGGCGATCTGGGCGCGGCCGGCCACCGCTCGGGCCTATAAGCGGGGGAAGGAGTTCCAGACCACGGCGCCCAACAGCGAGGAGGCGCGCAAGATCCTGTTCGGCCAATCCGCCGCCACGGTGCGCGGGCGATAGACGAAGGCGCATAGCGCCTTCGTCGGAGGCGGCGTCAGCGGTTGCGCAAGCAACCGCGACAGCCGCACTTGGCCGGCCTGCCGCATTGCCCCAGCCCGGCTATTTGAAGGTCGCGATCACCTGGATGATCGCCGGGCCGATGAGGACGATGAACAGCGTCGGCAAGATGAACAGGATCATCGGCACGGTGAGCGTCGCCGGCAATTTCGCCGCCTTCTCTTCCGCCTTCAGCATGCGCTCCTCGCGGAACTCGGCGGAGAGAACGCGCAGCGAATGGGCGAGCGGCGTGCCGTAGCGCTCGGTCTGCACCAGCGTGTTGACCACGCCGCGGATGGCCGGCAGGTCGGTGCGCTTGGTCAAGTTCATCAGCGCCTGGCGCCGGTTCGGCAGGAAGCCCAGCTCGACCGAGGTAAGGCCGAGCTCGTCGGCGAGGTCGGGGCAGGAGAGGCCAAGCTCGCGCGCGACCCGGGCCAAAGCGGCATCAAGGCTCAGCCCCGCCTCGGCGCAGATCACCAGGAGATCGAGCCCGTCCGGGAGCTGCCGGCGCAGCCGCGTCTGGCGGCCCTTGATCGCCTGCTTGAGGCCGTAGACCGGCACGAAGGCGAAGACGATGCCGGCCACGAGCACGCCCAGCAGCTTGTTCATGCCGGTGGCCTGCGGCATGAAGGCGACCAGCAGAAACACGGCGGCGATGGCGCCGAGGAAGGGCAGCACCAGTCTCAGGCCGAGATAGACCACCAGCGCGTCGCGCGAGCGCCAGCCGGCTTGCGCGAGCTGGTCGGTGGTCTTGCGCGCCTCGTCGCCGCGCAGGAGCTGCAGGCGGTCGAGCAGCCGCTTGAGCAGGCCCACGGAGGCGCGCTTGCGGTCGTTGACCGCGTTGCCGGACAGGATCCCGGCGCGAAGCTGCTCGCGGCGCTTCTGATGGCTGCGCAGGCGCGACGCCATGGGATCGTGCGGCACCAGCGCGTTGCCGAGCGCGAGGACGCTGACGAAGACGAGCATGCCCGCGAGGACGGCGATCGTCGTCTCGTCGAGCGTCAGGGAGCCGAGGCTGAGGTTTGGCATGTTCATATGTCGAACTTCACCATCTTGGTCATGATGGCGACGCCGAGGCTCAAGCTGCCGGCGGCGGCCATCAGCATGTGGTGTCCGCGCTCGGTGGTGAAGAGCAGCGAGATGTAGGCGCTGTTCACCAACGTCAGCACGCCCATCATGATGAAGGGCAGGGCACCGATGATCATCGCGCTTGCCCGCGCCTCGGACGACATCGCCCTGACCTTGAGCTTCATCTGGCGGCGCCGGCGCAGGATGTTGTCGAGATTCTCCAGCGTCTCGGCGAGGTTGCCGCCGGTCTCGCGCTGGATCGACAGCGTCACCACGAGGAATTTCAGCTCCGGCGTGCCGACGCGCTTGGCCGCGTCCCACAATGCCTGCTCCGGCGGATGGCCAAGCCGGATCTGGTCGCTGACCTGGCGAAACTCGCCGCCGACGGGATCGGGCACCTCATTGCCGGCGATCTGGAAAGTCTCGGTGATCGGCAAGCCCGATTTGAGGCCGCGCACCATCAACGCGACCGCCTCGGGGAAGTGCTTGCCGAAGAGATTGGCGCGCCGCTGCGCCAGGAAGCCGATGAAGAGGTGCGGCAGCCACAAGCCGGCAAGAAACGCCGCCGGCAGCGCGAGCAGGAGCGACAAGCCCATCATCAGGGCGACGCCGGCGCCGATGAGGCCGACGACGAGGCAGCCGACGCCGTAGGCGCCGAGGCTGATCGACCGCCCGGTACGGTGCAGGCGCTCGCGCAGCAGCTCCGGCCGCGGCACGTAGCGCAGCACAAGCTGGGAAATCTTGCCTTTATCCCCGGCGTCGCGACGAAGCTGAAGCGCCTTGGCGATCGGACCGCCCTGGCCGCGCGATTTCAGGCGGTCGACGCGCTTGGCCTGCTGTTTGTTGCTGTCGTCGCCGAAGGCGAGGAACAGGCAGAGCAGCGCAACGCCGATGCCGAGCGCAAGGACGATCAGCATGGGGTCAGAGAAAAATCCGTTCATCCGATCGCCTCCAGCAGGGCGCGGTCGAGGCCGTAATATTCGGCGCGCGGCGTGAAATGCGGCCTGAGGCCGCTCGATTTGAAGCTGCCCTTGAGCTTGCCGTCGGCCCCTTCGCCTTCGTACTGATAGGTGAAGAGATCCTGGGTGGTGATGATCTCGCCCTCCATGCCGACGATCTCGGTGACCGCGGTGATGCGCCGCGCGCCGTCGCGCATGCGGCTCACCTGAATGACCATGTGCACCGCGGCGGCGATCTGCTGGCGCACGGCCTTGGCCGGCAGGTTGACGCCGGACATGCCGACCATGTTCTCGAGCCGGGTGAGCGCCTCGCGCGGCCGGTTGGCGTGAATGGTGCAGAGCGAGCCGTCATGGCCGGTGTTCATCGCCTGCAACATGTCGAGCGCCTCGGCGCCGCGAATCTCGCCCAGGATGATGCGGTCGGGACGCATGCGCAGCGTGTTCTTGACGAGATCGCGCATGGTGATCTCGCCCTTGCCCTCGAGGTTGGGCGGCCGCGTCTCGAGGCGCACCACGTGCGGCTGCTGGAGCTGCAGCTCCGCGGCGTCCTCGATGGTGCAGATGCGCTCGCCCTCGTCGATCATCTGCGACATGGCGTTGAGCGTCGTCGTCTTGCCCGAGCCGGTACCGCCGGAAATCAGGATGTTGAGACGCGAGCGGGCGGCGATCTTCAGCACCACCGCCATCTCGGGCGAGATGCTTCCGGTCTTCGCCATGGAATCGAGGGTGATGGTCTTCTTGGAGAATTTGCGGATCGATATCGCCGTTCCGTCGATGGCGAGCGGCGGCGCGATGATGTTGACGCGGCTGCCGTCGGCCAGTCGCGCGTCGACGAGCGGCGTCGATTCGTCGATGCGACGGCCGACCTGCGTGACGATGCGCGTCGCGACGCTCATGACGTGCGGATTGTCCCGGAACGAGACGTCGGTGAGCTCGAGCTTGCCGCGGCGCTCGATATAGACCTGCTTGGGGCCGTTCACCATGATGTCGCTGATCGTCTCGTCCGCCAGCAGCGGCTCGATCGGACCCAGTCCCAGCATGTCGTCGAGCAGCACGGTGACGAGATCGCGCTGCTCGAGCTGGTTGAGCTGGATCTTCTGCTCGATCAGGATCTCGCCGATCACCGCCTGAAGCTGGCGCGCGAGCTCGGCGCGCTGCAGCTTGGCGGCGACCTCGGGGTCGATGCGCTCCATCACCAGCGGATAGACGCGCGGTATGGCCTCGTCGATCGCGGCACGGCTGCCGACCGCCTGCGACGCGCGGCCCGGCTCGGCCGCCGCCGCGTCGCGCTTCTGCTTCTCGACGATGCCGTTGACCAGCACCGTGACGAGGTCGCGCTGATTGAGCGCCGACATCGTCATCTGCTTCTGCTCGAGCGTCGTGCGGACGATCTCGTCGACCTGCCGCGCGATCTCGCCGCGCGCCTTGCCGCGGAGGGCCGCGGCGTCGAGGGCGGCGATCGCCGGCTCGACGGCAAGCCGCGCCTCCTCGACGCTGGTTTCCGAGCGGTCGCTGTCGCGCGCCGGCTGCGCTGGCGCCGGCGCGGCGGCCGGCCGCTCGACGCGGCGCGCGTTCAGCGCATGTATCCGCGCCTGAAGGCCGCCTTCGTTGTCGCGTTTGCCGAACATCACTTCTTGAACCTGGACAGCAAGCCGCCGCGCGGTTTCTCCTCTTCCCGGCCGGCAAGCCGCGAGGCGAGCTTGCGCAGTTCGGCGGCGGCCTTGCTGTTGGCGGCCGCGTCCGGCAGCGCCTTGCCGCTTTGCGCCGCGGCCACCATCGCTTTCACGTCGAAGGGCACGGCGTAGTCGAGCGCGCCGCCGACGCCGCGCTCGAACTCGGGCCGGCCGATCTCGCCGCGGTGATCCGCGCCCACCTGGTTGGCGACCAGGATCGGCTTCGCGCGGCTCTCCAGCGCCTTGGCGAGATCGGAGAGCCGAACCGCGTCGCGCAGCGCCGACAGCGACAGATCGGTGACGACGATGGTCGCGTCGGCGAGCGCGATCACCTGGCGGCCGATGGCGTCGAGCGTGCGCGGCAGATCGACGACGAGGCAATCATAGTCCTGCGACAGCGCCGACAGCAGCGGCGCCACGGCGCCGCCGTCGAAGGAAAGCTGATCCAGGAGCGACTCCTCGGTGGCGAGGATCGGCAGCTTCTCTCCCTGCGTCACCATCGCCGAGGCCAGCAACATGCTGTCGGTGCGCTCGGGATTCTCCAGCGCCTCGCGCAGGCCGCGTCCCGGCTCGAGATCGAGGCTGAGCGCGAGGTTGCCGAAATGGAGATCGAGGTCGATGAGCGCCGCGCGCAGCTTGAACTCGTGCGCCAGCAGCCAGGCGGTCGAGATGGCGAGCGTCGTCGAGCCGACGCCGCCGCGCGCGCCGATGAAGGCGAAGAGCTGCGTCGACCGCGCTTCGCCGGGGGAGGAGTAGCTGCGGATCGCCGAAGCGAAGGCCTCGCACAGCAGCTCGCTCGACACCGGCTTGACCAGGTAGTCGGCGACGCCGAGCGCGACGAGCTGGCGATAGAGGCTCACGTCGTTGATCGAGCCGATGGCGAGAAAGCGCGTCTGCGGGCCGCAGAGCTGCGCCAGCTCGTGCATGCCCTCGACCGGGTCCGAGGCGTCGGAGAGGTCGACGAGCACCAGGCTCGGCGGCACGGTGATGTCGATCGATCGGCGCGCCGTCTCGAGGCCGCCGGCGCGCACCTTGGCGTTGGACCAGCCAAGCTGCGCCACGGCGCGGCTCACCGCCTCGCGCGTGACGTCGTCGGCGACGCACGCGACGAAACGAAGCCTGCTGCCGGTGACCGGCTCCGCCTTGGCTGCCTCACCCATCATGCTGCTATTGTCCGCTTTCGCCGGTTCCGCCGCCGCCACCACCGCCGCCGGTGCTGGCGCCGGTCTGCTGCTGGCCGTAGCTCGTGCTGGCGCCTTGCCCCGACGGCGACTTGACTTTGCCCTCGCGGTAGCGCGCGACCGCGGCGAAGGCCGCGTCGCCCTGCGCCGGATCGAGCGTGCGGCCGATGACGAGGTCGCGAGGATCGGCCACCATCAGGCTGAAATTGGTGGCATCGGCGCAGCCGAAATTGCTGCTCGGCTCGTTGCCGTGCTCGCCGACCGCCGGCGCGGTCCAGTTCGGGCAATTCGGCGGCGTGACGACGTAGCGCTCGACGACGATCCGGATGTGGTCGGGCGCGAGCCCGGCGGCCGGCGGCAAGGTTTGCGCGCCGACGCCCTGCCGGTCGACGACCTTGGCGAGGCGGCCGATGCGCGACAGGCTGAGACGGTCGTCCGACGCCGCCTCGAAGTAGACGTGATCCTCCGAGGTGACCCCGGCCTGGGTGAGGAAGCCGGTCAGGCTGCTTGCCTCGCCGCCGGCAAGATCGGGGCTGCCCGGCTTGAACACGGCCTCGTGCTGCAGCCGGACATAGTCGACGCGCGGCGCCTTGGGCGCCTCCACCGGCGTCCATTCGGAGGTGGACGGCGTGCAGCCGGCGACCAGCAGGCCGAGGGCGAGGCAGAGCCGGAAAAGCGATGGTATGGTCATGGCTACCCTCACTGGAGATCGAAGCCGCTGGGGCCGATCAGGCCGGTGCCGGTGCGGCTGATGGGCGCCGCCCCGGCCTTCAGCGCCTGCGGCTTGTACTCCTCGCCGTAGAGCACGAGGCTCTTGTCCGAGCTCGGGACGAAGCCGTCGGTGGGCGCCAAGAGGCGATTCGCGGTCGCCACCGGCCGGACGACATAAGGCGTCACGATGACGACCAGCTCCGACTCGTCGCGCTGGAACTGATCCGAGCGGAAGAGCTGGCCGAGGATCGGCACGTCGCCCAGCCAGGGGAATTTCTGCAGGTTCTGGGTGACGTTGTTCTGGATGAGCCCGGCGATGGCGAAGCTCTGGCCGCTGGCCATCTCCACCGTCGTGTCGGCCCGCCGGGTCGTCAGCGCCGGGATGGTAATGCCGTTGATCGTCACCGCGCCGTTGGTCGATAGCTGGCTCACCTCCGGCATGATCCGCAGGCTGATGTGGTTGCCGTTGACGATGGTGGCGACGAAGTTCAGGCTGACGCCGAACTTCTTCCATTCGACCGTGATCTGCGCGACGCCATTGGTGACCGCCGAGGAGACCGGAACCGGAAACTCGCCGCCGGCGAGGAAGCTTGCCGGCTCGCCGGAGACGGCGGTGAGATTGGGCTCGGCGAGAACGGTGATGAGTCCCTGATTGTCCAAGGCATCGATCAGGGCGCTGAGGTGGAAGTTCCCGATCGCGCCGCCGCCGAAGAGGTTGTTCACCGTCGTGGTGCCGTTGGCCGACAATTCGCGGGTGAGGAAGGAACCGTCGGGGCCGGAGAAGCCGGGGACGGACGAGATATTCGGGCCGCTCGCGATGCCGCCCGCGGCGCTGCCTGCCTTGAAGACGTTGTCCCAGTTGACGCCGAACTGCTTGACGATGGCGCGCGAGACTTCGGCGACGCGGACGCGGATGTTGACCTGGGTCGGCACGTCGAGCTTCAGCCGGTTCACGAGCTGCTTGGGGTCGGGAAGGAAGCGCTGCGCGACGCGGCGGATATCGTCGCCCTCGGCGGCCGAATAGACGGTGCCCTCGAGGACCAGCGAATCGTCGATCGAATGGACCGCGACGGCGCTGCGCGGCGCCATCTGATGGATCGCCTCCTCGACGCGCGCAACGTCATAACGGACGCTGACGGCGGCGTTGAGAACGACTTCGTCGTTCTCGCCGACGGCGTAGAGCGTGGTCTCGCCGCCCGATTTGCCGAAAAGATAGACCAGCACCGGCGATTTCACCTGCACGTCGGCGACGTCGGGATCGGCGACGAAGACGGTCGCGGCGGGGTGATCGAGATGGACGAGCTGTCCCTTGCCGACCTCGACCACGAGCGGCGCGCCCGCGGTGTTGATGACCTTGGGCGCCGCGGCGAGCGGCGCGACGGCGAGCGTCAGCGCGCCGGCCAGCGCCAGCAGCGCGACGAGGAAGCGGGGAAAGGTGCGCATCTTCCGTTACCTTTTGGAGAATTCGTTCATTTCGACTTTGTCGCCGCGCACCACGATCACCTTCTGCTTGTTGCCGGAGAACTCCGGCGGCGGCGTGAGCTGGGTTGCGTCGCTGTCGAAGGTGTAGCTGAGCTTGTTGTTGGCGGCCTCGCCGCTCGCTTCGGCCTCGTCCTGGCCGAGGCTGCGCAGGCTGAGCGACAACTTGCCCAGCTCCTGAACGACCGCGATCGCCTCCGCCTGCTTCGGCGTCACCTCGAGCGTGGCCGTCTTGGCGACGGACACCTCCTTGCTCTGGTCGTCGGCGCGCTGGTCGAGCGCGAGCACGCGGACGTCGGAAAGCACGGTCTCGCCGGTGTGGTGGATGTGCGCGGGATCGCCCTTTTCGGAGCTCGGGACGTTGGGATCGGTGAGCGTGAAGCTCAAGATCACGTCGACGTGGTCGCCGGGGAAGACGAAGCCGGCGAGGCCCGAGGACGGCGTCACCGGAACGGTGACGGCGCGATAACCGGGAGTGAGAACCGCGGCCAGGAAGCCGCGATCGCCCGGACGCACGACGCGCGACTCGGTGATGGGCTCGCCGTCGCCGATGGCGTTGCGCACGACGGCGCCGACATAGTCCTCGAGATGGTTCTGAGTCGAGAGGATGTAGCTCTGCGACACGGCGTCGTCCGGCCAGGCCTGCCAGCGCAGGTTCTCGGGCCGGACGAACTGGCCGGAATGGAGCTCGCCGCGCGCCACCAGGATCATGGTCGCCGGCTTGGGCGGCGCCGGAGCCGCCTCGACCTGCACCGCGCGCTCGGCGGTAAGCCAGGCGCGGCCGATAAGGATGGTCGCCCCCGAAGCCAGGAGGGCGATGACGATGAAGATGATGCGGCGGGGCGACATGCGGGGCCTCCCGTGATCAGGCTGCCGAGACGTGGGTGAGGGCGATGCAGACGCCGCCAAGCGCGATGGCGACGCCGAAGGGGATGGGACGGCGCAGGCGGCTGCGCAGATCGTCGCCGCCCGGCGCGGCGCCGGGGCGTGCCGGCATCAAGCGATGGAGCGGCGAGAGATGGGCGAGGGCGAGCGCGCCGCCGGCGAAGCCGGTGACGACGAGCATGAGCGGCAGCGCGTCGAACCCGGTCCACAGGGCGATCGCCGTCATGAGCTTGACGTCGCCGCCGCCGAGGATGCCGCGGTCGAAGAGCAGGACGCCGACCGCCAGCAGCAGCGCCGCCGCCTCGAGGCCATGCAGCCAAAGCTCGAGCGGCTTGCCGAAGGCGTAGACGGCGAAGGCGACGCCGATCGCCGCCGAATAGCGATTGGGAATGAGAAAGGTGATCGCATCGCTGATTGCCGCTGCAATGAGGGCCGCCAGCAAGGCGAGGACGGCAAGCCAGTCGATGAGATGAGCGGCATAGGGCATGGGGTTTCTCCGATGCGCGCCGCCGCAAGGGCGCTGTGCAGCCTCCCGGCTGCTTCCACCGGTTCGGGAGCCGCCGCAGCGGCTCCCGTCCGGCAGACTGATTGCGACGGTCCGGTGGTTAGTTGCCGTTCGCCGAGGACAACTTGCCCGAGATGGTGTTGAAGGTCGTCGACAACTGCGTGCCGACCGCGGTGATGGCGGCGATAATGACGACCGAAATGAGCGCGGCGATGAGACCGTACTCGATCGCGGTCGCGCCACTCTCGTCGCGAAGCAAATTGGTAAGAACCTTGCGCATGACAGTCATGCCTCCTGGGTACTAATGAGCGACGCGGGGATTGTGGTTGGTATTCCTTAATGCAATCTTAATCGACAAGAATTAATCCATAGAAACCTCGGTGAATACTTGGAACTAATCTTCGAATTATTGTAGAGATAGAAAGTGAATTTCTGGTTTAATTGTTCTAAAAATTGTCCAAATCGGACCGCAGCCGTCCAGAACAGCGGAGCCGCGCTGGTCTTCGCGGCGCCGGAGCGGCGGATCGGAAGGAAGGCGATGGCGGGTATTCTCCGCTATTCCCTTCGGCGTGGCGCGTCGGACGCTTGCGGCTGCTGCCGCGCGCCGGGAGCTGCATCGCTTCAGCCCAGTAAATGAAGCGAGCAGCGGCCACCACGCGCCTTCAGCGATCCGAAACCCGCTCTCGCTCGAATCCCCCGGGCATTTCCGCGCGAGGCGACAAGCGACGGGCGAGCGCAGCCGGCTTTGCGATCAGGTCCTACGAAACAGGCGAGGCGGGCGGGCGACCGCCGACGCTCGTCGCAGCGGCAAAACGCGATATCGGGCGGCAATTTATGCGGCAAAATGACGCATATTTGCGCGTCCATCAGGCTATTAACCATTTATTTCTTTATTTGTCCTAACCGGCGAAGTATGCGCGAGAAGTCGGGAAGCTTCCACCGCCGTCTCTGCTCAAAAAACGCAAAGTTTGTCTTCGGGAAACTTTCATGTCCGCGTAAACCATGATAGCATCTGGCGCGTCGGTGCCCGCAGTCGCTTGGAGCACCCGACGGCCACCCCTAAACCGGTGAACAGCAAAATCTTCCAGAGCTAGGAGTATGTTATGAAGGCGCTCATTACCGCATTTGCCCTGCTCTCCTTCATCGCCGCCTCGACCGTTCCGCTGGCGGCGCAGGCGCAAACACAGACGGAGCAGCCCGCAAAGGCTAAGAAGAAAACGGTGAAGAAGAAATCCACCGTCAAGAAGGTTTCGCACAAGAAAAAGAGCACCACGAAGAAGATGAAGAAGCCGAGCCAGGCCTGATCGCGCGGGCCGCAAAAAGCCCCCGGGACCGTCTCCCGGGGGCTTTTCGATTCCGGGCGGCGCCGTCGTAACCGGCTCTAAAGAATACCGCCCGACAATCCCCGGCGAGTGGCGGGGCTTCGCCCGCTTGACGAACCTGAACCATCGGGACTGCCGCGTCGGTGCCCAACGAGCTTGTCATTGCCGAAGCCGGTCTTCGCCGCAGTCTCGCCCGGCTGATCCCCGCTTTGCCGCTGCTGGTCGGGCTTGCCGCCTTCGCGCGCGCGCTCCTCGACCGGCGCAGCCTGTTGAACGATCCCGATACCTACCTGCACATAGCCGCCGGACGATGGTTGCTCGCGCATGGCGCGCTGCCCGCGCAAGACCCCTTTTCCCATTCCATGGCGGGGGCGCCCTGGGTGGTCCATGAATGGCTCGCCGAAGGCGTCCTCGCATTCCTCTATGACGGGCTGGGCTGGTCGGGGCCCGTGTTGGCCGCCGCCGCCTGCTTTGCCCTGAGCCTTGCGCTGCTCGAGCGTCGACTGCTGCCCCATCTGGGATCGCTGCCCTCGCTCATTGCCGTCGCCCTTGGGGCGTCGCTGGTCCTGCCGCATCTGCTGGCGCGCCCGCATATCCTGGCCTTGCCGCTGCTGGTGGTCTGGTCGGCGGCGATCATCGATGCGCGCGACAAAGCCGGCGCGCCGCCCTTTCGCGCGCTGCCGGTCATGGCGCTATGGGCCAACCTCCATGGCGGTTTCATGGTCGGCGTGGCGCTGGCGGCGCTGGCCGCGGTCGAGGCGACGCTCGATCGGCGCGGCGGGCGTCCGGTCCAGAGCGAAGCCGGCCGATGGGGCTTGTTTCTGCTGCTGACGATCCTCGCCGCCACGCTCACGCCCAATGGCGTCGCCGGCTTCATGCTGCCCTTCCGCATCATCGGCATGTCCGGCATGAAGGACAGCTTTTCCGAATGGATGAGCCCTGACTTCCACGGCTTCCAGCCGCTCGAGATATGGCTGCTGGGCCTGATGCTGCTTGGCTTCTCGCTCGGCCTCAAGCTGCCGCTGCCGCGGCTGGTGCTGCTGTTGGGGCTTGTCCATCTGGCGCTGCAGCAGGGGCGGCAGGGCGAGCTTCTCGGCTTGATCGGGCCGCTCGCTATTGCCGCCTCGCTCGGCCGACAGCTTCCGACACCCGGCGCGGGCCGGACGGGCGAAGCGGCGGCAAGGCGGGCGAGCGCACCCGTCATCGCCTCGATTGTCGCCATTGGCCTGGCGCTCGGCGCGATGACGTTGCTCGATCCGTTGCAGCGCACGGACGACCGCATAAGCCCGGCAAGCGCGCTTGCCGCCGCGCAGCGGATGGGCCTCTCCGGCCCGGTGCTGAACAGCGAGCCGTTCGGCGGATATCTGATTTTCCGCGGCGTTCCGACCTTCATCGACGGCCGCATGGAAATGTATGGCGACCGGTTCCTGCGCCGCTACCTCGATGCCGATGCCGGCAGCGGGCCTGCCCTTCTCGGCCTGCTTCGCGACTATGCCATCGCCTGGACCTTGCTCGAGCCGAGCAGCCGCGCGACGGAAATCATGGACCATCTGCCGGGCTGGCGGCGGGTCTATGCCGACGCCTATGCCGTGGTTCATGCGCGGACCGAGGACTTCGCTCGCTAAAATCATCGGCGATCCCAAAGCGCAGGGACGCGCGATTAACCCGCCCTAAACCGCCGATGCGGCTCACTCCCGGCGTCACGCCGGAAGGAGGGCGGGTGCTTCCACTCAACGCATGGGCCAAAGAGGGCGTGATCGCGGCGCTCGTCGCGCTCGATGCCGCGGGCCTCGCCCATTGCGGCATCGGCCTCGCCTCGTCCGGTCTCATCCGCGTCGGCGGCGCGGTGCTGATGTTTGGCGCGCTCGGCTTTTTCTATGTGCGCTGGCGGCCGGAGGAGCGGCTGGCGGATCTGGCGCACAGCGCGGCGCGCCTGCTCGTCTTCTTCGCCGCCATGGGCGTCCTGAGCTATCTCGTGGCGACCACCGGAATACCGGTGGCCGACGATTTGCTCGCGCGCGCCGACCGCGCCTTGGGATTTGACTGGCTGGGCTGGTTCGCCTTCGTGCAGCAGCGCCCGACGCTCCACCTCGTGCTCCATCTCGCCTATATGAGCGCGTTGCCGCAGATCGCGGTCGTCACCACCTATCTCGCGCTGACCGGCCAGAGGCGGCGCAACAGCGAGCTCTTCTGGACGCTGACGCTATCGCTTCTCCTCATCATCCCGCTGTCCGGCCTGCTGCCGGCGTTCAACGCATCGGTCTATTACGACGTTCCGGGATTCCGCCAGCACATGCCGGATTTCGTCGCGCTGCGCACGGGGCGGTTCGACCAGCTCGACCTGTCGCGACTCGAAGGCTTGATCAGCTTCCCCTCCTTCCATACCACATTGGCGGTACTCTTCCCTTATGTCGCGCGCGGCCGGTCCGTCGCCGCGCTGATGACGGCGCTGGTGAATGGCGCGATGATCGTCGCCATACCGACGGAGGGCAGCCATTACTTCGTCGACGTGCTGGCGGGCGCGATCATAGCGGTCGCGGCCATCATCGCGACGGCGCGGATCGAGGCGCTGCTCGAGCGACGGACACCCCAGCCCGCGCTCGCCGCGGCGGAATGATGCTCGACCGCATCGGCGCGCAGGACGGCAAGTCCTTACCGTTTGTTAAGCAGAGTCGTGGCGTACTGCCGGGACAAATTTACCTTGTCCACGAGCCCGGCGCGCTCGGGTCGTGACTCACGCGCTTGCTTGAACGGGCGATGCATCCGCAGGCAACGAAGATCATCGAGCAAGCGCCGGGTCGGACCGCACCGGATCCGACCGGCGTCGATCGCTCTCGTTCCGGCTCGACCACGCGGCCGCAGCGGCATTTGCCGCTCATCGCCTTGGTGGTTTGCGGCGCGTTCGGCGTTTATGGCTGGGCGATCTTTGTCGCAAGCTTCGCGCATGACGGGACGATAGGCCCTCGCTACAACGCTCCCGGGGCGGATTTCATGGCGTTTTATGCCGCCGCCCGCGCCTATCTCGAGGGCCATTTGCCGCTGCTCTTCGACGGCGGCCGCTTCACCGCGCATCTCAACGGGATGTTCGCCGAGCGCCTGTCGGCGCCGCTGCCGTTTCAGCCCTGGATGTATCCGCCGCCCTATCTGCTTTTTCTTCTGCCTTGCGCGCTGCTGCCGTTCGGCTGGGCCTATGCCGCCTTCCTGACGGGGACTTTCGCCGGTCTTGGCGCCGCCGTCGCTTCCGCCGTCCCTCCTTGCCGAGGGCGGGCGATGCACTTGCTTTCGCTTCTGCTGTGTCCGGCCGCTTCCGCCGTCGCGGTCGCGGGTCAAAACGGATATCTCTCGGCGGCGTTGCTGATCGGCGGATTTGGTCTCCTCGACGGCGCTCCGGTCGCCGGCGGCATGCTGTTCGGGGCGCTCACCTTCAAGCCGCAAATCGGCCTGATGGTGCCGGTGGCGCTCGTCGCCGCGCGGCGCTGGCGGGCGCTGGCATCGGCGGCGGCGACGGCGGTCTTCCTCGCCGCGGTGAGTGCCATCGTGTTCGGCGCCGACATGTGGGCGCGTTGGTTCAGCCTGATGTTCACGCCCGCCAGCGAAGACTTTCGCCAATGGGCCGAGCTGTCGCGGCCCTTCGGCAACAGCGTTTCGGTCTGCGCCTTGTTGCTCGGCGCCGGCGACAGCGCGGCGACGGCCGTCCAGCTTTTCGCTGCGCTGGTCGGCGCAGTGGCCGTCTGGCGTGCCTTCCGCCGGCCGATGGCAAGCGATGGGCGGATGGCCGTCGTCCTTGCCGCCGCCATCCTCGCGGCGCCGAGCGTGGCGATCTACGACATGGTGGCGCTCGCGATGGCCGCCGGGCTGCTGTTCTCGCGCGGGCTCAGGGAGGGCTTTCGGCCGGGCGAGCCCGTCGTGCTGTTGGCCCTGTGGCTTGCGCCGTTGTTCAACCCGCCGCGCGTTTCGCCCGTGGGCTTTCTCACGCCGCTCCTCATCTGCGCGCTCATCGCCTACGCCTTCCTGGGCGCTGACGGGAGCCGGCGCCAACCCGCAACCGCATACTCCGGCTAGGAACGTCACCGATGGATGGACATAAAAGCGCTGCCTTCGACGCTGCTTCGATCGGGCCGGCAGATCATGCCGCCGCGCCGGCGCGGCCGAGCGTGCGCGAGCATGGGCTCAACCTGTTCCTGACCGGCTTCCTGGTCCTCTTCCTGGAATTGGCGTGCATCCGCTGGTTCGCGGCCAATGTGATTTTTCTGCAATTCTTCACCAACGTCGTTCTGCTTGCCTGCTTCCTCGGCATGTCCTGCGGCTGCATGGCGGCTCGCCAACGCCGCGATTGGCTGGGTCATTTCCCGCTGTTGGCTCTGGGCACCGTCGTCGCGGCGCTGGCCATGCTCACGATCTATAACGTCTGGAGCGGACTTGCCGTCGATGTCGGCCATCAGGCGTCGCCGCAGGAAATCTTCTTCGGGACCGAATATCGCAATCCCGACGTGGCGCAATTCACCGTGCCGATCGATCTGATCGCGGCGGTTTTCTTCATCCTCATCGCCTTGATGTTCGTCGGCCTGGGCCAGGTGCTGGGCAGGGCGTTCGACGCCTATCCCAACCGCGTCATGGGCTACACCTTGAACATCGGCGGCAGCCTCGCCGGCATCGTCGGCTTTTCGCTGATCTCGTTCCTTCAGGCGCCACCCCTGGTCTGGTTCCTGATCGCCTGCGCCGGCGTCGCCTATCTGCTCCATCAGGCTGGCGGATTGACCTTGTCTCGCGGCCTGGCGCTGGCGGCGTTGCTGGTGGCGGTCACGCTGCCGGCCGCCTTTCGGGCGCGCAACGGGATCGAAGCCTTTTGGTCGCCCTATTACGCCGTCGAATACGAGGCGTCCGGCCTCGGCATCAACGTCAACAACATCGGGCATCAGCAGATGGTGCCCTTCGATACCGGCGGATCGTCCTATTCGCTGATCCACCTGCTCCAGAAAGCCGCCGGCGGCGCGCCCTTCCAGGACGCGCTCATCATCGGCGCGGGGTCCGGCAACGACGTCGACCACGCGCTGCATTACGGCGTCGGCCGAATCGATGCCGTCGAGATCGATCCCGTCATCCAGAGCATCGGCGTCAACCGCAATCCCGACCGGCCCTATGACGATCCGCGCGTGGTCCGCCACCTCGACGACGGGCGGCATTTCCTGCGCACCACCGACCACACCTACGATCTGGTCGTCTATGCGCTGGTCGATTCGCTCATCCTGCACAGCGGCTACGCCAATATTCGGCTGGAAAGCTACCTCTTCACCGAAGAGGCGTTGCGCGACATCAAGCGGGTGTTGAAGCCGGGCGGCATTTTCGTGACCTATAACTTCTTCCGCCAGGGTTGGGTGGTCGAGCGCGTGGCCGCGATGGCCGAAAGCGTCTTCGGCTGCAAGCCGATCGTGCTCAGCCTGCCTTACCAGGAAACGCTCCCTTCGTCGTCGCCCTCGGGCTTCACGATGATCGTGGCCGGCTGCAATCAGGCGATCGCCGGCGCGTTTGCCGCTCATAAGGATTTTTGGCTGAACCGCCTGCCGGCCAAAAACCAGGGCGTCGACGGCTTCGCGGTGCAGCCCGAGACCATGCCGGCGGATGAGCGGCAAGACTGGCAGAAGATCGCGCCGACCACGATCGTCCATGACGGCGGGGGCCCGCGCTTTGCCAGCGACGATTGGCCGTTCCTCTATCTCCGCGACAGGCTGATCCCCGACCTCAGCATCCGATCGATGGTCGTGCTGGGCGTGCTGGGCGTAGGGATGGTCTCTCTGTTCCTGCCCAAGGGCGGCGGGCGCCGGCGCATCGACGGGCGCATGTTCTTCCTGGGAGCGGCCTTCATGCTGCTGGAAACCAAGGCGGTGGTTCAGCTCGCCCTCTTGTTCGGCAGTACCTGGCTCGTCAATTCGCTGGTGTTCTTCACCGCCCTGATCCTGATCCTCTTGGCGAACCTCTATGTGCTGAAGGCGCCGCCCCGGCGGCTCATCTGGCATTACGCCGGCTTGCTGGGCCTCCTGGCCGCCACGATCGCGATCCCGCTCGACCTCTTCCTGAGCGGCGGCGTCTTCTGGCGCTATGCCGTTCCCTGCGCGCTGGCGCTCGGCCCGATGTTCTTCGCCGGCGTGATCTTCGCCCGGACCTTCCGCGATTGCGCCGATCCCGACACGGCTTTCGGTTCCAACATCGCGGGCTCGATCCTGGGAGGGCTCGGCGAATCCTTCTCGATGCTGCTTGGTTTCCGCTACCTCCTGCTGCTGGCGGTCGGCTGCTATCTTCTGTCGGCCGCGATGTCATCCCGCCGCAAAGGGACGGCGAGCTGATCGGTATCGCTTACGGCCCAATGCAGGCGAAGGTCGCGCGCGCGGGCTGGAGGAGCGGACAGTTGCTGAGGCTGACATCGCGCTGAACGGGGTGCGGCACGGTGCCGGGCTCGCAGCTTTGCGCGGCAACGGCGCGGACCTGCTCCGCCGTCGTGGTGAGCGCGTTGTAGCAGATGCCGATGCGGGTGGGCGGGGTGCCGGCCGCGCTGACGGCTTGCTGCTCGGCCTTGGTGGCCGCCAGCGGCACGGTCTCGTAAGGCGGCAGCATGCCGCCGCAGCACGCAAGCGCGAGCGGCGGCAGAAGCATGGCCAAGGACCGGGACAGACGCATCGTCAGCGAAGCTGGCGCATGGCGCGCTCGCTCGCAAGCCCCGGATCAGCCTCGCACCGCGGCGAACGCGGCCTCGACAAAAAGCGCGATCGCCAGCAGCCGCGCATCCTCGCCGGGCCGTCCCACCAACTGCACGCCTACCGGCAGCCCGGCGGGGCCGCGATGACCCGGCAGCGAGATGCAGGGGAGGTGGAGCAATGTCCAGGGCCGATTGAAGACGGGATCGCCGGTGGTGGCGATGGGCGGCGCTTCGCCGGGCGCCGCCGGCACCAGCATGGCGTCGAAGTCGCCAAAGAACGCGCCGAGCTGCGCTCGCGCCGCCGCCGCCTCGCGCCGCGCCGCATCATAAGCGGCGGCGGTGACCGCCACGCCGTCGGCCAACATCGCGGCGGTGCGGGGCATGATCTCGCTGGCGCGGTTGAGCCGCTCCCAGGCGAGGTTGCGCGCCGCCTCGTGGTTCATGATCGCCTGCTGCGCGGCGACGAGCCCGTCGAAAGCGAGAAAGGCGGCTCGGTCGCCGGCCGCCGCGCCGGCGCGGGCAAGCGCCTCTCGCGCCGCGTCAAGGGCGGCGAGCGTCGCCGGCTGCGCCTGGTCCCAGGGCTGCGGATAATAGACGCCGATGCGCGGCCGCTGCGCCGGCGCCGTCGGCCGCAGCTCGGGCCGGTCGGTGAGCGCGGCCAGCAGCAAGGCGATATCGGCGACGCTGCGCGCGAAGCCGCCGATGGTGTCGAGGCTCGGCGCCAAGGGCTTGGTGCCGGCGGTGGCGATAAGGCCGAAGCTCGGCTTCATGCCGACGCCGCCGCAGTAGGAGGCGGGCCGCAGGATCGAGCCGGCGGTTTGCGTGCCGAAGGCGAGCGGCATCATGAAATCGGCGACGCCGGCGGCCGAACCGCTCGACGAGCCGCCCGGCGTGTGATCCCGATGATGCGGGTTCCTGGTCTTGCCCGGGCTCAGCGCGGCGAATTCGGTGGTCACGGTCTTGCCCAGGATGATGGCGCCGGCGGCGCGTGCCAGCGCCACGCAGGCGGCGTCGGCCGCCGGGCGATGCCCGCGGTAGATCCGCGAGCCGTAGGCCGTCGGCATATCGGCAGTGTCCATGATGTCCTTGACGCCGATCGGCACGCCGTGCAGCGGCCCGCCGACGCCGGACTGGTCGCGCGCGCGGGCCTCGGCGAGCGCCTGGTCGGGGTCGAGATGAGCCCAAGCCCCGACATCGCCTTCGCGCCGCGCGATGCGCTCGAGGCAGGCTTCGACCAGCGCCCGGGATGTAAGCGTGCCGGCGGCGATCCGCCGGGCGGCCTCGCTCGCGGAGAGGCGGTAGAGATCGGACATGGCGGGGCTCTCCCGGTGTTTCGCGGCCATTCCAGCAGCGATGGCGGCCGGCGTCGACTCCCAACTATGCTGGATGTAACAAAGCCACCGGCCGAGGAAGGCGCCCATGACCGAGGATTTCATCGATACCGCAGGGATCGAGGGCTACCACGCGCATGTCTATTACGACGCGGCGACGCGCGGGGTGGCGGAGCGGCTGCGCCACGCGCTTGGCGAGCGCTTTCCGGTGCGGCTCGGCCGCTGGCATGACGAGCCGGTCGGGCCGCATCCGGTGTCGATGTATCAGGCGGCCTTTGACGCCGACGTGCTGGCGGATCTGCTGCCCTGGCTGATGCTGAACCGGGGCGAGCTCAACATCCTCGTGCATCCCTTGACCGGCGACGACTACAGCGATCACGCGCGGTTCGCGCTCTGGCTCGGCGCGAGCCTGCCGCTGCGGCTGGAGGCGCTGCGCCGCGGCCGCGCACCGGAGTAATGCCCCTCCGGCTGCGTCCCGAGCGGCCGGAGGGGAGGAACGGTCAAGCGGCGTCCGCCCCGCGCCAGCGCTGGAACAGCGCGAAGAAAAGCGCCCAGCCGATACCCCAGGCGGCGTTGATCAGGAAGCCGATGGCGAAGAGCCCGCCCACGCCGCCCGGCAACGCGCCCGTCTTGAGCGGCACGACGACGAACATATAGACGAGCGTGAGCACCACGCCGCCGAACACGAAGGCGGCCACCCAATAGGCCGTGCCGTGGAACCAGCGCGGCAGGGTGAGCGCAAAAACCACGCCCCAGACGCCGCCCCAGAAGGATTGCGAAAACACCACGGGGACGCCGAAGGGCTTGGTTGGCGCCATGTTGAAAGGCGGCACCGGAATGATGCCGGCGAGATGAAACAGAAGGAACAGGATCTGATGAAAGATAGGGACGGCGAGAGCGCCGGCGATGAAGGCCATCACCAGCAGGGCGATCGACACTTGCGCGCCGCCGGCTTGAACGGAAGGAGAAGTCATTCTGGGTCTCCTCGATGTGTTATGACGGAGGTCGTCGTTGCCCCCGCGCCATCCTGCTCCCGGCGCGGACCGCCGTCCAATTTTTCGCACGGGCCGGGCGACTCCCGCCTGCGCCTGCCGCTTGACGCACCCCCCTCCCGGCCAGGATACTGAAATGCTTCCAAGGGGAGCCCCGATAAGGGGCTGAGACACCACTGGCGCGGCAAGCGACGTGGGAACCCTTTGAACCTGATCCGGATCGTACCGGCGTAGGGACAGGAACGGCGCGGCTCTGAACCGAGACACTGGCAAGAGCGGCCCCTCAACTCCGCAGGCACCGGATCTCCTGTTGTACCGAATCGCTCGGGAGGAGGAGATCGCAATGCCCGAAGGTATTATCAAAGAGACAATCGGCGTTTCGACCGGCCCGTTGCCGGCTTCGCGCAAGATCCATGTCGCCGGCCGGCATTATCCCGATTTGAAGGTGGCGATGCGCGAGATCGATCTGTCGCCGGCCGCCAAGGAGCCGCCGGTGCGCGTCTATGATCCCTCGGGACCTTATACCGACCCCGCGGCCGTCATCGACATCCGCCAGGGCCTGCCGCCGCTGCGCGGCCCCTGGATCCGCGCGCGCGGCGACGTGGGAGAGACGGCGGCGCGCGGCGTGCGGCCGGAGGACAACGGCCTGCGGCCGGGCGAGGCGAGCGACGTGCCGGTGTTCGACCGCGCCGGAAGGCGGCCGCTCCGGGCGAAGGCGGGACGCGCGGTGACGCAGCTCGCCTATGCGCGCGCCGGCATCATCACGCCGGAAATGGAATACATCGCTATCCGCGAAAATCTCGGCCGCGAGGCACGCGCCGACGCCGCGCGCGACGGCCAGCCCTTCGGTGCGGCGATCCCGGCCCACGTCACGCCCGAATTCGTGCGCGCCGAAGTGGCGCGCGGCCGCGCCATCATCCCCGCCAACATCAATCATCCCGAAAGCGAGCCGATGATCATCGGCCGCAATTTCCTGGTGAAGATCAACGCCAATATCGGCAACTCGATCGTGACATCCTCGGTCGCGGAGGAAGTCGACAAGCTGGTCTGGGCGATCCGCTGGGGCGCCGACACGGTGATGGATCTCTCCACCGGCAAGAACATCCACACCATCCGCGAATGGATCATCCGCAACGCGCCGGTGCCGATCGGCACGGTGCCGATCTATCAGGCGCTGGAAAAGGTCGGCGGCAAGGCCGAGGAGCTCACCTGGGAGATCTTCCGCGACACGCTCATCGAGCAGGCGGAGCAGGGCGTCGACTACTTCACCATCCATGCCGGCGTGCGGCTGCCCTTCATCCCGCTTACGGCGAGGCGCGTCACCGGCATCGTCTCGCGCGGCGGCTCGATCATGGCGAAGTGGTGCCTGGCGCATCACCAGGAGAGCTTCCTCTACACGCGCTTTGAAGAGATCTGCGAGATCATGCGGGCCTATGACGTCTCGTTCTCGCTGGGCGACGGGCTCCGGCCCGGCTCCAATGCGGACGCCAATGACGAAGCCCAGTTCGCGGAGCTGAAGACCTTGGGCGCGCTTACCAAGATCGCCAGGAAGCACGACGTCCAGGTGATGATCGAAGGGCCGGGCCACGTGCCCATGCACAAGATCAAGGAGAACATGGATCTCCAGCTCGAGCATTGCCACGAGGCGCCGTTCTACACCTTGGGTCCGCTGGTGACCGACATCGCGCCCGGCTACGACCACATCACCAGCGGCATCGGCGCGGCGATGATCGGCTGGTTCGGCACGGCGATGCTCTGCTATGTCACGCCCAAGGAGCATCTGGGCTTGCCCGACCGCGACGACGTCAAGGCCGGCGTCATCGCCTACAAGATCGCGGCCCACGCGGCGGACCTCGCCAAGGG
>DASPSJ010000079.1:0-70463 GCA_035623985.1 Allostellaceae bacterium | reverse complement strand
GGGGCGCCATGCCCTTCACCATCGCCTGGCTGACCGCGCCCTTGACCGAAAGGCCGAAGAACACGTCGGCGCCGTCGAGCGCGTCGGCGAGCGTGCGGCGCTTGGTGGCGACGGCATGGGCCGATTTCCACTGGTTCATGCCGATCGTGCGGCCCTGATAGACGACGCCCTTGGTGTCGCAAAGGACGACGTGGTCATGCGGAAGCCCCATGGTCTTCAGCAGCTCGACGCAAGCGATCGAAGCGGCGCCGGCGCCGTTCACCACCATGCGGATCGTCTTGAGGTCGCGGCCGGTGAGGTCGAGCGCGTTGAGGAGCGCCGCGGTGGCGATGATGGCGGTGCCGTGCTGGTCGTCGTGGAAGACGGGAATGTCCAACAGCTCGCGCAGCCGCGCCTCGATGACGAAGCATTCGGGCGCCTTGATGTCCTCGAGATTGATGCCGCCGAAGGCGGGATGGAGATAGCGCACGCAATTGACGAAGGCGTCGACGTCCTTGGTGTCGATCTCGAGATCGACGCCGTCGATGCCGGCAAAGCGCTTGAACAGCACCGCCTTGCCTTCCATGACCGGCTTGGCGGCGAGCGCGCCGAGATCGCCCAGCCCCAGCACCGCCGTGCCGTTGGAGATCACCGCCACGAGATTGCCCTTGGCGGTGTAGTCATAGGCCAGCGTGGGATCGCGGGCGATGTGGAGGCAGGGAAAGGCCACGCCGGGCGAATAGGCCAGCGACAGATCGTGCTGGGTGGTGAGCGCCTTGATAGGGGTGATCTCGAGCTTGCCGGGGCGGTCCTTGGCGTGGAATTGCAGGGCCTCTTCCTCGGTGACGTGCGTCTCGGGCTTGTCAAGAGACGACAAGGGAAAAATTCCTCTTCTTCTAGGCGGGGCGAACCCGACGGGTTGCCTTTCTTGTTGTCTTGCAGACCAGTCTAGGGAGTGCCGGACGGTGCGTCAAAACACCGACAGCGGGAATCAATCATTTTGCATACAAGCGTTTCGACGCGGGCGCGGGCGAGACCGCGATCGGGGGTCTATGACGGGAGTGCTCGCCCGCCGGTGGCGCCGGCGGCCCCTCCCGGCGCCGCGTCAGGCCGGCACCTTCCCTTGGGCGCGCCATTCCACCGCCTCGAACTGGCTGACGTCGCTGAGGAAGCGCTGGCCGCCCTGATCGATGAAGACCTGGCAGGCGAAGCGATACCAGATGCCGTCGAGCACCAGGATGCCTTCATAGGCATTGGCGAGCCCGCCATCCTCCTCGCGCACCGAGCGGATGAGCCGCGCCATGAGCCGGGCACGCTCGCCGAGCTGGGGGCTGAGCCGGCCGATCAGACAGCCGTCGCACAGCACGTCCTCGAGATGCCGGTGATGCTGCGCCACCAGGAACTCGTCGACCTTCTCGAAGCTGTCGTCGAAGCCGGCCATCTTGTCCTCCCGGTCCTGACCGAGGCCGGAGTTTAGGGGCGAGCACGGAACATTTCAAGAACCAATCGCGCTCCCGCGGCGACCTGAAGCGACGGTCAGGGGACCGGTTGCGGCCTTGACGCAGGCTTGCGCCCGCCGCCCGGCGCGCCTCGCTTTCGCGGCGGCGCGGGCATGCGCCCGCGGCGCGGTCCTCAGGGGTTCGCCGCCGTCACCAGCCAAGCCGCGGCGGCGAGCGGCACCGCGGTGCCGCGCTGATGGGCCGCCAGCGCTGTGCGGATCGAGGCCGCGACCGCCGCCAGGATCTCCGGCGGCTGGCCGTCGATGGCGCGGCTGGTCGGGCCGATTTCAAGCGCGCCCGCCACCGCCGCGCCGAGCCCGCCGCCGCAGGCGATGTCGAGCGCGAGGTCGAGCGGCTCGATGGCGATCGACCGGAAGCCGGCGGCGTCGAGGATGCGGCGGACCCGCTCGGCATCGGCGAAGGAGAACGGGCCGGGGTCCTCCGGACCGAGCTGGGGGAGCGGCGGCACATGCTCATAGGCCGCGTGCAGCGGCAGCATCATCCAGGGATTCTCGCGCGGGGCGCGCCAGCAGGCGAAAGCGAGCCGGCCGTCCGGCCGAAGCGCGCGGCGCAAATTGGCGAAGGAGCGGGCGGGCTCGGCGAAGAACATGACGCCGAAGCGCGAGAACAGCAGATCGAAGCCGCCCGGCGCGAAGGGATAGGTCGTGGCATCGGCCTGCACCAGCTTGACCGGCAGCGCCGGCGGCAGCCGCTCGGCCGCCCGCGCCAGCATCGGCCCCGAGATGTCGAGGCCGAGGACGCCGCCCGTCGCTCCCACCCGCCGGCCAAGCTCGATCGTGGTGTCGCCGCAGCCGCAGCCGATATCGACCAGCCGCTCGCCCGGCCGCACCGCGGCGCGCGCGATGATCGCCGCCGAGATCGGCGCCAGCACGATGTCCTGGGTCTGCTGCCGGGTCACCCAATGACGGCCGCCCACCCCGTTCCAATAGGCGATCTGGTCGGCATTGCGCTCATCGGCGCTCATGCTGTTCATGGCCTGCTCCGCTTGCGACCGCAGGATAGTCTCGGCGCCGGCTGCTGCCCATGGCCCAAATCGCCGCCGTTGAGGGCGAGCCTACCGGCCGCGGCCGCGTGGCATCGGCCCGCCGGCGGTCAATGCCGGGGCTCCTGGAGCACGCTCTTGAGATAGTCCCCCAGCATGCGGAACTCCGCCTTGCGTGCCGAGGTCCGCCGCCAGGCGAGCGCGATGGTGCGCCTGGGATCGCCCTCAAGCGGCCGCGCCACCAGCCCCGAGCCCGGGGTGATCTCCGCCGCCACCGCCATGTCCGGCATCAAGGTGAGGCCGATGCCGCCCGCCGCCATTTGCAGCAAGGTGCGCAGGCTGGTGCCCTGGAACACCTCGTTGCGGTCGGGGCCGGCAAGCCGGCAGGCCTGAAGCGCATGGCTCCTCAGGCAATGCCCGTCCTCCATCAGCAGCAGCTCCTCGCCGGCAAGCGAGGCGGCGTTGATGCGCTTGGCAGCGGCGAGCTTGTGCCCTTTGGGCAGCGCCACGACGATAGGGTCGGGCGCCAGCGCCATGGTCTCGGCTTCGCCCACCTCGTAAGGCAGCGCGATGAGCGCGAGGTCGAGCTGGCCCTTCTCCAGCTTGGCGAGCAGCGACGCGGTCTGCTCCTCGCGCAGATAGAGCCTCAGCTTGGGAAACTTCCGGGTAAGGCCGGGCAGCGCCGCCGGGATGGCATAGGCGCCGATGGTCGGGATGACGCCCAGGCGCAGCGGCCCCGACAACGGCTCCTGCCCGGCCTTCGCCGCCTCGGCCAAATCCTCGGCGTCGCGCAGCAGGCGCCGGCCGCGCGCGACGATCTCCTGGCCGAGCGGCGTCAGCAGCACGCGCCGTCGCGTCCGCTCGACCAGGCTCGCGCCGAGGCGTTCCTCCAGCTCCTTGATGCCGGCGCTGAGGGTGGACTGGGTGACGGCGCAGGCCTCGGCGGCGCGGCCGAAATGCCGCTCATCGGCGAGCGCCGCGAGAAAGCGGAGCTGTTGCAGGCTGGGCAGGGCAATCATCGATATTTCCGATCATAAATTTCATAATAATTCATTGGATCGATAAGCCATATAGGGGCATCTATCCCCCGTCGCAACCCCTTTCGCCGACCCCATTGCAGGAGCTTTTCCGATGCTGACCGTGGGCGATGCCTTCCCCGATTTCTCCCTCACCGCCGTCAACGGCACCGATCCCAAATCGGCCTTCTCGCCGGCGAGCAAGGACAGCTATGCCGGCAAGTGGCTGGTGCTGTTCGCCTGGCCCAAGGATTTCACCTTCGTCTGCCCGACCGAGATCGTCGGCTTCAACGCGCTCGAGCGCGACTTCCGCGAGCGCGACGCGCAGCTCCTCGGCCTCTCCATCGACAGCGAGTTCGTCCATGTCGCCTGGCGGCAGAGCCGCGCCGACCTCGCCAAGGTGAGCTTCCCCTGGCTCTCCGACGTGAAGCGCGAGCTTTCGACGGCGCTGGGCATTCTCGACAAGGCGGCGGGCGTCGCGCTGCGCGCCACCTTCATCGTCGATCCCCAAGGCGTCATCCGCTTCGCCTCGGTCAACGATCTCAGCGTCGGGCGCAACCCGCAGGAAGTGCTGCGCGTGCTGGACGCCTTGCAGACCGACGAGCTTTGCCCCTGCAACTGGCAGAAGGGCGAGGACACGCTGAAGGCGGCCTGACCCGAGCGCGCGGCGCGGGCGCCGCCCGCGCCGCGCTCCCCGCACCAGGAGACACCCATGACCATCGACGCCATAAGGGACGCGCTTCCCGACTATGCCAAGGATCTGAAGCTCAATTTGTCGTCGCTGCTCGCCGACGCCGTGCTGACGGAGCAGCAGCGCTGGGGCACGCTCTTGGCCACCGCGCTCGCCGCGCGCAACGCGCCGCTCATCGCCGCGGTCTCGGCCGAGGCGGCGCGGCACCTTTCGCCGCCAGCGGCAAGCGCGGCGAAGGCCGCCGCCGCGATCATGGCGATGAACAACGTCTATTACCGCTTCACGCATCTCGCGTCCGATCCCGACTACGCCGCCATGCCGGCGCGCCTGCGCATGAACGTCATCGCCAATCCCGGCGTCGACAAGGCGGATTTCGAGCTGTGGTCGCTCGCCGTCTCGGCGATCAACGGCTGCGGCAAATGCATCGACGCGCACGACCAGGTGCTGCGCAAGGCCGGCGTCTCGCGCGAGGCGATCCAGCAGGCGGTGCGCATCGCCTCGGTGATCCATGCCGTGGCCGCCACGCTCGACGGCGAGGCGAGTCTCGCCGCTTGAACCGACGGGAGGACTCCATGTCCAGCGCTTATCGCAACGATCAAGCCGCGCGCCAGGCGGTTGCCGCCGCGCTGAGCCGGCTTCTGGCCGACACCTACACGCTCTATCTGAAGACGCAAGGCTTCCACTGGAACGTGGCCGGCCCGCGGTTCTACGAGCTGCACAAGCTGTTCGAGGAGCAATACGGCGCGCTCGCCGCCGCCAATGACGAGATCGCCGAGCGCATCCGCGCGCTGGGCGTCAAGGCGCCGGCGAGCTTCGGCGCGTTCAAGCAGCTTGCCTCGATCGCCGAGGAGGAGGGCGCCCCGGCGGCGGCGGAGATGGTGCGACGGCTCCTCGCCGACAATCTGAGCGCGGCGCGCAGCGCCGCGGCGGCGGTCGAAGCGGCCGAGGCGCAGGACGACGCAGGCAGCGCCGACCTCGCCACGCAGCGCATCCGGGCCCATGAGAAGGCCGCCTGGATGCTGGAAAGCCTGTTGGCGCGGGAATAAGCAGCTATCGGCTATCAGCCGTCAGCCAAGAGCGTATTCTGACGGCTGATGGCTGACGGCTGACAGCTACCTTGACCGCCGCTGCTTTTCTGCCGCGAGCAGCTTCGCCTTGCGCTCGACGCCCCAGCGATAGCCGCCGAGCGCGCCGTCCTGCCGCACCACGCGGTGGCAGGGGATGACCAGCGCGGCGCGGTTGTCGGCGCAGGCATTGGCGACTGCACGCGCGCCCCGCGGCGTGCCGATGCGCCGCGCGATCGCGGCATAGCTGGCGGTCTCGCCATAGGGGATCTGCTGCAGCTCGCGCCAGACGCGCCATTGGAAGGCGGTCGCCTGGAGATCGAGCGGCAGCGCCAGATCCGGCGTCTTGCCGTCGAGATGGGCGAGGATCGCCGTCACCCATCGGCCGAGCGCGCCGTCGTCGCGGCGGATCTCCGCCGCGGCGTATTCCGCGGCGAGCGCCGCCTCGAGCGCGGCGTCGCTCTCGCCGAGGCTGACCGCCGAGATGCCGCGCTCGGTCGCCGCGACCAGCAGCCGGCCCAAGGGGCAGTCGACGATGGTGAAGCCGATCGCCATGCCCTGGCCCCGTTTCTTATAGGTCGCCGGCGTCATGCCGAGCTGCGCGTCGGAGCGCTCATAGAGCCGCGAGGACGAGCCGTAGCCCGCCTCATAGAGCGCGCCGGCGACGCCGTCGCCTTGGCGCAGCCGCGCCTTCACCCGCTCCAGCCGGCGCGCCGCGGCGAAGTCGCGCGGGCTGATGCCGAGCTGGCGCTTGAACAGGCGGTGCAGTTGATGCGCGCTGGTCCCGACCGCCGCGCCCAGCCGGTCGAGACGCGGCGCGCCGCTCTCGCCTTCCTCGAGCGCCTGCTCGATCAGCCGGCAGGCCCGCCCCACGCGCTCGGCCGCGGCGTCGTTCGCCGTCTGCCGCGGCTGGCAGCGCCGGCAGGGGCGATAGCCCGCCTCCTCCGCCGCTTCGGGCAGCGGGAAGAACTGCACGTTCTCCCGCCGCGGCCGCCGGCTCGGGCAGGATGGCCGGCAATAGACGCCGGTGGTGGTGACGGCATAGACGAAGGCGCCATCGGCTTGCCGCGAGCGGGCGGCGACGGCGTTCCAGTACTGCTGCTCGATCATGGGCGTGCTCCCGCGCTGGAGAGGATGCCCTGTCATACCGCCCCTCGCGCCGGCCATTCTATCCGATCCCCGCGGCGAATTAGGCCCGGTCCACCAGGTGCAGGAAAGACCCCATCACCCGGCCTTCGATGCGGCCGGTGAGGCCGAGATCGCCGGCGTCGGCATCGGCGGCGGCGAAGAGCGGCGTGCCGCCGCCTTCGTCGATGATGGTGGCGTAGTGATACTCGTGGCCGCGAAATGCCGCGCCCGCCTTGCCCAGCGGCCCCGCCGCCGCGAGCCGCGCCTGGCGATATCCCAATTGCCGGCGGCGCTCGGCAAAGCTGGTCTCCAGCGGCAGCAGCCCCGCCATGGCGTGGCGCGTTCCCGAAGCGTCGATCAGCCCGCGCCCGAGCACCATATAGCCGCCGCATTCGCCGTAGATGACCGCGGCGTGGGCCGAGGCGGCGGCAAGCCCGGCGAGAAATCGGCGATTGCCGGCGAGCCGGGCGGCGTGAAGCTCGGGATAGCCTCCGGGCAGGAAGACCGCATCGGCATCCGCCGCCGGCGCCTCGTCGGCAAGCGGCGAGAACAGCGTGATCTCCGCCCCGGCGCTGCGCCAGCCCTCGAGCATGGCGGGGTAGGTGAAGGCGAAAGCGACGTCGCGCGCCACGGCGATGCGCTGGCCGAGCGGCGGCAGCGGCTGCGCCGCCGGCAAGGCGGCGAGGCTGCTGGAACGGGCGAGACGCACCAGCCGTTCGAGGTCGATCGCCGCGCTCACCAGCGACGCGGCGCGGTCGAGGAAGCCGTCGAGATCGGGATGCTCGGCCGCCTGCACCAGCCCGAGATGCCGCTCCGGCAGCGCCAGCTCGGCAAGGCGCGGCACATGGCCGAGGATCGGCAGCCCCGGCAGCGCGGTGCGCACCGAATTTTCCAGCATGCCGGCATGGCGCGGCCCGCCGACGCGGTTGAAGATGACGCCGGCTACCGGCACGTCGGGGCGATGGCTGATGAAGCCGCGCAGCAAGGCCGCCGCCGAGCCCGCCTGGCCCGCGACGTCGACCACCAGCACCACCGGCCAGCCGGTAAGCGCGGCGAGGTCGCCGGTCGAGCCGCCGCCGGCCTGGCCGGCGCCGTCGAACAGGCCCATCGCCCCTTCGCACAGCACCAGCTCCGCCCGGCGTTCCAGCGAGGCGACCAGCGCGGCGATCGTCTCGCGCCGCATCGCCCAGGCGTCGAGGTTGAGGCAGGGCGTGCCCGAGGCGGCGCCGTGGAAGGCCGGATCGATGTAGTCCGGCCCCGCCTTGGCCGAGGCGATGGCCTTGCCGCTGTTGCGGAAGTGCCGCAACAGCGCCAGCGTCAGCGTCGTCTTGCCGCTCGCCGAGGCCGGCGCGGCCAGGATGAGCCCGCCGCTCACAGATATTTCTTGATCGCCGCGGCCATCTCGGCGGCGGTGGTATCGGCGCTGAAATGGTTGAGATATCTGCCGTCGCGGCCCATGAGATAGATCAGGTCGGAGTGATCCATGGCGTAGTCGTCCTCGCCTTCGCCCTTGACCTTGGCGTAGTAGACGCGATAGGCGCGCGCCACCGTGGCGATCTGCTGGCTGGTGCCGGTGAGCGCCAGGAGCCGCGGCGTGAAATTCGCGGCATAGATCTTCATTTGCGCCACCGTATCGCGCGCGGGATCGATGGTGATGAAGATCGGCTGCACCGTCCGGCCGCGTTCGCCCAGCATGTCGAGGGCGGCGCTGATGGCGGTCAGCGCGGTCGGGCAGGCGTCGGGGCAATAGGTATAGCCGAAATAAACCAGCATCAGCTCGCCGCGGAAATCGCCGTCACGCCGCACCACGCCGTTCTGATCGGTCAAGGTGAAGGGCCCGCCGAACGAAACGCCGGCAAGCCCGCCCTGGTCGCTGCCGCCCGACTGCCAGTAATCGTAGGAGAAGGCGCCGATGAGCAGCGCGAGGCCGAGAAGGAAGGCGAGCAAGCCGCGGCGGGTACTGGGATGCATCAGGGATCACGCGCCCGGGCCGCCGGCATCGACATACCCGGCACCCGGCCTTCCGGTCTCGAGCCAGATCCCGACCCGCTTGTCGCTCACGCAGCAAAACTCCGGCAATCCCGCGGCACGGCACCGCGCCGCGGGATCAAACGACGCCAATCAGGACTTCTTCATGTCCTTCATGTCGTGCATGTCCTTTTTCATATGCTTGTGATGCGCCTTGTGCACCGGCATCGCCTTCGCCTTCTCGGGATGGGCGAGGCAATCCTTCAGATCCTGCGATTCCCAAGCATAGTCGTAGCAGCTAAATTTATGCTTCGCCAAAGCGGGTGTTGCGGCAAGCGCGGCCACGGCCGCTGCGGCGGCGATCAAAGATGCGGATTTGAACATGAGCCACTCCTAATCGGCTAAGGCGCGCCCACTATAGCGCGCCTGAGCCGAAGGCCGCTAGCTCAGCGGTCGACGAAACTCGCCAGGGTGCGGCCGTGCGTGCGCTGCGCCAGCTTCTTGAGTGCCTTCGCCTCGATCTGGCGGATGCGCTCGCGCGTCACTTGGTACTTGCGGCCGACCTCTTCGAGGGTGTGCTCGCCGGCTTGGCCGACGCCGAAGCGCAGACGCAGGATGTCGGCCTCGCGCGGCGACAGCCGCGACAGCGCGTCGTCGGTGGCGGCGCGCAGCTCCGCCTGCGCCGCCGCTTCGTGCGGCATCACCGCGCCGTCATCCGCGATCAGGTCGCCGATGGTGGCGTCGCCGTCCTCGGAGAGCGGCGCATCCAGGCTGACGGGGTCGCGCACCAGCTCGAGAACCGCGCGCACCTTGGCGACGGGCACGCCCAGCCGCGCCGCAAGCTCCGCCTCGTTGGGCTCGCGCCCGAGCTCGGCCAGCAATTGATGCTGCGCGCGCATGACGCGGCGTGCCTCGTCGGTCATGTGCGAGGGGATGCGGATCAGGTGCCCCTGATCGACCAGCGCGCGGGTGCAGGCCTGGCGGATCCACCAGGTGGCGTAGGTCGAGAATTTGTAGCCGCGCCGCCAGTCGAACTTCTCGACCGCGCGCATCAGGCCGATATTGCCTTCCTGGATCAGATCCATCAGCGGCAAGCCGCGATTGACGTGGCGCCGGGCGATCCAGGCGACCAGGCGCAGATTGGCCTGGATCATCTCCTGCTTGGCGCGCTCGGCGTCGCGGGCGCCGCGCTGCAGCTCCGCGACGAGCGCGCGGAACGCCGGCAAGGTCTGGCCGGTCTCGCGGCAGACGCCCTCGAGCTCATCGATCACAAGGCGCGCCGCCTCGCCGTGGCGACGGCGGAAGTTCGGCCAGGGCGCGCTCTGGCGCCGGCTGATCGAGACGTGCCAGGCGCGCGGGCTTGCCGCCTTGAGATAGCCCTCGAGGAAGAGCGTGCGGTCGACCTTCGCCTGGTCGACGAGCCGGGCCAGCTTCCCCTCGCGCTCGACGATGCGGCGGTTGAGCTCCTTGAGGCGGAGCGTCAGCTCCTCGATGCGCTCGGGATGGAGCACCACGCCGGCCAGCGCCTGGATCAGCGCCTGCGAGCTGCGGCTCTTGCGCGCGCGGTCGAAGGCGCGCAGCACCGGGCGCAGCAGCGCCGCCTCGAGCTCGGCCATGGGCGCTGCGCCTTCCTCCTCCAGCGCGCCGGCGGCCATCGTTGCCGCGGGCGCGGCGCCGGCGGAGCGGCGCGCCTGGGTGGCGGCAAGGTCGATGATGTCGCGCAGGGGCGTCTCGCTCTGGCGCAGGCCCTGGCTCCACTGCGCGATCGATTTGCGCAGGAGCGGGCTGCGATAGAGCGCGTTCAGCACCGCGGCCTGGCCGGCCTCGATGCGCTGGGCGAGCGCCACCTCGCCTTCGCGCGAGAGCAGATCCGCCTCGGAAATCTCCTGTAGATAGCGGCGCAAGGGATCGGCCGACCGGCCGAGATCGATCTCGGCCAGATTGCCGCGCACCGATATCGGCTCGCCCGCCGCCTCGGGCGCCGGGCGCCCGCGCTGCTCTTCCTGGCTCTCGGGCTGGTCGGCCCGCGAGGCGTTCTCTGTGGCCGGCCGCCGGTCGAGCGCCTCGGCGCCAGCGAAATTGGCCCGCATATGTAAGGTCTCTCGCACTTTTCCGGTATTTCCGCCGGAGGCCCTTCCGAAGCCCGTCGGCTCAAAAATGTGTCGGCAGGAATATGGTCGGTTCTGAGCGCCTTGGGAAGCCTGAAAAGAATTAACGGCGCCGGAGAGGCCAACTTTCTGCCTGCCGGGAGGGCGGAACGCCTCGCCGCGGGCGGGGGGGACGCCGGGGCGTGTCGGGACCAGCCGGCATCGGCGGCGCGTTCAGCCCGACTCGGCAAATATTCGGCAATAAAATGTCGCCGGAGACGACTCGGGGACGGACTTGCGCTGTGTCCGCCTTGGCGGAATCGACCATCGGCAAGCCCACGGGACATCGCCAGTCACGGCAATGTCGGGGAGGCAGATATGCATGGCACGCGCGCAGCGTTGCGTCCGGGCGTGCGGGAGCGGGTCGAGGGGGGCGTCCCCGTCGCCGACCGCGGCTGTGGCGGTCGCGGCCGGCAGCGGCCCGACACGGCTCGAACCCGCGATCTCTGCCGTCGAGGAGGGCAACACTTCATACTGAATAAGTCCACGTCAGAGACTAATAATTGCATATACTGGAATTCGTCCGATTTTCGCAAAATGTTCGATGCGGTTTGTGGATCCCGCAACCGGCTTTATTTGGCCGAGTCCGTAATCGACCTGTTACGCCCTTGCGGTCTTGGAGCCATGACGGAGCAGCCGGGCTTGGGCGCTCTGGGCGGCGGCATCGAAGCCCGTGGGGACGCCGTTGGTGCTGGGCCCCGTTCCATCACGGGAACCGCTGGGGCGGCATCGCCACCGGCAGGCGCGGCTGGACCGCCGGCGAGCGCGGCCGAGGACCGGGTCCGGCAAGGAATTCGGGCGCGTGAGAGGGCGATGGCGGGAGTTTAGATGACTTGACTGATATTTTGCGCGAACGGATACTCCTTAAAAATTGCGGCGCGGCGCGTCCTCGCGGGCGCGCGACACGCTTTGCGCCTGCAGCAAGGCTTCTGAGGAGGAGCGACGGGAAATGCCGGATGACATCTCGAGGCGCCGGTTCCTTCGGGCAGCCGGGGCTGGCGTAGCGGGCACGACGCTCGGCGCCTTCGGCTTTGGCGAGAGCGAAACCGCGCTTGCCGCGGCCATTCGCCCCTTCAAATTGGCGCGCGCGGTGGAGACGCGAAACACGTGTCCCTATTGCGCCGTCGCCTGCGGCATCATCATGTATTCGCCGCCCGGCGCCGGCGACTCCGCCAAGCGCACCCTCACGCATATCGAGGGCGATCCCGATCACCCGACGAATCGCGGCACGCTCTGTCCCAAGGGGGCGGCGTTGCTCGACTTCGTTCGCGCCCCGACACGGCTGACCAGGCCGCGCTATCGAGGACCGGGCGAGGCGCAATTCCGCGAGATCTCCTGGGATCAGGCGCTCGACAAGGTCGCGCGCCTGTTCAAGGACGACCGCGACAAGAACTTCATCGCCAAGAACAAGAGCGGGGTGACGGTCAACCGCTGGACAACGACCGGATTCCTCGCCGCTTCGGCGACGACCAACGAGACGGCCTTCCTGACCTACAAGGTGGTGCGCGGCGCGGGAGGCGTCGTCTTCGACAACCAAGCAAGGGTTTGACACGGCCCCACGGTGGCCAGTTTGGCCCCAACATTCGGTCGTGGCGCGATGACCAATCTGTGGACCGACATTCGGAACACGGATCTGGTCATCATCATGGGCGGCAATGCCGCCGAGGCGCATCCTTGCGGCTTCAAATGGGTGACCGAAGCCAAAGCCGGTCGCGGCGCCAAGCTCATCGTCGTCGATCCGCGCTTCACGCGCTCGGCGTCGGTCGCCGACGTCTACGCGCCGATTCGCCCGGGCACGGACATCGCCTTCCTGCTGGGCGTCATCAACCACTGCATCGCCAACGACCAGGTGCACAAGGACTACGTCAAGACCTTCACCAACGCCGGTTACATCGTGAAGGAGGACTACGGCTATCAGGACGGACTGTTCAGCGGCTATGACGAGACCAAGCGCGACTACGACCGGTCGAGCTGGGCCTATGAACTCGACGCCGAGGGTTATGCCAGCGTCGACGAGACGCTGCAGCATCCGCGCTGCGTCTGGAACCTGCTGAAGCAGCACGTCTCGGTCTACACGCCGGAGATGGTCGAGCGCATCTGCGGCACGCCCAAGGACAAGTTCCTCAAAGTGGCGCAAATGATCGCCGAGACCTCGTCGCCGACCAAGACGATGACGTCGATGTACGCGCTCGGCTGGACGCAGCATTCCAAGGGCTCGCAGAACATCCGCGCCATGGCGATGCTGCAGCTCATTCTCGGCAATATCGGCGTGCGCGGCGGCGGCATGAATGCGCTGCGCGGTCATTCCAACATCCAGGGGCTGACCGATCTGGGGCTCATGTCGAACCTGTTGCCCGGCTACATGACGCTGCCCATGGAGGCGGAGCCGGACTTCGCCTCCTACATCGCCAAGCGCGGCTTCAAGCCGTTGCGGCCGAACCAGACGAGCTATTGGCAGAACTACAAGAAGTTCTTCGTCAGCTTCCAGAAGGCGATGTGGGGTCCGGCGGCGACGGCGGACAACGATTTCGCCTACGACTACCTGCCGAAGCTCGACGTGCCGACCTACGACATCCTGCGCGCCTTCGAGCTGATGTTCGAGGGCAAGATGAACGGCTATGTCTGCCAGGGCTTCAATCCGCTGCTGTCCTTCCCCAACCGGCAGAAGGTCACGGCCGCGCTGTCGAAGCTCAAATTCCTCGTCGTCATGGATCCGCTCGATACCGAGACGGCGCGGTTCTGGGAGAATCACGGCGACCATAACGACGTCGATCCGACAAAGATCCAGACCGAGGTCCTTCAGCTTCCCAGCACGTGCTTTGCCGAGGACGAGGGCTCGCTGACCAATTCCGGCCGATGGCTGCAATGGCATTGGGCGGGCGCCGACCCGCCCGGCGAGGCCAGGGCCGACACCTGGATCATGGCGCAGATCTATCAGCGGCTGAAGGCGCTCTACGAGAAGGAAGGCGGCGCCGTGCCCGATCCGCTCGTGAAGCTCCATTGGCCGTACCGGGATCCCGGCAATCCCCGGCCGGAAGAGCTGGCGCGCGAGGTCAACGGCTATGTCGTCGACTCCGTCAAGGATCCGAACGACCCGGCCAAGCTGCTGCTCGAGGCCGGCAAGCAGGTGCCGAACTTTGCCGTCTTGCGCGACGACGGCTCGACGGCCTCCGGCTGCTGGATCTATGCCGGCTCCTTCACCGAAGCCGGCAACATGATGGCGCGTCGCGACAACGCAAATCCCGACTCCTCCGACTTGTTCGCGAAGTGGGCGTTCTCCTGGCCGGCCAATCGCCGCATCCTCTACAACCGCGCCTCTTGCGACATCGACGGCAAGCCGTGGGATCCGAGCCGCAAGCTCATTGAATGGAACGGCCAAAGCTGGGCCGGCTATGACGTGCCCGACATCGCGCCCACCGCCAAGCCGGGCGTCGTCATGCCGTTCATCATGAATCAGGAGGGCGTCAGCCGGCTGTGGGTTCTCGGCCTGATGCGCGACGGCCCCTTCCCGACGCATTACGAGCCTTTCGAGGCGCCGATCGACAACCTCGTCGCGCCCAAGGTCCACGGCAACCCCGCCGCCCGCGTGTTCAAGGGCGACCTGGAGCAGTTCGGCGACGCCAAGGACTATCCCTATGTCGCCACCTCTTACCGGCTCACCGAGCATTTCCACTTCTGGACCAAGCATGTCTGGGTCAACGCGGTGCTGCAGCCGGAATTCTTCGTCGAGATTTCCGAGGCGTTGGCGCGCGAGAAGGGCATCGCCCCCGGATCCTGGGTCCGCGTGTGGTCGAAGCGCGGCGCCGTGAAGGCCAAGGCGGTGGTGACCAAGCGCATCCGTCCGCTGGTGTGCGACGGCAAGACCGTGCATGTCGTCGGCGTGCCGCTGCATTGGGGATTTACCGGAGCGGCCCGCAAGGGTTACGGCCCCAATTCGCTCACGCCCTTCGTGGGTGACGCCAATGTCGAGACGCCCGAGTTCAAGGCGTTTCTCGTCGACATCGAGCCGATCCCGGCGCCCACGGTTTGAGGGAAGACCGAGCCATGGCAACAGCCCGCGCAATGGATGTCGTCCGCCGCTCCGCCTCCCCGCCGCCCGAGGCCGTGGCGTTCACGGACGAGGTCGTCAAGCTCATCGACGTCTCGAAATGCATCGGCTGCAAGGCATGCCAGTCGGCGTGCCTGGAATGGAACGACCGGCATGAGCCGGTGGGGACGAATGTGGGTCTCTACGAGAACCCCCATGATCTCACGCCGGACATGTGGACGCTGATGCGCTTCACCGAATGGGACAATCCCGAGACCGGCAATCTCGAATGGCTCATCCGCAAGGATGGGTGCATGCACTGCGCCGATCCCGGCTGCCTTAAAGCCTGTCCCGCGCCCGGCGCCATCGTGCAGTATTCGAACGGCATCGTCGACTTCGTCGCCGAGAACTGCATCGGCTGCGGCTATTGCGTCAAGGGCTGCCCGTTCAACATTCCGCGCATCTCCAGGGTCGAGGGCAAGGCGCATAAATGCACGCTCTGCTCCGACCGGGTCGCGGTGGGCCAGGGGCCGGCTTGCGCCAAGGCGTGTCCGACCCACGCCATCGTCTTCGGCGCCAAGAACGACATGCTCGCTCACGCCAAGGGCCGCATCGACGATTTGAAATCGCGCGGCTTCGCCAATGCCGGCCTCTACAATCCCGACGGCGTCGGCGGCACCCATGTGATGTACGTGCTGCATCATGCCGACAAGCCGGAGCTCTATGCCGGGCTCGCCGGCAATCCCGTGATCAGCCCGCTCGTCCAGGTCTGGAAAGGCGTCAGTCGATTTGCCGGGCTCGCGGCGCTTGCCGCGGCGGTCATCGCCGGCGTCGCCCATTACGTGATCAACGGGCCGAATCGCGTCTCCGGCGAAGACGAGGAAAAGGCGCGTCGACTGGTGGAGGGCAAGGCATGACGACGCCAGCCCGCGGCGCCGGCCGACGCGGAACCATCGTCGACCGCTATACGGCCGGCGCGCGCGTCAACCACTGGATAACGGCGGCAAGCCTCATCCTGCTGGCGCTTTCGGGGCTGTCGCTGTTCTATCCCAGTCTCTTTTTCCTGACCGCGCTGTTCGGCGGCGGCGAGCTGACGCGGATCATCCATCCTTGGATCGGCGTGGTTCTGTTCTTCAGCTTCCTCGGCCTCTTCCTGCGCTTCTGGCCGCTCAACCTGTGGAAGGCGGAGGACGGCACCTGGATGCGCCGCATTCGCGACGTGCTCGCCGCGCGCGAGGAGAATCTGCCCGAGCTCGGCAAATACAATGCCGGGCAGAAGCTCGTCTTCTGGAGCATGACGGTTCTCATCCTGATATTGATCTCGAGCGGCATCGTGATTTGGGATGAATATTTCTACGACTACACGACGCTGGCGCAAAAGCGCCTCGCCATCCTCGTCCACTCGATGGCGGCGATCCTCGCCATCCTCGTCTGGATCGTGCACGTCTATGCGGCGATCTGGGTGCGCGGCACGGTTCAGGCCATGACGCAGGGCCAGGTGACGGGCGGCTGGGCGTGGCGGCACCACCGCAAGTGGCTGCGCGAGGAAGTCGCGAAGGGCGAAGCCAGGCCGGCGCGGCGCTCATGACATCGCCGTGAGCGAGAGCGGCGCGCCTCGCGATCCCGTTCCCATCGGCGAGGTCGCGGCGCCGCCTTTCGTGCGCCTGCCGCGGCCGGAAACGATGTTCCGCGATCGGGCCGCGCGCTTGCGCAGCCTCGCTCCGGGGCATGAGCTCGGCCCCTATCTTTTCTTTCTGGCGTCGCTGGCGGAGATCCAGGATCGCCTCCAGCCGGAGCTGCCGGCGCCGGCTTGGCCGCCTCCCGACGCGATCGAGCGCGCCTATGGCTTCGGCATGCCGCCGCTCGACCGCGGCGCGTTCCAGCCGGACGCCGCCTTTGCCGCCGCGCTCGAGCTCCTGCTGTCGCGCCTGCGCGGCCTCGCCATGCCGGAACGGGCGAAAGAGGCGCTCATGCGGCTGACCGGCGCCGACGCCGCCGCGCGCCGCGCCATGATCGGCGACGTGCTCGGCGACGCCGTTCCCGCGGCGGCTTTCGCGGACCATGCCCTGTTGGCCGCCGCGCTGCAGGTCCATTTCAGCCGTCTCGCGGCCGGGCTTGGCGCCGCGCGCCTGCGGCCGGTGGGCGACGGCGTCTGTCCGGCCTGCGGCGGGCCGCCGGCCGCGTCGCTCATCGTGGGTTGGCCGGGGGCGCA
Organism: Allostellaceae bacterium; assembly: GCA_035623985.1. Lineage (GTDB taxonomy): Bacteria > Pseudomonadota > Alphaproteobacteria > ATCC43930 > CGMCC-115725 > DAHUYF01. The sequence goes on along the minus strand of DASPSJ010000079.1, from coordinate 53,729 downwards.
TGGTACGCGGTTTTGCGCCTGCGCGCTCTGCGGCACGCTCTGGAACTATGTCCGCATCAAATGTACGCTCTGTGGCTCGACCGAGGGCATCGCCTATCACGGGATCGAAGGCGATGCCGGGACCATCAAGGCGGAGACCTGTGACGCCTGCCGGGGCTATGTCAAGATCCTCTACCAGCACACGGAGCCAGCGCTCGATCCGATCGCCGACGACGTTGCGACGCTCGGCCTCGATCTGCTGGTGCGCGAGGCCGGATTTCGCCGGGGCGCCTTCAATCCGTTCCTCCTGGGGTATTGATCCCGAGGCTCGGGCGTGATGTCGCGGGCGGGCGCCGTCGATTTGCGCGGGCTGCCGTCAGTCGATGAAGTCTTGCGGACGGCCGAAGCGGCCTTGGCGATCGAGCGGTTCGGCCGGCCCGCGCTGCTGGCGGCGGTCCGCGCCGGGCTGGGCGAACTGCGGCTGGCGGCGCGTTCCGGAAAGGCCGGGCGCCCGGACGCCGAGGCGGTGGCGAGGGAGGCGCGCCGCCGTCTCGAGAAGGACGCCGCGCCCAGCCTGCGGCCGATCTTCAATCTGACCGGCACCGTCCTCCACACCAATCTCGGGCGCGCGCTCATCGCCGAGCCGGCCATCGAGGCGGCGGAGCGCGCCATGCGCGCGCCGGTCGCGCTGGAATTCGATCTCGCCTCGGGCAAGCGCGGCGAGCGGGACGACCACCTGCGCGATCTCCTGTGCGCGCTCACCGGCGCCGAGGATGCGACGGTCGTCAACAACAACGCCGCCGCGCTGATGCTGGTGCTCAACACCTTCGCGCTCGCCCGGGAAGCGATCGTCTCGCGCGGCGAGCTCATCGAGATCGGCGGCGCCTTTCGCCTGCCGGAGATCATGGCTCGCGCCGGCGCGCGCCTCGTAGAAGTCGGCACCACCAATCGCACGCATCTGCGCGACTACGAAGCGGCGATCGGCGCCGCGACCGGCGTGCTCCTCAAGGTCCATACCTCGAACTATCGCATCGAGGGCTTTACCGCCGAGGTGTCGCCGCAATCGCTGGCCGCGCTCGCGCGCGCGCGCGGCGTGGCCCTCGTGCACGACCTCGGCTCCGGCAGCCTCGTCGATCTCGCTCGCTGGGGGCTCGCGCGCGAGCCGACCGCCGCCGATGCGGTGGCCGCGGGGGCGGATATCGTGACGTTCTCCGGCGACAAGCTCTTGGGCGGTCCGCAGGCCGGGTTCATTGTCGGCCGCCGGGCGCTCATCGCCGAGATCAATGGCAATCCGCTGAAACGGGCGCTGCGCGTCGACAAGATTCGCCTCGCCGCTCTGGAGGCGACGCTGCGGCTCTACCGCGATCCCGACCGGCTCGCCGAACGGTTGCCGACGCTGCGCCTGCTGGCCCGGCCGGCGGTGGATATCGAGGAGGCCGCGCGCCGCCTCGCGCTTCGGCTGCAAGCGGCAGTGGGCTCCGCCTTCACGGTCGAGGTCGTCGCCTGCCGCAGCCAGATCGGCTCCGGCGCTCTTCCGGTCGAGACGATCGCCAGCGCCGGGCTTGCGGTTCGGCCGGCGCGGCGTCGCGGCGGCGGCGCGCTTGAGGCGCTGGCGGCGGCGCTGCGCGAGCTTCCCATCCCGGTGCTCGGCCGCATCGAGCAGCAAAGGCTGCTGCTCGATCTCCGTTGTCTCGAGGACGAGGCCGGCTTCCTTGCCAATCTGGCCGCGTTCGAGCCGCGCGGCGGCACGGAGGAGGGAGCGCCCGCGTGATCATCGGCACGGCCGGACATGTCGACCATGGCAAGACCTCGCTGGTGCGTGCGCTGACCGGGGTCGATACCGATCGGCTCAAGGAGGAGAAGGCCAGGGGCATTTCGATCGATCTCGGCTTCGCCTATGTGCCGACCGCGGACGGCTCGGCGCTGGCCTTCGTCGACGTGCCCGGGCACGAGCGCTTCGTGCACACCATGCTCGCCGGCGCCTCCGGCATCGACTACGTGCTGCTCGTCGTCGCCGCCGATGACGGCGTCATGCCGCAAACGGTGGAGCATCTCGCGATCGTCGACCTTCTCGGCGTCGGGCGGGGCGTGGTCGCGCTCAGCAAGATCGACCTCGCGACGCCGTCCCGGCGGGCGGCGGTGGCGGCGGATATCGCGCGGCTGCTGGCCGGCACGGCGCTTGCCGGCGCGGCGCTCGTCGAGGTCTCGACGGCCACCGGCGAGGGCCTCGAGACCTTGCGCGCCGAGCTTCACGCCGCTTCGGGCGCGATGGCGGCGCGATCGCAGGCCGGCCGCTTCCGGCTGGCGGTCGACCGCTCCTTCGTCTTGGCGGGCGCCGGCACCATCGTCACCGGCACGGTACTCTCGGGCGAGGTGGCGACCGGCGACAAGGTAGTGGTGAGCCCCTCGGGACTCGGCGCGCGGGTGCGCTCGATCCATGCGCAGAATCGCCCGGCCGAGCGCGGCCGCGCCGGCGAGCGCTGCGCGCTCAATCTCGCGGGCGAGGGCGTGAGCAAGGACGCGATCGCGCGCGGCGACGTCGTGCTCGATCCCGACTTGCACGCGCCGACCGCGCGGATCGACGCCGAGCTGCTCGTTCTCGCGTCCGAGCCGAAGGCGATCCGGCAATGGATGCCGGTGCGCTTCCATCACGGCGCGGCGGAGGCCGGCGGGCGCATCGTCCTGCTCGGCGACGCGCCGATCGCTCCGGGGGCGCGGGCCTTGGTACAGCTCGTGCTCGACCGGCCGATCGCTGCGGCGGCGGGCGACCGGTTCGTCCTGCGCGATACCTCCGCGCGGCGCACGATCGGCGGCGGCCGCCTCCTCGACCTTCGCGCGCCGGCGCGCCGGCGCCGCACGCCGGAACGGCTGGCGCAAGTGCAGGCGCTGGCGCTGGCCGATCCCGAGCGCTCGCTCGCCCGCCTGCTCGACGCCCGGCCCGGCTACATCGATCTCGCCGCCTTCGCGCGCGATCGCGCGCTCAAGGCGGATGAGATCGCCGCCATTGCCGGGCGTCTCGGGCTGGTCCGCCTTGCCGCCGGCCATGGCGTGGTCTACGCGCTTTCGCCGAAGGGATGGACGGGGTTGCGGCAGGCGCTGACGCAGTCGCTGGCGGCGTTTCACGCGGAGAATCCCGATTTGCAGGGGATCGGTCGCGAGCGGCTGAGGCTGCTGCTGGAGCCGCGCCTTCCCGAGCCGGGTTTTGCCGCGGTGCTGCAAAAGCTCGTCGCCCTCGGCGAGGTCGCGATCGCCGGCGCGTGGGTGCGTCTGCCGAGCCACGAAGCGCGTCTGGGCGCGGAGCAGGAGGCGCTCTGGGCCAGGGTTCGTCCGTTGCTCGGCGGCAAGGAGCGGTTCCGTCCGCCGCGCGTGCGCGATGTTGCGGGGATGCTGGGCGCGCCCGAAGCCGGCGTCCGTCGCCTGCTCAAGCTCGCCTCGCGCATGGGGCTGGTCGACGAGGTGGCGCACGATCATTTTTTCCTGCGCGGCACCATGGCGGAGATCGTCGAGATTTTGCTCGCCGTCGCCGCCGAAAGCGAAGGCGGCCTGTTCGCCGCCGCGTCGCTTCGCGACCGGCTGGACAACGGCCGCAAAGTGGCGATCCAGATCCTGGAATTTTTCGACCGCCACGGCGTCACCTTGCGCCGCGGCGACCTTCGGCATATCAACCCCCATCGTCTCGACCTGTTCGCTCGCGCCGCGCCGGCGCGCGCCGGCGCCATCCTCGCCAAAGGAAGAGAATCGTCCCCGGTGGGGCGGCCGGACTTCAAATCCGGAGAGGACCGCGAGACGGCCCTTGGTGGGTTCGACCCCCACTCTCTTCCGCCATCGCGCCGAGGCGCGCGGTGACCGCCGTCGCGCCGGCGCTGCTCGAGGCGCTGCAAGCGGCGGCCGACCGCGCGGCCGAGGCCGAGACGGCCTTTCGGCGCGACAGCGCGCGGCGCCTCTCGCTGCTCGAGCGCGAGCGCAGCTTCGCCTTCCGCCGGCTCAACCTCATGCGCGCGGCCGCGGCGGCGATCGCCGAAGCCAAGGACGAGGACGGCGCCGTCCAGGCGGCCGGCGCTGCGCTCTATGAGGAGCTCGCCTGGTCCGACGACAGCGAGGCTCGCCGCGCCGTCCTTGATCGCTTTGCGTCGGTCGCCCGCGCGCTCTTTCGCGGCCTCGCGCCCGAGCCGCCGCCGAACGCCTCCGACCTCCTGCGGGAGGCGCTTGCCTCCTTTGAGGACTGGTACGCCCAGACGCATGCCGGACCGTTTTGGGCGCTGTTCGACCAATATGTGACGGCGACGCCGGTTGTCGATTTCTGAGGCGGCACGGCCAGGCTCTGCGTGGCGGGCGGTGACGGGGCTCCATTCCATCGACGCCCGCCGGGCGATGCGGCGCTGACGAGGCTTTGACGAGGGTCGCGAGCTGTCGATGCGAAACGCGGTGCCGGTTCTCAAGGATTTGGTTCTGGTCGGCGGCGGCCACAGCCACGTGATCGTGCTCAAGCGCTTCGCAATGAAGCCGCTGTCGGGGGTCCGGATTACGCTCATCTGCCGCGAAAGCCATACGCCCTATTCCGGCATGTTGCCCGGTCTCATCGCCGGTCACTACGCTTTCGACGAGGCGCATATCGATCTGGGACCGCTGTCGCGGTTTGCCGGCGCCGTGCTCGTTCACGACGAGGCCACGGGGATCGATCTCGAAGGCCGCCGCGTGCTGTGCCGCGACCGGCCGCCGGTCTCTTACGATCTGCTGTCCATCGACATCGGCTCGACGCCCCGCCTGTCGGACATCGCCGGCGCCGCCGCCGCTTCGGTGCCGGTGAAGCCGATCGGCGCCTTTCTCCAGCGCTGGCAGGCGCTGAGCGAGCGCGTGCTCGCGCGCGGCGCGGCGCGGATCGGCGTCGTCGGGGCGGGCGCGGGCGGCGTGGAACTCCTGCTGTCCGCCGAGTATCGGCTGCGCCGGCTGCTGGCGGCCGACGGGCAAGGCGGAGATCGGCTGGAATTCCATCTCTTCGGCGATACCGACGACGTCCTGCCGAGCCACAACGCGCGCGTGCGCGCCAAATTCCGGCGTATTCTGCAAGAGAGAGGGGTGGCGGTGCATCTCGGCAAGGCGGTCACCGCAATCGAGCCCGGGCGGCTGCGGCTCGCCGACGGCGGCGATCATCCGCTCGACGAGATCCTTTTGGTCACCCCGGCGGGTGCGGCGCCCTGGCTGGCGCAATCCGGTCTCGAAGTGGACGACCGCGGATTTGTCGCCGTCGACGACACGCTTCGGTCGATCTCGCACAAGGACGTCTTCGCCGCCGGCGATGTCGCGGCGATGATCGATCACCCGCGCCCGAAATCCGGCGTCTTCGCGGTGCGCCAAGGTCCGCCGCTCGCGGCCAATCTCCGCCGGGCGCTGCTGGGCGAGCCGCTCGCGCGATTCGCGCCACAGCGCCGGTTTCTGAGCCTCATCTCCACCGGCGACAAATACGCCGTCGCCTCGCGCGGCGGCTGGGCCTTCGAAGGCAGAAGCGTTTGGCGCCTCAAAGACTGGATCGACCGCCGCTTCGTCGACAAATTCAACCGCCTGCCCGACATGGCCGTGGCGAGCGAAGGCGCTTTCGCCCCCGGCCTTGCGCGCTCCGAAGCGATCGCGGAGCTCTCGGCCGTGACCATGCGCTGCGGCGGCTGCGGCGCGAAGGTGGGCAGCACCGTGCTCGACCGGGTGCTGCGCGAGCTTCGGCCGGCCGCTCGCGGCGATGTGCTGGTCGGGCTCGCGGCGCCCGACGACGCCGCCGTCGTCGCCGTGCCGGCGGGCAAGGTCATGGTTCACACCGTCGACTTCTTTCGCGCCTTCATCGACGATCCCTACGTCTTCGGACAGGTGGCGGCGAATCACAGCCTCGGCGACATCTTTGCCATGGGCGCCACGCCGCAATCGGCGCTCGCCATCGCCACCCTCCCTTATGGCCTCGAGCAAAAGGTCGAGCGCCAGCTCTTTGAGCTCATGTCGGGCGCGCTCAGGGTTCTCGATGAGGCGAACACGGCTCTCGTCGGCGGCCACACCAGCGAAGGGCTGGAGCTGTCCTTGGGCTTCGCCGTCAACGGCTTTGCCGATCCCGAGCGCTTGCTGCGCAAGGGCGGGATGCGGCCGGGCGACCGGCTGATCCTGACCAAGCCGCTCGGCACGGGCACGCTTTTCGCCGCGGACATGCGAGCGAAGGCCAAGGCGCGATGGATCGACGCGGCGCTTGCCTCGATGCTTTTGTCCAATCGCCGCGGCGCGGAATGCCTGTGCCGCCATGGCGCTTCCGCTTGCACCGACGTGACGGGGTTCGGGCTCCTGGGCCATCTCGTCGAGATGATCAAGGCATCGCGCGTCGATGTCCGTCTCGACATCGATGCCGTGCCGCTGCTCGAAGGCGCGCTGGAGACGGTCCGGCTCGGCATCTTCAGCTCCCTTCAACCGCAGAATCTCCGTCTCCAGCGGGTCATCCGCGAGCCCGGGAAGGCGGCGGAAGACGAGCGGTATCCCTTGATGTTCGATCCGCAGACGGCGGGCGGCTTGCTGGCCAGCCTTCCCGAAGCCGAGGCCGAAGCCTGCCTGGCGGAGCTGAGCCGCCTTGGCTACGCGCAAGCGGCGATCATCGGCTCGGTGATGTCGGCCAAGGACGATGCCCAGCCGGCGGTCGTCATCCGCACTTCAAGGACGCCCTCATAATGATGCCGCCCTCGCAAGGGGCGCGCTTTCGTCCGGCGAGCGCAAGCAACCCCGTAGCGCCAGCGCTTGTACTATAATTAAGAAATCATATGTATTATAGACAATCAATAATTGCTAAGAGGGCGACTCAACGGTCAACCCACGCCCCCGCTCGCGGCGGACGCCGCCCCACCCGCCGGCATCGCATGGCCTCCTGAGTGTTGACGCTCGAACGGATTTGCCGTCATAGTCGGCGGCAAATAGTTAGCTAGAGTCAACAAACGCTGCGGGCGCAGCACCTGGCTGACGAGGACGAACGTTGAGGGAGGAGGCAAGCGATGGCGATTACGTCTGTCCTGGATAAAGAGAAAATCATGGCGCCGCCCGGCTATAGCCGCTGGCTGATCCCGCCGGCGGCGTTGTGCGTGCATCTGTGCATCGGCCAAGCCTATGCGTTCAGCGTGTTCAACCTGCCGATGACCAGGCTCATCGGCATCACCAAATCGGCGCCGGGCGACTGGGAGCTCACCGATCTCGGCTGGATCTTCAGCCTGGGCATCTTCTTTCTCGGCGTCTCGGCGGCGCTGCTCGGGCGTTGGGTCGAGGAAAGCGGGCCGCGCCGCGCCATGGTCACCGCGGCGCTGTGCTTCGGCGGCGGCTTCGTCATCTCGGCGATCGGCGTCTATTTCCACAACATCTGGGTCATCTATGTCGGCTACGGCATTCTCGGCGGCTTCGGCCTCGGCATCGGCTACATCTCGCCGGTCTCGACCCTGATCAAATGGTTTCCCGACCGTCCAGGCATGGCGACCGGCATGGCGATCATGGGCTTCGGCGGCGGCGCCTTCATCGCCTCGCCGCTTTCCGTCCGGCTGATGAGCCTGTTCTCGACCCCAACCCATGTCGGCGTCGCCGAGACCTTCCTGGCCTTGGGCGCGATCTATTTCTGCTTCATGACGGTGGGCGCAGCGATCGTGCGCGTGCCGGCGCCGGGTTGGGCGCCGGCGGGCTATGTCGCGCCGGCGCGGCCCAGGAGGCTCATCACCACCAAGAACGTCTATGTCTATGACGCACTGAAGACGCCGCAATTCTGGCTGATCTGGTGGGTGCTCTGCCTCAACGTCACCGCCGGCATCGGCGTGCTTGGCCAGGCTTCGGCCATGAGCCAGGAGATGTTCCCGGGGCGCGTCACCGCGATCGCCGCTTCGGGCTTCGTCGGGCTGATGAGCCTCTTCAACATGGGCGGGCGCTTCTTCTGGGCCTCGATGTCGGATCTGCTCGGGCGCAAGAACACCTATGTCATCTTCTTCGTGCTGGGCGCGGCGCTCTACGCGGCGGTGCCCTATGCCGGCGAGATCGGCAGCGTCGCGCTGTTCGTGCTCGCCTATGGCGTCATCTTCAGCATGTATGGCGGCGGCTTCGCCACCGTGCCGGCCTATCTCAAGGACATGTTCGGCACGCGCTATGTCGGCGCCATCCACGGCTTGCTGCTGACCGCCTGGTCGATGGCCGGCATCTTCGGGCCGGTGCTGGTGAACTATATTCGCGCTTACAACGTCGCGCACGGTGTTGCCAAGGCGCAGGCCTATAACGTCACCATGTATGTCATGGCCGTGCTGCTGGTGATCGGCTTCATCTGCAATTTCTTCATCGCCGCGGTGCATGAGCGCCACCACATGGAGGCGCGCAAAGCCGAGGCTTCGGCGTGAGCGCAAGGGAGGAAAGCATGCAATCGACCGCGGCGCGGCAAGGCCCCGGCAACGGGTTGAAGCTGGTTCTTGCCTGGGGCTTCGTCGGCATTCCGCTGGCCTGGGGGGTCATCCAGACCCTCGTGAACGCGCTGAAGCTTTTCCAGTAGCGGGAGCGCCCGCGGCCGAGGCGGCTTGTTCATTGCGACCGGCGGGGCTGGAACGTCCGCTTCCGCCGTGCCTGTTGCGGCGCGTCTATTGCACGGTGATGGTGATGCGCTCGGACATGACCGGCGGCTCGTGCGGCACGTGCTGCCAATCCCCCAGCACGAGCTGGAGCGTATGCTTGCCTGGCGGCAGCGTCAGCACCGTCTCGGTCTGCCCCTTGCCGAAATGCAGGTGATGCTCGTCATTGGGAATGGGGAATTTGAGCGCGTCGCCTTCGAGCGTGGCGTCGACCAGCAGATGATGATGGCCGGTGTTGGGCTGGTTCTCGACCCCCGCCGGCGAGATGCCCATGCCGGAAAGGCCGAAACGGACGACGAACGGGCTCTTGACGGTGTCGCCGTCCTTCAGTTCGATGAAATAGACCTTGGCGCCCGGTGCGGACGGGGTTGCCAGGGCGAGGCCCATCAGGCCGCACAGGACGATGACGACGAGACCGTGAAGGCGGACCGTGCCGACCATGCTCTTCCCCTCGGTTGCGCGGCGTCGCCGGTGCGCGGATGCCGCATCGATGGATAGCATGCCGCGCGGATGCCGGTCTATCACGTGATCGCGACCGGGCGGCGCCGCGCTTGAGGAGACGATGCCATGCCGTTCGAGGGTGAAACACAGGGCTTTGCCGGCGAGTCCCGCTGCCTCGTCGCCCTGGCGGCGCTTCTCCTGCTCGCCGCCGCGCCGGCCGCCGCCACGCTGTCCGCGGAGGAGGCGGCGCATCACGTCGGCGAGACCGCCACCGTCTGCGGCACCGTCGCCTCGGCGCGCTTTGCCGAGCGCTCGAGGGCGCAGCCGACCTTCCTCAATCTCGGCAAGCCCTATCCCGATCAGCTCTTCACCATCGTCATCTTCGGCCGCGACCGCGAGAAATTCGGCACGCCGGAAAGCACGCTGCTGCACCAGCGCGTCTGCGCCACCGGCGCCATCAAGCTCTATGAGGGGCGGCCCGAGATGATCGTCGAGGACCCGGCGCAGCTCGGCAAATCGCCCCGGTAAGCGGCGCCCGGCCGAGCCCTTCCGCGGAGAATGGACGGGCCTTGCCGGCGCCTAGCCCTGCCAGAAGGGCTTAGTCGCTTCGCGCCGCCGATCTTCGCGGCTGAGGCCCATCTGCTGTAACTGAAAGTCGAGCAGGCTTTCGAGAAACACGCGCTCCGCCTGTCGCGCGTGCCACGTTCGGACGAGCGACGCGCAGGACATCGCGATGGCGTGCATGGTGGCTGCGGCGTAGCGCGCCGCTTCCCTCGGCCGGGGTGTCGGTTTGTCGCCGGCGGCACACGGCGTCCGCGTCCTCCCGCCGGACATCGACCGCGACTTTGCCTGCGTTCCCTTTGCGATCACGATCCTCCTCTGCTTCGAGCCCAGCAAGCCGATGAGCCTGCCGTGCCCCAAGGTCGGCGATCGCGCGGCCGACGACACTCCGCTCATTGCGCTCAAATTCGAAAAAAGCCTCCGGCGCGACGGCCGCGGCGGCGGGGGCCGGCCATCGTGCCGGCGGCATGGAACGCCGGAGGGTCCGGCGCTGCGCGACGGGTCTTGGTCGATGGGGGCGGTCCTTCTCGGGGAAAGCCGCGATGATCGCCAGCCCTGCGACTTGTGCTGCGATCCCGCCGAAAACGCCGGCGGCCGTCTTTTATCTGCCAGGGGATTTCGCTACATCTGCGCCGCCGCAACGTCACAATCGGGGCAGAGAGGCGATGCAACAGCGCTGGGGGCTGCCCATCGTCGCCTGGCCGTCGCGATTGAGGCCCAATTACTGGGACGGCATCGCGCTGCCGCTGGTGCTCGGCACGCTGGTGCTGATCGGCTGGGCGAGCCGGCAGATGAGCGTGCCCTACCGGGTCGGCGAGGCGCTGCCGCTGTCGCTCGATCCCAGCCATCTGCCGGAATACGGGCTGCGCACGGTGCTGCGCATGGCCTTGGCGCTCGCCGCCTCGCTCGTCTTCAGCCTCGCCTATGCCGCGCTCGCCGCCAAGAGCAAGCGCGCCGAGAAGCTGCTCATCCCGGTGCTCGACATCCTCCAATCGGTGCCGATCCTGGGCTTCCTGTCGATCACCGTGACCGGCTTCATCGCGCTCTTCCCCGGCAGCCTCATGGGCTACGAATGCGCGGCGATCTTCGCCATCTTCACCTCGCAGGCCTGGAACATGACCTTCAGCCTGTACCAGTCCTTCCTCGGCGTGCCGCAGGATCTGCGCGAGGCGGCGCGGATGTACCATCTCTCGCCCTGGCAGAGCTTCTGGCAGCTCGAAGTGCCCTTCGCGCTGCCGGGCCTGGTCTGGAACATGATGATGTCGGTCTCCGGCGGCTGGTTCTTCGTCGTCGCTTCCGAGGCGATCAGCGTCGCCGGCCAGGACGTGAAGCTGCCTGGCATCGGCTCCTACATCGCGCTCGCCATCGATCGGCGCGATCTCGCCGCGGTGGGTTATGCCATCCTCGCCATGCTGGTCCTGATCCTGATCTACGACCAGTTGCTGTTCCGTCCGCTCCTCGCCTGGTGCCAGCGCTTCAAGGTCGAGGCGATCGGCACGGACGAGATCGAGCCGCCCTGGTTCCTCACCATGCTGCAGCGGGCGCGCCTCTTCCATCTGCTGCGCACGCTCTTGGACGAGATCGTCTCGCTGGCGAGCTGGGCGGCCAAGCGCGCCCGGCCGCCGCGCGCGCGCCTGCGCCGGCACCCCTTCGCCCGGCCCCGCCTGGTCGACTTCGTCTGGAACGGCCTGCTGCTCGCCGGCTCGCTCTATGCCGTCGTCGCGGTCGTCCGCTTCGTCCATGCCGAGGTCGGCTGGCAGGAGGTGCTGCATGTCTTCCTGCTCGGGCTTGCCACGCTGGTGCGCGTCATCGTCCTGATCGCGCTGGCGGCGCTGATCTGGGTCCCCATCGGCGTCTGGATCGGCTTGCGCCCGCGGCTTGCCCGCCGGGTCCAGCCGGTGGTGCAGTTCCTCGCCGCCTTCCCGGCCAATCTGTTCTTCCCGGTCGCCGTCGTCGCCATCCTGCGCTTCCATCTCAATGTCGAGATCTGGGTGAGCCCGCTGATGATCCTGGGGACGCAGTGGTACATCCTGTTCAACGTCATCGCCGGCACGCTGGCGCTGCCGACCGACTACCAGTTCGTCGCCAGCAATCTCGGCGTCTCGCGCCTGCTGTGGTGGCGCCGCCTCGTGCTGCCCGGCATCTTTCCCGCCTTCGTCACCGGCGCGGTGACCGCCTCGGGCGGCTCGTGGAACGCCAGCATCGTCTCCGAGGTGGTGCGCTGGGGCGACACCACCCTGGTCGCGACCGGCATCGGCGCCTATATCGCAGCCGAGACGGAGACGGGCGATTTCCCGCGCATTGCGCTGGGCATCACCGTGCTCTGCCTTTATGTTCTGCTGTTCAATCGCCTGCTCTGGCGGCGGCTCTACAACCTCGCCGAAGAGCGCCTGCGCTTGGACTGATGCCGCCAGAGGACGATCCGCGAGCCCGACCATGCCCGACGACAGCCGCCTGATCTGCGCCGAAAAGATCTGCAAGACCTATCAGACCGCCGAGACGCCCGGCCGCCTCGTGCTCGACCATGTCGATTTCTCGCTGTACGAGGGCGAGATCGTCGCCATCCTCGGCAAGTCGGGTTCGGGCAAATCCACCTTCCTGCGCGTGCTCGCCGGGCTGACGCCGCCGACCGAGGGCCAGGTCGCCTATCGCGGCCAGGCGGTGGAAGGGCCGGCGCACGGCATCGCCATGGTGTTCCAGACCTTCGCGCTCTTTCCCTGGCTGACCGTGCTCGGCAACGTCGAGCTTGGCCTCGAGGCGCAGGGCGTGGCGCGGGCCGAGCGGCGCCGGCGCGCGCTCAAGGCGATCGACCTCATCGGCCTCGACGGCTTCGAATCCGCCTATCCCAAGGAGCTCTCCGGCGGCATGCGCCAGCGCGTCGGCTTCGCCCGCGCCTTGGTCGTCAATCCCGACGTGCTGCTGCTCGACGAGCCGTTCTCGGCGCTCGACGTGCTGACGGCGGAGACCTTGCGCGGCGATCTCATGGATCTCTGGGTCAAGCGGCGCGTGCCGACCAAGGGCATCATCCTGGTCTCGCACAACATCGAGGAAGCGGTGGAGATCGCCGACCGCATCATCATCTTCGGCAGCGATCCCGGCCATATCCGCGCCGAGATCGCGGTGCCGCTGGCGCGGCCGCGCGACGTCACCAGCCCGCGCTTCCAGCAGATCGTCGACGAGGTCTACGCCATTCTCACCACCGTGCCCGGCCGCGAGCCCGGCCGGCGCGGCGCGCGCGGCACCGAGCCGGTGGGCGTCGGCTACCGCCTGCCCGCCGCCTCGATCCAGCAGCTCGTGGGCTTGCTCGACGCCATCTGCGCGGCGCCTTATTCCGGCCGCGCCGACCTGCCGCATCTGGCCGAAAGCGAGCATATCGAGGACGAGGAGCTGTTCGTCCTGATCGAGGCGTTGCAGCTTCTGGGCTTCGCCCAGGTCGCCGGCGGCGACATCTGGGCGACGCCCGCCGGCCGCGCCTTCGCCGAGACCGATCTGCAGCAGAGGAAGCAGATTTTCGCCGATCAGCTCCGCCGCTCGATCCCGCTCGCCGCCCATATCCGCAAGGTGCTCGACGAGCGGCCCGGCCACAGCGCCCCCGAAGCGCGCTTCCTCGCCGAGCTCGAGGATCATCTCTCCGAGGAGGAGGCGGCCGAGGTGCTGCAAACGATGATCAATTGGGGCCGCTATGCCGAGCTCTTCGCCTATGATTACGACCGCGGCGTGCTGAGCCTGGAGAATCCGACCTGAGCCGCGGCGCCCGCCGGTCTCCGGCCAACGGCTCTGCTTCGAGATTTCCCGTGCCGGTGCAACTTCGCGCCGGCAAGAAGCGTTTAGGGATGACTGGTCGCTGTTTCGCCCTATAGTTATGCGCCGGCCGGTTGCGACCGGCCTCTTCCCCCCATAAGGACAAAGGCGGATCTCTTCCATGCTTCAGCCCATTGGTCCCGCCGCGCGCGGCCTCGCCGCGGCCACTGTCTTCACCGCCCTGCTGCTGGCAAGCCCCTTGCACGCCGCCACGAGCGATGCGCCGCCGATAGGGGCGCAGCTCGCGCAAGCCGCGCCGCCAGCCGCCGCGCCGAAAAAGCCGCGGCCGTCGCCGGTCGACCGCATCGAGCAGCGCATCAAGAGCCTGCATGCGGCGTTGCAGATCACGCCCGACCAGGAGCCGCAGTGGAACGCCGTCGCCCAGGCGATGCGCGAGCAAGGGCAGATGACGGGACAGGCGATCCAGCAGCGCGCGGCGAACCCGGCAATGAACGCGGTCGACGAGCTCAAGGCCTATGAGGCGATCGTCGACGCCCATGCCCAAGGGTTGCAGAAGCTGGTGCCGGCGTTCCAGGCGCTCTACGCCAGCCTGTCCGACGATCAGAAAAAGAAGGCGGACGTTCTCTTCAGCCACACCCCCCACCGCCGCCACGGCGCGAAATCCTAGCTCTGCCGGCCGCGCTCGACCGGCTTCCTCACCAGGGAGGGCCGCATGACCCTTTCGAGAAATCTTCCCTCGCTTCTCGCCAAAACGGCCCTGGCCTTGGCCTTGGCCGGCGTCTTCGGCGCGCCCGCCGCTCCAAGCTGGGCCGAGGACCGGGACCGGCACCATCCGCCGCCGCCGCGCCATCACCATCCACCCGGCTGGCGCCCGCACCCCGTTGTCGTCGCGCCGGCGCCGGTCTACGCGCCGCCTGCCGTGGTCTACGCGCCGCCGGCGCCGTCCCCCGGCATCAACCTGATCATTCCGCTCAACATTCGCTGACGATCGCCGGCACGAGCCCCGCCGGCACGGGCGGGGCTCATGCTTTGCCGTGACGGCGTCGTCGTGATAGGCAAGCGGGATGACCGGGCACGGCTTCCTGCCGCTGATCGATGCCGGCTTGCGCGGCGGCGCGTTGAGCTTGCTGCTGTTGCTGGCGCTGTTCATCCTCGGCGCGGCGCGCCGCTCGCCGGCGGCGCTTTATGGCGGCTTGCTGTGCCTTTCCATCGCCGCCTATGTCGTCAATTCCTGGCCGAGCCTCCACGCGCTCTGCGGCGCCTGGCTGGTGCCGGCCGCCGTCTTCAGCATGGGCATACCGGCGCTGTTCCTGCTCTATGCCCGCGCCAATTTCGACGACGATTTCACCGCGTCCTGGCGCGACGGCGCGCTATGGCTCGCCACCGTCGCGCTCGGCTGCGGCTGCGCCTTTGGTCCCGCGCGGCTCGTCTGCCTCGTCTTCCAGGGGGTGCAGCTTCTGTGGATCGCGCTTGCCATTCGCCTCGCGCTGGCGGGCCGGGCGGCGGATCTGGTCGAGGAGCGCCGGCGCTTCCGCGTCGTGCTGGTGATCGCCGCGTCGAGCTATTCGGCGGCGATCATCGTGCTGGAGGTGAGCTTGCACGGACCGGCCTTCGACCCGCTGCTGAGCGCCGCCACCGCCGCCGGCTTGTTCCTCATCACCTTCGCCATCGCCGCCTGGGAGCTGTCGCTGGCCGCGGGCCGGTTCGCGCCCGCTCAGCCCGCCCGCCGCGCCGCGCCCGCCGAGCCGCCGGAGCCCTCGGCCGAGGAGCGCGCGCTGCTGGCGCGGCTGCGCCAGGTGATGGAGGCCGAGAAGGCCTATCGCGAGGCCGGGCTTGCCGTCGCCGGCCTCGCCGCCCGGCTCGAGATCCCGGAATACCGCTTGCGCCGGCTCATCAACCAGCGCCTCGGCCAGCGCAATTTCAGCAGTTTCGTCAACGGCTATCGCCTGGCCGAGGCGCGCGCGGCGCTGGCCGATCCGGCGCAGGCCGAGGTGCCGGTCGTCACCATCGCGCTCGATGCCGGCTTCCAGTCGCTCGGTCCTTTCAACCGCGCCTTCAAGGCCGAGACCGGCATGACCCCCAGCGACTACCGCCGCCGCCGGCTCGGCGCATCGGGAAATCGCCCGCCGGCCTCGCCGATTTCGGAAATCGGCAAGCCTTTTCCCGGCTGAGCGCGGAATTCGACGAGCCGAAGGCCGCCTTTGCTTGCATGCTTGCCGGCAGACCCGGAACGGGAGAGGGGCCATGACGCCGTTTTTCACCGAACTGCAATATCTGGCGGCGACGGTGTTCCTGCCGGCGGTGATCGCCTTGGCGGCGCTCGAGGCGCTGGTGCTCGCCTTGTGGCGGAAAGAGGCTTACGACTGGCGCGCGGCTCTGGCCTCGCTCGCCGATGCGCTCGGCCGCGAATATGTCGTCTATCGCTTCCTGCCGCTGAGTCTCGGCGCGCCGGTGATCGGGCTCGCCTGGAGCCATCGCCTGGCGACGTTGCCGCTCGACGGCGTTACCGCCTTGGGCCTGCTCTTCCTCGGCCAGGAGTTCTGCTACTATTGGTTCCATCGCGCCTCGCACCGCGTGCGCTGGTTCTGGGCGACGCACGCCATCCATCATTCCTCCAACCAGCTCAACCTCGCCGCCGCCTATCGCTTCGGCTGGACCGGGCGGCTTTCCGGCACCGGCGTCTTCTATGCGCCGCTGGTCTGGCTGGGATTTCCCCCGGGCGCCGTGTTCGGCGTGCTGTCGCTCAACCTGCTCTACCAGTTCTGGCTGCACGCGACCTGGATACCGAAGCTCGGCTGGCTCGAATACGTCTTCAACACGCCCTCGCTGCACCGCGTCCATCACGCCGCCAATCTCGACTATCTCGACGCCAATTACGGCGGCGTGCTGATCGTCTTCGACCGGCTGTTCGGCACCTGCATCGAGGAGCGCGCCGATCTGCCGTGCCGCTACGGGCTGGTGAAGCCGCTGCGCTCCAACAATCCCTTCGTCATCAACCTGCATGAATGGCGGGCGCTTGGCCGCGACCTCTGGCAGGCGCGGAGCTGGCGCGAGCGGTGGCACTATCTCCTGGGCGTGCCCGGCTGGCGGCCCGACGGCCGGGGCTCGACCACCGAGGATCTGCGCCGCGCGGTCGCTGCCGCGGAGTAGACCGGCCCCGCGCTCACCCTTTGGGCCGGAGCGTGGGGAAGGCGATGACGTCGCGGATCGACGGGCTGTCGGTGAGCAGCATCACCAGCCGGTCGATGCCGATGCCGAGCCCGCCCGCCGGCGGCATGCCGTATTCGAGCGCGGCGACGAAATCCGCGTCGAGACGCTGCGCCTCCTCGTCGCCCAGCTCGCGCTCGTGCATCTGCGCCTGGAAGCGGGCGAGCTGGTCCTGGGGATCGTTCAGCTCGGAATAAGCGTTGGCGACTTCCCAGCCGTTGATGAAGCTCTCGAACCGCTCGGTGAGCCGGGGGTCGCCGCGGTCGGCCTTGGTCAGCGGCGAGATCTCGCGCGGGAAGCCGGTGACGTGGATCGGCTCGATCAGCAGGCTCTCGACCCGCGTGTTGAACACGGCATAGAGCGCGTGGCCCCAGCCCGCCGTGTCCGCCAGCTCGATGCCCAGCCGCCGGGCCGCGGCCCGGGCATCGACGCCGCCGTCGATGGCGAGGAAATCGATGCCGGTATGCTCCAGCACCAGCGCCGCCATCGGCGCGCGCCGCCAGGGCGCGGCCAGCTCGATCGCCTTGCCGCCATAGGTGATGCGCGTTGTGCCTCCGGCCGCCACCGCCGCCTCGGTGACGAGATGCTCGGTCATCTCCATCATCGCCTCGTAGTCGACATAGGCCTGATAGAGCTCGAGCAGGGTGAATTCCGGGTTGTGCCGCGGCGAGATGCCCTCGTTGCGGAAGTTGCGGTTGATCTCGAACAGCTTGTCCGAGAGGCCGCCCACCAGCAGGCGCTTCAGGAACAGCTCCGGCGAGATGCGCAGGTAAAGCTCGATGTCGAGCGTGTTGTGATAGGTGACGAAGGGCTTGGCCGCGGCGCCGCCGGGGATCGCCTGCAGCATCGGCGTCTCGACCTCGAGGAAGCCGCGCTCGACCAGGCGCTGGCGGATCGCCGCGATGACGCGCGAGCGCTTGCGCAGCACGGCGCGGCTGTCCTCGTTGACGATGAGGTCGAGATAGCGCTGGCGATAGCGCGTCTCGACGTCGGCAAGCCCGTGATACTTCTCCGGCAGCGGCAGCAGCGCCTTGGCCAGCACCGTGATCCCCGTCGCGTTCACCGTGAGCTCGCCGCGCCGGGTGCGCCGGACGATGCCCTCGACGCCGATGATGTCGCCGAGATCGAGCAGCCGCACCAGCGCAAGCTGCGGCTCGCTCAGCAGCTTCTTGTCGCTGAAGATCTGGATCTTGCCGGAGCTGTCGTGGAGATCGATGAACATGCCGCCGTTGCGGATGGCGCGCACGCGCCCGGCGACGGCGACGCGGTCGGCGGTCACGCTGTCGGGCGCGAGATCGGCGTAGCGCTGTTCGAGCGCGGCCGCCTCGGCGCTGCGCGCAAAGGCGTAGGGATAGGGATCGACGCCGAGCGCCTTGAGCTGCGCCAGCTTTTCCAGCCGCGCCGCGCGGAATTGGTTGTCGTCCTCGCCCGTCATGTCCTGCCGGTCCTGTGCGGGGGCCTGTTGTAACGGGTCGCGGGAGGGCCTGCAAAGCGGAGGATGCCGCCAATAAATAACAAATGGAAAATGTATAAAACTTCTTATTGACGATCTTGTTGTGGAAGATTAGCTTGACCACAAGCGCCGATTTGAGCTTCAGCTTGCGGGCGCTTTAGAAATGCGGCTAAAGCGAGGCGCGATCCGCCCCGGCGACAGCCGCGGCGGGTTTTTCTTTTTGGCCTGATCCCGCCCGGGCAACCCTCAAGGAGACCGGGACCATGCCGACCATCGCTCGCCGCGCCTTGCCCCCCCTGCTCGGCACGATGCTGCTGGCGCTTGCGGCGTCGCCGGCGGGCGCCGCCGACAAGCTCAGCCTGCTGCGGATGGACTATGCCTATTACAATCCCGTGAGCCTCGTGCTCAAGGAGCAGGGGCTGATCGAGCAGGAATTCGCCAAGGACGGCGTCAAGGTCGAGTGGGTGCTCAGCCTCGGCAGCAACAAGGCGCTGGAATTCCTCAGCGCCAACAGCGTCGATTTCGGCTCGAGCGCCGGCGCCGCCGCGCTTCTCGCCAGGGCCAACGGCAACCCTGTGCGGAGCGTCTATGTCTATTCGAAGCCGGAATGGACCGCGCTGGTCACGCTCAAGGACGCGCCGATCCGCGACGTGGCCGATCTCCGCGGCAAGCGCATCGCCGTCACCAAAGGCACGGATCCCTACATCTTCCTGGTGCGCGCGCTGGCGAGCCATGGGCTCAAGGTGCAGGAGGTGAAGACCGTGCTGCTCCAGCATCCCGACGGCAAGGTGGCGCTGGAGCGCGGCGACGTCGACGCCTGGGCCGGGCTCGACCCTTACATGGCGCAAACCGAGCTCGAGAAGGACTCGCGTCTCTTCTACCGCAACGCCGATTTCAACACCTATGGCGTGCTCAACCTGCGCGAGGATTTCGCCGCCGCTCATCCCGACATCGTCGAGCGCGTGCTCGCCGTCTACGAGCGGGCGCGGCTCTGGTCGCTCGCTCATCCCGACGCGCTCAAGGCCATCCTTGTCCGGGCGGAGAAGCAAAGCGACGCGGTCGTCGCCAAGCAGCTCGAGCGCAACGACCTGACGAGCGGCCTCATCGGCGCGCGCCAGCGCGACGCCATCCTCGCCGCCGGCGAGGTGCTGAAGGAGAGCGGCGCCATGCCGGCCGACACCGACGTGGCGAAGGTCGCCGACGCGCTGATCGATCCGCGTTTCATCGAGCGCGTGGCCGGCCGGCCGCGGGCCGAACGGTGAGGTTCCGCGCGCGCCTCGCGCTGGGCGGCGCCGCCGGGCTGGTGCTGCCGGCGCTGCTGCTGGCGCTGTGGGAGGCGCTGTCGCGCTTTGGCCTCGCGCCGCCGAACCTGCTGCCGGCGCCTTCGGCCGTGCTGCGCGCGCTCGGCGGCCTCTGGCTGTCGGGCGAGCTTCCGGGCCATATCGAGGTCACGCTGCTGCGCGTGCTGCTGGGCTTCCTCTTCGGCACCGCGGCGGGCACGCTTCTGGGCGCGCTCACGGGATATTCCGCGCTGTGGCGGCGCCTGCTCGATCCCGCTTTCCAGGCGCTGCGCAGCATTCCCTCCTTCGCCTGGATCCCGCTTTTCGTGCTTTGGCTCGGCATCTTCGAGGCGTCGAAGCTGACGCTGATCGCCGTGGGCGCGTTCTTCCCGGTCTATCTCAACACCATGGCCGGCATCCAGCAGGTCGACCGCAAGCTGGTGGAGGTGGCGCGCGTTCACGGCTATGGCGGCGCGGCGCTGGTGCGGTGCGTGCTGCTGCCGGCCACCTTGCCCGCCTATGTCACGGGGCTGCGCGGCGGGCTGGGGCTTGCCTGGATGTTCGTCGTCGCGGCCGAGTTCATGGGCGCCAGCGAAGGGCTGGGCTTCCTGCTGATCGACGGCCAGCAGACCGGGCGGCCCGCCAACATCATCGCCGCCGTCCTGCTCTTCGCCGTCTTCGGCAAGGCGAGCGACCTCGCGCTCGCGGCGCTCGGCCGGCGCTTCGTCTCCTGGCAGGACAATTTCCAGAGCGCCGAGGAACGAAAAGCCGATGCTGCAGATCCGCCGCGTCTCCAAGAAGTTTGACGGCTTCGAGGCCCTGGGCGAGATCGATCTCGCCGTCGACCGCGGCGAGATCGCCAGCATCGTCGGCACCAGCGGCTGCGGCAAGAGCACGCTGCTGCGCATCGTCGGCGGGCTCGAGGCGCCGTCCTCCGGCAGCGTCGTGCTCGACGGCGTCGCCGTCGCCGGCCCGCGGCCCGAGGTCGGCCTCGTCTTCCAGGAGCCGCGCCTCATGCCCTGGCTCAGCGTGCGCGAGAATGTCGAGTTCGCGCTCGCGCGGCGGCCGCGCGCCCAGCGCCGGCCGCTCGCCGATGCGGCGCTTGCCCGCGTCGGCCTCGGCGCCGTCGCCGACGCCTTGCCGCAGGCGCTCTCCGGCGGCATGGCGCAGCGCGCCGCCATCGCCCGCGCGCTGGTGGCGCGGCCGCAGGTGCTGCTGCTCGACGAGCCCTTCAGCGCGCTCGACGCCTTCACCCGCTTCGGCCTGCAGGATCATCTGCTCGACATCTGGCGCGCCGACCAGCCGACCATGCTGTTCGTCACGCACGACATTGAGGAGGCGCTGGTGCTGAGCGACCGCGTCGTCGTCATGCGCGCCAAGCCCGGCCGCATTCATGCCCAGTACCGCATCGATCTGCCGCGGCCGCGCCGGCGCACCGAGGGGCGGTTGCAGGCCTGGAAGGAGCGCATCCTCGAGGACCTCGACCTCGCCGTCAAAGGCGGCGGCGCCGATCCCGAATTCGCCATCTGAGCCGGGAGGACGCGCCGCGGCGTCCCGGCGCAAGGAAATTATCGGCCATTTTAGCGAAATCGCCGTGACATATGCCGCGCATACGCTGCGCGTTGTAGGCGATTTCGCTGGCGCGGCGGCGGCTTCGACATAGAATGGCGGCCAATTCCGGCGATGTGCGAGGAGGTGCGCCGATGGTCCGAAATATCTGTAAGATCCTCGCCGTGCGCGACGGAACGACGGCGATCGAATACGGGATGATCGGCTGCCTGGTCTCGATCGCCATCATCGCCGGCATCACCGCCATCGGCACGACGATTTCCGCCAATTTCTTCGGCCCGGTCATCGGCGCGCTCTGAGCCGGCCGGCCGGCGAGCCGGTCGATCCGCGGGAAATGGCGCAAGTTTAACCGGACTTTAAACAGAAATGTAAACGATGCTGCTACGTCACTGCGCGTGAAGATGTTATTGGTTATCCGCGGCCGACGACCGCGATGGCGCGGCCCATGGCATACAGGAGTGTAGACCGATGCTCGCAGTATTTTCCAAGCTCATGCGCGACGAAAGCGGCGCCACCGCCATCGAGTATGGCCTGATCGCTGCGCTGATCTCCGTGGTGATCATCGCCGCCATCACCGCGGTCGGGACGCAGTTGTCGACGACCTTCAATACCATCCAGACCGATCTCGGCACCGCCAACGGCAACTAAGCTCCGCCGCTAGCCGGCGGCCGGGAGGGTCCTCTCCTCGCGGCCGGCGGCGGCGAGCGGCAGCACGCGGTCGTGGAACTCGCGCAGCGTGCTGCGATGGCCGACGCTCACCACGCTCGGCCGCCACGGCGCCCGGCGCAGCAGCGCGTAGAGCGCCCCCTCCGCCTTCTCATCGAGTGCCGAGGTCGCTTCGTCGAGAAAGACGATGGCGGGCTCGCTTAGCAGGATTCGCGCGAAGGCGAGTCGCTGCTGCTCGCCCAGCGACATCCGCTGCGCCCAATTGTCGACGGTGTCGAGTTCGCCGGCGAACGCGCCGAGCCCCACCTCGCGCAGCACCGCCTCGAGCCGCTCCTTCTCGACCGCCCGGTCCTCCTCGGGATAGAGCAGCGCCGTGCGCAGGCTGCCGAGCGGCAGATAGGGCCGCTGCGGCACGAACAGCATCCTGCCCTCGCCGATGCGGACGCGGCCGCGGCCGAACGGCCAGATGCCGGCGATCGCGCGCAGCAGCGTGCTCTTGCCGGTGCCCGTGGGCGCCGCGATCAGCACGAACTCGCCGGGCGCCGCGGCCATCGTGACCCCGCGCAGCAGCGCGCTGCCGTCGGGCAGGTCGACGTCGAGGTGGTCGACCGCAAGGCCGTCGCCGCCGCGCGTCACTTCGATCGGCTGCTTCGCGCGCGCGGCGGCGGCGATGTCGCGGGCGCGCCGGTCGAAGCCGGACAGCCGCTGCACCACCGACTGCCATTCGGCGATCTCGGCATAGGAGTTGACGATGAAGGACAAGGAGGTCTGCACCTGGCCGAAAGCGTCCGCCGTCTGCTGCAGATCCCCGAAGCTGATCTGCTTGGCGAAATAGCGCGGCGCCGCCACCAGATAGGGGAAGACGATGGCGACCTGCGTATAGCCGCTGGTGTACCAGTTGAGCCGCTTCACGCGCTTCATGATGCTCCAGAAATTGCCGACGACGTAGCCGAAGCGGTCGATGAAGTTGCGGCGCTCGCGGCCCTCGCCGCCATAGAGCGCAACGCTCTCGGTGTTCTCGCGCAGCCGCACCATGCTGAAGCGGAAATCGGCCTCGTAGCGCTGCTGGTCGAAATTGAGCCGCACCAGCGGCCGGCCGATCTTGAAAGTGAGCCAGGTGCCGCCGACGGCATAGACCAGCGCGAACCACACCATGTAGCCGGGGATCTCCACTTCGCCCAGCGGCCCCAGCGGGATCGCGGCGGAGCCGGAAAGCCCCCAGAGAATGCCGAGGAACGAGATCAGCGTGACGCCGGCGTTGAGGAAGCCGTTGGTGCCGATGGTGAGCGCGATCGACGAGCGCGTAAATCGGTCGAGGTCGTCGGAGATGCGCTGGTCGGGATTGTCGGTGCCGGTGCCCTCGAGCTGGAGGCGGTAATAGGCGCGCTCGTCGAGCCAGAGATCGAGATAGCGCCGCGTCAGCCAGCGCCGCCAGCGGATCTGCAGCATCTGCTGGAGATAGATCTGATAGACGGTGACGACGATCGCCGAGGCGGCGATGACGCCGAAGACGATGAACTGATACTTGAACGCCTCCCAGTCGTATTGCTGGATGGCGTTGAAGAAGTCGCGGTTCCACGTGTTGAAGCGGACGCTGATATAGACCGAGGTGAGGTTGAGCGCGACGACGGCGACCAGCAGCCCCCAGGCCCACCAGCGGTCCTCCGACCGCCAATAGGGCTTGGCGAGGCGCCAGGTGTCGTGCAAAAAGCCTCGCTTTTTCTCGCTCATCGCGGACACTCCTCAAGCTCGGTCATGTCGGATTCACGCGAATTTCCCCGGGAGCTCTGCCGCGGCGTCTGCCGTGCCCTCGCCCATCGCGGTTTCGCCACTTTGTCGGAGGTCTCGCTCGCCAACGGCCGGCGCGCCGACGTGCTGGCGCTGGGACGGGATGGAGAGTTCGTCATCGTCGAGATAAAATCCTCCGTGGCCGATTTCAGGAGCGACCGTAAGTGGCCGGAGTACCGGGCATTCTGCGACCGCCTCTACTTTGCCGTGCCCGGCGCGTTTCCGCAGGATCTCGTCCCCGGGGAGTGCGGCCTGATCGTGGCCGACGCCTTCGGCGCCGCGATCTTGCGCGAAGGTCTCGCGGCGCCGCTGGCCGCGGCGCGCCGGCGCGCGATGCTGCTGCGCTTTGCCGCGCTTGCCGCCGGCCGGCTGCGCCGCCTGCACGATCCCGACATCGATGATCCGGAGCTGGGACAATGAAGAGTCGTCAGTTCTCAGTTCTCAGTCAACTGACGACTGACGACTGACAACTGACAACTTCCTTCTCACCTCGCCAGCCGCGCGATCGTCGCGGTCGTGCTGAAGCCCGGGAGCAGCGGCGCCAGCACCACCTTGCCGCCATAGCTCTCGACGAGGTCGGCGCCGACCACCTGGTCGCGGCGGTAATCGGCGCCCTTGACCAGCACGTCGGGCTTGAGCTCGGCGATGAGAGTGAGCGGCGTGTCCTCCTCGAACACCACGACGAGATCGACCGAGGCGAGCGAGCCGAGCACGGCGGCGCGCGCCTGCTCGTTCTGCACCGGCCGGCCCGGCCCCTTGAGGCGGCCGACCGAGGCGTCGCTGTTGAGCCCGACCACCAGCCGGTCGCACTGCGCGCGCGCCTGCGACAGCAGCGCCACGTGGCCGGGATGCAGCAGGTCGAAGCAGCCGTTGGTGAAGCCGATGCGCAGCCGGTTGCGCCGCCAGCGCGCGACATGGTCGAGCGCCAGCGCCAGCGGCAGCGCCTTGCGCTGGGCGAGCGTGTCGCGGTCCACCAGGGTCTCGATCAGCTCGTTGGCATGCACCACGGCGGTGCCGACCTTGCCGACGACGATGCCGGCGGCGACATTGGCGAGCCGCGCCGCCTCGAGCATCGGCGCGCCCGCGGCGAGCGCCGCCGCCAGCACCGCGACCACCGTGTCGCCGGCGCCGGAGACGTCATAGACCTCGCGCGCCGCGGCGGCGAGCCTGGCGGTCGCTCCGGAGTCCTCGACCAGCAGCATGCCGTCCTGGCTCAGCGACACCAGCACCGCGCCGAAGCCGTGCTCGCCGATCAGCGCCCGCGCCGCCGCGATGACCTCCGCCTCGCTGCCGACCGACCGTTTCGTCGCCTCGCCGAGCTCGCGCCGGTTGGGCTTCAGCACGCTGGCGCCGCGATAGGCGCCGTAATCCCTGCCCTTGGGGTCGACCACCACGCGATGGCCGGCCGCGCGCGCGGCGGCGATGAGCTCCGCGGCGAGGCCGTCGGCCAGCACGCCCTTGGCGTAGTCGGACAGCACCGTGACCTGGTAATGCGGCAGCACCTCTTCGACCATGCGCCGGAAATCCTCGCGCAGGCTGCCCTTGAGCGGCGCCCACTCCTCGCGGTCGGCGCGCAGCATCTGCTGCGTCTCGGCGATGTAGCGCGTCTTGATCGTCGTCGTGCGGCCGCGCTCGCTCAGCACATGCGCCTCGATGCCGCCCAATCCGGCCACCAGCTTGCCCACCTCGCGCCCGGCCGCGTCGGCGCCAGTCACCGAGACGAAGCAGCCCTGCGCGCCGATGGCGTGCAAATTGCTCAGCACGTTGCCGGCGCCGCCGAGCTTGCGGCTCTCGCGCTCGATGCGCAGCACCGGGATCGGCGCCTCGGGCGAGACGCGCTCGACCCGGCCATGGACGTAATGATCGAGCATCACGTCGCCGACGCACAGCACGCGCGACTGCGTCAACGCCTCGACGAGCGGGATGAGGTCGCTGTCCGACATGGGGGCTGGTCTTAAGCCGCGAGGGTGCTTAAGGCAAGAGGCGGGCTAGGAGGCCGCCGCGCCGATGGCCGGCGCCGCCTGCAGCCCCAGCGCCCGCTCGAGCCGGCGGAAGACGCGCTCCCGGTCGTGATAGTCCTGCGCCGCCCGGCGCGCCGCGGCGCCGCGGCGGCGGCGATCCTGCGGCTGCGCCGCCAGCGCGACGATGGCGCCGGCGAGGCCCTCGCCGTTCGCCGCCATCGGCAGCACCGTCTCGGCCAGCTCCGCCGGCACCGCGCCGGCGGCGAGGACCGGTCGGCCGCTCGCCAGCAGCGCCGGGAGCTTCGCCGGGAACAGCGGATCGGGCGTTGCCAGCCCGGCCGGCAGCAGGTGGATGTCGGCGAGCCCGAGCAAGGCGTTGAGATTGGCGGCGCGCGGCCAAGGCAGCAGGCGCAACGGCAGGCCGTGCGTCGCCGCGGCAACCATCGGCCAGCAGGCGCCGCGCCCGGCAAGCACGAGGACGACCGCGCCGTTGGCCGGCAGCAGCCGCGCCGCGGCGATCATCCGCTCCACCCCTTGGCGCTCCTCGAGGCTGCCGGCATAAAGCGCGACGATGGCGTCGGGCGCGAGCCCGAGGCTGTCGCGCAGCGGGCTCCTCGCCAGCGGAAAGAGGGCGCGGCTGTCGACCCAGGGCGGCAGGGCCAGGCGCTGCGCCTCGCCGATGCCGGCCTCCGCGAGCAGCCGCTCGGCGCCGAGCGCCGCCAGCGACACGTGGTTCATCCGGCGCAACCAGGCCGAGTCGAGCGATCCCGCCTCGTTGACATGCACCCAGCTCTGCGCCCCGGCGCGGCGCGCCGCGAGCAGCAGCGCCGGCAGCAGGACGGCGGCGGGATCGATCGCGGCGAGAAGCGACGGGCGGAAGCGGCGCGCCCGGCGCAGCAGCACCGGCGCGCTCGACAGCGCGAAGGAGAGATGCTGAAGCGACGCGCCGAGCCCGCCCTCGAGCGCCGCGCGCCGGCGCGGGCAGCGCGTGATGCGGATGCCGTGGTGCTCCTCGGTGCTCCACCACGCCGCCGACTCGCCGGCGCGCGTGCCGGCGGCGGCGACCGCCTCTACCTCGTGGCCGCGCGCGCAGAACCACCGCGCCAGCTCCTCGGCGGCGCTGCCCGGCGCGAAGGTCTCGGCGTGGAAAAGGATGCGCCGCGCCGTCGCGGGCCGGCGGGCCGGCGACATCGGCCGGTCAACCCGGGCGCGACTTCGCGCCGGCGGCGGCGGCGGCGCTCAAGAGCCGGTCGATATGCCGGCCCTGGAACAGGCGCAGCCCGGCCGCCCGGCCGAAGGCGACGGCGTCCTCGCTGTCGCAGCGCGCCAGGATGATGCGCGAGCGGCCGGCGCGGTCGATCGCCTCGCGGAAGGCGGTGGTGCGCTCGCTGCGCAGCGGGTCGGCCATGTCCGGCGTCCAGAACATCTTGAGGAGGTCGAGGCCGAGCCGCTCGCGGTCGATGAAGCCGAGCGTCACTTCCGACACGCCGTCCAGGCAGACGCGGTAGCCGCGCTCCTTGAGGAAGTCGCGCGCGAAGATATAGGCGCCGAGATCGGCGAAGATGTCGACCTTCTGCAGCTCGATGACGATGGAGCCGCGCGCCCCGGCGCGCAGGCTCTGGTCGAACTGGTGGAACTCCTGCGACAGCAGCGTCGAGATGTTGAGGTTGAGGCTGTAGGAATGGGCGAGCGCCTGCTCGTCGTTCTTGCGCAGCATGGCGAGCACGCGCCGGTCGAGATGCTGCGTCAGGTGCTGGAACAGCCAGGGGTCCGAGGCGATGTCGCGCCTCGGCATGATCGCGTCGCGCAGCTCCGCGATCGAGATGTAGATCTCGCGGAACACCGGTTTCGGCGCCTCGTCGCCCATGATGGCGCAGATCGACTGGCGGCGCAGGACGTTGGAGAGGTCGGCGCGCTGGACGGCGCCGACCAGCTCGGCGAGCGCCGCCGGGTCCATCGGCTTGCGCTCCTCGCGCGGGCCGTCGCCGGCAATGGCGGCGATGCGCTTCTTGCGCTTGACCTCCCGCTCGTACATCTCCTCGGCCAGCGCCAGGAATTCCTGATAGTCGCGCTCGAGATCGCACCAGGTGGCGAAGCGGTCCGGCGCGCTCTCGTCGAGCTCGGCGGCGAGCGGATCGTCGCCGAAGAGATAGCGCAGCCGCATGATCGCGTCGTCGATCACGGCGATGCTGGCGTCCTTGCAGACGAAGACGATGTCGGCGTTCTGCAGCAGGAAAATCTGGCCGTCGAACTGCTTGACCAGCGCCTCGAAGGTGTTGGCGGCGATGCGGATGTGATGCGCGCGCCGGTTGTCGGGCCTGAGCCGCGACAGATGGATGATGATGGCGCGCCGGCCGCCGGGATGGCGGGCGAGCCGCCGGGCGTAATCGAGCAGCAGGGACTCGATGCTTGCGGCCTGGTCGTCGATCATCTGCTTCATGGGTTCCGGTCGTCGCATGCCCGGGCGTCGCCGGGGTTTGCCGCCATGGTGCCTCGCCAACCCCTACGGAATGGTTAATGGCTGGCTAAAATCGGCGGCGGCGCCGGATCTCGGTGGCGTTCGGCGCGGCGCCGCCCCATATTCGCCCAATGCTCACCCGTCTTTTCGCTCGCGCGCGGCCTCAGCCGCGGCAAGCGGCGGCGCCCGAAGCTCCGCAAGGCAGCCGCATCTACGCCGTCGGCGACATCCACGGCCGGGCCGACCTGCTGCGCCGGCTGCACCGGCTGATCGCCGAGGACGCCGAGCGCCGCCCGGCGCCGCGCAAGGTCGTGGTCTATCTCGGCGACTACATCGACCGCGGCGAGGCTTCGCCCGCGGTCATCGACCTGCTGCTCGACGAGCCCCTGCCCGGCTTCGACGCGGTGCATCTCAAGGGCAATCACGAGGACAGCCTGCTGCGCTTTCTCGCGGATGGCGGCATCGGCCCTTCCTGGATGCTCTATGGCGGCGCCGAGACGCTGATGAGCTATGGCATCCGCCCGCCGCCGCCCGCCGGCCGCGAGGGCGAGATCGAGCGCGCGCAGCAGGAGCTCCGCGACCGGCTGCCCGAGCGCCACCGCCGCTTTCTCGCCGGCCTCAAGCTCACGCATGAGGAGGGCGACTATCTCTTCGCCCATGCCGGCGTGCGCCCGGGCGTGCCGCTCGATCGCCAGCAGGAAGAGGATCTGTTGTGGATCCGCGACGAGTTCCTGTTCTCGAACGCCGAGTTCGGCAAGATCATCGTGCACGGCCACACCATCACCGAGCGTCCCGACGTGCAGCACAACCGCATCGGCATCGACACCGGCGCCTTTGCCAGCGGCCGGCTCACCGCGCTCGTTCTGGAGGGCGCCGACTGGTCCTTCCTGCAGACCTGAGACGCGCCGGCTTGCCGCCGCCGCCGGCGTGAGAAATCCGGGTTGGGGGAGAGGAGACATCCGGCTCCGTCCTTCTGGCGGCGCCGGACGCGCTCGATCCGCTGCGCTTCGGCAGCGGCGCTCGCGCAGTGAGTCCTTGTCTTAGGCGAGCAGGTTGAGCAGGTTGCCCGACCCGTTGCTGTCGCCGTCATTATCCACCGTTCCGCTTGCCGTCACGGCGTCTGCCGAAGGGCTCGACGCGCCGGCATTTGCGGCCGCCTGCTGGCTCTCGCCCATATGACCACCGTGATGGTGGTGATGGGGCTGCACCGTCGTCGCGGTCTGCGACTGCAACGCCGACGGATCCTGCTGCTGCTGCTGCTGCTGCAACTGTTGCAGGTAGAGCTGATAGGCGGTTTGCGCGTTTGAAACACTGCTGACGGTCATGATTTCTCCTTGCTTGTTGTTGCCGTGCAGGCGTTGCGACCTGCATGGTTGTTGCAAGCAATTTTTGTGCCGTAGGATGGCGTGGCGTCGAACGCGGGACCACCCCGCCGCGGTCGCGGCCCGGCGGCAATTTCTGCCGGGCGCCGGAAATCCCTGCCGCGCCGTCTTTACCGGGTTCCGGCGCGCTCAGGACGCATCGAGCGCCGGATAGTGCCGGAAGATGCCCTGCTCGTTGAACGGCAGGCGCCGGGGCGATGCGAGATAGGCCGCGATACGCGGGCGCTCGGCGACGCGGTCGTGGAGCGCGATCACTCGCCTGTGCCGCCGCTCCAGCCGCCCCATCGCACGCGGGAAGGCGTAGCGCAGGCCCGCGACCACCTGGAACAGCGACAGATCGGGATAGGTCAGCCGCGCGCCGACGAGATGGCGCTCGCCCTTCAGGTTGCGCTCGAGCACGCGCTCGAAATAGCCGAGGAATTTGGGCGCGCGGTTCTCCAGGAAATCGGCGGCGCGGCGCTTCGCTTCCCGGCGCTGGTCCTCGTAATAGAGGCTGCTGGCGATGGGATGGTGCGTGTCATGCGCCTCGTCAACGAGATCGGCGATGGTAAGCTGGAGCTGATGCGCCCAGAGCCGCCCCGCCGTCTCCGCCGGCGCCAGGCGGTGGCGCTCGCCGAGATAGAGCAGGATGTTGGCGGTCTGGCCGATGAGCAGCCTTCCGGCTTTGAGGAAGGGCGGCGCGAAGGACGGGCGCGCGACGCGCTCGCCTTCGAGCAGGCGGACCATCGCCTGCATTCCGCCTTTGCGGCGCGCCGCGTCGACGTAGTCGGCGCCGGCCTCTTCGAGCGCCAGGCGCACGAATTCGCCGCGCCCCGGGATCGACGGCCAGTAATAAAGCTCGTAGCGCATGGGCCCCCTCTCATAATGTCCGCGTCGCGCCGCCGTCGATGTCGATCAACGCCCCCTGGAGATACTGGGCGCGTGCGCCGGCAAGAAACGCCGCGGCGTCGGCGATCTCCGCCGCCCGGCCGAAGCGCTCGACCCCCATCTCGCGCGCGAGATCGCGCCGCGCCTCCTCGAGGCCAAGGCCGGTCTGCTCGGCGTGGCGCTTGAGGCGCGCCTGCAGCCGGTCGGTCTCGATCGCGCCGGGATTGATGGCGTTGACGCGCACGCCGTCCCGGATGCCGATCTCCGCCATGGTCTTGGTGAAGGCGAGCAGCCCGGCATTGACCGAGCCGCCGATGGCGAACGCGGCGCCGGGGGTGCGTCCGCCGATGCCGATGATGTTGACGACGGCGCCGCGCGCCGCTTTCAGCAGCGGCCAGCAGGCCCGCGTCATGCGGACATAGCCGAAGAATTTGAGCGCGAAGCCTTCGCGCCAATCGGCTTCGCTCAAGGCGAAGACGTCGCCGCGCCGGGTGCTGCCGGCGTTGTTGACCAGGATGTCGAGGCGGCGGAACTCCTGCTCGGCGGTGGCGACGGCGCGCGCGACGCCGTCCGCCTCGCGCAGGTCGGCGACGCAGGGCACCACCCGCCGGTTGGTCTCGCGGCCGAGCGTCTCGGCAAGCTCCGCCAGCGCCTCGGCGCTGCGCGCCGCCACCACCACGTCGCAACCCTCGCGCGCCAGCGCCTCGGCGATGGCGCGGCCGATGCCGCGGCTCGCGCCGGTGACGAGCGCGACCTTGCCGGCAAGACCGAGATCCATGGCGCCATCCTCCCGGGCGGAAGTGTGCCGCCCGCCGCGGCCGCGGCGCAAGCCCGGGCGCGGCGCGGGCCGACGGGCCGAAAACGCCCGGCGGAGCGTCCGTCCCGCGGCGTCTCAGGCGAATTCGTCGGCGATCGCCTTTCGCACCGCGGGTCGTTCCAGCATGCGTCGCCGGTGGTCGATGACGCGGGGAAACCGGGCGGCATCGACGCCGTCGTCTTCCAGCCACTGCGCGATGGTGAAGAGATAGGGATCGCCGATCGTGTAGCCCTTTCCCATGACCCACGGCCCTTTGAGCATGTGGCGGTCGATAAGCTCGTAGCAGGCGGTGACGGACTGCGGCACCTTGCGTTGCATGGCGGCAAGCGCGGCCGGATCGTCCGCCCACCGCTCGCCGCGCATCCGGTGCGCGTGCGCCACATGCAGCGTCGCGCAGAGATAGTCGTTGAAAGCCTGCACCTCGGCGAAGGCGAAGGGATCATCGAGCGGCGCAAGGCGCGCGCCGGGAAAACTCTGCGCGATGAAGGCGAGGATGGCGGGCGTTTCCGTCAGGACGCCCCGCGCCGTCGCCAGTGCCGGCACCCGCGCCTTGGGGTTGATCGCGAGATAGGGCGCCTGCTGCTGCTCGGCCTTGGCGAAATCGATGCGCTCCAGCCTGAAGACGGCATTCGCCTCCTCGAGGGCGATGTGCGCGGCGAGCGCGCAGGTGTCGGGCGCATAGTAGAGCGTGAACATGACCGCGTGGCCTGCAGGACTTTGGATCGGCGGGCTTGCGGCGCGACCCTAACACGGCGGGCGCCGTTTTTTTAGGAAAAGCGTCCGCCGCCGCGGCGGCGAGAAGGCGATGCTTGGCGCCCTCCTGGCGGGCAAACCGCTCCCGCTCCTCGACGCGGCCCTCCGGGGCGGGGTTCTGCCGCATGACGGCGGCAGACCCGCCGGCGCCCCTGTGTCGGGGGGCTCCGCGCGATCGCCGGTGGCGAAAGCCGCCGGGCACGCGCGTGACGGGATCCACTCAATTCGCGCGCGAGCCGAAGCTCGGCGCGAATTGACCCTTCCGTGGACCGCTTGCCGGACGATCTTACGGTAGCGTGGCGACGATCTGGAAAGAGCTTGTGGGATTGACGCATTCGCCCGGCGTCACGGTTCGCGACAACCACAGGTCGAAATCGGCGAAGAGCGTCCGAATCTGGTTTTCATGCCCCAACATGTGCCTGGTGTGGATCTGGGCGAATTGGCTGAAGCGTTTCGACAGGTCCTCGGGCAGGACGTCCATGGCGTCGAAGGTGGCCCGGTTCGCCTTGAACAGGCTGTGGGCCGTCGCGGCATAGCCGTCGCGCAATCCCTGATCGGTCGGGCCGCCCAGCATCGCCGTGGTGACGATGGAGCCGCCGGGCTTGAGCAGTTCTTTCCACCGCTGCACGATCTGGGGCTTGTATGCGTCCTTGAGAACGGTCAGGAATTCGTCCGTCACGATGAGGTCGAAGGCGTGGAGCGGCATGCGCGGGCTGGTGATGATGTTGTCGCGCACGCACTCGATCGCGACCCCGAAGCGCTCCGCGTACCATTTGCACGACAAGAGGGGCGTCTGGCAGATGTCGTAGATCGTGACCCGGGGATTGGTCTTCGCCGTCTTGATCGCCTCGTGCAGCGTCGCGAGCATGCCGTAATCGGCGCAGGCGGAGATGAGCACGTGGGCGTCGGGCTTGCGCCGCAGGATCGTGCTGAGAGCCTCGTTGTAGAAACTGTACCAGGGAGGCACCGCGACCATATTGAGGAGACGCAAGTACTGCCACGTTCCGTGATACCAGTCGCAGTCGAGGCTGTCCTCGGCTTGCGCGTGCTCTTTTGCCCACTCCTCCATGCCGCCGACCGGCTTGGGCTTGCACTCGGTGACCGACCACTTCGCCATGAGAGGTGCGGATTCTTTCAGAAGCTCTTTCGTGGCTGGATCCAAAGTGTACATGAGATCCTCAATACGACAGTCCATTTTCTGCCTCCTACGCCCTTTGATCGCGGATGATGCTCGTCAAATTCAGGTCGGTGTATCCTTGGTGAAATCGGACGGCCCTGGTTCTTTAGCGGCTTCGCGGGTATGACGAGCGGCACCTTCCGCTAAGCAAGGCTTCTGTGGAAATCGATTGCGACGGTGTTTCCTCCGTTGATCGCGGCGCCGGCGCGCGCGCCGTTTGCCGGAGCGCGGCGGCGCGTCGTAGATGCCGAACGCTTGAGCCGCGCCGCTCATGGTTATTGCTCGCTCTTCCAAAAAGGGGTCGTCTCGATGCGCCGGCACAGCTTGCGCGCGGTCCGTTCTTCAAGGAGCGCCTCGACCGGCACGGCCCGTCCGAGCCGGCTCGCGAGCGCGGCCGCGGCGAGCGTCGCCTTCGACGAATCGCCGCCGAGATCGAAGAAATCGTCGTCTCCGCCCACGCCCTCCACCGCGAGCGCGTCGGCAAGGATGGCGCAGACCTCGCGCTCCAGCGGCGTTTGAGCCGCGCGCGGGGCCGGCCGGCCCCGCCGCTCCGCCGGCGCTTCCGCGATCTCGCCGAAGGGGGTCGGGACGGATGTCCCCGCCGTCGACGCATTGTCGTTGACCGAGCGTCTCCGCCCGCCGTCGCCGGCACTGGAGGTTGCTCCCGGCCGGCCGAAAGACATCGGTCCCGGCTCGTCGTCGAGCAGGCGGATTTGCGAGCGTGCGATGAACCTTGCGGCGGGAGCCGGCGTCTCGGCGCGGCGGCCGGCGTCCACCAGCCGATAAAACGTCGATGTCTCCGGGCATTCCGCGGCGCCATAGGCGTTCGCGACGGCCATGGTCGTCGCCTGCGTCCATTCCCTCACGCGGGACGCCGAAACCGGCGCGCCGTCCAAAAAGACCGTCTTCAGCGACGGCCAGTCGTTGCCGGCCCCGGCGGGAGCGAGCGTGCCCGGCGCGCAATTCAGCAAGGTGATGCGCTCCTCGGCGATGCTCCGCGCGATGAGCTCGGGATCGTGGACGTCGGCGGCCAGCAAGTGGAGCCGTCCTCCGGTGACGAGCGGCAGGGCGATGCTTCTTTGGGCGATGTCGGCGCCGAAGGAGCTGGTCAGCAGCACTCTGTCGTCGGACCCGGCGTCGAATTTTCTCGCGAGCCAGGTCGCCAAAGCCGTCCATCCTCGGTGGTGCACGCCGGCCGCTCTCGGCTTTCCCGCGGCGCCGGCGGTGACCACGACATAGGCGAGGCCGGGCGAGGCCCGGCGAGCCGGGTTCTCCGCGCTCAGCGATGAAATCTCCGGATGGATGGTGTCGACCGCCAGCGCGCGCGGGGGATCCGCCGGCATCGCGCCGACAAGGTCGCTTGTCGTGAGGACGATCTTGAGATCCAGGCTGCTCGTCGCCTCGGCGAGGCGCGCCGGCGGGTAGGCGGGATCGAGCGGAACGTAGGCGCCGCCCGCCTTCAGCGTTGCCAGCAGAGCGATGATCATCTCGATCCGTCGGCGCATGAAGATGCCGACGAGGACGTCGCGCTCGACGCCGAGATCGCGCAGATGATGCGCGAGGCGATTGGCCGCGCGGTTCAATTCGTCGTAGGTGAGCTTGCTTCCGCCCTGCGCCAGCGCCGTCGCCTGTGGCCGGTGCCGCGCTTGCTCTTCGAACAGCTCATGCACGCACGCCATCGGCGGATGATCCGCCGCCGTTTGAGTCCGATCGCCTCCTGGCTGATGGCCGGGGCCGGGCTCGGAGGCTTCGAGCGTGCCTGTCGGGAGCCGCGCGCGCTCATTGGGTGTTGGGCTATCCATGTGGCCGCTCCCGAACTGGCAGGGTCGATCGACAATCGCTGATGGCGGCACGCATGAAGCTTTTTCGCCGCGCTACAACCGCGCGGTGTAATGCGGCGCCGCGCCTTCCAACCGTGGACTTGGTTGGTCTTTTTGCTTGGCTGGATCACGGGTTTTGCGATCGCCCGACGGCCAAGCCCGGTAACCGGCAGTTGACGAAAAACTCATTCCGCGGCGCTCATCTCAAGATGCGGGTTAGACATCGGCCATCGGCAGCACGAGACATGAGGGAACGAGCAATCGCATGCGGGCTCCTAGCCGTCCTTTTTGGCAACCATACGGAGTTTCACAAATATAGGTTCACTGAAAAGTTGCCGCGGCATAGCCGCTCTGTCAAGAAGTTTTTCGTCCGCGCCGTGGTTTCGGAAATTTTCCACCGCCGGGGTGCCTCGGCCGGGAGAAAGAGCTTCATCCGCCGGGCTCTGTTCGATTGACCGGAATTATTCCAAAAACCGCGAGGGCCGGCCCGACGCCGGCAGATGCGTGGCCGCTTCCCTATATCGGGGTGTCGTCGATTGCCTGTCGGTCGGCCCGTTGACGGGGTGGGGCGAGCGGGAGCGGGTCAAGATCATCCTCCCGCGTACCGTCGAGGACGTCGACCGCGCCCCTCTCCTCCGTTGCCGCGCGCTCAAGGAAAAGTGCTGCGAGACCAGGCCGCCGCGGGCCGAGGCGCGCTTCTCGCGCCGGCGCGTGGGTCATCATGACGGAGGACGCGCCCTCGAGCGGCGCGCCGGGCCGCATCCCCGCTGAGGGAGGACGAGGGATTGGGCGCACAATTGAACGCATCGTCACCCTGCGCCGGCGTTTGCTTTCGGCGCACGCTTGGTATCGGAGTTGCCCACTCCGGGCGGGCAGCCGGAATTCCACGCCGACGTTTGCGCAACTGAAACAAGGCATTTTCCTGCGTTAAGATTCATGATATGTTCTGCGCTGCGGGTGCGGAGGGGGCATGGGCAAACGCTTGAATCTTCAGTTGGAATTGACCGGCTTGCCGCGCATCGCCATAAGCCTCCCCGCCGTTGAACAGGAGCTTGTTCGCGAGCTGGCGTGCCGTGCGCCGCTGGACGGGCGCTTGGCTTTCGCGCAAACCTTCGCGCATGCGGTCGTTTGCACGTGCTGGCGGGCGCGGCAAATGCCGGCCGGTCCTGCGCCTCTTCCCGAAACTCTCGGCATCGCGGCTTTGTCGACGGAGGCGCGAAGCGGGGCCGAACGGTTTGGCGAAGCGGCCGCGGAATACGACGCTCGCTCGCTCGCGCGTTTTATCGGCGAGATTTATACGACGGCGCTTCCCGCTCCGTATCGTGCCGCGCACGGCATCTTCTATACCCCGCCGGAGCTGGCGGAGCGGCTTTTGACGATGGCCGAGGAAGCCGGCGTGAGCTGGCGGTCGGCTCGTGTCCTGGATCCGGCCTGCGGCGGCGGGGCGTTTCTGTTGCCTGTTGCCCGCCGCATGGCGGACGCTCTGGCGGGCACGGAGCCGGCGTTCATTCTGCAACAAATCAGTGCCCGGTTGCGGGGCGTTGACGTCGACCCGTTTGGCGCTTGGCTCGCACAGGCCATGATCGAGATGATGCTGCGCGATCTCGCCTCTGCCGCGCGCAAATCGGTTCCGCAGGTGGTGGAGGCGCGCGACAGTTTGGCGCTGAGTTTGGCCGCCGAGCCCGTCTACGATCTCGTGATCGGCAATCCGCCTTATGGCCGGACCTCCTTGTCGGTTGAACGCCGCGGGCAATTCGCGCGGAGTCTTCATGGGCATGCGAACCTTTATGGGCTCTTCACCGATGCCGCGCTTCGCTGGGTGAAGCCGGGCGGCGTTATCGGCTACGTCACGCCGACCTCGATGCTGTCGGGGCTTTACTACAAATCCCTCAGGGCATTGCTCGTCACCGAGGCGACGCCGCTCGCCGTCGATTTCGTCGGCGAGCGAGACGGCGTATTTACCGACGTGCTCCAGGAGACGATGTTGGCGACCTATCGGCGGGGCGTTGCCGCGCGCGGCGGTTCGGTTGGATTTATCGCGGTCGGATCGCAAGGTTCCCGCTATCGCAAAGCGGGAAAAATTGCGCTTCCGTCGCGCCCCGAGGCGCCGTGGTTGCTGCCGCGGTCGGCCGATCAGGCGCGCTTCGTGCGCCGGCTTGGCTCGATGCCCTATCGGCTCGCTCACTACGGCTATGGCGTCTCGACGGGTCCGCTCGTGTGGAATCGGTTCAAGACCCAATTCCGCCGCGAGAAAGTTCCGGGGGCCTACCCCGTGATCTGGGCGGAATCCGTGACCGCCGATGGCCGGTTCCTTTGGCGCAGCGAGAAGCGCAACCATGCGCCTTGGTTCGTCGCCGATCGCCCGAAAGATGACTGGCTGATCGTCGACAGGCCCTGCGTGCTGCTGCAGCGAACGACGGCAAAAGAGCAATCGCGCCGCCTTATCGCCGCCGAGTTGCCGGTCGAGTTCATCCGTCGTCACAAAGGGGTCGCGATCGAGAATCACCTCAACATGGTGCGCGCGCTCGGCCCCGATCCGAAGCTGCCGCCGGCGGTCATTGCCGCGTTGCTCAACAGCGGCGTCGTCGACGAGGCATTTCGCTGCATCAATGGCTCGGTCGCGGTCTCCGCTTTTGAGCTCGAGGAGCTGCCGCTTCCCTCGCCGCCGGTGCTCGACAAATTGCGCAAGTTGCTCGATGCCTCCGCCTCCAGGGAGAAAATCGAGGCCGTGATTTCGGCGGCTTACAAGAGAACAGATGCTGCCGGCGCTGCTTGACGTGGATGGTATCCGCGCGCGACTTCAGGTTGTCTTTCCTGAGGGGACGCCCGAGCGGACGAGATGCACGAGCTTGGCCGCCGCCCGAACGATTTTCACGATGCTGTATGTGGGTGCGATCGAGGGCGGCGAATGGCTGGCGCCCAAATTCGTTTATCGGATGGGCAGTGGCCAGGCTGCCAAAACGAGTGATGCCGCGCGCATGGCCTATCTTGAGGCCGTAAAGCGGCCAGGGACGCCCGAGCCCGCGGATCGCTGGTACAAGGAAAACACGCGCGAGTCTATCCGCGACGACACGCTGCGCTACGGGCTGGTGGCGCTGGGCGCCGTTCTGGTCAAGCCGGACGTGCCGACCGCTTCAAGTAAGGGACGATACGTCTTGCGCGGCGATCTCGCGGCGCTGTTCGATCCGGGGTTGGGCGAGGCGGAATTCCGTGCTGCCGCTGCGGCCTGGCGGGATAAACATCTGACGCGGAACGCGCTCGCAACCGTAAAAATTCTTCAGATCGCGGCGACGGGTGCAAAATCCAAGGTTCCCGTCGCTTTGCCGAACGGCGAAACGCGCGTCATGGCACCCGGACTTTCCTCGATTATCACCAAGGCGGTGATCGAAGTGTTTGCGCCGCGATTTCTGGTCAATCCGGCGGTTCCTTGGATTTCCGAAAGCGGGAAGAAAGTGGTCGAGAAAGATGACAGGCTGCTGAAGGCTCTCGGAATCGAAATCAAGCCGGAAAAGCTTCTGCCGGATGTCATCCTTGCCGATACCGGCGAAGACGAGCTCTTGTTCGTATTTGTCGAGGTCGTGGCGACCGATGGGCCTATGCACGAGGACCGGCGGCGGCAATTCCTTGAGATCATGTCGGCGGCTGGTTTTAGGCCGACGCAGGCGCTCTTTCTCACGGCATTTCAGAGCCGCCACCACGCGGCCTTCAAAAAGACCGTTGCCAGCCTTGCCTGGGGGTCGTTCGCGTGGTGCTTTTCCGAGCCGGAGCATCTGATGGCTTTTGACGGCCCGGTGCCCGGCGCGATACGCAGCTTGCGTGACTTTAGCTGCGGCGGGCAGGGACGATAGGATATTCTTGCACGGCGGCGTCCCGCCGCGGACTTCGATCCGACGGCGGCGCGGCGGCAAGCGCTCCCGTGGTTGATCCTTCGCCCCCTCAGCTTCGGGGCGCGTGCTTGCCCAGGATGCGCTGCAGCGTCCGCCGGTGCATCTTGAGGCGGCGCGCCGTCTCCGAGACGTTGCGGTCGCATTGCTCGAAGACGCGCTGGATGTGCTCCCAGCGCACGCGGTCGGCGGACATCGGGTCTTCCGGCGGCGGCGGCAGCAGCGCGTCGCTCGCCAGCAGCGCGCGCTCGACCGCGTCGGCGTCCGCCGGCTTCGGCAGGTAGTCGAGCGCGCCGGCTTTGACCGCGGCGACCGCGGTGGCGATGTTGCCATAGCCGGTCAGCATGACGATGCGCGCGCCCGGCCGCGCCTTGCGTAAAGCCTTGACGATCTCGAGCCCGCTGCCGTCGGCGAGGCGCAAATCGACCACGGCGAAGGCCGGGGCGTTCTCGCTCACCGCGGCGATGCCGGAGGCGACGCTGTCGGCGGTGGCGACGATGAAGCCGCGCCGCTCCATGGCGCGCGCCAGCCGCTGGCACAGCGGCGCGTCGTCGTCGACCAGCAGCAGGCGCCGCTCGGAATCGGGCCAGCCCTCGAGCACCGAGGGCGACGGCGTCGCCTGGGGATGCGTTTCGTCGGTCATTCTCCGGCCTCTTTCACCGCCATCTTGCCGTCCGCGCCCTCGAGCATGGGCCGGCGCCATTCGACAACCACCTGCGCGCCGCCGTCGGGAAGATTGGCGAAGCTGACGCGCGCGCCGGTGCGCTCCAGGAGGCTCTGGGCGATGAAGATGCCGAGCCCCATATGCTCTTCCGCCGCGCCGCTCCTGCCGGAGATATAGGGCTCGCCGATGCGCGCGAGAACCGATTGCGGAAAGCCCGGGCCGTCGTCGACGATGTCGACCGCCACCGTCTCCTCGCTCCAGCTCGTGGTGACGTCGACCGCGCGGCTGGCGAACTGGCCGGCGTTCTGGATGAGATTGCCGAGCCCGTGCATGATCTCGGGGCTGCGCGCCACCAGCGGCTCCTCCACCGGCATCGCCTCGGCGTCGCGCCCGGCGGCGGTGCTGTAGGTGATGGTCTTGCCCGGGACGCGGTGCGGCTCGCCCGCCGCTTCGACCAGCGCCGAGAACGGTAGCCGCGTGGTGAAGGGCGAGCCGGTCTCGGCCTCGCGCTGCTGCGCGAGATCGGCGAGGATGGTGCGGCAGCGCTCGCTCTGGCTCAGCAGCAGCAGCGCGTCCTCGGCGTAGGGGCTGTTCGGCGGCAGGTCGCGCACCAGCTCCTTGGCGACGACGGCGATGGTGGCAAGCGGCGAGCCGAGCTGATGCGCCGCGGCGGCGGCGATGCCGCCCATCGCCGAGACGCGCTGCTCGCGGGCCAGCGCGAGCTGCGTCGCGGTGAAGGCGTCGCGCATGCGCCGCGCCTCCTCGGCCACGTTCCAGGTATAGCCGGCGATAAACACGGTGGCCAGCACCAGCGCCGTCCACACGCCGAAGACGTAGAGCGGCGGCGGCGGCAGCGGCGCGTCGCGCCAGGGCAGCGGCAGATGGACCACCGCGATGAGGCTGATCGCCACGACGGTCAAGGTCGACAGCCGGAACACGCTGCGCCGCGACAGGATCGTGGCCGCCACCGTCACCGGCGCCAGCATCAGCATGGCGAAGGGATTCTGCAGCCCGCCGGTCAGGAACAGCAGCAGGCCGAGCTGCAGCATGTCATAGGCGAGATAGAACGCGGCGCCGCGGTCGCCCAGCCGCGCCGAGGCGCGGCGCGGCCAGCTCGCGGCGATGTTGAGCGCCGCCGAGGCGGCGACGACGGCGAGCGCTCCCTCGATCGGCAGCATGAAGCCCAGCCCGTAATGCACCAGCAGGATCGTCGCCGCCTGGCCCGCCACCACCACCCAGCGGATGAGCACGAGCATGCGCAGGCTGACCGAGACGTCGGTCCCCGCGCGCTGCATCAGAAGCGGTGCCTCGCCGTGTTGCGCCATGCGCTCTTCGCCTTTCCCGCGGCCGTTATTATAGGCCATCGATGCGCCGCGCGCATGCCCGCCCGGCGCGGCCGAGGCGGCGCCCGCGCGCTTTGCCCCGGGCGGGCTTTGCGCCATAGTGCGCCGCGTGTCCGACCCCGTCGTGGAAGTCTCCGCGCTGACCAAGCGCTTCGGCGCGACGCTCGCCGTCGACGGCATCGATTTCGCCGTCGGCCGCGGCGTGACCGCGGCGCTGCTCGGCGGCAACGGCGCCGGCAAGACCACCACCTTGTCGATGCTGCTCGGCCTGCTGCTGCCGACCGCCGGGCGCGTCCGCGTCCTCGGCGAGGACATGCTGCGCCACCGCTACCGCGTGCTGCCGCGCATGAACTTCTCCTCGCCCTATGTCGACTTGCCGCACCGCCTGACCGTGCGCCAGAACCTCACCGTCTACGGCCGGCTCTACGGCGTCGCCGATCTCGACGCGCGCATCGAGACGCTGGCGCGGGATCTGCAGATCGGCGACTTCCTGGCGATGCAAACCGGCAAGTTGAGCGCGGGCCAGAAGACCCGCGTCGCGCTCGCCAAGGCGCTGCTCAACGCGCCGGCGCTGCTGCTGCTCGACGAGCCGACCGCCTCGCTCGATCCCGACACGGCCGATTGGGTGCGGGGGTATCTCGAGCGCTACCGCGAAGAGAGCGGCGCCACCATCCTGCTCGCCTCGCACAACATGGGCGAGGTGGAGCGGCTCTGCTCCGAGGTCATGATGATGCGGCGGGGGCGCATCGTCGATCGCGGCAGCCCGCGCGCGCTCATCGAGCGCTACGGCCGCGACACGCTCGAGCAGGTGTTCCTCGAGATCGCGCGCGCCGGCGGGCCCGCGCGCGAGGCGGCGCAATGAGCGCCGCCGGCTTCTCCCCCGCCCGGATCGGCGCCATGCTGCTGCGCTATCTCTATCTCTTGCGCAGCTCCTGGCCGCGCGCGCTCGAGCTGCTCTATTGGCCGGCGATCCAGATGGTGCTGTGGGGCTTCACCAGCCAGTTCCTCATGACCAACAGCTCCTACGTCGCGCGCGCCGGCGGCGTGATGCTGGCGGCGGTGATGCTGTGGGACGTGATGTTCCGCGGCCAGCTCGGCGTCTCCATCTCCTTTCTCGAGGAGCTGTGGTCGCGCAATCTCGGCCATCTCTTCGTCACGCCGCTCAGGCCCTATGAATGGATGATCGCGCTGGTCACCATGAGCCTGATCCGCATCGTCATCGGCGTCTTGCCGGCGATGCTGCTGGCGATCCCGCTCTATCATTACTCGATCTTCACGCTGGGGCTGCCGCTCATCGCCTTCTTCGTGCTGCTGCTGGCGATGGGCTGGGGGCTGGGGCTGCTCATCGGCGCCCTGCTGTTCCGTCAGGGCCTTGGCGCCGAGAGCCTGGCCTGGCTCGCCGTCTTCCTGCTGGCGCCGGCGAGCGCGGTCTATTACCCGCTCTCGGTGCTGCCGCTCTGGCTGCAATATGTCGCCTATGTGCTGCCCTCGGCGCATGTCTTCGAGGGCATGCGCGCGGTGATGTTCGAGCACGTCTTCCGCCTCGACCACTTCATCGCCGCCGTGGTGCTGGACCTCGTCTATCTCGGGGTCGGCGGCGTCGTCTTCCTTTACGCCTTCCGCGGCGCCCGCCGCCGCGGCGCGCTGCTCCAGACCGGCGAGTGAGGCGGCGGCAAAACGCACGCTTTGCAGCCCGCGGCGCGGCGCGGCTAGACTGGGCCGCGGGAGGACCGCATGAAGTTCGGCATTTTCTACGAGCATCAGCTTCCGCGTCCCTGGAGCGAGACCGACGAGTACGCGCTGCTGCGGAATTCGCTCGCCGAGGTCGAGCTCGCCGACCGGCTCGGCTATGACTGCGTCTGGGCGGTGGAGCATCATTTCCTCGAGGAATATTCCCATTGCTCGGCGCCCGAGGTGTTCCTCGCCGCGGCGAGCCAGCGCACCAGCCGCATCCGCCTCGGCCACGGCGTCGTCCAGCTCACCACCAACCAGCCGCAGCGCGTCGCCGAGCGCGTCGCCACCCTCGACCTCGTCTCCGGCGGCCGCGTCGAGCTCGGCATGGGCGAGGCGGCGGGGCCGGCGGAGCTTCACCCCTTCGCCGTTCGCGTGCGCGACAAGCGCGAGCGCTGGGAGGAGGCGGTCAAGGCCATCGTGCCGATGTTCACCCGCGACAACTGGGAGTTCCACGGCCAATATTACGACTTCCCCGCGCGCAACGTCATTCCGAAGCCGCTGCAGAAGCCGCATCCGCCGCTGTGGGTCGCCTGCTCCAACATCCAGACCATCGCCAAGGCCGGCGAATGGGGCATGGGGGCGCTGGGCTTCAGCTTCGTCTCGCCCGAGGCGGCGCGCGCCTGGGTCAACCGCTACTACAACACGCTGCTGCATCATCCGCGGCCGCTCGCCGACTACCCCCGCAACGCCAATATCGCCATCGTCAACGGCTTCATGTGCGCGCCGACCGACGCCGAGGCGATCGAGAAAGCGTCGGGCTGGACCTTCTTCATCTTCGCGCTCTCCTATTACGGCCGCAAAGGCGTCGACGCGCCCGGCACCAGCAATCTCTGGCGGGAGTATCAGGCCTGGCGCGGCACGGAGAAGGCGCAGGCGGCGCTGAAGAGCGGCCTCGTCGGCTCGCCCGCCACGCTGCGCGCCCGCCTGCGGCAGTTCGAGGCGGCGCATGTCGACCAGGTCATCCTGCTCAACCAGGCCGGCCGCACCAGCCATCAGGACATCTGCGACAGCCTCGCGCTCTTCGCGGCCGAGGTGATGCCCGAGTTCCACGCGCGCGAGAGCGAGCAGGCGGCCTGGAAGGAGGCGGTGCTCGCCGGCCGTCTCGTGCTCGAGGATCTCGACACCGAGCCCTACGATCTCTACGCGCATCAGAACGAGGACATCGTCCGCCTCACGCCCGAGCAGCTCAAGGCGCGCATGGCGGCGAAGGAGGCGGGCGGAAAGGGGGATTAGGGTCAAACCCCATAAAGCCGGCGGGTCCCAGCCTCATTCCGGGCATTGGCCGCGCCGAGCGGTTCGTCGGAGATGTGCTGCCCTTCGACCGTGACGCCGCGAGTGGCCGCTATGGGGTGGAAAGCGGTCAGTCCGCTTGCGGACTATGTCGCACTGAAACCGGACGTTCGGATCAATGCCGGGTCTGGGCCGGAAGCGGAAGGGCAACTTTGAAGTGCCCAATAACCTAAAGCAGACGTTCTGCCATAGGAACAGGAATGTTAGCCGCCGACCCAACCAGACTTCCGCGTCTCATTTGGATGGGGTAAGCAGATGCGGCAGGCCACGCTGCCAATCTTGATGAAATATGTTATCAAGAATAAATGTCGGGCCAGGGCAGAACGTGCTGCTGGAAAGTGGCCACAGCCGACGGTATTCAGAACAGATGGCAAAATTGGAGCGCAGGTCGATTCCATCCCAGACCGAGCTACTTGTCTTGGATAGTAGCCGACGACGCTGCGCACTTTGCTACAAGATAAAAGGCGACCTAACCGAGAAACGGGGACAGATCGCCCATCTCGATCAAAATCCGGCCAATTATGGTGAAGGCAATCTGGCGTGGCTCTGCCTAGAGCATCACAGCGAATACGATTCCCGCACAAGCCAGCACAAAAACTATACCATCGCCGAGGTTAAGAAAGCTCGCGACGATCTCTACGTAGCGATACAGGCGTCGCAGCATCTCGCCACCACAGCTATCCGGACGGAGGGGCGAAATGCCGA
Organism: Allostellaceae bacterium; assembly: GCA_035623985.1. Lineage (GTDB taxonomy): Bacteria > Pseudomonadota > Alphaproteobacteria > ATCC43930 > CGMCC-115725 > DAHUYF01. Next base: position 9,562 of record DASPSJ010000079.1, on the reverse strand, counting down.
TCGGAACACGCTGAAGGACGTCTCACAAAGGCTGTCAGAAACGATTGGCCGTCTCCGAAGCTAGTCGTTTAACGGAACATCCTTTCCTCTTGCTTGGTTCGATCCGATCACCGAGTTTCTCAAAGAACGCCACGGACCGGAGTTCGAGTTTGTAGATTCCGAACTTGAAACCCACCGGAATGCAATGATCGACAGGCTTAACAGGCTCGATAGGCTTATCGGGACGGTAACAAGGCCAGTGCCGGGGCAGAGCGGATGGTATCGTATTCCCATTGAGTGGCTGGATACCAAGCCCGCGCACTACAACAAAATGGCTGCGCGGTTTGATACCACCGCCAAGCGGGTTTGCGCCAACTACGATACTCTGATTCGGGCCGCCCGACGAAAATTGGAGACGTGAATTGAAAACATGGGCGAGCGATAAACTGGACTGTCACGTGCTGATCGAGCGGTGGTCTAGGGGGCGGTTGACGCCCATCTGCCGATCCGGCCACTAAGATGAGCCAACGGAAGGGACGTCATGTGACATGAAGACCTTTGCGATGTGCATGCAATGCCAAATCGATCTTGGGCGGCCATCTCTCGAACCATTCATCGCAGATTATTTTGACGATGGGATCGCACGCATCGAGTGCTCGGCAGGCCACAAGACCGCGCTGATGATGCAAAGCCAAAAATTTGAGATGCTGTTGGATTCCGGTGCAACAGCCCTTCTGGAAGGGTTTACATTGGAAGCATGCGCGAGCTTCGCAGCCGCACTCGAAAGGTTATACGAGTTTGGGCTGCGAGTTGCGTTCGTCGGGCGCAACATGCAGGATGACCTATTTGACGGAATGTTTTCGGAGATGGCCCGGCAGTCAGAGCGTCAACTTGGGGCGTTCCTGCTTTTGCACGCTCTGGAGCTCGGCAGCGCCTATAAACCCAAGCTAAGTATCGCGACTTTCAGAAATGCAGTGATCCATAAAGGGGCCATACCTACGGTCGAGGAAGCGTGTAAGTTCTGCTCCGAAGTGTACGAGGCCATATATAGCGTTTTCGGCACGATCCGCGCGAAATACGGAGATAGTATCCAAACCGTAGTGATGAAGGAACTCAGTAAGCGCCGGGCGAAGCTCCCCGGCGATATGAGGGTGTCGACTAGCGCGGGCTTCAACCTTTTTAGCATCGCAAGGGAAGCGAATGCCTCATCATTTTCCGATGCTCTGGCTTCGTTCAAGGAGGGACGAGAGAGGCTGAATGCTGCCATCCCGGCAATGATGGCGTTGCATAAAGCATTGCAGCAACGGCAAGCCGAGCCGTAAAGCACGATGCCATTATGCATCAGAAATCTGCATCAGAAATGCCCAATCGGATCAGAGGCTTAGGTTTCGTGCACAATTCTTGATTTTCGGTGCGGTGCTAGCCTTGCGACCCAGAGCGCCCAGCGAACCTTGTGGATGAAGCGTCCGCTTTGGAGGAGCGACCGTAGTCGCCAGATCGACCGCAATGGGCGCACAGCCGCCGGTGCTCGGCGGTGGTGACCGTCCGCTTCTGGGAGTGCCTGATGGGTCGACCTGCGGCTGACTTGGGTCGGCTTCAGCCACTCGGCCAACATCGGCGGATGACCGCTTCTGTTAAGGCTTCTCGGACGCCTGCCGCCCGAGCGTGCGGCACCGTCCCTGCCGCAGCAGGCATCCGAGAAGCCTTGACAAGCTCAGACATGGACCGACCGACGCCGCCTAATGCGCTGGCGGCTCGTAACCATCGGTCAGCGTCTTGAGAAAGGCGACAATGGCATCTTCGTCGGCGCCGCTCAGGCCGAGATGACCCATCTGCGTCTTGTTGATATTTGCCGGCTGTTCGGGGGGCGGCCAGCATGTCACCTTCTCGTCGGGATCGCCCGGCTTGCACCGCGGCAGGACGTCCCGCGTGTTGTAGAAATGCACCACCTCCTTCAGGCTCTTGAAATAACCGTTATGCGCGTAGGCCTTGATGAAATCCGGACGCGGCCGTTTATCGACGTTGCGCAGCGACGAGACCTGGAATTTGCCGCGGTATGAGTCCGCCAGTTCGGCCCATTTGCCGTTCGGGTTGTCCCGGCCCGCCAGGAAGGCGCCCACGCCGTCATCGACATAACGAACCCCCAGCGGGTTGGCCGCATAGCCGCCCGCATCGGGCTGGCTCTCGATATAGAACGGCAGGTCCGGATTGCGCGGGACACCGATATTATCCGCGGTGAAATCGGTGAACAGCGGCGATTCTCCGGAATCGCGGTGGCATTCGTTGCAGCGCGCCTTGCCGCGGAACAGCGCGTAGCCGCGCCGCTCGAACGCCGAGAGCTTCGCGCGGCCGGCGCGAACGGCATCGAATTTCGCGCTGAAAGCGTTGACCTCGGGTGATGCCTCAAAGGCTCTCATCGCGATGCCGATCCGGTCGTAGGCCGCGTTTGCCCGCTCGCGATCGGCCGCCGAAAGATGGACCGGGAAAGGATCGTTCGCGCTCGGCGGGCCCGGGCGGCTGCAAATCTCCTCGACATCCCGTTGCCACCGGATGTCGAGGGTGGCGGCGCCCCAGACGGCCTCGAATAATGGCCGATAGGGGCTCGATGAGACTCGCTCGACCGCGCAGGCCGGATCGGGCAACGCCATCTCGCCCGGATTGACCAGCGGTCCCTGAGCCTGCTCGGATGCGGGATTGCCCAGGCGAATGCCCGTGGCGCGCATATCCCAGAAATTGCCGCCGACCAGATCCTGCTTGTTCCGGTCGTAATAGAGGCTCGGCGCCAGGGTGGCATAGCCGTAGCTTTGCGGCTTGCGTTGCTGGAAACGCGTGCGCACTGATCCCGGGTAGGCGGCCGTCCTCGCGTTCAACGCCGCGGCGGGACCGGTCCATCCGGTTTCCGGCATATGACAAAAGGCACAAGCTTCATTCCGGTTGACCGACAGGGTCTTGTCGAACAGCAGCAATTTGCCGAGCAAATTGATCTTCTGATAGGAGTCCAGCCCGCGATCGCCGGCCAAGGCCAGCGCGGCGGCCTCGGTTCGATCGATCTCTTCTTCGACTGCTGCAATCTCGTCGGCGGCCCCGCGCGGCAGCGCCGGATAAACCGATGGGTCGGCAGGATCGGAGCCTCCCGTGCAGAGGGCGGTCGCACCCCCCGCCACGACGCTGAACAGAAGCACGATGCCGGCCGATGCCGCCGCCCGCCCCGGCTTGCGCGCGCCGTCGAAGATTTCACCGGCCACCTGTCCCGGAGCCTCCATCTTCGCCGCTTCTCGCGATCCTGCCGGCATATCGATGTTCCTCGGCAAGGCACGGCGATTGCGCTTTCGGCCTATGACGCGCATGATCTTGAGCTACGCGGCCGGCGATGACGGCGCTGGCATCCGGCACGGCGCGCGGCCGTATCGGTTACGGTCCACGGTGGTCCTCGCTTCTTGACGCGCCATTATCATCGGCCAGGTCTGAACGGACTGTCCAGTGGATGCGCTTGAATGGCCGGTCAATCTCTGACGAACCGCTCAGGTCGGCCGACGTCCGGACTGTGACCGAAGGCGGTGTGGTGGCCAGGCTTTACGGGTTTTGACCCTCGGCCGAAAGGCGTTCGACCGGATTCGTTGCGCGCGCCGGCCGGGAAAGTTACCGTAGGGCGGATAAGGTCCGTCGCGGCGTCCGAGCCTGCCGCGGCGGAGGGAGGAAAAGCGCAACTCGGCCGCGTGCGATGCCCGCCGGCACCTCGCGCGGCGAGCCTGGAGGCGAGCATGAGCCCTCATCGCACGGCCGCGGAAATTCGCGCCGGTCTTACGCATCCCATCATCGACGCCGACGGCCACTGGATCGAGTACACGCCGGTCTTCGCCGAGAGAATGCGCAAGGCCGCCGGCGACAAGGCGGCGGACGGCTTCCTCGCCAGCCAGCGGCGGATCCCCGACGCGCTTTCCCTGTCGCTCGCCGAGCGCAAGCGGCGCGCCGTCGCCATGGAAGGCAATTGGGTGCGCCAGACCACCAACACCCGCGACCGCGCCACGGCGATGATGCCGCGCATGCTGTACGACCGGCTCGACGAGATCGGCGTCGATTTCGCCGTCATCTATCCGACCGCCGGCCTCGGCATCCCGCGCATCGCCGATGACGCGACACGCCGCGCCGTCATCCGCGGCTTCAACATCGTCACCGCCGACTATTTCGCAAAACTTGGCGACCGGCTGACCCCGGCGGCCGTCATCCCGATGCATACGCCCGACGAGGCGATCGCCGAGCTCGATTACGCGACGAAAGAGCTTGGCGCCAAGGTCGGCATGTTCGCCTGCAACATCGCGCGCCCGGTGCCGGCGGCCGCGGGCGCCGATCCCGCGCTCGCGCGCTTTGCCGTGGCCTTCGATCACCTCGGCATCGACAGCGCCTACGACTACGACGCCGTCTGGCAAAGATGCCGCGCGCTCGACATCGCTCCGACCTTTCACAGCGTCGGCCGCGGCTTCGGCCTGCGCAATTCGCCCAGCAACTTCACCTTCAACCACATCGGGCACTTCGCCGCCGCCGGGCACGCCGTCGCCAAGGCGCTGTTCCTCGGCGGCGTGACGCGGCGCTTCCCCGATCTGCGCTTCGCCTTCCTCGAAGGCGGGGTCGGCTGGGGCTGCCAGCTTTTCGCCGACCTGGTCGAGCATTGGGAGCGGCGCGGCCGCGACGGCCTCGCCTATATGGACCCGAAGAAGCTCGACCGCGCGCTGCTCGGGAGCCTCGTCGAGAAGTACGGCTATGACGACATTGCCGCCGAATTGGCGCGGCGCGACGGCTGGCCCAGCCGCGAGGAAGACGCGCTCACCGGCGGCGTCCCGGTGCTCGACGATTACGCCGCCTGCGACATCGCCCGCAAGGAGGATTGGATCGAGCTTTATGCCAAGCCGTTCTATTTCGGCTGCGAGGCCGACGACCGGATGAACGTGACCGCCTTCGGCCGGGCGAACCCCTTCGGCGCGCGCATCAACGCGATTTTCAGCTCCGACATCGGGCATTTCGACGTGCCGGACATGCTGCGGCCGGTGCCCGAGGCCCATGAGCTGGTCGAGGACGGCCTGATGACGCCGGAGGATTTCCGCGACTTCGCCTTCGCCAATGCCGTGCGGCTCTGGGGCACGCAGAACCCGCGCTTTTTCGAGGGCACGGCCGTGGCCAGGGAAGCCGCCGAGGTGCTGGCCGGCGCCTCCGCCCGCGCCGCCGCGGAATAGCGGGCGGGTATCGATCGCGCTCGAGCGCGGGCGGCCCGTTTCCGGATCGCGATCGGTCGCTCGGCGCCGATCCGCCGGACGTCCGACAAGGGTCGGCGGCGGCGGCGGAATGTCGGCATGGCCGCTCTTTGGTCGACTGCGGAAGCATCCGCGCGCGGGTGCACCGCGGCTTTGTGCCATGCGGACATCCTGGAATCGGAATTCCATGATGTTCGGGACGCTGAGATACCTAGGGAAACAAGATCGCGTGCAGAGCGTGACGCAACCGAGTGAATTCGCTGTCGTTATGACGAAGCAGATCATGCGTCCGGACGGTCTGGGTCCCGTTACGGCAATCGTCCGCGATCAATTTGCCGATGTTCTCAAAGGGGCCCAGATCCTTTCTAAGATGTTCCGGCTGCGTCAGAGTGCCAAGAACGAACACCCTATCGGCTAAATCCGTAGGAACCGCTTCCTTCATGAGCCGCAAGCGGTCAACGTCGCCGTCGAAGTCGACCAGCAAAATCATATATCGGCCATCGAATCTTCTCATCTCATCGACGTGGACCGAGGCAAAGAGGTCCCGAACGTGGGTCCACCCGCCGGCCTCGTTCAGAATCCTAACCTGGATGGCGGACGTATCAGTAAGAAAACCGAGGGCAAGCTGACGATTTGCGTCGTCCTCCGGAAGAATGTAAATATGTGGCAGATGCCTGTTGACGCCCATACTCACGAATCATCCACATCGCCCCGCACCAGTGCATCGATCAAATCGCCTTTAAATGTACCACTTGACCGAATCTGATCGACGGAGCGCACCAATGTCGGTTCAAGATGACTGTTCCGATAGAGGACAAATGTATTTTCATCGGAAAAACTTCTGATCGCTTCAGGATCATGTGATGTCGCAATGAACTGGCCGTGTGTTTTGAAGGCCCTGCGAAGAGCCATTACAGCCATACCGACTTCCGAGGGCGCGAGATGGTTGTCAGGGTCATCCCAGTAGCAGCATAAAGGCCCGACGGTGTCGTTTGCCGCGATCACCATAGCGAAAATCACGAAGCATTTTTCGCCGTCCGATAGGTACTCGAATGGAAGCGTCAGTGTTCCCTGCTGGTTCGAGAACCGGAGGAACATGCTTCGAGACTCGCCTCCAACCTGCGGATTCTGAATGTCAAGAAAGTCCGGCATCACTTGCTTTAGATAAGCTTCAATCTTCGAATAACTCGCGGGCGCTTGCGCAAAAAGACCTGCGAACCAGGCGCCGATGTCCGTCGCCTGCGTGTTGGGTTGAAGCGTCTCGTGGTCGGAATCGCCGCGAATTGAACTGGGAACCGGTCGAAGTACGAGGATGCTCGCGAGCCATTGCTTGAAAATGAATAGAGGATCGTTCGTAGCGCGATGCTGAACGATCGGCAGAGCCACCAAATGCCAATCGATGCGAAAGCTTGCCTCCTTCTCTTGTGCTTCTCTGGTGAGACGGACTTGCGCCATCTCTCTGATGTAGATGGGTTTGCCGCCAACCGTGAGCATCTCCTCCAGCACGCGCAGCTCTCGGAAGCCGTCCGGATACTCGAAAGCGATCGCGTATTTGAACACCTTATGATTGAGTTCGACCTCGATTTCGAATCGCATGGGCACGCCGCGTTCGCGGAGGTCCCTCGGCTTTACGAGCTCGCCCACACGATTCGTGCCGCGCGCGATTCTCTGAAGAATCTCGAGTGCAAGGCCGAGCGTTGTCTTGCCAGTGCCATTCTTTCCTATGAACAATACCGATGAATGGCCGACGATTGGGGCCTCAAAGTTCCCCAGACAGCGGTAGTTATGAACGTAGAGCCGGCGAATCATGTCATGCATGATACACGGTGCGAGTGAGACCGTGAACGAGGAAAATATTGGCGGAGTCCGCGTCCCTCAGAGACCGGGATCGCCTGAAGCTAGCGGAAGCCCGTGCGCCCGGATCGCGTAACCCTTTGCCCGACGGCGTGCTGAGATAAGATGGGCCAAAGCGTCCGCTTGGGGCCAAGGACGGCCGTCGGGTCCGGCGAGCCCTGCCGTTCGAAGGGCTGCTCTGCCGTCCCACGCCTCCTCACGAAGTCTCCGCGCTTGAACGATGCGAGAGAATAGGCCGCCCAAGACTCGAACCTGGGACCGGCGGATCGTGAGGGCCTGGCGTCAGGGCGGCGTTCCAAGTTGTCTTGAAACGCCGCCCTGATTTCTTGTCCATGACTTTCGCCAGCGTTCCGGTCTTCCGCAGGCTTCATGGGATTTGCGCAGCTTCGATCCGGCCCTGATCACGCGATGCTCAGTCGCGGCGCCGCTCTGGAAGCCCCTCGAAACCCTTTCTGCGGCGATCAGGCGAGGTCGAAGCGATCGAGGTTCATCACCTTGCTCCACGCCGCCACGAAGTCTTTCACGAACTTCTCCTTCGAGTCCGCGCAGGCATAGACTTCCGCGAGCGCGCGCAGTTGCGCGTTTGAACCGAAGATCAGGTCGACGCGGGTGCCGGTCCATTTGACCTCGTTCGTCTTCCGGTCGCGCCCCTCGTACACGCCGTCGGAGCCGGCCGACGGCTGCCATTGCGTGCTCATGTCGAGCAGGTTGACGAAGAAGTCGTTCGTCAGCGTCTCGGGCCGCTTGGTGAAGACGCCGTGCGTCGATTTCCCGGCATTTGCGCCGAGGACGCGCAGGCCGCCGACGAGCACCGTCATCTCCGGCGCCGTCAGCGTCAGCAATTGCGCCCGATCCACCAACAGCTCCTCGGCCGACAGGCGCTGCTCGCCGCGCAGATAGTTGCGGAACCCGTCGGCGGTCGGTTCGAGCGGCACGAAGGAGAAGGCGTCGGTCTGCTCTTGCGAGGCATCCATGCGCCCCGGCGTGAACGGGACTTTCACCTCATGACCGGCGGCCTTGGCGGCTTTCTCGATCGCCGCCGAGCCGCCGAGAACGATCAGGTCGGCAAGCGAGACTTTTTTCCCGCCGGACTGTGAAACGTTGAACGCCTTCTGGATCGCTTGGAGCGTCTGCAGCACCTCGGCGAGCTGGCGCGGCTGGTTCACGTCCCAGTCCTTTTGCGGCGCCAGGCGAATGCGCGCGCCGTTCGCTCCGCCGCGCTTGTCGGAGCCGCGGAACGTCGACGCCGACGCCCAGGCCGTCGAGACCAGCCGGGAAACGCTGAGGCCGGACCCGAGGATTTTCGCCTTCAGGGCGGCAACGTCCTGCTCGCCGATCAGCGGATGATCGACGGCGGGGATCGGGTCTTGCCAGGCCAGCGGCTCCTTCGGAACGAGCGGGCCGAGATAGCGCGCGATCGGCCCCATGTCGCGGTGCGTCAGCTTGAACCACGCCCGGGCAAACGCATCCGCGAACTCATCCGGATGCTCGTAGAAGCGCCGCGAAATCTTTTCGTAAACGGGATCGACCCTTAAGGCGAGGTCGGTGGTCAGCATCGATGGCGCGTGGCGCTTTGACGGGTCGTGCGCATCCGGCACCGTACCGGCGCCGGCGCCATGCTTCGGTTTCCACTGATGCGCGCCGGCCGGGCTCTTGGTCAGCTCCCATTCGTAGCCGAACAGGTTCGAGAAGAAGTTGTTGCTCCACTTGGTCGGCGTCGTGGTCCAGATGACTTCGAGGCCGCTGCCGATCGCATCGTCGCCCTTGCCGGTGCCGAAGGTGTTCCTCCAGCCGAAGCCCTGGTCCTCGATGTCGCAGGCCTCGGGCAGGGGACCGACGTACTTGTTCGGATCGGCGGCGCCGTGGGTTTTGCCGAAGCTGTGGCCGCCGGCGATCAATGCGACCGTTTCCTCGTCGTTCATCGCCATGCGGCGGAACGTCTCGCGGATGTCCTTCGCCGCGGCGAGCGGATCGGGGTTGCCGTTCGGGCCTTCCGGATTGACGTAGATCAGGCCCATCTGCACGGCGCCGAGGGGATTTTCGAGATCGCGGTCGCCGCTGTAGCGCTCGTCCGCGAGCCACGTGCCCTCACGCCCCCAGTAGATGTCCTCCGGCGGCTCCCAGACGTCGACGCGGCCGCCGGCGAAACCGAAGGTCTTGAAGCCCATCGATTCCAGGGCGACGTTGCCGGCGAGGATCATCAGATCGGCCCACGAGATCTTGTCGCCGTATTTCTTCTTGATCGGCCACAACAGGCGCCGCGCCTTGTCGAGGTTGACGTTGTCCGGCCAGCTGTTGAGCGGCGCGAAGCGCTGCGTGCCGGACCCTCCGCCGCCGCGGCCGTCGCCGATGCGGTAGGTCCCCGCGCTGTGCCACGCCATGCGGATGAACAGCGGCCCGTAATGGCCGAAGTCCGCCGGCCACCACGCCTGCGAGTCGGTCATCAGCGCGAGCAGGTCCTTCTTGAGGGCCTTGTAGTCGAG